>NZ_JBFAJJ010000031.1:0-82697 GCF_040655155.1 Streptomyces sp. NPDC050508
AGGTGGTTCTTGGCGCGGCGGCCGTCCTCGGCGATGATCTCCAGCTCGCGCTTGAGCTTGGGGGCGAGCTTGTCCGCGTTGGCCAGCTTGTCCTCACAGGCCCTTGTACGTCTGCCAGCCCGTGGCGATCTTCGTGCGGGGGCCGAACGACCCTTTCCCGTCACCGGAGTTGCGCCACACCGTGCCCGCCGTGTCGCGGGAGACGAGGTCCGGCCTGCCGTCGCCGGTGAGGTCGCCGACGCCGATGACGACGTTGTAGGACGAGCCCCAGTTGGTGGCGAGCTTCACGCGGGACTTGAAGCCGCCGGTGCCGTTGCCGTCGTAGCGCCAGAGGGTGTTGGACTTGTCCTGGGCGAGGAGGTCGCCGCGGCCGTCGCCGTTGAAGTCGCCGATGCCGACGATCTTCTTGTAGCCGGACCAGCCGGTCGCGATGCGCACCCGTGCCGACAGCTTGCCCGCGCTGGTCCCCTTGTAGAGGAAGACCTCGCCGGTGGATGCCTTGCGGGCGATCAGGTCGGGGCGGCCGTCGCCGGTGAGGTCGCCGGGGGAGGTCAGCACGTTGTACTGGTTCCAGCCGGTGCCCAGTGACGTGTGCGGGGCGTCGGTGATGAACGCCTGGCCGCGGTAGGTGCGGTAGACGCGCAGTTCACCGCTGGCGAAGCGGACCAGGGCGTCGTTCTGGCGGTCGCCGTTCAGGTCGCCGAACGGGACCAGGGTCACGGTGGAGGGCCAGCCTGAGGCCGACATGGCGCCGGAGAAACCGCCCGTCCCGTCGCCCGGCCGGTAGCTGACGGTCCCGGAGGAGGAGAGGGCGAGGACGTCGCCGATGCCGTCGGGCCCCCAGGTGCTGTGGTTGGTGAAGTCGCGGCGGACGGCTGCCCCGGTGGACACGTTCATCGTCCGCGACATCGTCAGCGCCGCCCCCGAGCCGTCGGCGGGCGCGGCCGTCAGCTTGAAGGTGTACGCCCCGTTGGGGACGAGCGCGCCCGTGGCGTCGCGGAGGTCCCAGCGCGCGGTCAGCGTCCCGTCCACCTCACCGCCGGTCAACGTGCGTACCGCCTTGCCCGTGGCCTTGCTGGTCAGCGTGGCCGTCCAGGAGGCGGCGGGCCGGGAGAGCACCGCGCGGTACTGCCACCACGGGCTGCTGATCGCGCCGGGCCCCGAGGTGTTGTCGGTCGCCTCGGACTCGGTGATCGCGAGCGGCTGCGGGGCGACTCCGCTGGGCACCAGGTGGATGAGGTGGTCGGCGTCGACGTAGGCCGCCGGGCCGCCGAACTTGTCCACGGTCCAACTCACCCCGCGCAGGCTGGAGTTGGTGCTGCTCGCCGCGAGGCTGCCGATCGTGCGGGTGGTCGCGGTGCCGTCGGCGAAGGCGGTGAGCTGGAGCACCCCGGCCGCGGTGTCGTGCCGGACGAGATAGCCGTCGCCGAGCAGCGCCTCGCCGGACGGCACGGTGATGTTCTTCTTCGCCGTACGGTCCCAGACGCCTGCCGCGGCGGTCGGGCCGCACGACCAGTAGATCCAACGGCCTACGACCTGCAACTCCTTGGCGACGCACGGGGCGCCGGTGCTGACGGTGTCCGTCGCCTTGCCGGTCTTCAGGTCCTTCGCAGTGACTACGCCATTGCCGGAACCCGGGGTCCACAGCTTTGTCCCCCAGACGGAGGCGGCGGTGACGGAGCGGGTGACGATGGGCCGGAGATCGCTGTAGACGCCGAGGTCGCCGACGTACTGCTTGGCGGGGGAGGAGCCGTTGACGATCGCGTAGCGGCCGGAGATGTCGAGGACGGTTCCGTTGGCGGAGGGCAGATAGAAGCCCACCGGGTCGGTGTCGATCGACTGGACGTACGACCCTATGGAGGGGTCGGGGGAGGCCGTGAACGTCACCGCGTGGCCCTCGCCGGTGGCGTACGGACCCGTCCCGCGGCCGTCCCAGGTCTGCCAGGTCGGTGCGCTCGGCGTGTAGGAGCCGCCGGTCGGCGAGACCTGCCGGGTGTAATAGGCGCCCAGGAAGCTGGAGTTGTGCTCGTCGGTGACCAGGGTGCCGTTCTGCAGCGACAGCCGGTCGATCGTGGCGGCCACCGGCGGTACGGCCGTCACCTCTGTCAGCGCCGGCGCTTCCGTCCCCGTGTCGGTGACCTTGCGTACCGCCCAGTGCGCGGAGTCGGCGCCGCCCGCGACCAGCAGGCCGCCGTCCGGTGTCGGGGTGACCGAGGTGTTCGCGTGCCGGAGCAGGGTGACCGCGTCGCCGCCCGTGAGGGGGACGGCCATGAGCGGCTTGCCGGAGGAGTCGGAGTAGTCGTCCGACGTCGTGGAGCGGGCGACCACCAGCCAGTGGCCGGCGATGCCCAGGGTGGGGGTGCCCGTCGTGCCGGGCAGTGTCACGGTCGTCTCGGCGGCGGACAGGTCGGCGCGGTCCAGGACATGCGCGGTGGTGGCGCCCGAGGCGTACCAGACCAGCTTGTCCGCGCTCAGCGCGACGCCCGCGGGGGCGGCGGACAGCGGCACATCGGCGGTGACCTTCGCGGCGGCGAGGTCCACCAGCGCCAGGTGGTACTGGTCTCCCAGGAGGTAGCCGAAGACCGCGGTACCGCTGTCGCCGCCCATGACGGAGAGGTAGTTGGAGACACCGGTCGGCCACCCGTCGATCAGTGTGCCGTCCGCGGGCGCGCCGTCGCCGTACAGGTACAGCACGCGACTGCCGCCGACCCGGGCCTCGGTCACCACGTGGGAGCCGAACGTCGCCCGGTATGCGCCGTGCGTGAGGGCGACGTCCGTGCTCGTGCCGGCGGCCATGTCCCTGAGGACGACCTTCGAAGTGGACGAGACGACATCGGACACGATGTCGGACGACGAGCCGAGGTACGCGCGGGTGTTGATCCTGGGGAGACTGCCGAGTTCGGTCGTCGTACCGGTGTCGTACGACGTCCAGAGGTACCCCGGACTCCCCTCCCGCGCATGCAGATAGCCGCTCGGACCGGCGGAGTACAGCGCGTCGCCGCGCGGGACGTAACGGTCCGACTGGAAGACCGTCTCCGCCGCGACAGAGGCGTCCCCGACCGCACCGGCCGGTACGGACAGCGATCCGGGCCCGGCGACCACGAGGAGAACCGCCGACGCGGCGACGACGCCACGGGCGGTGATACGGCGGCCGGTGATACGGCGAGCGACGGTACGGCGGGCCAACGCGGCCTCCTGGACGAGGACAGGGCGTGGCGGGACGGCGGTGGCCGAAGTACGCGTTCACGTACGCATCCACGTACACGTCGGCGAGTACCGTGCAGTATCTACAGCCCCCCGGCTGTCCCCCCATGCAAGATGCACCGGAGATTAACAGCGGCTTCTGGATCATCGGGTGTACCGCGGATCACTTCCTCATAACGGTGCTCGGGACGAAGGACAGGCATGGTCAACTCCCCTACGGCGTCCGGAGGTTACTCCGGCACCCCCCTCGCCAAGAAGATCGGCGTCAAGCCCGGACACCAACTCCGCCTGCGCCACGCCCCCGACCACTGGGACATCCCCGGACTCCCCGCCGACTGCGAAGTCACCGTCGGCGGCCCGCGCGGCGCGGACGTCACCGTCGCCTTCTACCGCGAACGGCGGCACCTGGGCGACGAAGCCCCGGGCCTGGTCCTCGATCTCGCCGACACCGCCATGCTGTGGATCGCCTGGCCGCGCAAGGCCGCAGGCCACGTCAGTGACATCACCGAGAACGGCCTGCGCGAGCTCTTCCTCCCGCTCGGGGTCGTCGATGTGAAGGTCGCCGCGCTGGGCGACGACTGGTCGGGGCTGAAGTTCGTGCGACGGAGGGAAAACCGGCAAAGCCACAACAAAGGTGCCGCAAAATGAACTTGAGTCGTAGCCATCGGCCGACGTGAGGCAACATCTTGGTGAACGGTGAGTGCCGTGCGGTCGGAGCGCGGGCATCACCGGATGGCCGGACGGAGTGTGGGACGTGGTGGACATGGTGGATCCGAGGATCGCCGTCGCCGTGGTGACCATGGGCAACCGGCCCGCAGAGGTCGACGCGCTCCTGGAGTCCGTGGCCAAGCAGGACCTCCCGCCCACCCGCATCGTGATCGTCGGAAACGGCTGCCGGCTCCCCGAGTTCGCCGACCGGCTCTCCCTGCCCGGCGAGGTCACCACCATCGACGTCGACGAGAACCTCGGCTGCCCCGGCGGCCGGAACGTGGGCCTGGCCCGCCTCCGCGAGTTCGGCGACGTGGACGTCGTAGTGGAACTCGACGACGACGGACTCCTCGTCGACGCCGACGTGCTGCGCCGGGTACGGGATCTGTACGCGGCCGAGCCCCGCCTCGGCATCGTCGGGTTCCGGATCGCCGACGAGCACGGGGAGACCCAGCGGCGCCATGTGCCGAGGGTCGGCGCGGGGGACCCGATGGAGGGCGGCTACGTCACCGGGTTCCTCGGCGGCGGGCATGCGTTGAGCATGGCGATGCTCGCCGAGACGGGGGACTGGCCGGCCGAGTTCTTCTTCGCGCACGAGGAGACCGACCTCGCCTGGCGGGCCGCCGACGCAGGCTGGCGCATCCGTTACGCCCCCGAGCTGCTCCTCCAGCACCCCAAGACCTCGCCCGCCCGGCACGCCATCTACTACCGGGTCACCGCCCGCAACCGCGTCTGGCTGGTCCGGCGCCGGCTGCCGCTCGCGCTGATCCCGGTGCACCTGGGCGTCTGGACGCTGCTCACCCTCGTACGGACACGGTCGCTCGGCGGGCTGCGGGCCTGGTTCGGCGGATTCGTGGAGGGCGTGCGCGAACCGGCCGGCGAGCGGCGGGCCATGCGCTGGCGGACGGTGTGGCGGCTGACGCGGCTGGGCCGCCCGCCCGTCATCTGATCCGTGGAACGCGCAGACAGCGCAGACAGATAAGGGACGAGAGCCCCGGTCGTTCACCTCCGCCGACCGGGGCCCTCTCGCGTCCCCGGACCCGGCCACGACGGCGACACTCCCCCGAGTTGCGCGTCGTACGCGCGCACCGTCGGGCCAGATCCGATGATGTGATCACATCAGGTTGCACCAACGAATCGCTAACATGTGGCCAACGGTGCCCGCGATGCTCCTGGGCCGTGTGGCGTGAACTCGCCGGGCGGTGGCGGCAGACGGCCGGTACGGTAGCGGATCCCGGCCCTCGACGGCCGGGACAGGGTGGCGGGAAACCGCCGTGAGCAGGGCGGAATTCCGCCAACGACGGCGGAACCTCCGCCGCGGAGCACGGTCCGACGGGGCCGCGCGGAAAGGCGACAGGTCGGCGTGATGCGGCGCGAGCTGCGGTTCGGACTGCTGGGCACGCCTGTCTTCTACGACCCGGTCCGTGCCGTCACCAGCCCCAAGGTGCGGGTCCTGCTCGCCGCGCTGCTCCTGGAACCGGGCCGGGTGGTCTCCGTCGACGCCCTCAAGGACGCCCTGTGGGGCGGCTCACCGCCGGCCTCCGCACACGCCTCCCTGCACAACCACGTGACCCGCCTGCGCCGCCTCCTCGACGACCCCGACCGGCTGCGCGCAGTCCCGCCCGGCTATGTGCTCCGCGTCGACGAGGGCGAACTCGACGTCCACGTCTTCGAGACCCACGTCGCCGCGGCCCGCGCCGCACACGCCGCCCGCGACCGGCCCCGCACCATCCGCGAATGCACAGCGGCGCTCGCCCTGTGGCGCGGCACCCCGCTCAGCGGCCTGCCCGCCGAACTCGGCGGCTACGCCTTCGCACAACGCCTCACGGAGGCCCGCCTCCTCGTCCTCGAATGGCGCTACGACGCCGAACTGGCCCTCGGCGGCGTACGACTCGGCGCGCTCGTACCGGAGTTGGCCGCACTGGTCGCCGACCACCCCCTCCGGGAGGGCTACCACCGCCAGCTGATGCTCGCCCTCCACCGCACCGGCCGCCAGCCCGAAGCCCTGGCCGTCCACCGGGACCTGCGCAACCGCCTGATCGAGGAACTCGGCATCGAGCCGGGGGCGGCGGTACGGGAGGCGCATGCCGAGGTCTTGCGGGGGGAGGCGGCGGCGCCGGAGGTGCGTCGAGAGGAGTACGAGGAGTACGGGGAGTACGGGGAGGGGTACGGGGGTGTGGCGCCGGGGGCTTCGGTCCGGGAGGCGCGTGCGGAGATGCCGCAGGGTACGGAGGTGCGGGAGGGGTGGGATCTGCCGCGGGGGGCGGCAGCCTGGAGGGTGCCGGTCGCGGGACGGGCGGCGGACATCGGGCACATCGACGCTCCGGGGCACGTCGGCGCCGTCGAGGCCACCGGCGGGGGCGAGCCGGCGAACGCCCCCGGCGCCCCCGACCCCACTGCCCCCGCCCCCCTCGCCCCCGACGCCGGGGACCGACCCACCCCTCACTCGCCCACCTCCCCCCGCCCCGCCCAACTCCCGCCCCCACCCGCCCACTTCACCGGCCGATCCGACACCCTCCGCGCCCTGCACGACACCCTCGCGCCCCGCACCGCCGCCGAGCCCGGCTCCCCTCCCCCTCCCCGTCCCCACCCCCTCGCCGTCATCAGCGGCATGGCAGGCGTCGGCAAGAGCGCCCTCGCGCTGCATACGGCCCATGAGCTGCGGAACCGTTTCCCCGACGGGCAGTTGTACGTGAACCTGCACGGCGCCACCCCGGGCATGACCCCCCTCACCTCCGGCCAGGCGCTCCACGCGCTGCTCCGTGACCTCGGCGCCGAACCCCGGCACATCCCCGAACACCCGGACGCGGCAGCCACGTTGCTGCGCTCGCTGCTCGCCCCGACCCGCACGCTCATGGTGCTGGACGACGCCGAGAGTGCCGCCCAGGTACGGCCGTTGCTGCCGGCGGGCACCGGTTGCGCGGTGCTCGTCACCAGCCGTTCGCCGCTGACCGCGCTCGACGGTGCCCGCCGGTTCCCGCTCGCGCCCCTGTCCGGCGAGGACAGCGCGGCACTGCTGCGCGCGGTCTCGGGCAGGGACGGCCTCGACGCGGGCCACCCGCTCGTCGAACTCACCGGCCGCCTCCCGCTCGCCCTGCGCGTCGTCGCCGCCCGGCTGGCCGCCCGCCGGGCCCTCACCCCGGACACGCTGGCCGGTCAACTCGCCGCCACCGAAGGCCGGTTGCACCACCTGGAGTACGACGACCTCAGCGTCCGCCGCTCCCTGGCCGTCGCCCACGACGCCCTCGCCGCCGCGGACCGTGAGACCGACCGGGACGCGGCCCTCGCCCTGCGCCACATCGGCGCCCTCGACCTCCCGGCGTACGGCGCACCCCTGCTCGCCCGGATCACCGGCACCGACGAACGCCGGGCCGAGGCCGCCCTCGACCGCCTCGTCGACGTGGCGCTCCTGGAGGAGACGGCGTACGGCCGCTACGCACCCCACGACCTGGTCCGCGACTTCGCCCGCGAACTGGCGGAGAACGAGCCGCCCGGCGACCTCGTCGACACCGCCCTCGGCTGGTACGCCGCCGTCGCCGAGCGCGCCCTCACCGCGATCGTCGAACCGGGCCTCGACCAGGACGACCGCCGCCGCCCGACCGCCGCCCAGCCTCCCGGACACGCGGCGGAGGTGACAGCCACCGCTCCCTTCCCCGGCTCCCAAGACGCCTTCGCCTGGGGCGACTTGGAGCTGGAGAACGTGGTCACGCTCGTGACCCGGTACCGCGACACCCCCTACCTCCACCGGACCGCCCAGGTCTCGACCCTCGTCCGGCTCCTCTTCCCGTACGTCCTGCGCAGCGGCCGGGTCGCCGAGATGGAGGTGCTCGGCCGGGCCGCCCTGGGCGCGGCGCGGCGGCTCGGGGACGCGGCGGCGGAGGCGTACGCGCTGGGCGATCTCGCCGGGCTGCACTTCCTGACCGGCCGGCAGAGCGAGGCCCTCGGCCTCAACGACCAGGCGCTGGCGATCTGGTGGCGGCTCGACGCGGTCTCCTGGATCCGCCGCTGCCTCAACAACCGGGGCCTGCTCCTCGAAGGGCTGGGCCAGTACGCCGAGTCCGGGGTCGCGCTGCGCCAGAGCCTGGCGTACTCACGGCAGTTGAACGACCCGTACGGCGAGGCCGTGACGTACAGCCATCTCGGCAACCTGTACGAGCACACCGACCCGCGGGCCGCCATCGAGCAGCACCGCCGCTCGCTGGCCATCGGCGACGAGATCGGCGCGGTCATCGTGCAGCACTCCGCGCACTGCAACATCGGCTACGCCCACCTCGCCCTCGGTGAACCGGCCGCCGCCCTGCCGCACTTCGAGGAGAGCCTGCGCATCCTCGGCGGCCACGGCGACTGGCACGGCGAGTCGCAGACCCGGCTCGGCCTGGTCCGTGCCCTGCGGCCCCTCGGCCGTACCGAACGCGCCGGCACCGAGTGCGCGGAACTCCTGCGCCGCGCGGAGGCCCGCGCCGACCGCTACATGGGCGGTCTCGCCCGCCACCAACACGGCCTGCTGCTGCGGGAACAGGGCCGTGCCGAGGAGGCGTACGAGGAGTGGCGGGCCGCTCTCGACGCGCTGGACGGGACGGACGAGAAGGCGGTGGTGCGGGAGCTGGGCGAGCTGTTGTCACAGCGTGACGCGCGTCGACTGCCGTAGCCCGGGCTTTAGTTGACCGCCGTAGCCCCGGCTTCAGTTGACCGGCGTAGCTCCGGCCCTATTTGGCGTCGGCGTAGCACTCGACCACCGCGACGGTGAACGGGAACCGCACCGGCGTCTCCCCGAACGTCAGCCGCCCGGCGAGGTCGGCCGCCTCCCGTATCGCGGCGACCACGGTCTCGGCCTCCTTCTCGGGACAGTGGACGATCACCTCGTCGTGCTGGAAGAAGACCAGCTCGGCCGCCAGCTCCGCACAGGACCGCCGGAGCGCGGCGAGCATGATGAGGGCCCAGTCGGCGGCGCTGCCCTGGACGACGAAGTTGCGGGCGAAGCGGCCTCGGGCGCGGGAGTTGGTGGAGGCGTAGCCGGGCACCCAGCCCTGGTCGGTGGGGGTGGAGGCGGGTTCGTCCTGCGGAATTCCCGCCTCCTCCGCCGCGTCCTCGCCCCCGGCCACCGGTGGGCAGGTCCGCCCCAGCCAGGTCCGCACGAGCCGCCCCTCCTCTCCCGCCTTCGCGGCGTCGTCGACGTAGGCCACCGCCTTGGGGAACCGGCGTCTGAGTGCGGCGAGGTTCTTGAGGCCGTCGCCGGAGGTCTGGCCGTAGACCGCGCCGAGCACGGCGATCTTGGCCTGGTCGCGGTCGCCGGAGAAGGCGCGGTCGGACACGGACTGGTAGAGGTCGGTGGCCCGGCCGGCCACCTCCATCAGCCCGGGGTCGCGGGAGATCGCGGCGAGCACCCGCGGTTCCATCTGGTCGGCGTCGGCGACGACGAGCCGCCAGCCGGGGTCGGCGACCACGGCACGCCGGATGACCTTGGGGATCTGGAGCCCGCCCCCGCCGTTGGTGACCCAGCGCCCGGTGACGGTCCCGCCCGCGATGAACTCGGGCCGGAACCGCCCGTCCCGTACCCAGTCCTGGAGCCAGGACCAGCCGTGGGCCACCCAGATGCGGTAGAGCTTCTTGTACTCCAGGAGCGGTTCCACCGCCGGGTGGTCGAGGGACTGGATCTCCCAGCGCCGGGTCGACCTGACCTTGATCCCGGCCTGCGCGAAGGCCTTGACCACGTCCGCGGGCAGATCCGGCCGCACCCGTCTCCCGAAGGCCGCGGACACCTCGTCGGCCAGCTCGGCGAGCCGCCGGGGCTCACCGCCGCCCGTGTACCGCTCGCCCAGCAACTCGTGCAGCATCTCCCGGTGGACGTCGGCGCTCCACGGCAGCCCCGCTCGGTTCATCTCGGCGGCGACCAGCATGCCCGCCGACTCGGAGGCGGTGAGCAGTCGCATCCGGTCGGGATACGCGGTGGTGTCGTGCCGCTGCTGCTGCTCGGCGTACACGGCGAGGAGGTCGGCCAGCGGGAGACGGACGCTCTGCGGCTCGAACAGGGGTGACTGCGCGCCGGGGTCGGCGGACCGCTGCGGCGGATCCGGCGGTACGGGCCCGCCGCGCAGCCGGGCCAGCGCGGCGGCGGCCGACCTGGGCTCGCCGTGCCGCCCCTCGTGCCCGAGCAGCAGGGTCTCGGCGTCCTCCACGTCGTAACACCGCTCCACCCGCACCCCCGCGGCGAGCAGCGCCGGATAGACCTCGGCCGTGGACCGCCACACCCACCGGCTCACGTCCGGCCGGCGGCGCACGGCCTCGACGAGATCGGGTTCCCGTCGCACGACCCCCGAGGGCAGCCCGTCCGGACCGAGGGCGGCGACCTCCACGCCACCACCCTCGGCCGGGGCGAGCGCCCAGCGATCGGTCATGTTCGCGAGTGTGGCACGCAGCTCTGACAACGGCTCCGACCTGCGCGAACCGCGTCGCGTGCGCAGCGGCCCCGAGCGAAGAAACGTCACGCGCACACTCGTACGAGTGACGCATCACGAGATCGCGGACGGCCCTCTCGCCTACGCTGGCAGGGTCGCTCCGTACGAAGGAGGTCCGCCGTGGCACTGACCGCCCCAGAACGTCGACCGACTCCTCATCCGAGTCAGACGGAGGAGAGGCGCATGGAGGCTTCGGTCGAGGCCGCCTTCGACGCGTTCGACGCTGCTGCCCCCGAGGGATGGCGCGTGGAGTTGATCGAAGGGAAGATCCACGTGGTGCCTCCGGCGAATGGTGAGCATGAGGAGATCGTGTCCGAGGTCACCGGGCAGGTCCGGGACCATCGAAAGGACTACGGTCGCTACACCGGCATCGGCCTGCACGTTCCGGACGCGTCCGCCACCGGCCAGGTGGTCCCCGATCTGGTGATCGCCCCGAAGGGCAGTTTCGCCGACGACCAGCGCTATCACGACCCCGCACCCGTCGTGCTCGTCGGCGAGGTGACGTCCGAGTCCACCGCCGACAACGACCGCGGTCCCAAACTCCGTGGTTACGCCCGCGCGGGCATCCCCTGTTATCTGCTGATCGACCGCGAGGCCGGGACGGTCATCGTGTACAGCGAGCCGTCCGAGGACCGCTACACCCGGGCCGCCGAGATCGAGATCTCCAAGACCGTGGCGCTGCCGGAGCCGCTGGGGTTCGACCTCGACACGAGCCAGTTCTGACCCGAGCGGCGGGCAGGGGCACGTCAGCCCTGCAGCTGATGCAGCATCTCGGCGATGTGCCGTTCGCTCGTGGGCTTGTCGATGCCGAGGCCGTTCAGGACGCCCTCGCCGTTCTCGTGCTCCAGCAGGGCGAGCAGGATGTGCTCGGTGCCGATGTAGTTGTGGCCCAGGCGCAGGGCCTCGCGGAAGGTGAGTTCCAGGACCTTCTTGGCGTCGGGGCCGTAGGGGACGAGGTCCGGGACCTCCTCGGCGGCCGGCGGGAGCGCGGCGGTGGCCGCCTGGCGTACGGCGTCGAGGAGGACGTCCTGCCTGGTGATCGCCTTGGCGGCGAGGGCGTCCGGTTCCGCGAGCAGACCGAGAACCAGGTGCTCGGGGCGACCCTCGGGGTTGCGGGCGGCGATGGCCTCGTTGTGGGCGGCCATCACCACGTTGCGGGCGCGCGGCGTGTACCGGCCGAACCCCTGGCTGGGGTCGAGGTCGGCCGACTCCTTGGCCACGAAGCGCTTCTGGGCCGCCTGCCGGGTGACGCCCATGCTCCTGCCGATGTCCGTCCAGGAGGCACCGGAACGCCGGGCCTGGTCGACGAAGTGCCCGATCAGGTGGTCGGCCACGTCGCCCAGGTGGTCGGCGGCGATGACCGCGTCCTGGAGCTGGTCGAGCGGCGCGGGGTGGACCTTCTTGATGGCGTCGATGAGGTCGTCGAGACGTACGGACGAGGTGACGTTCGGATTGGTCGTCATGTGACAACCGTAGGTTGACAGTAGGGCACTGTCAACCTTGGGTTGACATCCAGGCTGCCCCCTTACTTCGGCGAAGCCACCAGCCGTACCGCGAGCCCCGTGAACACCGTCCCGCTGAAGATGTTCAGCCCCCGGGCCGCCCGTCGGCTCCGCCGCAGCAGCGCCGCCAGCTTCCCGGAGAGCAGCCCGACCGAACCGTCGACCACGAAGCCCATCACCGTGATCGTGCACCCGAGGGCGAGGAACTGCTCGCCCACGTGCCCCAGTTCGGGATTCACGAACTGCGGGAGGAACGCGACATCGAAGAGGATCACCTTGGGATTGAGCAGATTGGTGACGGCCCCCTGCAGAAAGGCCCGCCGCCGACCGACTCCGACCCCGACCCCTTGCCCATGGTCCTCCTCCGCGAACGCCACCGCCCGTTCCCGGAACGCCTTGACGGCCAGGTACAGGAGATAGGCCGCGCCCGCCCAGCGCAGCACGTGGTAGAGCACCGGCAGCGTCAGGAACAGCGCCGACAGCCCGAGCGCCGCGGCCACCGAGTGCACGAACATCGCACAGGCCACCCCGAAGGCAGCCGTCACGCCCACCGTGGGCCCGCCCCGCCCGCCCATCGCCACGATGAACATCATGTCGGGACCGGGCGTGATGCAGAGCACGAAGGCGGCGACAAGAAACGTTGCGTACAGAGATGTGTCGACCATGCGAGCCATGCTCGAAGCCGACCGGGGGAAGGGGCGACCGATTTTCGGTGAGTGAGATGGCGAGCGGGAGCGGGAGGGGGAGGGCCGGACCGCGATGCGCGACCGTACTCATCCGCGCACCCGCGACCGCATCGCGACCACGCCGCCGACCCCGGCCGCCACCACCCCGACCCCGGCGCACGCCCCCACGCACGCGCCGACCACTTCCCAAGGCACCCCCACCCGCACAGGCGCCCCCAACACCCCCAACGCACCCGCCAACCCACCGAGGTCGACCGCACTCACCCCCACCCCGAGCCCGGCCCCCACCCCCACAGCCACCAGGGCCTCACCCACCACAACTCCCAGCACCTGCCCGCGAGTTGCCCCCGCGAGTCGCAGTGACCGCAGCTCGTCGCCCCGCACGGACATCGCCATCAGCAGTGTCGTGGCGAGCGAAATCCCGGCGTACACAAGGGAGATGCCCAACACCACGAACAGTCCGAGCCGCGTCCGTGCCCCACCCCGACCACCCCCGCCACCCCACATCCCCACCCGCGGATACGCCTCCGCCAGCCAAGCCCCCGCACTCCGCACCGTCCCCCCGGACGCCCTCAACTCCCGCACTGCCCGCGCCCGTTCCGCCGCCCCGCCCGCGACCCGGACCTCCAGCCGGTCCACCCCCGCCCCCGCCGCGTTCGCCGCCGTCACATACGCCCCGTTGTCCCCGGTCCCGCGCGCCAGCACCGCCACGATCCGCAGCCGTGCCGCCCGCCCGTCCCCGAGCCACACCCGCACCCACGCACCGACCGTGTGCCGCTCCCACTCCTCGTTCACGACGATCGACCGGTCGTCCAACTTCCGTACGTCACCGGCGACCACGGGCAGTCGCGTGACCTCGGCGAACGCCCGCACATCCGCTACGGCACGGGCGTCGGACCGGATGAGGGCCGTACCGTCCTCCCGTACGAAGACCGCGGTCGAGGCGGACGCGGAGACCGTCGCACCCGGCACCACCGGAACCTTCAACTCCTCACCGGTGACGACGAATTGGGCCCGCGTCCGCTCCCGTGCCTCCGCCGCCTTAGCCTCCGTGACCGTCCACGCGGAGCCCAGCAGCGACCCGGCCAGCGCGACCGTCACCAGAACCGGCGCCGCCACAGCGGCAGTTCGCCGTACGGAGGCTGCCGAGTTCTCGCGGATCAGCAGTCCAGCGGCTCCCGGCAGCCGTACCAGTAGCCGTATCGCAGGGCCCACCAGCGCCGGTGCCAGCGCCGCCACCGCCGTGATCAGGAGCATCGGCCGGGTCGTGTACGTCTTGCGTTTCAGCAGGTCCGCCGGGTCCGTCCACAACGACCTTGCGAGCAGGGCGAGTCCGGCCGCCAGCAGCAGCCCGCCGATCAGCTTCCGCGACCACGGCAGCACCCCCGTGTCCACCGCCGCCTCCCGCAACGCCTCCGCGGGCCCGACCCGCCCGGCCCGCCGCGCAGCCGTCCCTGCACCGGCCAGCGCCACCAACACCCCGACGCCGAAGGCGACTTCGTACGGCCAGTGCGCCGCCGCCCGCAGCGTGAACCACGACGGCGCCACCCCGCCGTCGACCAGCGCCCGCACCAACAGGGGTGCTCCCCGAACTCCCAGCGCGCAGCCCGCCGCCGACGCCACGATCCCGACCGTCCCTGCCTCCCCGAGCAGCGTCCGCCGTACCTGGCCCGGTGTCGCCCCGGCCATCCGCAGCAGCCCCAACTCCCTTCTGCGCAGGGCGATCACGAAGGCGAAGGTCGACGCCGTGACGAACACGGAGACGAAGGCGGTGACCCCCGCGGCCGTGCCGAGCAGGGCGACGACCGAGACCAGCTGCTGGGCGTCGCGCGCCGCGGCCGGATCGGCGAGCCGCCGCGCACTCCCCGTCAGCACGCGCGCCCGCTCGCCCACCACCGCCCGCACCGCGGCGACCGGCGCGTCGACCCCGACCGCGTCCCGCCGCCCGCCGCCGTCCGTCCGCACCGGGCCCAACGCCCGCAAGTCGGCCAGGAGTTGGTTGTCCACAGGGTGTGGATGAGCGAGCTTCTTCGACACCCGCGCGGTGGCCGGACCGCGCCGCACCTCCACGGTGAGCGTGTCCCGGCCCATGACGACGACCGGCGAGGACGCGAACCGCTCCGGCGCCCGCACCGGCGCGCCCACCGCCGCGGCGAGACCCGCGACCGTCGACGCCACCACCGCGACCCCCAGCGCCACGGCGACGAAGGAGCCCAGCAACGAGGCCCACCGCGTGCGCAGCGAAGACAGGATCAGCACGGCACTCCCTCCAGGCCCGTCAGGCGCGCCGCCACCTCGGCCGCGGACGGCGCGCGCAACTCCCCGCCCACCCGGCCGTCGACGAGGAACACGACCCGGTCGGCGTACGACGCGGCCACCGGGTCGTGCGTGACCATGACCGTCGTCTGCCCCTCCCGGTCCACCAACTCCCGGAGCAGCGCGAGCACTTGGCGGCCCGTGGCCGTGTCCAGCGCACCCGTCGGCTCGTCCGCGAACAGCACCGCCGGGCGGGTGATCAACGCCCGTGCGAGCGCAACCCGTTGCTGTTGCCCGCCGGACAACTGCGATGGCCGGTGCCCGGCCCGCTCCGCCAGCCCCACCCGCTCCAACGCCTCGCGCACGGCCCCGCGCGAGGGGCGGCGCCCGGCCAGTCGTAGCGGCAGGGCCACGTTCTGCGCGGCGGTGAGGGAGGGGAGGAGGTTGAAGGACTGGAAGACGAATCCGATCCGTTCCCTCCGGAGCAGCGTCCGCCGCCGTTCACTCAGCCCGGTCAGCTCCACCCCGTCCACGGTCACCGTCCCGGCCCCCGGCCGTTCCAGCCCCGCCCCGCACTGCAACAAGGTCGACTTCCCCGACCCCGACGGCCCCATCACGGCCGTGAACGTCCCGGCGCCGAAGTCCAGATCCACCCCGTCGAGGGCGCGCACCTCGCCGTAGTGACGCCGAAGCCCCCGAATCCGTACGACTGTCTGTGTCATGCCCCCATCGCACCGCGCCCGGCCTGCCGGAACACGACCACCAGCGGGCGTCCCTGAGGTGGTCCCAGCCCTACCCGCCCTGAAAAAGTGTGACACTTTAGCGGAAAGTGTCACACTTTTTCAGAGTCCCCCTCCCCGCCGCCCCATGACACGATCGACGGGTGAGCAGCACCACCGGCACCGTCGAGCGCGCCTTCGAGGCAGCCCTCTACACCGACACCCACGACGCCCTCGACACGGGCGCCTCGATCCTCGCCGCCGACCCCGCGTCGGACCCCGAACTCGCCCGCCGTGGGCGGGAGTTCGTGGCGGCGGCCTGGCGGCGCGGATGGCAGCCCGCCGATGTCGTACGGCTGGTGCGGCGGGAGTTGGACGACGTGCACGTACGGCTCGTCTCGGCGCTGATCCGCACGCAGGCGCCCGACGACCGGGCGCGCGGCCCCCGCTGGTCCGCCCAGCTCGACGAGCTGACCGCCGACGAGCCGCCCCGCACCGACCGGTTCACGCACGCCACCACCGTGCTGGAGCTGTATCGGCTGCTGCTGCGGCTGCCGAGTCTCGAACCCCTGGACGAGCCGAAGCGGCAGCACGACAGCCGTCGGCCCGCGTCCCGCATGCTCACCCGGATCCGCGCGCTGCTCGCCAAGGCGGAGGCGACCGGTTTCCCGGAGGAGGCGGAGGCGCTGAGCGCCAAGGCGCAGGAGCTGATGGCGCGGCACAGCATCGACGAGGCGCTGCTCGACGCGCAGGCGCCGGCGAAGGACGCGCCCGGGGCCTGCCGGATCGGGGTCGAGGCGCCGTACGAGCAGGCGAAGGCGGTGCTGCTGGACGCGGTCGCCGGGGCGAACCACTGCCGGGCCGTGTGGAACGAGGCCTTCGGGTTCTCGACCGTCGTCGGCTTCGAGGGCGATCTGGAGGTGGTCGAGCTCCTCTACACCTCACTCCTCGTGCAGGCCACGACCGCGATGACGCGGGCGGAGGCGGCCCAGCGGGCGGGTGGCCGCCGGCGGACCAAGACCTTCCGGCAGTCCTTCCTCGCGGCCTACGCCCACCGCATCGGGACCCGGCTGGCCGAGGCCGCCGGGACACAGGTGACCGACGACCTGCTCCCGGTGCTCGCCACCCGCGAGGTCGCCGTCACCGACCGCGTCGACGAGATGTTCCCGGAGACGACCACGACCCGCCTGCGCGGGGTCAGCGACGAGGCGGGCTGGACGGAGGGCGCCGAGGCGGCGGACCGGGCCCAGGTCGGGGCCCGGCCGCGGCTCGACCGAAGGGAAGCCTGAGGGGAGTCAGTCGCCGGACACGGTGAAGGCGCTCACCGAGGCGTCCGGGTGACCCACGTCGCCCTTGCCCTGGACGGGTCCGTACGACCACTTGTAGCTCTTGGTGGTCTTGCTGCCCGGCAGGGTGAGGACCAGCTCGGTCGCGGCGAGACTCTTGTCGTCGCCCGCCGCCTTGCCGCGGACATAGGTGATGGTGAACTGCGCCGCGTCGCCCTTGGCGAGCTTCAGGTGCTGTGCCTTGGCGCCCGTCAGCCGGCTGACGGTCACGTCGTCGCCGTTCCCCCGCAGGGTGACGGCGGCGAAGCCGTCCAGGGTGCACGGCTTGCTCTGGTTGGTGATCGAGACCGGGACCTCGCCCGTGTCACCGGCGGCCGGAGCGGTACTGGCGGGACCGACCTGGACGCCGGCTCCGTCGAACGAGCAGGCCGAGCTGCTCTTGCCGTCCGAGGAGCCGCCGCCGCTGCCGTTGCAGGCGGTCAGGAGCAGAGCCGACGCGAGTGCGGCGACGGTGAGGGAAGTGGTGCGCATGAGGGGATCATCCCGCACGTGACGGCACTCCGCCGACACGGCTACGACCCGAGGCTCGCCGTGGCCAGGCCGGACGGCAGCTGACCGCCCTCCGCCTTGGTGTACGTCTCCTCGCCGAGACTGCCCGACCAGGTGACCGTGAGGCCCGACTTGGTGACGGAGCCGACCATCCCGGTCGCCCGGGTCTTGCTGCCGTCCGTGCACTTGAGGTGGATCATCTGCATGCCCGCCTCCTTGCCGGCGGTCCCGCTGCACACGGTCCCGCCGGTGCTGAAGAGCGCGGCCTGCTTGCCGGTGACCACCAGTGCCACGGCCTTGCCGTCGGTCGTGGCGAGCCAGCTGCCCTGCAGCCCGTCGGACGCGGCCGACGGGCTGCTGCCGGTGGAGCCTCCGGAGTCGGCGGTCGAGGTCGCGGACGCGCTCGGCGTGGACGAGGAGTCGTCCGTGGAATCGCCGCCGCTGCACGCGGTCAGCACGAGCGCGCCCGCCAGACCGGCGACAGCCGCCGCGATCCGTACCGTCGACACCGTCGAAATCGCCGTAGTCACTGGTAGCTCCCAAGCTGTAGCCGGACGGCCGCCCGGTCGGCCTTGGCCGGACGACCGGAGCAAGCTACCAGGGCCTACCAGGAGGATTTGCGGACACCGGGTAGGTATCCGCTGTGAGCCTGTCCGCGCAGGTTCACCCGGGACAGCCCGAAGGCACGGAAGTAGCCGCGGGGGCGCCCGTCGACCTGGTCCCGGTTGCGCACACGGGTGGCACTGGCGTCGCGCGGCTGGCTCCTCAATTCCCGCTGGGCGGCGGCCCGTTCGGCCTCGGTGGAGGCGGGCCGCCGGATGATCTCCTTCAACTCGGCCCGGCGCGCGGCGTACCGCGCGACAACCCGCTGCC
The DNA here is from genome assembly GCF_040655155.1 of Streptomyces sp. NPDC050508. Classification (NCBI taxonomy): domain Bacteria; kingdom Bacillati; phylum Actinomycetota; class Actinomycetes; order Kitasatosporales; family Streptomycetaceae; genus Streptomyces; species Streptomyces sp. NPDC050508. The sequence goes on from NZ_JBFAJJ010000031.1 coordinate 18,239, forward strand.
GCTGCTCGTTCTTCGCGATCTTGCTTTTCTTCGCCATCAGATCCTCACCCCGCGGGCACGGATCCGGGCCACGGCCGCCTCGACGCCGATCGTGTCGACGGTCCGGATCCCCTTGGTGCTCAGCCGCAGCCGTACGTACCGGCCCTCGCCGGGCAGCCAGTAGCGCTTGGACTGGATGTTCGGGTCGAAGCGGCGCGAGGTGCGCCGGTGGGAGTGGGAGATGCGGTTGCCGAAGCCGGGCTGTGCGCCGGTCAGCATGCAGTGGGCGGACACGAGTGACGTACCTCTCCTCGATCGGGGCCGTAGCCAGTGCTGCTAATGGAATTCATTTTCAGTAAGGTATCAGCCATGGCTCGCAACGAACTCCGCCCGGTCATCAAACTCCGGTCCACCGCCGGCACCGGCTACACCTACGTGACCCGCAAGAACCGCCGCAACGACCCCGACCGCCTGACCCTGCGCAAGTACGACCCGGCCGCCGGCCGCCACGTCGACTTCCGAGAGGAGCGCTGACCGCCATGCGCGAGCAGATCCACCCGCTCTACGGCCCGGTCGTCTTCCGCGACCGCGCCGCCGGCCACGCCTTCCTCACCCGCTCGACGATGACGAGCGCGAAGACGATCGAGTGGGCGGACGGCGGCACGTACCCCGTCGTCGACGTCGAGATCTCGAACGTCAGCCACCCCTTCTACACCGGCACGGCCCGCGTCCTGGACACGGCCGGCCGCGTGGAGCGCTTCGAGCGCCGGTACGGGAAGCAGGACTGACCGTGCCCGACCTCTCCGTCGTGATCGTCGGCGGCCTGCACGCCGACGCCCGCAGAGCGACCGTCGCCCACCTCCTCCACGACGTCCCCGGCAGCGTCGTCCTCCACCACGACCTCGCCACGGCCGCCGCGGGCGCGGTCGTCCGCACGATCAGGGACGCCACGGGCATCGTCTCCGCCGGCGAGACCCCCCTCGTCAACGACTGCGCCTGCTGCGCCCTGCGCGAGGACCTGGTCCCGGAACTGCGCCGACTCGCGGCAGCAGGCCAAGTCCGGCTCGCCGTCGTCGAGTTGTGGGACTCCGTCGAACCCAAGGCGATGGCCGAGGTGGTCACCTCCGGCGGCCTCACGGTCACCGGCGTCATCACCGCCGTGGACCCGGCGCTGCTCCTGCCCTACCTCGGCAACGGCGACGACCTCGCCGCGGTCGGCCTCGCGGCAGCGGCCACGGACCAGCGAACGGTCGCCGACACCTTCGCCCGACAGCTGGAATACGCCCCGGTCCTCGCCGTCCTCGACTCCGAGTACGCCGACGCCGAAGACCGGGAACTACTGGGCCAGTTGCACCCGACAGCCCGACAAGTCGCCGTAGGAGAACGCCGGTCGGCGAACACGAACCCCGAGGGGGCGTCGCCGCCATGGACCCACGGACTGGGGACCCCGGCAACCGGGCCGCTCGCGCCGGGGGCACCGGGAGCACCGGGATGCGAGGAACTCGGTTGGAGAATCAGCGGATCCGAGCCGTCCGGATCGGGGGTGTCGTGGTTCGGAGCGCCGGGACCGGGGTCGCCGGGGTCGGGGACAACGGGGTCGGGGTCGCCCGGATCGGGGTCGCCGGGGTCGGGGTCACCCGGACCGGGGTCACCGGGGTCGGATGAGTCCGGGGCCCGGGCGGCGGGAACGCCCGTGCTCGGATCTGGTGTGCAGCGGACGCCCGCGCGCGGTGAGTCCGTGCCTGGATCTGGTGCGCCTCGGAGACCCGCGCCTGGTGAGTCCGTGCCTGAATCTGGTGTGCCTCGGACACCTGCGTTCGGGACGGCCGTGCCCGGAACACCGGCGCCTGGTGAGCGCGTGCCCGGATCTGGTGCGCCGCGGACGCCTGCGTCCGGGACGTCCGTGCCCGGAGTACCGGCGCCCGGGACGCCCGCGCCGGGAACGCCGGCGCCTGGTGAGCGCGTGCCCGGATCTGGTGCGCCGCGGACACCCACGCCCGGTGCGTCCGTGTCTGGGACGCCCGCGCCCGGAGCGCCCGTGCCTGGAGCACCTGCGCTCGGGACGCCCGCGCCCGGCACGTCCGTGCCTGGTGAGCCCGTGCCCGGAGCACCTGCGCCCGGTGCGCCCACGCCCGGTGCGTCCGCGCTCGGAACGCCCGCGCTCGGAGCGCCCGTGCCTGGCGAGCCCGCGCCCGGAGCGCCAGCGCCCGGAGCGCCCGTGCCCGGCACGCCCACGCCCAGAACCCCCACCCCCACACCCACCCCACCCCCCACCTCCCCCCTAGCCCGAGCCGCTCTCGCCGGTTTCGATGTGGAGGCTGCGGCTGCTGCTCAGCACCCTGCCTGTGCTCTGCTTCCCGTCGAGGCCGACGCGTGTGGGGTGACCACCTTCGTCTGGCATCGGTGTCGGCCCTTCCATCCGGAGCGGCTGTACGACGCGTTGGAGGACCTGACCTGCGCCGCGGCCCGCAGCCGGGGGCGGTTCTGGCTCGCGGACAAGCCCGACTCGCTGCTCCACTGGGACGCGGCGGGCGGTGCCCTGTGTGTGGAGAGCGCGGGGCCCTGGCTGGCCTCGTTGCCGGACGCCGCCTGGGAGTTGGTGCCGCCGGTGCGCCGCGCCGCCGCCGCGCTCGACTGGCACCCGGAGCACGGCGACTGCTGCCAGCACCTCGTCTTCACATCCCCCGGCCTCGACCGCGACGGACTCGAACGGCTCCTGGAGTCCTGCCTGTTGACCGACACCGAGTACGCCGCCGGCCGTACCGCCTGGAAACGCTTCCCGCCCGCCTTCGACGCCTTTCTGGAGATCTGACCGTGCCCCGCAAGCCCGAGCGCAGGCCCACCAAGTCCCGCCGTAATCCGCTGGACGCGGCCGGAGTGACGTACATCGACTACAAGGACACCGACCTGCTGCGGAAGTTCGTCTCCGACCGCGGCAAGATCCGCAGCCGCCGGGTCACCGGCGTATCGGCCCAGCAGCAGCGGCAGTTGGCGGCTGCGATCAAGAACGCCCGGGAGATGGCATTGTTGCCGTACGCGAACCGATAGCCGCTCGCTCCCGGAACACCCGCGCCCTGGTACACGTCTTCACTAGTGCACGTCCTGTGAGGAAGCACATGTCCCGCAGCGACCGGGGCAGACGCTGGAACGGCATCGGTAAAGCAGTCGTCAAAGCTGTAACCGGAGGACCACCCCCCGTGCACGTGCATCTGCCCATGCATCTGCACATGAACAGGGCTATGATCCGGAACAGTTGACCACTGCATCAATGGCCACACCAGCCAGTGCACAACCGGGAGCGACCTGTGGACCACCGCGTTGACAGCGTGTACTTGGGGTTCGACGTGTACAACGGCATGGCTGCCACGCAGCTGGACGGAGTGGCCTGGCAGAAGAGCAGGCACAGCAACTCGCAGGGATCCTGCGTGGAGTTCGCGCGGCTGCCCGGCGGAGACGTCGCGGTGCGCAACTCGCGCTTCCCCGACGGTCCGGCGCTCGTCTACACGCGCGCCGAGATCGAGGCGATGCTCCTGGGCATCAAGGACGGCGAGTTCGACCACCTGATAGTGGGATAGCAGGTCACCGCAGGACCTCGTGCCGACAACGCGCGTAGAACCGCGGCGCCAAAAGGCGCCGCGGTCCTCACGTGTCGTTCCGCAGACAGTCCGGCTGCAGCCGGAACAGCGCCCAGACCACCTTGCCGCTGAGCGTGCCCGCGAGCGGGTGCCAGCCCCAGCCGTCGCTGAACGAGTCGACGAGGAACAGGCCGCGGCCCGACTCCGCCGAGAAGTCGTCCGAGTCGCGGGCGACGGGACTGTCGTGACTGGGGTCGCGCACCGCGCACACCAGCCGCTCGGTCCACCGCATCAAGTGCAGCCGCACGGGCGGGTTCTGCTCCGGGACGCGCGGGGTGTTGGCCGGCAGCGCGTGCCGCAGCGCGTTGGTGACCAGTTCGGAGACCACCAGACAGACATCGTCGAAGCGGTCGCCTATGTCCCACTGGTCGAGCGTGCGGCGGGTGAACTGCCGTGCCTCGCGCACCGCTTCGTAGCGGGCGGGCAGAGAACACGAGGCGGCACTGGACACAGCCGAGGGGTCCAGTGGTGGAAGGCCCTGCCGTAACGGCTCGAGCATGGTCGATCCATTCGTCCCCATGCGAGGCACTCCCGGGAATTCGCGGTCGTTGCGATGCAGCGGTGGCGCGAGACCATGGTTTCGGATGCGTAGGGCAGATGCAAGGGCAGATGCACGTGCAGCTGACCGAATTGGACCCTCCCGTACCGCTTGTTGGCCATTTTTTCCGCCAACTTCACGCCGTTCTCACGCCCTGGCCTTGCTTCTTTCTGACATCTTCCTGGCAACTTCCTGTGAACAGCCGCCCCTTCTTTCCATTTCTGTAATCGAACGAGTACTGCTCGAAGTGTTTTAGTGGCAGACTGCGGCCCCTGAAGACGGTTGGGGAGGCTGGCGAACGTGAGCGCGGGAGAGCCCGGATCGGTGGTGCGGCGGATGCTGCTCGGCTCGCAACTCAGGCGACTGCGGGAAGCACGTGGGATCACCCGAGAGGCGGCGGGGTACTCGATCCGTGCTTCCGAATCCAAGATCAGTCGCATGGAGCTGGGGCGAGTGAGCTTCAAGACGCGGGATGTCGAGGACCTGTTGACGCTGTACGGCATCACGGACGAGGCGGAGCGCATCTCACTCCTCTCCCTCGCGAAGGAGGCCAACGTCGCGGGCTGGTGGCACAGTTACTCGGACGTCCTGCCCAGTTGGTTCCCCACCTATGTGGGCCTTGAGGGTGCCGCCTCCCTCATCCGCGCCTACGAGGTGCAGTTCGTGCACGGACTCCTGCAGACCGAGGCCTACGCCCGCGCGGTCGTCCGGCGCGGCATGAAGGGCGCGAGCGAGGCCGACGTGGAGCGGCGCGTGGCGCTGCGCCTGGAGCGGCAGAAGTACCTGGTGAACGAGAACGCACCGGACTTCCACATCGTCCTGGACGAGGCCGCGCTGCGCCGCCCGTACGGCGACCGCGAGGTGATGCGCGAGCAGCTCCAGCATCTGATCGAGGTCTCCGAACACCCCAACGTCCGGCTGCAGATCATGCCGTTCGGCTTCGGCGGTCACTCCGGCGAGTCCGGTGCCTTCACGGTCCTGTCCTTCCCGGAGTCCGATCTGTCGGACGTCGTCTACCTGGAGCAGCTCACCAGCGCGCTGTACCTCGACAAGGCCGAGGACGTCGCCCAGTACGAGAAGGCACTGAAGGAGCTCCAGCAGGACAGTCCGGGCCCGGACGAGAGCCGGGATCTTCTCCGGGGACTTCTCCAACTCTCTTGAAACACAAGTACGATGACGTGTGATCAGACCGTGATGATCGATGATCGGGTCTGCTGTTGATCGTGTCTGCTAGCGATTGAGGGATCACACATGTCGTCCTACTTCACCGACCTGGCTCAGCAGTACATCGACGGTGAGTGGCGCCCGGGCACCGGCTCCTGGGACATCATCGACTTCAACCCGTACGACGGCGAGAAGCTGGCGTCGATCACGATAGCCACGGTCGACGAGGTCGACGAGGCGTACAAGGCCGCCGCCCGGGCCCAGAAGACGTGGGCCGCGACCAACCCCTATACCCGCCGCGCCGTGTTCGAGAAGGCCCTGCGGATCATCGAGGACCGCGAGCAGGAGATCGCCGAGGTGATCGTCGCCGAACTCGGCGGCACGTTCCTGAAGGCCGGCTTCGAGCTGCACCTCGTCAAGGAGTTCCTGCGCGAGGCGATCCAGCTCGCGCTGCGTCCCCAGGGCCGGATTCTCCCCTCGCCGGTCGACGGCAAGGAGAACCGCGTCTACAGCCTCCCGGTGGGCGTGGTCGGCGTGATCAGTCCCTTCAACTTCCCGCTCCTGCTCTCCCTCAAGTCGGTAGCCCCCGCACTGGCGTTGGGCAACGGCGTGGTTCTCAAGCCGCACCAGAACACCCCGATCGTCGGCGGTTCCCTGGTCGCGAAGATCTTCGAGGACGCGGGCCTGCCGGGCGGTCTCCTGAACGTCGTCATCACGGACATCGCGGAGATCGGCGACGCGTTCATCGAGCACCCGATCCCGAAGGTCATCTCCTTCACCGGCTCCGACAAGGTCGGCCGGCACGTCGCGACCGTCTGCGCCTCGCAGTTCAAGCGTGTGGTCCTCGAACTCGGCGGCAACAGCGCCCTCGTGGTCCTCGACGACGCAGACATCGACTACGCGGTCGACGCGGCGGTCTTCAGCCGCTACGTCCACCAGGGCCAGGTCTGCATGGCCGCGAACCGTGTCCTGGTCGACCGGTCGATCGCCGACGAGTTCACCGAGAAGTTCGTCACCAAGGTCAAGTCCCTCAAGGTCGGCGACCCGCGCGACCCGGAGACCGTCATCGGCCCGGTCATCAACTCCTCGCAGGCGGACGCCCTTTCGGGTGTCGTCGAGCAGGCGATCGCGGAAGGCGCGACGGCCCTGGTCCACGGCACGACCACCGACAACCTGGTCGCGCCCTCGGTCCTCACCGGCCTCCCCGCCGACTCGGAACTGCTCCGCCAGGAGGTCTTCGGCCCGATCGCCTTCCTCATCCCGTTCGACGGCGAGGAGGAGGCGGTGAGCATCGTGAACGACACGCCGTACGGCCTGAGCGGTGCGGTCCACACCGGTGACATCGAGCGGGGCGTCAACTTCGCCAAGCAGATCGACACGGGCATGTTCCACGTCAACGACGGCACCGTCCACGACGAGCCGATCGTCCCCTTCGGCGGCGAGAAGGCCTCGGGCCTGGGCCGCCTGAACGGCGACACGATGCTGGACGCGTTCACCACCCTGAAGTGGATCTCGGTGCAGCACGGGCGGAGCGCGTTCCCGTTCTAGAACATGTACTCCCGACGGGCCATTGAGGACAGAACCTGACCTCGATGGCCCGTAGCTTCGTCGATGTCGGGCAGGGAGACGGGCTCCCCGCCGGCACCGGCGAAAGGCGACGGTCATGGTCACGCACGTACCCGCAGAGGCGCCCGGCGACGAGCGCGGAGCACTGCTCGCGTTCATCGAGGAGCAGCGCGGCGGCATCCGCAGGGCACTGCTCGGACTGACCGAGGAACAGGCCGCGAGCAGGCCCAGCGCGAGCGAACTCTCCCTCTCCGGCCTGCTCAAGCACTGCGCCGAGGTCGAGCAGGGCTGGATCGCGCGGGCGAAGCAGGAGCCGCCGGCGGTTCAGCGGGACGAGACCAACTGGCACGAGACGTTCCAACTGGTCGACGGCGAGACCGTGGAGTCCCAGCTCGCGTACTGGGAGAAGGTCGCCGCCGAGACCGAGGCGTACATCCGCTCGGTGCCCAGCCTCGACGACAGCTTCCCGCTGCCGGACCAGCCCTGGTTCCCCGAGGGGAGTGTCTCCGTGCGGTGGGTCTGCCTGCACCTGATCCGCGAGACCGCCCGGCACGCCGGTCACGCCGACATCGTCCGCGAGTCCCTCGACGGCGCCACCGCGTTCGAGCTGGTCGCGAAGGAGCGGGGCACCACCTGGGGCTGACCTCCCGGGTCCTACGCTGGCCCCATGTCAGCGATCCGTCTCCTCGTGCTCGGCGCGGTGCGCCAGCACGGGCGGGCCCACGGCTACCAGGTGCGCAACGACCTCGAATACTGGGGCGCGCACGAGTGGTCCAACGCCAAGCCCGGCTCGATCTACCACGCGCTCAAGCAACTGGCCAAGCAGGGCCTGCTGCTCGCCCACGAGGTCGCGCCGTCCACCGTCGGGGGCCCGCCCCGCACCGAGTACGAGATCACCGGCCGGGGCACCGAGGAGTACTTCCGGTTGCTGCGCGAGGCGCTGACGTCCTACGACCAGCAGATGGACGTCAAGTCCGCCGCCATCGGCTTCGTCGTCGACCTGCCGAGGGCCGAGGCGGTGGCCCTGCTGAAGGAGCGCACCGTGGCCATCGCCCAGTGGCGCGCCTCGGTCACCGAGCACTACATCCCCGAGGGCGGCCCCGAACAGCTCGGCCACATCGGCGAGATCACGAACCTGTGGGTCCACGCGGCCGACGCGGAGGCCGAGTGGACCCGGGGTCTGATCGAGCGCATCGAGGGCGGGGCGTACACCTTCGCGGGGGAGGGCGAACCGTTCGTCGGCATCCTGGCGGAGGGCGCGGAGAACCCGTACGCGACGGGGGAGCGGCATCCCGGGGACACCGATTGACCCCGCCCCGCCACAGGCTCAGTGGTGGAAGCCGGTGGCCGCCTCCTTGTCGCGGGTCAGGGGGTACGGCTGGTGCCGCAACTGCGGCAGCAGCAGCCCCAGGTCCTCCAGGAACAGCTCCGCCAGGTCCGCCGAGAACCCGTTGCGGCACACGATCCGCAGCACCGACAGGTCCTCCCGGTTCGCCGGGAAGGTGTATGCGGGCACCAGCCAGCCGCGCTCCCGCAGCCGCCGGGAGACGTCGAACACGTCGTACGCCGTGACGTCCGGCCCTGTCGTGAAGGCGAAGACGGGCAACTCGTCGCCCCGGGTGAGGAGTTTGAAGTCGCCGAGCGCCTCCACCCGCTCGGCGAGGCCGCGGGCCACGTCCCGGGTGGACTGCTGCACCGCGCGGTAGCCCTCGCGGCCCAGCCGTAGGAACGTGTAGTACTGGGCGACCACTTGGGCGCCGGGGCGGGAGAAGTTGAGGGCGAAGGTCGGCATGTCGCCGCCCAAGTAGTTGACGCGGAAGACGAGTTCCTCGGGGAGGGACTCCTTGTCGCGCCACAGGGCCCAGCCGACGCCCGGGTAGACCAGGCCGTACTTGTGCCCCGAGGTGTTGATCGAGGCCACGCGCGGGAGGCGGAAGTCCCACACCAGGTCCTGGTCCAGGAAGGGCGCGACCATGGCGCCGGACGCGCCGTCCACATGCACCGGGATGTCGAGACCGGTCCGCTCCTGGAGCGCGTCGAGGGCGGCGCACAGGTCGGCGATCGGCTCGTAGGACCCGTCGAAGGTGGAGCCGAGGATGCCGACGACACCGATCGTGTTCTCGTCGCACAGCTCGGCGGCGGCCTGCGGGTCGAGGTGGAACCGGTCGCCCTCCATGGGGACTTGGCGTGCCTCGACCTCCCAGAAGTTGCAGAACTTCTCCCAGCAGACCTGGACGTTGACGCCCATCACCAGGTTCGGGCGGGCCGCCGGATAGCGGTCCTTGTTGCGCTGCGTCCAGCGGCGCTTGAGGGCCATCCCGGCGAGCATGCAGGCCTCGCTGGAACCGGTCGTCGAACAGCCCACGGCGGCCGACGGATCCGGCGCGTTCCACAGGTCCGCGAGCATCGCCACGCAGCGCTTCTCCAGCTCGGCGGTGCGCGGGTACTCGTCCTTGTCGATCATGTTCTTGTCCCGGCACTCCGCCATCAGGACGCCGGCTTCCGGCTCCATCCAGGTGGTGACGAAAGTCGCCAGGTTCAGGCGGGAGTTGCCGTCCAGCATCAGCTCGTCGTGCACGATCTGGGCGGCCGTCATCGGCGCCAACGGCCCGTTCGGCAGCCGGTGTTTGGGCGGAGCCTCGGTCATGCCGCCGACCGGATTGGCGTCCCCGTAGAAGGGGTTAACGGACACGGGGCGCTCGTCGGGCTGCTCGGGACCTTTGTGCAACGGCATGGGCGTGCCTCCGATAAGGATCAATAGAACCAACGGCTACTAGCGAACCGGAGTTCCGTCAGCGCGCAACTGCATCTGTGGTCTCCCGGTCACCAGCAGCCAGGCCGGCAGCGAGCCGATGCACAGCAGGGCGAGGATCGCCGGCGAGGCCACCAGGACCGCGGCCGTGAACAGGCTCACCCAGCCCTGCCGGGTGATCGCGAGGAGCATGCCCAGCACGCCCGCCGCGATCGCCGGCGCCGGATCCACCGCCGGCACGACCGCGTGGGCGAACAGGCCGAAGGCGACGCCGATGAACACCGACGGGAAGATCCGCCCGCCCCGGAAGCCGCAGGACGCGGCGACCAGCAGCGCCGCCAGCTTCACCACCGTCATCGTCGCGAACCGCCCCGCCGACCAGCCCTCGGGATCGGCCGCGAGCACCCCGACCTCGTCCAGCCCCTTGAAGAGCGTCAGATGGCCGCCCACGGCCGCCAGAAGCCCCAGCACCAGCCCACCGGCCGGAAGCGCCAACATGGGGTGCCCGAGCCGGGAGAACGCCCTGTGGACGTACGGGAAGAGGCAGACGGCGGCCATCCCGAGCAGCGCGGCCAGCGGTGCCAGCACCAGGACGGCCAGCAGGTCGCCCCAGCCGGGCCTGCCGAACGCGGGCAGATGCAGGTCGAAGGTCGGATGGGCCACCAGGGTGGTCGTCATGGCACCCGCACCGGCCGCGGCGAGCGGCGCGAACACGTTGTCCCACAGGGCCCCCTTGGTGTTCCGCCCGGCCAGTGCCTCCGAGATGAGCAGCGCCGCCGCGACCGGCGTCCCGAACAGCGCCCCGATCGTCGCCGACTCGGCCAGCGCACCCCACACCCCGCCCGGCACCCGCGGCGCCAGCCTCCGCCCCGCCCACAGCGCGAGCCCCACGTTCACGGCGATGATCGGGTTCTCGGGACCCAGGCTCGGCCCGCCCGCGAGCATCAGCGCGGTCGCCAGGACGAGTCCCGGCAGCACCACAGGGGGCAGCGCTACGGCCTCCAGGCCCGTGGTCGCCGGATCAGGACCGGCGTGCCCGGGCACCTTCCACACCACCAGCCCGACCACGATGCCGGTGGCCGTCAGCATGACGAGCATCCACAGCACCGAGTACCGGCCGATGCCCAGCGCGTCGGGCAGGTTCTTCCACAGCACGTGCTGAAGCTGCTCGGCCGCCTCACTGACCCCGATGAAGAGCAGACTCGCGAGCACGCCCACGACCAGAGCGGGGACGATCAACGGCAGCAGGGTGCGCGCCGGGGTCGTAGGGGCAACGGGTGCCTGTTGCGCGCTGTCCTGGGCCACGGGCTCACCATAAGCGGGCAAAACGGACCCAACATCTCGGCAGTGCAGGGCTTGCACCTCACGTGACGTGAGGCCTCAGCGTGGAGTGCGGACACAAGAAGGGAGCGGAAAGTGAGCTACTCCGTAGGACAGGTCGCGGGCTTCGCCGGAGTCACCGTGCGCACGCTGCACCACTACGACGACATCGGCCTCCTGGCCCCCGGCGAGCGCAGCCACGCAGGCCACCGGCGCTACAACGACACCGACCTCGACCGGCTGCAACAGATCCTGTTCTACCGGGAACTCGGCTTCCCGCTCGACGAGGTCGCGGCCCTGCTCGACGACCCGGAGACGGACCCGCGCGCGCACCTGCGCCGCCAGCACGACCTGCTGACCGCCCGGATCGAGAAGCTGCAGAAGATGGCCGCGGCCGTGGAGCACGCCATGGAGGCACGCACGATGGGCATCAACCTCACCCCCGAGGAACGCTTCGAGGTCTTCGGCGACAAGGACCCCGAGCAGTACGCCGAGGAGGCCGAACAACGCTGGGGCGGCACCGAGGCCTACGCCGAGTCACAGCGCAGGGCCGCCCGCTACACCAAGGCCGACTGGAAACGCCTCCAGGCCGAGGTCGACGACTGGAGCGAGCGCTACGCCACCCTGGTGACCACCGGCGAACCCCCCACCGCCGACGCGGCGACGGCCCTCGCCGAGGAACACCGCCTGCACATCGACCGCTGGTTCTACGAGTGCTCCTACGAGATGCACACCTGCCTCGCCGAGATGTACGTCTCCGACGAGCGTTTCAAGGCGTTCTACGACGCGATGGCCCCGGGCCTGGCCGAGCACCTCAAGGACGCGATCCTGGCGAACGCGTCCCGGCACACCGCCTCCTAGAAGTCCCTGGAAGCCCGACCTGGCCCGGGGTGCCGCTACTCCCGGGCCAGGACCACCGCCGTCCCGTAGGCACACACCTCGGTGCCCACGTCCGCCGCCTCGGTCACGTCGAAGCGGAACGCCAGGACGCCGTTGGCCCCACGCGCGCGTGCCTGCTCGATGAGCCGCTCCATGGCCTGGTTGCGGGTCTGCACGAGGGTCTTGGTGAGCCCCTTCAGCTCGCCGCCGACCATCGACTTCAGACCGGCGCCGATCTGGCTGCCGAGATGCCGTGAGCGCACGGTCAGCCCGAAGACCTCGCCGATCACCTGCTCGACCCGGTACCCGGGGATGTCGTTCGTCGTCACGACCAGCACATCGGCCTGCGGCCCCTGGCCGCCGCCGTATTCGTCGATACCCATGGCTCACAGCTTTGTCCTACGAGATGCACAGTGCATCCTGGAGACACCGGTGGAACCTGGGACGGACACATGGCGTTGATAGCTTTGTGCGGCCTTGCCTCGACGCCGTATCCCTCCACCCCTCAGGAGCCCGGAACCGTGATGACGCTCGCCCTCGGCCCGAGCTGGCTCGATCCGAACACCATGCTCGACCGGTTCGGTATCTGGGGCCTTCTGCTCGTGGTCTTCGCGGAGTCCGGCCTGCTCATCGGGTTCTTCCTGCCGGGTGACTCCCTGCTGTTCACCTGCGGCCTGCTGATCACCGCGGGCACCCTCGACTTCCCGCTGTGGGCGGCCGTCGCGCTGATCTGCGTCGCCGCGATCCTCGGCGACCAGGCGGGCTACGTCTTCGGCAAGAAGGTCGGCCCCTCGCTCTTCAACCGCCCGGACTCCCGCCTCTTCAAGCAGGAGAACGTGGTCAAGGCGCACGAGTTCTTCGAGAAGTACGGCCCCAAGTCCCTGGTCCTGGCCCGCTTCGTACCGATCGTCCGCACGTTCACGCCGATCGTCGCCGGCGTCAGCGGCATGAAGTACCGCTCGTTCCTCACGTTCAACATCATCGGCGGCGTCCTGTGGGGCGCGGGCGTGACCCTGCTGGGCTCCTGGCTCGGCAACATCGCCTTCGTCCACAAGAACATCGAAGCGATCCTCATCCTGATCGTCTTCGTCTCGGTCGTCCCGATCATCATCGAGTTCCTGCGAGCCCGCTCGAAGGCCAAGAAGGCCCCCCGGGGCCCCGGCGACCAGCCCGCCGACCCGGCCGCGACCCAGCCGTTCCCGGTGATCATGGACGACTCGACGACGCAGCTCCGCCGCATCGACGAGCCCCAGCAGCAGCCGCAGCAACAGCAGAACAACGGCTACGACCAGTACTACGCCCAGCCCCAACAGCAGCAGCCGTACCCCCAGCAGACGTACCAGCCGCAGCAGCAACAGCCGTACGGAAACGAGCAGTACGGCAACCAGCAGTACCCCCCGTACGACAACCAGGGCCAGGGGCAGGGGTATTCGCAGAACGGCGGCTATCCCCAGGGCTGACTTCTCGGGCGTAGGTCAGAACCCCCTGGTCCGCTTGGCAGCCCGCCGGGCCCCCGCCGAAGCCCCCGGAACCCGCAGGAACAACCGCGAGATCTCCGACCCCAGATTGACCCCGATGGCGATGGCCATGGCGAGAGACGCCGCCTTGGCCAACGACACCAGCCCCTTGTCGACCTCGTTCTGCGCGATCGCCAACAGCCCGAAGTAGGTAGCGGAACCCGGCAACAGGGGCCCGATCGCAGCCGTCGTGTACGGCAACGCCGACGCGAACCGGTACCGCGACAGCAACTGCCCGAACAACCCGACCAACCCCGCCGCAACAGCCGTAGAGGCAACCGGCGAGATCCCCGCGACGAAGTCCATCGCCCCGTACACAGACCAGGCGACACCCCCGTTGAGGGACACGAGCAGCACGGTGGATCGTTCCTGCTGCAAGAGCACCGCGAAGGTCAACGACAACAGGACGGACGCGCCGATCTGCCAGAACGGCCGGTCGGAGTTGCCGAGCGCCACGTCCGGATTCAGTTGCGCGCCGAGTTTCACACCGAAGTACAGGACGATCAGGACGCCGGCCACGATGCCGACGAAGAGGTACATGACTTCGAGGAGCCGCGCCGCCGCGGTGATGTAGAAGCCGGTCAGCCCGTCCTGTACGCCCGCCACCAGCGCCCGCCCGGGCAGCAGCGCGAACAGCCCACCGGTGATGACCGCGGAGGCCTTCACGTCGACGTTGGCGACCGTGAGCGCGACCCCTATCGCGGCCGGCGGCATCGCGGCGACCGTGAACTGGTAGAACTCCGGCAGCCCGCGCCCCGCGCACAGCCACGCCAGCCGGTCGCCGAGCATCGCGCCGAGCGCGGCGGCGAAGAACACGATGACGTCACCGCCGACGAGCACGGAGGCGGCACCGGCGAGCAGCCCACTGGCGGAGGTCAGCACCCAGCCGGGGTACGGGTGCCGGTTGCGCCGCATCTCCGCGAGCCGCCGGTAGGCGTCCTCCAGGGAGAGCGCGGTCTCCGGGTCGCTGAGGTCCTGGACCAGCCGGAACACGGCCGCGAGCCGCGTGTAGTCGGTGCCCCGGCGTCGCACGGTCCGTGACGCGGTCACCGGATCGTCCACCAGGGAGGGCTGGTACGAGATCGACAGCAGGGTGAACGTGACGGTCGGCTCGCAGCGGTCGAGGCCGTAGGAGCGGCAGACCGCGAACATCGCCGCCTCGACGTCCTCCGCGCCCTCCCCGCCCGCGAGCAGCAACTCGCCGATGCGGAGCGTCAGATCGAGCACACGCGGTACGGCGGGACCGCTGTCGTCCGGCTTCTGCACCGGCTCCGGCGCGGGCCGCTCGGCCACCGGCATCCGCAGCATCGTGCGCATCCGGTCCTGCCAGGGCACGTCCTTCGTCAGACTGACGAGGGGGATCCCGGTCGGCGGCGTGAAGGCGGGCGGAGCCTCTCTGGCGCTGTAGGTGCTGGGCGGACTGAACGCCGACCCCTCCGACTCGTCGACGGCCGGCACCGCCACGTCGAGCCCGCGCGGAACGGCGAACTCGGACGTCGTGGACGACTCCCCGTCAGCCGCCGCGACGCCCGAGGGTGCGGTGAACGCACTCCTGACCTCGTCCGACTGCGGCTTGCGGTCCTCCGCTTCCGTCACTCCGTAGCACTCCCTGTACGACACCTCCGGTGATCCTCAGTATGAGCACAGACATGGAAACAGGCCGCACGCGTGTGCGTGCGGCCCGTTCACAAGACCAGAGGGCTCAGTGGCCGCCCTGCTCCTTGAGTCGCTTGTACGAGCGCTCGATCTCCGCCTCGGCGTCCGTCCGGCCCACCCAGTTGGCACCCTCGACCGACTTGCCGGGCTCCAGGTCCTTGTAGACCTCGAAGAAGTGCTGGATCTCCAGGCGGTCGAACTCCGACACGTGGTGGATGTCACGCAGGTGCTCCACACGCGGGTCGGACGCCGGGACGCACAGCAGCTTGTCGTCGCCGCCGGCCTCGTCGGTCATCCGGAACATGCCGATCGCGCGGCACTTGATGAGGCAGCCGGGGAAGGTCGGCTCCTCCAGGATGACCAGCGCGTCGAGCGGGTCGCCGTCCTCGCCGAGAGTGTTCTCGACGAAGCCGTAGTCGGCCGGGTAACTGGTCGAGGTGAAGAGTCGACGGTCCAAGCGGATCCGACCGGTCTCGTGGTCCACCTCGTACTTGTTCCGCGAACCCTTCGGGATCTCGATCGTGACGTCGAACTCCACCGGTGGCTCCTCCATGATCAGCACATAGTTCTGGTGGTTAAGTGTCCCTCACGCAGGTGTGTGATCGCGAAAGGGGCTGGTGGTCGTGCCGGAGCTGAGGCCTTGGCAGGCCGCGAGACCGCATGTGGCGCGGGTCGCGCGAGCCGTCCGGCCCCGTCTCAAGCGGGCCGCGCAATCCGTGAAACCGCAGGTCACACGGGTCACACAAGCCGTGAAGCCGCAGGTCACGCGGATCGCCGAAGCCGCGAAACCACAGGCCGCGCGGCTCACCGAAGCCGTGAGACCGAAGGTCGCCCGGCTCGCCCGATCCGTGTCACCGCAGGTCGCGAAGTTGCCGCGGCCGAACGAAACCTGGCGGTTCACCGCCGTCGCCGCCACCGCCGGGATGGCGCTGGCAGCCGGTGTGGTGACCGCCGCCGGTCCCTGGGACTCCTCGGGTCAGCGTACGGCCGAGCGGGACTACGCAGCCGCACAGGAACAGTCAGGTGGCGTAGATCACGGCCGTAATTCCGATACGTCCGCCAAGGCGCCCCGCCCCGCGCCCAGCGCCGCATCCGTCCTCGTCGGACTCGGGGGCTCCGCCAGCACCGTGAAGTCGGCCCCGACCGGCACGGCCCTCGCGGACGTCCTCACGCCCCTCCTGGGCAACTCGGCGCTCGGCACCCGCCACACGGCCGCCGTGGTCGACGTCTCGACCGGCAAGCGCCTCTACGGCGTCGGCGCGGACGACGCGTTGACCCCGGCCTCCACGACGAAGATCGCCACCGCCGTGGCCGCCCTCTCCGCGATGGGCGCCGACCACCGCTTCACCACCCGCGCCGCCCTGGAGCCCGACACCAAGGAACTCGTCCTGGTCGGCGGCGGCGACCCGACCCTGACGGCCCACCAGGACGCCGAGGGCTGGGCGAGCCTGCGCACGCTCGCCGACAGCACGGCGGTCGCCCTGAAGAAGCGCGGCGTGCACGAGGTGACGCTGTCGTACGACAAGACCCTGTACGCCGGTGCCGAACTCCACCCGATCGGGGACAACGGGAACCTGGCCCCGGTCAGCGCCCTGATGGCCGACGAGGGCCGTACGGACGACTCGACCAGCGGCCCGGTCACGCGCGTGACGGACCCGGCGGGGGACGCGGCCAAGAAGTTCGCGGGCTTCCTCCAGCAGCACGGCATCAAGACGACATCGCCCGGCCCCTCCAAGGCGACCGGCCGCGCCGTCACCCTCGCCACGGTCTCCTCGCCCCCGCTGTCCGACATCGTCGAACGGATGCTGACCAACAGCGACAACGACATCGCGGAGGCCCTGGCCCGCCAGACCGCCGTCGCGACGGGCAAGCGGGCCGACTTCGACGGCGGCGCCGCTGCGATCCAGGCCCAGCTGACGAAGCTTCAACTCCCGGTCAAGGGCGCGGTGTTCAACGACGGCAGCGGCCTGAACCGCGACGACCGCCTCACCGCCGACCTTCTGACCGCCCTCCTGGTCAAGGCCGGTTCCCCGGCCCACCCCGAACTCCGCCCGGTCCTCACCGGCCTCCCCGTCGCCGCCTTCACCGGCACCCTGACGACCCGCTACACGGACGCGACGAGCGCGGCGGGGGTGGTCCGCGCCAAGACGGGCACCCTGACGGGCGTAAACACGCTGGCGGGCACAGTCGTCGACAAGGACGGCCAACTCCTGGCCTTCGCCTTCCTGGCCTCCAACACGACAAGCGCCCTGGAGGCCCAGGCAGCCCTGGACCACACGGCAACGGCGTTGGCGGCCTGCGGCTGTTCCTGAGAGGGCTGGCCTGGCTGTGGGCAGGCGTTCCGCAAGGCGGAACGGGTGGGCACAGCCATCGACACCGGGCGCCCGCGCAACAGACGTCCACCTGACCGACCGTCGCGGCCTGCCCCAAGCGGGAGCGACCACGTACGGTTGACGCATGACGAGCATCGGTGGTGCCGAGATGGTCGACTGGAATCTCGCGGTGGCGACCGCGACCCGACTTGTGCGGCCGGGCCCCGAGGTGAGCCGTGACGAGGCCCGGGCCGTCGTCGCGGAGCTGCGCCGGCATGCGAAGGCCTCGGAACAACACGTCCGGGGCTTCACCCGGATGGGTACGGACGACATCCACGACACCCCGATCCTGGTCGTCGACCGCCCCGGCTGGGTGCGGGCGAACGTCGCCGGGTTCCGGGAGATCCTCAAGCCGCTGCTCGACAAGATGCAGGAGCGGCGCGGCAACACCCCGGGCGGCGCGGTCTTCGGCGCGGTCGGCGGCAAGGTGACCGGCGTCGAGCTGGGCATGCTGCTGTCGTTCCTGTCCTCGCGCGTGCTCGGCCAGTACGAGACGTTCGCCCCGGCGAGCCGCGAGCTGCCGGCGGGGGCGAAGGGCGGGCGGCTGCTGCTGGTCGCGCCGAACATCGTGCACGTGGAGCGCGAACTCGACGTGGAGCCCCACGACTTCCGCCTGTGGGTGTGCCTGCACGAGGAGACGCACCGCACGCAGTTCACAGCCGTGCCCTGGCTGCGTGACCACCTGGAGGGCGAGATCCAGTCGTTCTTGGGGGAGACCGAGGTCGACCCCATGACCGTCCTGGAGCGCATCCGGGAGGCCGCCCAGTCGTTGGCCGGTGGCCGGCCCGAGGGCGAGGAGGACGACGACAGCGGTCGCTCCCTCGTGGAGATCGTGCAGACGCCCGCCCAGCGGGAGATCCTCGGCCGCCTCACCGCCGTGATGTCCCTCCTGGAGGGGCACGCCGACTTCGTGATGGACGGTGTCGGTCCGGACGTGGTGCCGAGCGTCGCGGAGATCCGCGAGAAGTTCCAGCAGCGTCGCGCGAAGGGCGCCTCCCGGCTGGACTCGGCGCTGCGCAAGCTGCTCGGCCTCGACGCCAAGCTCCGGCAGTACCGGGACGGCGAGCGCTTCGTGCGCGCGGTCGTCGACCAGGTCGGCATGGACGGCTTCAACCGTGTGTGGACCTCCCCGAACACGTTGCCGACGAAGACGGAGATCGCCAAACCGGCGGACTGGGTCGCGCGGGTGCACCGGAAGACCGAGTCGTGAACCTGCCGTAGGCGTGGTGAAACGAATCCGGCCTACGGCAGGCGAACGCCCCTGTAATCACCCGTCTGAGGGACCGTGAGCGATGGATAGGCGTGCAATGCTCGGGGAACGCCCCGGTTCTGTCACCATCTACACACTCTGAGTGACCGAACCTCGGGCCAACCCCCCGAAAACTTCATGAAGGGAACCGGACATGGGTCCCCATCCTGCGGTCGCGGCGATACGCCTGGCGGTCCGCCGCGTCCTCCACGACATCCTCACCGACCACGAGGCCCTGCAGACCGCCGGCGCCTCCCGGCACACCTCGCACGAGCGCCCGCCCTCGCCGCTCGTGCTCGTGGCGTGCTCAGGCGGCGCCGATTCCATGGCGCTCGCCTCCGCCCTCGCCTTCGAAGCACCCAAACTCGGCATCCGGGCCGGCGGCATCACCGTCGACCACGGCCTGCAGGCCGGCTCCGACCTCCGCGCCGACGAAGTCGTCCTGCGGCTGCGCGAGCTGGGCCTGGACCCCGTCGAGGCCACTTCCGTGACCGTGGGCCGCGAGGGCGGCCCCGAGGCAGCCGCCCGGGACGCCCGTTACGCCGCCCTCGACGCCTGCGCCGCCCGCCATGGCGCCGCCGCCGTCCTGCTCGGCCACACCCGCGACGACCAGGCCGAAACCGTCCTGCTGGGCCTCGCCCGCGGCTCCGGTATCCGCTCCCTGTCCGGAATGGCCGCGGTCTCGGGGGCCGACGGCCGTTACCGCCGCCCCTTCCTGCAGCTCGACCGGCAGACCGCCCGCAAGGCCTGCATGGTCCAGTCGCTGCCCGTCTGGGACGACCCGCACAACGCCGACCCCGCGTACACACGTTCCCGCCTGCGCCACGAAGGCCTGCCGGCCCTGGAGAAGGCGCTCGGCAAAGGCGTCGTAGAAGCGCTCGCCCGTACGGCACAGCTGTCCCGGGACGACGCCGACGCCCTCGACACCTGGGCCAGCCAGGCCGAGGCCTCCGTGCGCGATGCCACGGGCCTCCTGGAGTGCGCCAAGCTCTACGCCCTGCCGCCCGCCGTACGCCGTCGCATCCTGCGTCGCGCCGCCATCAAGGCGGGCGCCCCGGCCGGTTCGCTGTTCGCCCGTCACATCGAGGAAGTCGACCGCCTGATCACCGGCTGGCGCGGCCAGGGAGTCATCAATCTCCCGGGCAAGGTCGTCGCCCAGCGCCAGGGTGGCAGACTGGTGATTCGGCAAGGCTGAATCGACACCCCCTCCGGGCCTCCGGGGGCGGGGCCAGGTAGTAGCCGGTTGGACGACCGAAAGTGATGCGGGTGGACGCGAAAGACATGGGTGACGACCTCCAGTCGGTGCTCATCACCAAGGAAGAGATCGACGCGAAGCTCGTGGAGCTCGCCGCGAAGATCGACGCGGAGTACGCGGGCAAGGACCTGCTGCTCGTCGGCGTCCTCAAGGGCGCGGTGATGGTCATGGCGGACCTCGCCCGGGCGCTGTCCACCCCCGTCACCATGGACTGGATGGCCGTGTCGTCGTACGGCGCGGGCACCCAGTCCTCCGGTGTCGTGCGGATCCTCAAGGACCTCGACACCGACATCAAGGGCAAGCACGTCCTCATCGTCGAGGACATCATCGACTCCGGTCTGACGCTGTCCTGGCTGATCTCCAACCTCGGCTCCCGGGAGCCCGACTCGTTGAAGATCTGCACCCTGCTGCGCAAGCCGGAGGCCGCCAAGGTCGCCATCGACGTGGAGTGGGTCGGCTTCGACATCCCGAACGAGTTCGTCGTCGGATACGGCCTCGACTACGCGGAGAAGTACCGCAACCTGCCGTTCGTCGGTACGCTCGCGCCGCACGTCTACGGCGGCTAGAGCCACTCGGCCCAAGCCCTGTAAGACGATCGGGAACCCCAGCGGGTTTCGCGCCGTTGGAGCATGCAGACGCGTCTCCCAGCCGTCCCGTGCGACTTCGGGCAACATGGCTGGGGTACGGTCAGAAGAACTGTCTTTATCAAACTCACTATGGCAGGAGGGACGGAGCGAATTCGCTCCGTATGGATGGACGTGAAGCGATACTTCCGTGGGCCGGTCATGTGGATCGTGCTGGCCGTCCTTGCCGTGGTCGTGTTGATGCAGGTCGTCGGCTCGTCCGGCGGCTACAAGACGGTGGACACCGGCCAGGTCGTCCAGGCGATCAATGACAACAAGGTCGAGTCGGCCAAGATCACCACCGGCGACGAGCAGACCATCAAGGTCACGCTCAAGAGCGGCGTGAAGGTCGACGGCAGCTCCAAGATTCAGGCGAGCTACATCGGCGACCAGGGCGTGACCCTCGCGGGCACCCTGCAGACCAAGTACCAGGACAAGCAGATTCCGGACGGCTACACGGTCTCGCCGACGAAGCAGAACGCTTTCGTCGGGATTCTCCTGTCGCTGCTCCCCTTCGTCCTCATCGTGGTCGTCTTCCTGTTCCTGATGAACCAGATGCAGGGCGGCGGCTCCCGAGTCATGAACTTCGGGAAGTCCAAGGCCAAGCTCATCACCAAGGACACCCCGAAGACGACGTTCGCGGACGTCGCGGGCTCCGACGAGGCCGTCGAGGAACTGCACGAGATCAAGGAGTTCCTCCAGGAGCCGGCGAAGTTCCAGGCCGTCGGCGCCAAGATCCCCAAGGGCGTACTCCTGTACGGCCCTCCCGGCACCGGCAAGACCCTGCTGGCGCGCGCCGTCGCGGGCGAGGCCGGGGTGCCCTTCTACTCGATCTCCGGTTCCGACTTCGTCGAGATGTTCGTCGGTGTCGGTGCCTCCCGAGTCCGTGACCTGTTCGAGCAGGCCAAGGCGAACGCCCCGGCGATCGTCTTCGTCGACGAGATCGACGCGGTCGGCCGCCATCGCGGCGCCGGCCTCGGCGGTGGACACGACGAGCGCGAGCAGACGCTGAACCAGCTGCTCGTCGAGATGGACGGCTTCGACGTCAAGGGCGGCGTGATCCTCATCGCCGCGACGAACCGGCCCGACATCCTCGACCCGGCCCTCCTGCGCCCCGGCCGCTTCGACCGCCAGATCGCGGTCGACCGCCCGGACATGCAGGGCCGTCTGGAGATCCTCAAGGTTCACCAGAAGGGCAAGCCGGTCGCACCGGACGTCGACCTGTCGGCCGTCGCGCGCCGTACGCCGGGCTTCACCGGCGCGGATCTGAGCAACGTCCTCAACGAGGCCGCTCTGCTCACCGCCCGAGGCAACCGCAAGCTGATCGACAACTTCATGCTGGACGAGGCGATCGACCGTGTGGTCGCGGGCCCGCAGAAGCGGACTCGGATCATGTCGGACAAGGAGAAGAAGATCACCGCGTACCACGAGGGCGGACACGCCCTGGTCGCGGCGGCTTCCCCGAACTCCGACCCGGTCCACAAGATCACGATCCTCTCCCGAGGCCGTGCTCTGGGCTACACGATGGTCCTGCCCGAAGAGGACAAGTACTCGACCACGCGCAACGAGATGCTGGACCAGCTCGCCTACATGCTGGGTGGCCGCGCGGCCGAGGAACTGGTCTTCCACGACCCGACCACGGGCGCCGCGAACGACATCGAGAAGGCCACTGCCACGGCCCGCGCGATGGTCACGCAGTACGGCATGACCGAGCGCCTCGGCGCGATCAAGTTCGGCGGCGACAACACCGAGCCCTTCCTGGGCCGGGAGATGTCGCACCCGCGCGACTACTCGGAAGAGGTCGCCGCGCTCGTCGACGAAGAGGTCAAGAAGCTCATCGAGAACGCGCACAACGAGGCCTGGGAAATCCTGGTCGAGAACCGTGACGTGCTCGACGCGCTCGTGCTCCAGCTGCTGGAGAAGGAGACGCTGAACAAGGAGCAGATCGCCGAGGTCTTCGCTCCCATCGTGCGGCGTCCGGCCCGTCCCTCGTGGACCGGCTCCTCCCGTCGTACGCCGTCCACCCGCCCGCCGGTGCTCTCCCCCAAGGAGCTGTCACTGACGAACGGATCGAACGGCGCGGGTCCCGCGATCACCGCCGGAGCGACCGCCGAGTCCTCTCCCACGCTGGAGAAGGCCCCGGAGGAGCGCCCCGAGAACTGACGCGAGCCTCACACGGCCCGAAATGGATGCCGCGTCCCCCTGGTCTTAGCCTGGGGGACGCGGCATTTTCGTTTTGCCCGCAGCTGAGGCGTGTGTCCCGCACACGCGCGACCCGCACAGGAACGAGGCACGACATGACCGACCCCGTGACGCTGGACGGCGAGGGAGCGATCGGTGATTTCGACGAGAAGCGCGCTGAGAACGCCGTACGCGAACTGCTGATCGCGGTCGGTGAGGACCCGGACCGTGAGGGGCTGAGGGAGACGCCGGGGCGGGTGGCGCGGGCGTACAGGGAGATATTCGCGGGGTTGTGGCAGAAGCCCGAGGACGTGCTGACGACGACGTTCGACCTCGGGCACGACGAGATGGTCCTGGTGAAGGACATCGAGGTCCTCAGCTCGTGTGAACACCATCTGGTGCCGTTCGTCGGGGTCGCCCATGTCGGGTACATCCCGTCCAGCGACGGCAAGATCACGGGGCTGTCGAAGCTGGCCCGGCTGGTGGACGTCTACGCCCGTCGGCCGCAGGTGCAGGAACGACTCACCACGCAGGTCGCCGACTCCCTGATGAAGATCCTGGAGCCGCGGGGTGTCATCGTCGTCGTGGAGTGCGAGCACATGTGCATGTCGATGCGGGGTGTGCGGAAGCCCGGCGCGAAGACCATTACGTCGGCGGTGCGGGGGCAGTTGCGGGATCCGGCGACGCGTAATGAGGCGATGAGTCTCATCATGGCTCGCTAGGCGCTCCGCTGGATGGACCGGGGCGGGTCGTCTGTCGGGTGCGGGTCCGTCGTGGCTGGTCGCGCAGTTCCCCGCGCCCCTTCAGGGCGCTCAGCTGACCGGTGTCGCCCCGGCACTGTGGCTGGTCGCGCCCACGCGGCGGAGCCGCATTTAGACACAGCCCCGCGCCCCTTTGGGGCGCCCTCGCTTCAGGGCGCTCTCAGGTGACCGGTGTTGCCCCGGCCGTGTTGTTGTCGTCGTCCTCCGGGAGTTTGCAGACTCGCTCCAGGAAGATTGCGGCGACTATTACCGCGATGCCTGCCAGGACCGAGAAGCCGGCGTAGATGGCCTGGTCGCGGCGGGCCGGGATGTCCAGGGACTCCAGGAGATAGGCGCCCGTGCCGCCGTACATGCCGGAGACGAGGGCGGCCACCAGGGCGCTGGCCTGGCCGAAGACGACCGCGCGGGCGGCCATCAGGGGGTCGACTCCCTTGGCGCCGGGGCGGCGCTCGCGCTGGGCCTTGAGGCGGGCGCGCAGCGAGAGCGCCGTGGCCAGCAGGACCACGGCGATCACGGCGAGGACGATGGGCGCCGCCAGCGGGACGCTCGGCAGGGTCCCCACCGCGCTCCACAGGCGGGCGCCCGCCCAGGACAGCACTCCGGCGATCACGAACACGCCGGCCAGCATCCTGATCCGCAGCTCTCTCACGGTGTCCCTTCAGCTCCCCGTGCCCTGTCCGGGCGTTGTGGTCGTCTCGACCTTAACGACTACTCGGGCAGCCGGAGTTCCAGATCCTTGCGGGGCGCGACACCGTCACGTGTGACGACGTCCAGGAGATCGGCCACCGGGCCGCGGCCGGGCAACTGCGCCTCGGGCTCCACGTCGTGCCACGGCGCGAGCACGAAGGCCCGCTCGTGGGCGCGCGGGTGGGGGAGCGTCAGGACCGGGTCGTCGGAGACCACGTCGGCGTACGCGACGATGTCGACGTCGATCGTGCGCGCGCCCCAGCGCTCCTCGCGGACCCGGTGGAAGGCCTCCTCGACCGCGTGCGCCCGCTCCAGCAGGGAGGACGGGGGCAGGGTGGTCTTGAGGACGACGACCGCGTTGAAGTACGACGGCTGGCTGCCGGGCTCGACGCCCCACGGCTCCGTCTCGTAGACCGGCGATACGGCTTTGATGCGGACGCCGGGGGTGTCCTCCAGGGCGTCGATGGCGCCCTGGAGGGTCTCCAGGCGGTTGCCCAGGTTCGCGCCGATGGAGATCACGGCGCGCCTCGGGTTGCTGAGCGTGGTGTCGGCGGCGTCCACCTGCTGCACCACGGAGGCGGGCACCGGCTGGACGGTCGGGTCGCTGTGACCCTCGGTGAACGAGAAGGTCATACTCGGCTCCGGGTGATGGTGACGGTCACGTCGTCGAAGGGGACGGTGATCGGGGCGTCCGGCTTGTGGACACGGACCTCGACCTCCTCGACCCCTTCGTGCTTCAGACAGGTCTGCGCGATGCGCTCGGCCAGGGTCTCGATGAGGTTGACGGGCTCGCCCTGCACGACGGCCACGACCTCCTCGGCCACGATGCCGTAGTGCACGGTCTTCGCCAGGTCGTCGTCGGCGGCGGCAGGCCGGGTGTCCAGGCCCAGGACGAGGTCCACGATGAAGGTCTGGCCCTCTTCGCGCTCCTTGGGGAACACGCCGTGGTGCCCGCGGGCCTTCAGGCCGCTCAGCGCGACACGATCCACGCGAATCACTCCTGCAATCGTCGGTGGTGGCCGGTTCGTACCGAGTGCGGGCGGTACACCGGCCTCGAACGAATCTACCTGCGGGCACTGACAGTGCCGGGCCACGAGGGCGTGGGTACTGTCCGGGCCCACAGGTTTCATCGACCGTTTCCCCCGGGGAACCCGGCGGCTCATGGGTCGGTAGCCGCCCCTACCCGCGGGTTCGTGATTCCAACCACTTCTTGGTCCTGTGGGGGTGCGCCTACCCACTCAGGAGGGTGAGTCGTCGCCGTCGTCCTCGTCGTTTTCGGCCAGAACCGGGGACGCGTGGTGCGACCAGAGCTTCCAGCCCTCGGGAGTACGGCGGAACACGTTCGTGGCGACCACGAGCTGGCCCACCAGTGGGCCCAGTTCGTCGCTGTCGTCGGGGGACGGGCCGCCGCTGAGGATGTTCTCCGTGCAGGTGACCAGTGCGGTGTCGCCGGTGACCGAGACGTGCACGTCGGTGAGGAAGAACTGGATGTACTCGGTGTTCGCCATGATCAGCGCGTACGACCGGAGGACCTCGCCGCGTCCGGTGAGCACCGGCCAGCCCGGGTGCACGCAGGAGATCACGCCGCTGTCCGCCGGGTCGTGGAACTCCTCGTCGACGCCCAGGTCGGCCGGGGTGAGCCAGAGTGCCGACAACTCGTCGAAGTCGCCGCGTTCCAGCGTCTCGTAGAACGCGGTGTTGGCGAGTTCGACCTGCTCGACGTCGGTGTGCGGGGCGGTCACAGGGCTCCCTCGGAGCTGGTGTGCGAAGCCGCTCGGGCGCCCGGCGTGCGCGCCCCTTCGACGGCTCGCGCCACGCGTACCGCGTCCGCCGTGGCGCGCACCTCGTGGACGCGCACCGCCCATGCGCCGGCGTGTGCCGCGAGTGCGGAGACGGCGGCCGTGGCGGCGTCGCGCTCGCGCGCGGGCGGGGGTGCGCCCTCGGTACCGGCGAGGACATGCCCGAGGAACCGCTTGCGGGAGGCGGCGACGAGCAGGGGGTGGCCGAGAGCGAGCAGGCGGTCGATGTGGGCGAGGAGGACGAGGTCGTGTTCGGCGTCCTTGGAGAAGCCGAGGCCGGGGTCGACGACGACGCGGTCGGGGGCGACCCCTCCGGCGAGAACGGCCTCCACGCGTGCGTGCAGTTCGTCGACGACCTCGGTGACGACGTCGTCGTAGACGCCCCTGACGTTGCCGCCCTCCAGGAAGCCGCGCCAGTGCATGACGACGAAGGGGGCGCCCGAGGCGGCGACGACCGGGATCATCGCGGGGTCGGCGAGGCCGCCGCTGACGTCGTTCACGAGGGCGGCGCCGGCGGCGAGGGCCTGCTCGGCGACGGAGGCGCGCATGGTGTCGACGGAGACGGTGACGCCCTCGGAGGCGAGGCCGCGGACGACGGGGATGACGCGCTTGAGTTCCTCGGCCTCGTCTACGCGGGAGGCGCCGGGGCGGGTGGACTCACCGCCGACGTCCACGAGGTCGGCGCCTTCGGTGACCAGGCCGAGGCCGCGTTTGACGGCGGCCGTGGTGTCGAAGAAGCGGCCGCCGTCGGAGAACGAATCAGGGGTGACGTTCACCACGCCCATGACCGCGCATCGGTCCCATTCGGGAAGGCCCGCGACGCGCCCGCGCCCGCTCTGCTTGCTCATACGTTCAGCGTAGGCCTTGAGAGTGGGGCTACGGCCCTGTGGGCCGAGCGAAAGCCCCCTGGCCGGAGGGGAGGCCTTCGCTCGGGCCCGTCCTGGTCAGGCCGCCCGTACATCCCGTTCCGCCAGCCCGTGGGCGCAGGCCGGGGCCGTGTGCGTGCGGCGGCGGAGGAAGCGGGGCAGGGGCAGGGCGAGGTTGACGAAGCCCTCTGCCTGCATGGCGGCGAAGCCGATGCGGGGCAGGTCGCCGGAGGCGCGGTAGACGACGAAGCGGGGCTCCCAGCGGGGCTGGAACTTCGCGTTGAACTTGTACAGGGACTCGATCTGGAACCAGCGGGAGAGGAAGACCAGCAGCCCGCGCCAGGCGCGCAGCACCGGGCCGGCGCCGATCTTCTCGCCGCGGGCCAGGGCCGCGCGGAACATCGCGAAGTTGAGCGACACGCGCGTGATGCCGAGCTTCGGTGCCGCGTGGAGGGCGGCGACGATCAGCAGCTCGTTCATCCCCGGGTCCGCCGCGCGGTCGCGGCGCATCAGGTCCAGGGACATGCCGTCGGTGCCCCAGGGCACGAAGTGCAGGATCGCCTTCAAGTCGCCGTACTCGCCCGGCTGTTCGTCCGTCTTGTGGGCGGTGGCGATGAAGCAGTCACCGTCCTCGGGGTCGCCGATGCGGCCGAGCGCCATGGAGAAGCCGCGCTCGGTGTCGGTGCCCCGCCAGGCCTCCGCGGCGAGCCGGATCCGCTCCAACTCGGCCTCGCCGAGGTCACGTACACGCCGTACCCGGGTTTCGTAGCCGGCCCGCTCGATGCGCTTCACCATTTGGCGTACGTTGCGCATCGCTCGCCCGGCGAGCGAGAAATCCGCCACGTCGACCACCGCCTCGTCGCCGAGTTCGAGGGCGTCGAGTCCGGTCTCGCGGGTCCACACCTCGCCGCCCGTCTCGGAGCAGCCCATGACGGCCGGCGTCCAGGAGTGGGCCTTCGCCTCGTCCATGAACCGCTCGATGGCGCCCGGCCAGGCCTCCACGTCGCCGATGGGGTCACCGCTGGCGAGCATCACCCCGGACACGACGCGGTACGTCACCGCCGCCTTGCCGCTGGGCGAGAAGACGACGGCCTTGTCGCGACGGAGCGCGAAGTGACCGAGCGAGTCGCGGCGGCCGTGCTTCTCCAGGAGGGCGCGCAGGTGCGTCTCGTCCTCCGGGGTGAGCTGTGCGGCCGGGTGTTCGGGCCGGAACGCGAGGTAGATCGTCGTCACGGCGGTGAGCAGTCCCAGGGCGCCGAGCGAGAACGCGACCGTCCAGGAGGTGCTGCCCTCGTAGTCGACCGGGCCCTCGAAGCCGAACAGGCCGTACAGGACGTGGGTGATCCGGTCGGCCAGGCTCGGGTCGCCGACCATGCGCTTGGAGTGGACGCTGACGATGACCAGTCCGAGGACGAGGGAACCGGCGCCCATGAGCACGAAGTTGGCGAGTGCGCGCCAACGGCTGCGCGGGTCGGGCAGTGCGCGGAACTCGTCGCGGTGCAGCAGCAGGGGCGCGAGCAGCGCGGCCGAGATGACGACTCCTATGAGGGAGTGCCGGTACGCGAACTGCGCCACCGCGCCCGCCGGCAGCAGTGCCACCGCGGCGCGCCAGGCCCGGCGCTTGCGCCGCCTGAGCCCGTGCGCGAGGAGCAGCAACAGCACGCCGGCACTGAGCGAGAGCGCCGCCGCGAAGGGGCCGAGCGCACCCGGGAGCACCTCCGCCATGGTGTGCATACGGCTGTGCCGGAAGCGCGGGAACACCCCCGCGGCGATGTCCAGCAGGCCGACGAGGGCACATGCCCTCGCGACGAGCGTGGGAACGACCTCGGGGCGCGGACCTCGGACTATGCGCCGCATCCGGCCTGACCGGCTCGGAACCCCACCCGACAATTCCCCATCTATCCTGACAGACATCGCATCCCGTAGTTCTGCGAGAGACCTTGGACCCGGGCCCGATTCGGGCATCCGGCGACATTGCGCCCTCTAGGACGGTGTCTAGGGGAAGGAGGTTCCTTCCCCAGCGGAAAGCCGGTTCAAAGGCAGTGGAAAGCCCGGGGCAAAGGTACGCGAAGGTTGCGTGCAGCCCGGGCGGAAAGCGCAGGCGGGGACAGCTCATGGGACTCACGAGCAACAAGGTGCTGGTACTGGCGTTCGCGTGCGCCGTGCTGCTTTTCGTCGGCACCGTATGGCTGTGGCCGCGCCTGGCCCGGCGGAACTGGCGGGCCGTCAGTGGACGCGTGGGCCTGCTGCTGGCAACGCAGTTGGTGCTCTTCGCCTCGGTGGGCCTGGGCGCCAACCAGGCCTTCGGGTTCTACGCCAGCTGGGCCGACCTGTTCGGCAAGGAGACCGACCAGGGGGTGGTCGTCGACCACACGTCGCTCCAGGGCGCCGGCGGACCGCTCCGGGTGGTCGGCACCCGGCAGGTGGACGCCCCGGGCGGCGCCTCACGGCCGAGCACCGTGGGCCAGGTGCAGCAGGTCGAGATAGTGGGCCGTACGACCCACATCGCCAGCCCCGCCTACGTCTACCTGCCGCCGGAGTACTTCCAGCCGCAGTACCGCACGCGCACGTTCCCGGCGACCGTCGTCCTCACGGGGTACCCGGGCACCGCAAAGGCGCTCGTCGACAAGCTGAACTACCCGCGTACGGCACTGCAGCTGGCCAAGGACGGCCGTATGCAGCCGATGATCCTGGTGATGCTGCGGCCGACGGTGGCGCCGCCGCGCGACACGGAGTGCGTGGACGTGCCGGGCGGACCGCGGACCGAGTCGTTCTTCGCCAAGGACCTCCCCGACGCCGTACTGGCCCACTACAGGGTGGGCAAAAAGCCCGGGAGCTGGGGCATCATCGGCGATTCCACGGGCGGTTACTGCGCCCTGAAGCTCGCCATGCACCACCCCGGGGTGTACGCCGCGGGCGCCGGCCTCTCGCCGTACTACAAGGCGCCGGTCGACCCGACCACGGGCGACCTCTTCCAGGGCGACGGGACGCTGCGGAACGAGGCGAACCTGTGGTGGTACCTCAAGCACCGGCCCGCGCCGGACACCTCACTGCTCGTCAGCAGCAGCAAGGTCGGGGAACACAACTACAAGGACACCCTGAAATTCATCGACCACGTGCGGGCCAACAACTTCACCCACATCTCGTCGATCATCCTGGACAGCGGCGGGCACAACTTCAACACCTGGCGACGGGAGATCCCGCCGACCCTGCAGTGGATCAGCGAGCGGCTCACCGGCCGCTGAAAGAGACCGCTGAATCCGTGTGGGGGAATAGGGGTGGCTGTGTTTTTACCGCGCGGGGCACCATCATTCGCCTACGCGCGGTAAGTTTCTGGCCATGCCACGTGGACGTCACCGCCATTCCCCGCCGTTGCACCGGTTGTTGCCGCCCTCGGCGATCGCAGGCGTGTCGCTCGTCTGCGCCTTCGGGCCCTGGGTCTTCTCGCAGGCCGCCGCGCTGCGCATAGTCGCCGCGATCGCCGCCGCGACCGCGCTCGTGGGGGCGGCGGTCATGCGCCGCTGGGACACTCAGGCGGGCAAGCAGGTCGCCGACCTGGTACGCGCGCGTACGAGCGACGAGTGGCGGTACGAGGAGCGGCTCGCCGAGCTTGAGTCCGACCTCGACGAGTCGCGCGAACTGCGCGTCAAGCTGGAGCACAAGCTGCGTGCCAAGCGCACGGAGCTCGCGGGCCTGCGCAACGAACACGCGGCGCTGCTGCGCCGGTACGCCACCGCGGAGACCGAGCGGGCGAGCGCCCTGGAGGGCCGCCGCCTGCTGGAGATAGAGGCCGCGGAACCCACGCGCGCGTTGCCGCCGGTTCCGGTGGAGGGCGACGCCGACGCCTCGGCGGAAACGGCTCCGCTGGACGACGATCTCAAGAAGGACGACACCGAGGCTGTGGCTGCCCCGGTCGAGACCGAGGACGACACCGACGCCGAGGACGAGGGCGACGAGATCGAGGACCGGACCGAGGACGAGGAGTCCGAGACCGAGGAGCCCGGGGCCGAGGCCGTCGCGGAGAAGCCCGCGGTGTCCACGGTGTTCTCCCCGGAGGGGTCCAAGCTGTTCCTGCGGGCCAAGGCGGCGCTGACCCGGCTCGACGACGACGGTGAGCCCCCGGCGCCCGCGCCGAAGGACGGCGACTCCGCGCAGGCCGAGCCCGCCGTGGTGGAAGCCGAGAGCGGCGCCACCGAGTCGGAGGCCGCGCAGGAGGACGAGGCGGAGGGGAAGCCCGAGGCGGTCGACGGGCATGAGCACGCGGCCGCCGTTCCCCCGGCCGCGAAGTCGTCCCAGCCCGCGCAGCCGTCGGGGCACTTCACCGTGCCGACCGCGGTGGCGGTCGTACCGGCGTCTCCCGTACGACGCCCCATGATCGAGGGCGGGTTCGACTTCTTCGGCATGCAGAAGGGCTCGACGTCCGCCGCGATGGACGCCGTTCAGAACGAGGACCTCGCGGACGTCGTCGGCCAGGAGGCCCTCGCCGTGCACAAGGCGGAGGCCGAGGCGCAGTTCAAGCCGGCCGACGAGCGGTCGCGCGATGTCGGGGTCGGCCAGGTCATCGACCTGACGGCGCACGACGAGACCGAGCAGATCAACCTCCACGGGCTGCGCAGCGCGGCTTCCTGAACGGGTCCTGACCCGGCGTCAGGCCATCCAGCGGTCCGGCCGCGCGTCCCGGCGGCCCGTCCGTGACCGCTCGGCCTGTTCGCGGAGCAGCTCCGCGGCCTCCTCCGCGTCCCGCAGACGGGCTGTGACGGTCTCGTTGGCCCCGGTGTCCACATGGACCTCGGCGAGCCGCCAGAACCGCTCCCAGGGCCCCTGCTTCAGCCGTACGCTCTGCACCTTCGCGTGCGGAACCAGCGCCAGGCTCCTGCGCAGCAGTCCGTGCCGGGTCGCGAACACCGTGTCGGTGACCGCGAGGCCGTAGCCCCGCCACCACAGCGGCACGCACCAGCGCGCCCGTCGCGGCGGGCGGGAGAGCGCCTCGCGCGGCGGCACGGTCACGCCGGGCAGCACGCGGGCGACGACCGACTCGGCGATCTCGCGCGGGGCGACCGGCACCAGCACGGAGTTGGACGAACCGGCCACGTCCAGCTCGACCCGCACCCAGCCGCGCCGCCGCCACAGCAACGGCTCCACGATCCGCACGGTCTGCACCCGCCCCGGCGGCACCGTCTCGTGCGTGCGGTCCAGCAGCCCGTGGTCGATGCGCAGCCCGTCCGGGGACTCGCCCAGCGTCCAGTCGTACTCGCCGACGAACCGCCCCACACTGCTCGCGCCCGCCGCGCCCAGCAGCGGCAGGGCGGTCGCGAGGACCGTCCACACGCTGTGCGTGGCGAACCAGAGCAGCGGCGGTACGACGAGTGCGGCGGCCAGCGACCCCCAGGTGGCGCCGGTCAGCACCAGGGACACCGCGAGGACCCCGGCCGGTACGTGCAGCAGTTGCTGCGAGGGCGCCTCGCCGACCTCGTGCGCGGTCTCGGGCGCGAACCCGGCCGCCCGCGCGAGGAGTTCGGCCCGCAGCGCCCGCGCCTCGCCCTCGCCGAGGAACGCGAGCTCGTCCTTCTTGTCCGTCCCCACGACGTCCAGCTTCAGCTTGGCGACGCCCGCCACGCGCGCGAGGAGGGGCTGTGTCACGTCGACGGCCTGGATGCGCTCCAGCCGGATGTGCGCGGTGCGCCGGAACAACAGCCCTGTACGGATGCGCAGTTCGGTGTCGGTCACCGCGAAGTGCGTGAACCACCAGGTCAGGAAGCCGTACAGACCGGCGGCAGGGACGATCACGGCCAGCGCGATCAGGAGGGTGATGGTGGTCAGCCGCGTCAGCTGTTCCTGCGCCTGGTTGGGGTCGTGCACCGCCCACCCGATGATGACGGCGACCGGCGCCCAGGCCCGGCGCAACGGCGTCACCGGATGCAACCGCCGCTCCACGACAGACACTTGCTCCCGTACGGCCTCGGGGACCTCGGTCACGTCCTTGTCGGCGCCCGGCGTCGTCACAACCCCGCCGATCGGGCCTCGCCCAGCTCGGTGAGCCGGTCGCGCAGCCGTTCGGCCTCGGCCGGGACCAGCCCCGGAATCGTCGCGTCGGTCGCCGCGGCGGCCGTGTGCAGCTGCACGCTCGCGAGCCCGAAGTGCCGCTCCACGGGCCCCGAGGTCACCTCCACGAGCTGCATCCGCCCGTACGGCACGATCGTCTCGTGGTGCCACAGCACACCCCTGCTGATCAGCAGGTCGTCGGCGCGCTCGGCGTACCGCCAGGAGCGCCAGTTGCGGCCCAGCAGCACCCAGCCCCATGCCGTCAGGGCGAGCGGCAGCAGCGCGAAGGCGGCCCAGGCGGGCCCCGCGAACAGGTTCAGGAGCGTGCCCAGGACCACGGCCAGCAGCCCCAGCCACACCACCAGCAACAGCCGTCGCATCTTCAGCAGCCCCGGCGGCAGCCCGGTCCACACCGGCTCGCGCGCCGCGTCGTCGTGCGCGGCAGTCCCCGTTTCCATGCCGCAAGCGTACGTACGAGAGACTGTGTCCATGACTCCCACGACGGAGACCATGGTCGGGATCGGCGGCGCCGCGGAGAGCACCGACATGGTGCTCAACATCGGCCCCCAGCACCCCTCCACGCACGGTGTGCTGCGCCTGCGGCTCGTCCTCGACGGCGAGCGCATCCAGCACGCGGAGCCGGTGATCGGCTATATGCACCGGGGCGCCGAGAAGCTCTTCGAGGCGCGCGACTACCGCCAGATCATCATGCTCGCCAACCGCCACGACTGGCTGTCGGCCTTCTCGAACGAGCTGGGCGTGGTCCTCGCGGTGGAGCGGATGCTCGGCATGGAGGTGCCCCCGCGCGCGGTGTGGACGCGCACGCTGCTGGCCGAGCTGAACCGGGTGCTCAACCACCTGATGTTCCTGGGGTCGTACCCCCTGGAACTCGGCGGTATCACCCCGGTGTTCTACGCGTTCCGGGAGCGCGAGGTGCTCCAGAACGTCATGGAGGAGGTCTCCGGCGGGCGCATGCACTACATGTTCAACCGCGTAGGCGGCCTCAAGGAGGACCTGCCTGCGGGATGGGCCTCCCGCGCGCGTGAAGCCGTCTCCGCCGTGCGCTCCCGGATGGACCGCTTCGACGACCTGGTGCTCGGCAACGAGATCTTCCGGGGGCGCACGCGCGGAGTCGGCGAGCTGTCGCCGGAGGCCGTCCACGCGTACGGCGTGAGCGGGCCCATCGCGCGCGCCTCGGGCGTCGACTTCGACCTGCGGCGCGACGAGCCGTACCTCGCGTACGGCGAACTCCAGGACACCCTGAAGGTCGTCACGCGCCAGGAGGGCGACTGTCTCGCCCGCTTCGAGGTGCTCCTGGAGCAGACGCACAACGCGCTCGACCTCGCGGACGCCTGCCTCGACCGGCTCGCCGGGCTGGAGCCCGGTCCGATCAACCAGCGGCTCCCCAAGGTCCTGAAGGCGCCCGAGGGGCACACGTACGCGTGGACCGAGAACCCGCTCGGCATCAACGGCTACTACCTCGTCAGCAAGGGCGAGAAGACGCCGTACCGGCTGAAGCTGCGCTCGGCGTCCTACAACAACATCCAGGCGCTCGCGGTGCTGCTGCCGGGGACGCTGGTGGCGGACATGGTGGCGATTCTGGGGTCGTTGTTCTTCGTCGTCGGGGACATCGACAAGTAAGCGGCAAGTAGGGGTTGTTCACGGTCGTCGAGTCACGGCTCGTCGGGTCACGGCTCGTCGAGCGGGTCCGGAATTCCAACCGACTGCACGAGCCAGCCGAAGTCGCCGAGTCCGCCGATCGCGGTGAGCTCGGCCGCCTCGCCGGCGCTCGCGAGGGCGCGGACGTACTCCGTCGGGTCGGTGGAGGCCAGTGCGAGCGGGGGGCGCGCGCCTGTGAGGCCGAGGGCGTGCAGGGCGGCGCGTTGTGTGAGCCGGTGTGCGCCGGGGAGTGCGCAGGCGTCCAGGGCGACGTGCGCCGTGAGGTCGCAGGAGCCGTCCGGTACGGGTGCCGTCTCGCGCCCTTCGCGGAAACCGGTGAGCGTGCCGAACGGAGGGCGCGTGTCCGCGGTGTGCCCGTAGTCGACGGCGACTGCGAGTCCCCGGTCGAGCGTGGCGACGGCGGACGCCCAGGCCGTGTCCCTGGGGAGGCCGATCTCGGCACGCAGGCCCTCCTCGGGCGCCTGCGGCCACCAGCGCGCCAGCCACGCGGCCTCCGCACCGGAGAGGGGCTCCCCGAGCCGCTCGGTCCCGTCCTCCCGTACGAGCACGAGCCGCGGTACGCCGACGGAGTCCACCTCGGCCACCTCCACCGGCACGTTGTCCAGCCACTCGTTGGCGAACAGCAGCCCGGTGATCCCCTTCGGGGGTTCGGCGAGCCACTCGATCCCGTGACCGAGCCCTTCGGGGCGGTCGGCGAGCTCGACGGCGTACGCACGCACGCGTGCGGCCACTTCGGCGGGCAGCGCGGCGAGTACGCCGGCCACCAGCTCACCGCGGCCTGCGCCCAGGTCCACGAAGTCCAGCGTCGCCGGCCGGTCCAGCGCCTCGTCCACCCGGCACAGCAGCCGCGCCACGGCCCCCGCGAAGAGCGCCGACGCGTGCACGGACGTACGGAAGTGCCCGGCGGGTCCCTCGGGCCTGCGGTAGAACCCCTCGGGCCCGTACAGGGCGTCCTCGGCCGCCGCCCGCCAGCCGCGCCACCGGCCCGTGGTGTCTTCCGTCACGCGGTCAGAGTAAGTGCACAGGACAACGGGGCCTCCACCTTGGGGAGTACGCGCGGCGTATACGGATCGATCCTCCGGTTGACCCCGGCACACTTCACGCTTCCCTACGCTGGGTTACGTGCAGCGCCTCTACGACTTCCTCCGCAGACACCCGACATGGGTCGACACCTTCTGGGCCGTCTTCCTGCTGGGGCTGAGCGGCGTGAGCATCGCGAGTACCAGCTACGCGTCGGGCCGTCACGGGACGGCAGCCGGGGCGCTGGCGGTGTCCGCCGTGATGTGTGTGGCGATCGCGCTGCGCCGCCGCTGGCCGGAGAAGATGCTCGTCCTGTCCGGGGCGACGGGTCTTGTGCAGCTGGTCCTCGACATCGAGCCCGTGGTGGCCGACTTCGCCATGCTGGTGATCGTCTACACCGTCGCCGCGATCGGTGCCCGCTGGGCCTCCCGCTTCGCCCTGGCCTCCGGTCTGGCCGCGGCGACCCTGGCGCAGATCCGCTGGCCCCAGGAGCACACCAGTTCCGCCGGGCTGGTCGCGCTGGCGATCTTCCAGACGGTGCCGTTCGCGCTGGCCTGGGTGCTCGGCGACTCGATGCGCACCCGGCGCGCGTACTTCGCGCAGCTGGAGGAGCGCGCCGCCCGGCTGGAGAAGGAGCGCGAGGCGCAGGCCAAGGTCGCGGTCGCCGCCGAGCGCGCCCGTATCGCCCGCGAGCTGCACGACGTGGTCGCGCACAACGTGTCGGTGATGGTGGTCCAGGCCGACGGCGCCGCCTACGTCCTCGACTCCTCGCCGGACCAGGCGAAGAAGGCCCTGGAGACGATCTCCTCCACCGGCCGCCAGGCCCTCGCCGAGATGCGCCGCCTGCTGGGCGTGCTGCGCACCGGCGAGCACAAGGAGGTCGGCGAGTACGTGCCGCAGCCGGACGTCGAGCAGATCGACGACCTGGTCGAGCAGTGCCGTACGTCCGGACTGCCCGTCGACTTCAAGGTCGAGGGCACCCCGCGCCCGCTGCCCAGCGGCGTCGAGCTGACGGCGTACCGGATCGTGCAGGAGGCGCTCACCAACACCCGCAAGCACGGTGGGCCC
The DNA here is from genome assembly GCF_040655155.1 of Streptomyces sp. NPDC050508. Classification (NCBI taxonomy): domain Bacteria; kingdom Bacillati; phylum Actinomycetota; class Actinomycetes; order Kitasatosporales; family Streptomycetaceae; genus Streptomyces; species Streptomyces sp. NPDC050508. The sequence goes on from NZ_JBFAJJ010000031.1 coordinate 54,848, forward strand.
AACACGGGCGCCAGTGTGCGGCTGGTCTACTTCGACGACGGCCTCGGGCTGCTCGTCGAGGACGACGGCAAGGGCGCCCCGCACGAGCTGTACGAGGAGGGCGGCGTCGACGGCCAGGGGCATGGTCTGATCGGTATGCGTGAACGGGTGGGCATGGTCGGCGGCACCCTGGACGCGGGTCCGCGGCCGGGCGGCGGATTCCGCATCAGCGCGCTGCTGCCGCTGAAACCCGCGCACTGATCTCTCGTACGCCGGGTGTTGACACCTGTAACGAATTGTTGAACGACCGGTTGAAGCAATTGTTGAACGATCCTGTTGACGGAACGGAAGAGGACCCGATGGCGATCCGCGTGATGCTCGTCGACGACCAGGTGCTGCTGCGCACCGGGTTCCGGATGGTGCTTGCCGCCCAGCCGGACATGGAGGTCGTCGCGGAGGCGGGCGACGGCGTCGAGGCCCTTGAGGTGCTGGCGTCGACCGCGGTCGACGTGGTGCTGATGGACGTCCGCATGCCGAAGCTGGACGGGGTCGAGACCACCCGCCGCATCTGCCAGGGCGAGAACCCGCCCAAGGTGCTGATCCTGACCACCTTCGACCTCGACGAGTACGCCTTCTCCGGGCTGAAGGCAGGCGCCTCCGGCTTCATGCTCAAGGACGTGCCGCCCGGCGAACTCCTCACCGCGATCCGCTCCGTGCACAGCGGGGACGCCGTGGTGGCGCCCTCGACGACCCGCCGGCTCCTGGACCGCTTCGCCCCGATGCTGCCCGCCACCGGCAAGGAGCCCCGGCACAAGGAACTGGAGCGCCTCACCGAGCGCGAGCGCGAGGTCATGATCCTCGTCGCCCAGGGGCTGTCCAACGGCGAGATCGCGGCCCACCTGGTGCTGTCCGAGGCGACCGTGAAGACCCATGTGGGCCGCATCCTGACCAAGCTCGGCCTGCGGGACCGGGTGCAGGTGGTGGTCCTCGCGTACGAGACGGGGCTGGTGCGGGCCGGCGGGCACGGCTGACGCCTGGCCGGCCGGGGTCGGCTGGCCGGCTACCTGAGGATGCCCTCCAGGAAATCGCTGCCCAGGCGGGCCACCATCGTGACGTCCAGCTGGTGCAGGACGTAGCGACCACGGCGGCGGGTGGTGATCAGACCGGCCTTCTTCAGGACACCGAGGTGGCGGGATATCTCGGGGGCGGTCATGCCGTGCACCTGGGTCAGCTCGCCGGTGGTGAACGCGCTGCGGGCCAGGCTGCGGCACAGGCGCATGCGGACCGGGTGGGACAGGGCCGTCATCCGCAGGGTGAGCTGCTCCAGGGAGGTCGGTGCGGCGGGCTTGGGCGTGCCCACCGGGTAGTGCACGACGGGCTGCCAGCCGTACCGGTACAGGACCGTCAGGTGCGGCCAGCCCAGGCTGGTGGGCACCAGGAGGAGGCCGCCGTCCTGGGTCGCCGTACGGCCGCTGCCGAGTTTGTCGACCGTGATGCGGGTGGCGCTCTCGTCGAGGGTCACCGCGGTGGACATCGACGTCAGGGCCTCCGCCAGGCCCCTGTGCCGCAGGAGGTCCGTCTTGTGGCGGGCGTCGGCGGCGAGTTGGTGGTGCATCCGGGACCAGGTCTCCGCGAAGAACGCCTCGTCGCAGTCCTCCAGGAACTGTCGCAGCCAGGCCCTGGTCCGCGGCGGGTCGGCCAACAGCCGCTCGGTGAACGCCAGTTGATGCGGGCCGCGCGCGGCGGCCTGCTCCAGGGCGCGCCGCCGGATCTCGGCGTCGGTGAGCGGGCCGGGTCCGCCCGTGCTGTAGGTGATGGCGCAGGTGGTGAACTCCAGCGCCGCGTCCACGAACTGCTCGTCCGTCAGCTTGTCCAGCAGGTCCAGCTCCTCGGCGAGCGTCGCCCCGGGGAGCGTGCTCCGGCCCGGGATGCCCGCGTACGGCAGGAACAGGTCGGAGAACGTCGACCGCCACAGGAAGTCCGCCTCGCACATCCGGTCGGCCAGATGCGGGTCGAGCCGGGTGGTGACGCCGGTCACCCAGCCCTGGAGGCCGGGATGGTGCCCCGGCTCGGACATCGCGTGCAGCGCCATGCACAGCTCGCCCAGGGGCGAGGGCGCGAAGACGACCTGCTCCTGCCGCAGCCCGGTGATGTCGATGTGCACGCTCATGCACTCAATCGTGCACCCCGCCACTGACAACGCCCCCCTCGATTGACGGCGCCCGTCAATCGACGCGACAGCCACCGGGCGTCGGCGCAGCCTGGAGACATGAGCATCACCCAGCAGTACTTCCTCGACACCTACCGCGCCCAGCGGCTCGGCGAGGCCCCGCCGCCCGCACCCGGCACCCACGACTGGCGGACCGCCCGCGAACTGCGCGACTACCGGCAGTTCCGCGCGGTCGTCGCCGAGCGCCCGGCCCACGGTCGGCTACGGCGGGCCCTGGGCCGCCTGCTGCACCCGCACCCGCGCCGCTCCGCCTGCTGACACCCGAGGCCGCCGTCTTCTAGCGGGCCGTCTCCTCCGTCAGCCGGACCACGAAGTCCGCGACCGCCGCCTTCACGTCGTCGGCCGTCCACTCCAGGGCGGCGGCCCGCACGTAGACCTCCGTCATCGCCAGGCCCGGACCCTTCGCGTCCCAGGGATTGGCGAAGAGGACGGACTTCGTCTCCTCGGCCTGCCGGATCGCGGCCTCCGACACGGCGTCGGGGTCGTACGGCAGCCAGACCTGGAACTCGTTCGTGTGCGGCTGCTCCGGTTGTACGCGCATCCAGGGCACCCCGGCCGCCGCGAACCCCTCGCGCAGCGCCTCGGCGACCACGCGCGCGTGGGCCACGTACGCGGGCAGCCGGGGCAGCTCCCGGTCCAGGCCCGCGAGTGCCGTCAGTGCGGTGGGGAACTGCTGGAAGACCGCGCCGCCGTACCGGTGCCGCCAGGTCTTCGCCTCGTCGATCAGGGTCTGCGGTCCGGCGAGCGCGGCACCGCCGAGGGCGTCGAGAGACTTGTAGAACGACACGTAGACGCTGTCCGCGAGGCCGGCGATCTCGTCGAGCGGGTGGCCGAAGTGCGGGGCGGACTCCCACAGGCGGGCGCCGTCGAAGTGGACCACCGCGTCGCGTTCGTGCGCGGCCTCGACGACGGCGGAGAGCTCCTCCCAGGAGGGCAGGACGAAACCGGCGTCCCGGAGGGGCAGTTCGAGCATCAGCGCCCCGAAGGGCTCCGGGAGGTCGCGCACCTCGTCGGCGGTCGGCAGTCGGGGCTCGCTCGTCACATGGACCGGGCGCAAGCCGCTGACCTGGCTGAACGCGTCCCGTTCGTGCACTTCGGGGTGGCCGAGCGGATGCAGGGCGACCGTCGGGTTGCCGGTGCGGCCCGCCCAGCAGCGCAGGGCGACCTGCTGCGCCATGGTGCCCGTGGGGAAGAAGGCGGCGGCCTCCTTGCCGAGCAGTTCGGCGACCCGCTTCTCCAGGGTCTCGACGATGCCGCCGCCGTACATGTCCGACGTCTCGTCCAGGTCGTACAGTTCGGCCGCCTCCTGTACGAAGGCGAGCCGTTCCTGGAGGGTGCCCAGGAAGCCGAGGCGGGCGAGTGCGCGCTCCGCGTTCCGGTTCGCGCTGAGGCGCCGTTTGCGGCGCTCCAGGAGCTGTTCCTCCTCCGTCATCGGTTCCGCCTGTTCCTCGCCCTGTTCCGCCGCATCGCTCATGCTCCGGATGATGCCTGGCGCGGGTCCGCGCGAGCACGCGGTTTTCCCCGGGCTTTCCCGTACACCGACGCTGTGCGACAACCCACAGCCTGTGGACAACCGGACGCCCCTCGAACCGATCGCGTTAACATGACGAGAAATCGTCCGGTACCCGGAGCGGACTGGAACGGGAAGGCCGCCGTCGCGTGAGTACATTCCAACAGCCAGAGCCCAAGGACCGCCCCGCGCGGCTCGCCGTCGGTGTCGTCGGCGCCGGCCGGGTGGGCCCCGCGCTGGCCGCCTCGCTCCAACTGGCCGGGCACCGCCCGGTGGCCGTCTCCGGGGTGTCCGACGCGTCCAGGCGACGGGCCGCGCTGATGCTTCCCGACGTGCCGGTCATCACGCCCGCGCAGGTCCTGGAGCGCTCCGACCTGGTGCTGCTGACCGTCCCGGACGACGCCCTGCCCGGGCTCGTGGAGGGCCTCGCCGACACCGGGGCCGTACGCCCCGGGCAACTCCTCGTGCATACCTCCGGGCGGTACGGCGCGAAGGTCCTGGACCCCGCCCTGCGGGTCGGCGCGCTGCCGCTGGCCCTGCACCCCGCGATGACGTTCACGGGCACTCCGGTGGACGTCCAGCGGCTCGCCGGGTGCTCCTTCGGGGTCACGGCGCCCGAGGAACTGCGGCTGGCCGCCGAGGCCCTGGTGATCGAGATGGGCGGCGAGCCCGAGTGGATCGCTGAGGAGAACCGCCCGCTATATCACGCGGCCCTCGCACTGGGTGCCAACCACCTGGTGACCCTGGTCGCCGAGTCCATGGAGCTGCTGCGCACGGCCGGTGTCGAGGCCCCCGACCGGATGCTCGGCCCGCTGCTGGGCGCCGCCCTGGACAACGCCCTGCGCTCCGGCGACGCGGCGCTCACCGGCCCCGTCGCGCGCGGGGACGCGGGCACCGTCGCCGCGCACGTCACCGAGTTGCGCAAGCACGCCCCGCAGACCGTCGCCGGCTATCTGGCGATGGCCCGCGCGACCGCTGACCGGGCCCTGGCCCACGGGTTGCTCAAGCCGGAACTCGCCGAGGACCTCCTCGGGGTGCTCGCCAACGGCACCGAGGGAGATGCCGGATGACCACCACCCTGCTGCGCACCGCCGACGAACTGCACGCACGCACGCGTGCGGGTCGCCGCGCCGTCGTGATGACGATGGGCGCCCTGCACGAGGGCCACGCCACGCTCGTCCGCACGGCCCGCGAGATCGCCGGACCGGACGGCGAGGTCGTGGTCACCGTCTTCGTGAACCCGCTGCAGTTCGGCAAGGGCGAGGACCTCGACCGCTATCCGCGCACCCTGGACGCCGACCTCAAGATCGCCGAACAGGCGGGCGCCGACGTCGTGTTCGCGCCCTCCGTGGACGAGGCCTACCCGGGCGGCGAACCCCAGGTCCGCGTCTCGGCGGGCCCCATGGGCGAACGTCTGGAGGGCGCGGTCCGCCCCGGCCACTTCGACGGCATGCTCACCGTCGTCGCCAAGCTGCTGCACCTCACCCGCCCCGACGCCGCCCTGTTCGGCCAGAAGGACGCCCAGCAACTCGCTCTGATCCGCCGCATGGTGCGCGACCTGAACTTCGGCATGGAGATCGTCGGCGTGCCGACCGTGCGCGAGGCCGACGGCCTGGCCCTCTCCAGCCGCAACCGCTATCTGTCCCCCCGGGAGCGGCGCACCGCGCTCGCCCTCTCCCAGGCCCTGTTCGCGGGCCGTGACAGGCACGCCGCCCAGGAGGCGCTCCGCGCGCGAGCCCGTGAGGTGCCCGCCACGCACGCGCGTGCCGAGGCGCTCAGCGCCATAGGGGAGTCCCGCGCGGCGGCCGACGCGCACGCCGTCGCCAAGGCCGCCCCCGGCCCCGGCAGCCCGGCGTCCGTCCGCGCCGCCGCCCGCCTGGTCCTCGACGACGCCGCCCGCCTGGACCCGCCGCTCGCCCTGGACTACCTCGCCCTGGTCGACCCCTCCGACTTCACGGACGTCGACGAGGACTTCACCGGCGAGGCCGTCCTCGCCGTCGCCGCCCGGGTCGGGACGACCCGGCTGATCGACAACATCCCACTCACTTTCGGAACCCTCGGAGCCGCCTCGTGACCAGCACAGGCATACGACTGCACGCACCCGCCCCGGGTTGGTCCATCGCCGCGGACGTGGTGGTCGTCGGCTCCGGAGTGGCCGGCCTGACCGCTGCCCTGCGCTGTGAGGCGGCCGGGCTGCGGACGGTGGTCGTCACCAAGGCCCGCCTCGACGACGGCTCCACCCGCTGGGCCCAGGGCGGCATCGCCGCGGCCCTCGGGGAGGGCGACACCCCCGAACAGCACCTGGACGACACCCTGGTGGCGGGCGCGGGCCTGTGTGACGAGGAGGCCGTACGCATCCTCGTCACCGAGGGCCCCGACGCCGTACGCCGCCTCATCGAGACCGGCGCCCACTTCGACGAGTCCTCCGAAGGAGGACTGGAGCTGGCCCGCGAGGGCGGCCACCACCGGCGCCGCATCGCGCACGCCGGCGGCGACGCGACCGGCGCGGAGGTCTCCCGGGCGCTCGTCGAGGCCGTACACGCGCGTGGCCTGCGCACGATCGAGAACGCGCTCGTGCTGGACCTCCTGACGGACGCCGAGGGGCGTACGGCCGGCGTGAGCCTGCACGTCATGGGCGAGGGGCAGCACGACGGTGTGGGCGCGGTGCACGCGCCCGCCGTGGTCCTCGCGACCGGCGGCATGGGGCAGGTCTTCTCGGCCACCACCAACCCGTCCGTGTCGACGGGCGACGGGGTCGCGCTCGCCCTCCGCGCGGGTGCCGAGGTCTCCGACCTGGAGTTCGTGCAGTTCCACCCGACCGTGCTGTTCCTCGGCGCCGACGCGGAGGGCCAGCAGCCGCTCGTCTCCGAGGCGGTGCGCGGTGAGGGTGCCCACCTGGTCGACGCCGACGGCGTGCGCTTCATGGTGGGCCAGCACGAACTCGCCGAGCTGGCGCCCCGGGACATCGTCGCCAAGGGCATCATGCGGCGCATGCAGGAGCAGGACGCCGGGCACATGTTCCTCGACGCCCGGCACTTCGGCGCCGACATGTGGGAGCACCGCTTCCCGACGATCCTCGCCGCCTGCCGCAGCCATGGCATCGACCCGGTCACCGAGCCCGTCCCGGTGGCCCCTGCTGCCCACTACGCCTCCGGCGGCGTCCGCACCGACTCCCGGGGCCGTACGACCGTCCCCGGCCTGTACGCGTGCGGAGAGGTCGCCTGCACCGGCGTGCACGGCGCGAACCGGCTGGCCTCCAACTCCCTTCTCGAAGGCCTCGTCTACGCCGAGCGGATCGTCGCCGACATCACCGAGAGCCAGGCGGAGAACGCCCTCCACGCGCGCGTGCCCGAACCGGTCCCGCACCCCCACAAGCCCGCGCACCCGCTGCTCGCCCCGGAGGCCCGCTTCGCGATCCAGCGGATCATGACCGAGGGCGCGGGCGTCCTGCGCTCCGCCGACTCCCTCGCCAAGGCCGCCGGACAGCTTCAGCAGCTGCACACCGACGCGCGCGACGCCCTCGACGAGAACGGCAAGACCGCCGAGCCCGGCGTCGACACCTGGGAGGCCACCAACCTCCTGTGCGTGGCCCGCGTCCTGGTCACCGCCGCCGCGCTCCGCGAAGAGACCCGGGGCTGCCACTGGCGCGAGGACCACGCCGACCGTGACGACACCGCATGGCGCCGCCACATCGTCGTACGGCTGAATCCGGACCGCACGCTGGCCGTACACACCACGGACACCGCAGACTTCCCCCCGACCCGGCAGCACCGTCCCCAGGAGCAGTGACAGACGTGAGCACCCACGACCTTCCCCTCGCCGACAGCGGTGGTTGCGGCGACGGCTGTGCCTGTGGCGCGGGCGCAGACGCGGAGTACATGGAGTGCGGCCTCGACCCCGCGCTCGCCGAGCTCCTGGCCGACGCCGGACTCGACCCCCTGGAGGTCGAGGACATCGCCAACGTCGCCCTCCAGGAGGACCTGGCCGGAGGCATCGACGTGACGACCGTCGCGACCATCCCCGAAGAGGCCGTCGCCACCGCCGACTTCACCGCGCGCGAGGCCGGTGTCGTGGCGGGCCTCAGGGTCGCCGAAGCGGTGGTCTCCGTGGTCTGCACCGACGAGTTCGAGGTCGAGCGGCACGTGGAGGACGGCGACCTCGTGGAGGCCGGACAGAAGCTCCTGTCGGTCACCACGCGCACGCGTGACTTGCTGACCGCCGAGCGCAGCGCGCTCAACATCCTGTGCCGCCTCTCCGGCATCGCGACCGCCACGCGCGCGTGGGCGGACGCCCTGGACGGCACGAAGGCGAAGGTCCGCGACACCCGCAAGACGACGCCGGGACTGCGCTCCCTGGAGAAGTACGCGGTCCGTTGCGGCGGTGGCGTCAACCACCGCATGTCCCTCTCGGACGCGGCCCTCGTCAAGGACAACCACGTGGTCGCCGCAGGCGGCGTCGCCCAGGCCTTCAAGGCCGTGCGGGAGGCCTTCCCGGACGTACCGATCGAGGTCGAGGTCGACACCCTGCACCAGCTCCGCGACGTCCTGGACGCCGGCGCCGACCTGATCCTCCTCGACAACTTCACGCCCGGGGAGTGCGCGGAGGCCGTCGGCATCGTCCACGGCCGCGCCGCCCTGGAGGCCTCGGGCCGGCTCACCCTGGAGAACGCCAAGGCGTACGCCGACACCGGCGTGGACTACCTCGCCGTGGGCGCCCTGACCCACTCCGCGCCGATCCTGGACATCGGCCTCGACCTCCGCGAGGCGCAGTAGTCATGCTCCTCACGATCGACGTGGGCAACACGCATACCGTCCTGGGCCTCTTCGACGGCGAAGAGATCATCGAGCACTGGCGCATCTCCACCGACGCCCGCCGCACCGCCGACGAACTCGCCGTCCTCCTCCAAGGCTTGATGGGCATGCACCCGCTCCTCGGAGAGGAGCTGGGCGACGGCATCGACGGCATCGCGATCTGCGCCACCGTCCCGTCCGTCCTGCACGAACTGCGCGAGGTCACCCGCCGCTACTACGGCGACGTGCCCGCCGTCCTCGTCGAACCGGGCGTCAAGACGGGCGTCCCGATCCTCACCGACAACCCCAAGGAGGTCGGCGCGGACCGCATCATCAACGCGGTCGCCGCCGTCGAGCTCTACGGCGGCCCCGCGATCGTCGTCGACTTCGGCACGGCGACCACGTTCGACGCGGTCTCCGCGCGCGGGGAGTACATCGGCGGTGTCATCGCCCCCGGCATCGAGATCTCGGTCGAGGCGCTCGGCGTCAAGGGCGCCCAGCTGCGCAAGATCGAGGTGGCCCGGCCGCGCAGCGTGATCGGCAAGAACACGGTGGAGGCGATGCAGTCGGGCATCGTCTACGGGTTCGCCGGCCAGGTCGACGGAGTCGTCACCCGCATGGCCAAGGAGCTGGCCGACGACCCGGAGGACGTCACCGTCATCGCGACCGGCGGCCTCGCCCCGATGGTCCTGGGCGAGGCCTCGGTGATCGACGAACACGAGCCCTGGCTGACGCTGATCGGCCTGCGGCTGGTGTACGAGCGGAACGTGTCGCGGATGTGACGTAGCGCCGGCGTGCGGGACGAGGCCGCTTGCTGCCGGGCGGCGCCCCGCTCCCTCCGGCTGGTGTCGCTCCCGCGTGCCCCCCCACGAGGTGCCGACACCACCTGGGCCCACCGGGTGCCGTCGCGCCTGACGACGGCTGCCGGGCGCGGCGGGGCCGTAGTACTGGCGGGCGACTCCCCATCGGCGTCGCTCAGGCGCGCGCCTACTAGGCGCGGGCGCCACTTGCGCCCACGGGGTGTCGTCCCGTCTGACGGCGGCTGCCGGCGCGGGACGGAGCCGTCGCGCGGGGCGGGCGACGCCCTGCTGCGCCGTCCTTGCTCACGCGGGCCTGCGGGTGCCGCCACCGCTTCCACCCGCAGGGTGCTGCCGCCTCTGATGGTGGTGGCGCGTGTGCGAGGGGCCGTAGTACCGCCGAGGCGACACCCCGCCCCGCGGGCATCTCTCAGGCGCGCGCCAACAAGGAGCTCCCCGCTTCCGCCCACAGCAGGCGCCGCCGCGCCTGACGGAGCCGTAGAACCGGGCCGCAGTGCGACTGCCGCGCGCGCGGCGGAGCAGTCGCTGTCCGCCGCCGGGCGAAAACCCCGCGCCACACCCGCCCCCTATGTCGAATTTGTCTGATTAGCGCGTATCGTCGCCCCATGCCCACGCCATACGGATCCCGCGGCGGCATGGCGTTCGGTGCGGAGGAGCTGCGTGTGCTCCGTCGCGCTCTCGCCCTCGCCCTCCAGCCCCGAACCGCCTCGGCCGAGGACGTCCAGGACTGTCTCCGGCTCGCCGAATCCCTCGACGAGGCGGTACGCGAGGGAGTCCGGCTGCGCGCCTTCCTGGTCGCCGACCTCGCCCGGTACCGCGCCGCCCTGCCCGGCACAACCGCCGGCTATCTCACCCTCCTGGAGGAGGCGCTCGGCGCCGGGTACCGCCCGGACGTCGACGACCTCTCCGCGCTGCGGGCGCTGCGCGGCAACCCGTCCGCCGCCGCTCTCCTGGACCGCTGCCTCACGCTCGCCGAACAGGACGTACGCGCGCGCCTCGCCCGCCGTACGACCGTCCGGCCCGCCCCGACCGTCCCCGCCTCCCGTACCCGCCTCCTCGCGCTTCCTGGAGGCCTCTCCGGGGGCCTTTCCGCAGCCGCCGGGGAACCCGTCGGGGAGGACGCCAAGGAGCCCGTAAGGAAGCCCGTGGAGCGGCCGGCGCCCACACCCGCGCCCGCGGCCCCGAAGCCGTCCCGGCCCATCCCCACGCCGGGCGAGGTCTTCCCCCGGCGCAAACCGGCACCGCCCCCCACGAACCCGCCGCAGCAACTCGCCGCCGGCTGAACCGACCCCGCCCCGTCCTCCTTGGAGCCCGTGGCTACTCTGGAGGACATGGACTATGTCTCCGCGCTCGTACCCCCGGTCGTCATGGCCGTGTTCTTCATCGGACTGATCCGGGTCATCGTGAAGACCCAGGGCGGGGCCATGAAGGCCAAGGAGGACGCGGCCGTCGACGCCGCCATCGCGCGCGCGGAGAGCGCCCGCCAGGCCTCTTCGGCCAACGACGCCTGAAGCTTCCCTTTTTCGGCGGCGCCTTCAAGGGCGTACGACTCCCGCACGCGTGCGCGTGCTTTCCGAGTCGTACGCCCTTTTTGCGCCTTTTCCACTATGGTCTGAGCTGTGCCTCGCCCATTGGGAGAACTCGAAGACTCGGTCATGACGCGGGTGTGGAAGTGGAACCGCCCGGTGACTGTTCGAGAAGTCCTGGAAGACCTTCAGCAGGAACGGTCCATCGCGTACACCACGGTGATGACCGTTTTGGACAATCTCCATCAGAAGGGCTGGGTGCGTCGTGAGGCGGAAGGCCGGGCCTATCGATATGAGGCGGTCTCCACACGCGCCGCCTACTCGGCAGCCCTGATGAACGACGCCTGGTCCCAGAGCGACAACCCCGCAGCCGCTCTCGTCGCCTTCTTCGGCATGATGAGTGACGAACAGCGTGAGGCCCTGCGCAGCGCCGTACGGATCGTCCAGGGACCGGAAACACCCGAACCCGCGGATGGCGTCGAGAACCCCGGCTCCGCGCCCTCGGGCGGTGGGCGATAGCGTCCGCTCATGTCAGCAGAGCACCCCGAAGTCACCGCGAAAGCCATCACCGTCCGGCGGGCCCGGACAGGCGATGTCGAGGCGGTGCGCCGACTCCTTGACGCCTACGTCCGCGGTCGCATCCTGCTCGACAAAGCGACGGTGACTCTTTACGAGGACATCCAGGAGTTCTGGGTCGCCGAACGGGACGACAACGCCGAGGTCGTCGGCTGCGGGGCACTGCACGTCATGTGGGAAGACCTCGCGGAAGTCCGTACTCTCGCGGTGAAGCCGGGCTTGAAGGGTGCCGGTGTGGGTCATCAGTTGCTGGAGAAGTTGCTGCACACGGCTCGCTGGCTAGGCGTTCGTCGCGTTTTCTGTCTCACCTTCGAAGTGGACTTCTTCTCGAAGCACGGCTTCGTGGAGATCGGCGAGACACCTGTTGACACCGATGTCTACGCGGAGCTGTTGCGTTCCTATGACGAGGGCGTGGCGGAGTTCCTCGGTCTCGAACGAGTGAAACCGAACACCTTGGGCAACAGTCGGATGCTTCTGCATCTGTGATCGCTGCGCTCAATTCTGCCCGGACGCCCTGCCCAGGTTCCCTATGTCCGAAACGCGCATCTTTCTGGACGGGTGAGGTCACTCGGTCTCTCCCGGGGGTTTGTGTTTTTCCAGCAAAAGCGGTTTGCTTTCCGACGTACTGCAGTACTGCATATAACAGGGGACGGCGAAACGGCGGACGCCGCAGACCCCAGGCCCGCAAGTTATCGATGAAAGGAAATCCGGTGGCACAGAAGGTTCAGGTCCTTCTTGTCGACGACCTCGACGGCGGCGAGGCGGACGAGACGGTGACGTTCGCGCTGGACGGCAAGACGTACGAGATCGATCTCACCACCGCGAATGCGGACAAGCTCCGTGGTCTTCTTGAGGCTTACGTGAAGGGCGGACGCCGTACCGGTGGCCGTGCTTCTGGCGGTCGCGGAAAGGCACGCGCCGCTACCGGTGGCAGCCAGGACACCGCGCAGATCCGCGCGTGGGCCAAGGAGAACGGCTACGAGGTCAACGACCGCGGCCGTGTTCCGGCGTCCATTCGCGAGGCCTACGAGAAGGCCAACGGCTGAGCGCACGAGCGCCGCAGCCGTACCCGGTGGCACTGCGTGGCCACCGTGTCCACAAGTCGTACGAGATCAGGGGCGTCCCCAACGCCCCCCACGGCCGGCATTGTCGGCAGCGAGGCCTCGACCTCGCACCCCGGCTCGGGGGGTCGCAGCCATACGGCGGCCCCCTGCAAGGGACCCGAGCGGCCCGCGGGAAGCGGCTGCCCCTTCGTAGGCCCCGCCGCAGGGACCGACGGCGCCTCCATGTGCTCGTCCGCGCCGAGCGCCACCAGATCCAGCGTCGGCGCCAGCGCGCCCCATTCCAGCCAGTCCAGCAGCCCCGGCAACTCCTCCGCGCTGCCCGCGGCCACCAGCAGCCGCATCCGGTCGCCCCGTACGGCCACCGGAGAGTGCGGCCCCAGCCGCCACAGCGCCGCGATTCCGGCCTCGACCGGCACGTCCAGGACGTCGAAACGCAGGCCCGTGACGAGCCGTAGCGGCTCTCCGGGCACCGTGCGCCACCCCAGTTCGTTCTCGTACCAGAGCCGCTGCCGGTCGTCCGGATCGAGCGGGCGACGGGGGAGCGGGACCGTGGTGAGAGGGGGGACTGTGCCAACCATGCCAAGAGCAACCGCCGAAGCGGCCCGAGAGTTACGCTGGGTGGTCCGGTGATTGCTTTGAGTGCCGGAAAGGGGGGCGTTCGGGGGTGGGGAGCGGCGCAAGGTTGTTCGCCCGTAGCGGAGGGAACGGGTGCGCTCGGCATGGAGTGTCAGTGCGAACGGGTAAGACATCCCTAGTGGGAGGGGGCGACACGCAGAAAAGGGCGTCTCACGTTCGCCATCGGCGTACTCATGGTGAGGGTAACTGCCTGGCCTGCGGGAACATCGTCTCGCACCATCAGGTTGGAGCAGATGTCGGCGTTCGGGTTCAGGAGGCAGTGTTGGTTCTCGGTCCGGTGTCGGCAGTTGGAATGAGCGGTCCCCGCTTGCGGGACTAAGCTGCGGAAGGACAGGGAGGGGAGCGTCCCCTTACTGCCTGACCGCTCTGAGGAGCGATTAACGATGTTCGAGAGGTTCACCGACCGCGCGCGGCGGGTTGTCGTCCTGGCTCAGGAAGAAGCCCGGATGCTCAACCACAACTACATCGGCACCGAGCACATCCTCCTGGGTCTCATCCACGAGGGTGAGGGTGTCGCCGCAAAGGCCCTGGAGAGCCTCGGCATTTCGCTTGAGGCGGTCCGCCAGCAGGTTGAGGAGATCATCGGACAGGGCCAGCAGGCACCGTCCGGTCACATCCCCTTCACTCCCCGTGCCAAGAAGGTCCTGGAGCTGTCGCTCCGCGAGGCCCTTCAGCTGGGCCACAACTACATCGGCACGGAGCACATCCTGCTCGGCCTGATCCGTGAGGGCGAGGGCGTCGCCGCCCAGGTCCTGGTCAAGCTGGGCGCTGATCTCAACCGTGTGCGGCAGCAGGTGATCCAGCTGCTCTCCGGTTACCAGGGCAAGGAGACCGCCACCGCCGGCGGCCCTGCGGAGGGCACCCCCTCGACGTCCCTGGTCCTCGACCAGTTCGGCCGGAACCTCACCCAGGCCGCTCGTGAGTCCAAGCTCGACCCGGTCATCGGGCGCGAGAAGGAGATCGAGCGGGTCATGCAGGTGCTGTCCCGCCGTACGAAGAACAACCCGGTTCTGATCGGTGAGCCCGGCGTCGGCAAGACCGCCGTCGTCGAGGGCCTCGCCCAGGCCATCGTCAAGGGCGAGGTGCCCGAGACCCTCAAGGACAAGCACCTCTACACCCTGGACCTCGGCGCGCTGGTCGCGGGCTCCCGCTACCGCGGTGACTTCGAGGAGCGCCTGAAGAAGGTCCTCAAGGAGATCCGCACCCGCGGCGACATCATCCTGTTCATCGACGAGCTGCACACGCTGGTCGGTGCGGGTGCCGCCGAGGGCGCCATCGACGCCGCTTCGATCCTGAAGCCGATGCTGGCCCGCGGTGAGCTGCAGACCATCGGTGCGACGACGCTGGACGAGTACCGCAAGCACCTGGAGAAGGACGCCGCTCTTGAGCGCCGCTTCCAGCCCATCCAGGTCGCGGAGCCGTCCCTGCCGCACACCATCGAGATCCTCAAGGGTCTGCGCGACCGGTACGAGGCGCACCACCGTGTCTCCATCACGGACGAGGCGCTGGTGCAGGCCGCCACGCTGGCCGACCGGTACATCTCGGACCGCTTCCTGCCGGACAAGGCGATCGACCTGATCGACGAGGCCGGCTCCCGGATGCGCATCCGCCGGATGACCGCGCCGCCGGACCTCCGCGAGTTCGACGAGAAGATCGCCGGCGTCCGCCGCGACAAGGAGTCCGCGATCGACTCGCAGGACTTCGAGAAGGCCGCCTCCCTCCGCGACAAGGAGAAGCAGCTCCTGGCCGCCAAGGCCAAGCGGGAGAAGGAGTGGAAGGCCGGCGACATGGACGTCGTCGCCGAGGTCGACGGCGAGCTGATCGCCGAGGTCCTCGCGACCGCCACCGGCATTCCCGTCTTCAAGCTCACCGAGGAGGAGTCCTCCCGACTCCTCCGCATGGAGGACGAGCTCCACAAGCGGGTCATCGGCCAGAAGGACGCCGTCAAGGCGCTCTCGAAGGCGATCCGTCGTACGCGTGCGGGCCTCAAGGACCCGAAGCGTCCCGGTGGTTCGTTCATCTTCGCCGGCCCGTCCGGCGTCGGTAAGACCGAGCTGTCGAAGGCCCTGGCGGAGTTCCTCTTCGGTGACGAGGACGCGCTGATCTCCCTCGACATGTCGGAGTTCAGCGAGAAGCACACGGTGTCGCGGCTCTTCGGTTCGCCCCCCGGATACGTGGGCTACGAAGAGGGCGGCCAGCTGACGGAGAAGGTGCGGCGCAAGCCGTTCTCGGTGGTCCTCTTCGACGAGGTCGAGAAGGCCCACCCGGACATCTTCAACAGCCTTCTCCAGATCCTGGAGGACGGTCGCCTGACCGACTCCCAGGGCCGGGTCGTGGACTTCAAGAACACGGTCATCATCATGACGACCAACCTTGGAACCCGTGACATCTCCAAGGGCTTCAACCTGGGCTTCGCGGCCACGGGTGACACGAAGTCCAACTACGAGCGCATGAAGAACAAGGTCTCGGACGAGCTCAAGCAGCACTTCCGGCCCGAGTTCCTCAACCGCGTCGACGACGTGGTCGTCTTCCCGCAGCTCACGCAGGAGGACATCCTCAAGATCGTCGACCTGATGGTCGGCAAGGTCGACGAGCGCCTCAAGGACCGGGACATGGGCATCGAGCTCTCCTCGGCCGCGAAGGAGCTCCTCTCCAAGAAGGGTTACGACCCGGTGCTGGGCGCGCGTCCGCTGCGTCGCACGATCCAGCGCGAGATCGAGGACACGCTGTCGGAGAAGATCCTCTTCGGCGAGCTGCGTCCCGGTCACATCGTGGTCGTCGACGTGGAGGGCGAGGGCGAGGCCAAGACCTTCACCTTCCGGGGTGAGGAGAAGTCGGCGCTGCCGGACGTTCCGCCGATCGAGCAGGCGGCCGGTGGGGCTGGGCCCAATCTGAGCAAGGAGGCGTGACCCGGTAAGGGTTGCGTTTGGCCAAGGGGCCGCGCCAGGACTTCGGTTCTGGTGCGGCCCCTTCGGCATGGACGGGCAGGGGGTCGGCGAGGCTGCCGCGCCCCCCGACCTCCATACCGGTGGCTAGGACAACTGGCCGTCGTAGTCCGGCAGTTTGAACGTCTTCTCGGCGTGGCCGCCCGACAGGTCGGTGGCGCTGTTGCCGATGTTCGCGATGATCGTGTAGCCCTTGTTCTCGATCGCGGTGCGCTGGGCCGTCTTGTAGTCGGCGACGTCCTTGAAGAGGTCGAAGAGGCCGCGGACGTAGAGGCCGTCGACGTCGTAGCCGTCGTGTTCGAGGTTGTACTCGGTCGGCAGGTAGATGATCCCCGGGCGAGCTGTGACGAAGAACAGCGAAACGCCGTGCTCCTGGGCGTACTTGGCGACCGCGAGCACCGGCTTGTTGGCCGGCTGCGGCCAGCTGAAGCCGAAGTCGGTCTCCAGGGTGGTGTTGTCGATGTCGAACACGATCGCCTGCTTCTCACCGGGCTTCGTGGCCGCGATCCGCTGCTTCAGGTAGGGCAGGGCCTGGTTCATCACCGTCTGGCAGTCCTGCTGCCAGGTGGCGTAGTCGACGGTCGCGGTGGCCGCGGCGGAGCTGGTCGTCGTCGCGGCTTCGGCGGGGACGGTCAGCGTGGCGAGGGCCGCCGCGGACACGGCGACGATGGCGGTACGGCGAGCCCAGGGGCGTCGTCTCGTCATGGGGGTGGGGGTTCCTCTCACGGATGTGCGCTGCCGGTGCAGAAGGCATGTTCGTGGGCGAGAGTGGCGTGAGGGGAACCGTAAGGTTACTGGACGGTAGGTGTATAGAGGTGTGCGTCACACGAGCTGGATTGTGTCGGGGACTTGTCTGCGTTGAGAGCGCGGCAGGTTTTCAAGGGGGGCATATCGGCGAGGCGAGGGATGAAATTTCTGGGCAGTTGTCGAGGTAAAGGGTGCGAGGGCGGCGATAGTCCTTCAGGAAAGCCAGGCGTGTGATCACGGAGTTCCCCGCCTCGTATTTGTTCCGCGGCGGTGGGCTCGGCTCCTGTCTGCCGATACGGCCCGTCCCGGGTAGTCCCGGTCACATTCTCCCTACCGGTGATCGTCTGGGGCGGTGACAAGCCGCACAGGCGATTCGGGCTCTACTAGGGTAGATAGTGGTTCGCACCGATCGGGGCAAAAGGGACTTTTTTCTTGGGGTTGGTGGAACCGGATGGCCGATTCTGCCGTCCGGGGGCGATTTATGCCGTGTGGGTGCTCTGTCAAGAAGACGGAAGTTTTGTGCTGAAGTACTAGGTTCCGTCGTAGAAGGGTGGTTTGGGGGTCTGTGGGGTCCGGGGTTACCAATGAACGTGCCATCCGGCGGCCGTATGTGTGCCGGGTGGCTTTTCTGTCCCCGTCCCCCGTGAGGTTTCGATGTTCCGGCGCGCCACGTCCCGCTCTTCCCGTACGTCTTCGCTCCGCACCCGGGTGGCCGTCCTGGTCGTCGGGCTGGGAGCCGGCGCCGTGCTGGGCACCGGGGTCGCGAGCGCTGCCACCGCTACCGTGAGCGTCGCGCCCAAGGCCGTCAGTGCGACGACCGCCGCCTCGTGGGTCGACCCGGTGAAGAAGTACACGCTGTCCGCGAGCTTCGCCCAGGCCGGCAGCATGTGGCAGTCCACCCACAGTGGGCAGGACTTCGCCGTGGCCAGTGGCACCGAGGTCGTGGCCGCGCACGGCGGGACCGTCGTCAAGGCCGGTGGCAACGGTGCCGGTGACGGTGCCGCGTACGGCAACGCCATCGTCATCAAGCACGGCAACGGGACGTACTCGCAGTACGCCCACCTCTCGCGCATCGACGTGAAGGTCGGGCAGGTCGTCAGCACCGGTCAGCACATCGCGCTCTCCGGCAGCACCGGCAACTCCAGCGGTCCCCACCTGCACTTCGAGATCCGTACGACCGCCAACTACGGCTCGGCGATAGACCCGGTCGCGTTCCTGCGCGGCAAGGGTGTGTCTGTCTAAGCCTCGTCCTGAACGGGCTTCGAGCCCGCGTGGGCCTGCGTGATCATGTCGGTGGCGACCTCCAGGACGGCCTTGCGCTTGTCCTCGGGGTCGCCTTCGAGGTCCTGTACGGCGAACATCCCGGCGTGCAGTGTGAAGATCGCGCTGAGCGAGCGGACCTGGTCGACCAGGCTCGTCTCGGGGTCGATCATGATCTCCCGCAGGCCGCGCATGCGCTCCTTGAAACGCTCGCCGATGCGCAGGTCCCGTACCGTCGCCTGGTTCTCCTGCATGAAGCGGAACAGCGGGGTCGCGCCGTCGAGCGCGACGGCGTAGCGCCGTACGATCTCCTGCTTGGTCGCCAGGGTGTGCGGCTGGTCGCGGCCCCACTCGATGAGGTCCTCGATCGGCTTCGTCAGGTCCTCGAAGATGCTGACGAGGATCTCTTCCTTGGTCTTGAAGTGGTAGTAGAGCGCCGCCTTCGTGACGTCCAGGTGCTCGGCGATCTCGCGCAGCGAGGTCTTCTCGTAGCCCTGCTCGGCGAAGAGTTCGAGCGCCACGTCCTGGATGCGCTGGCGGGTGTCTCCGCGACGTTGCCGCTTGGTGCCGTCCATGGTGCCGCCCATCCGTTTCATGCTCCAGCAAACTTACTTGACGCCCGGCTAGTTACGGGTCTACTTTCCCTGAGTGTAGTCAACTAGCCGGGCGGCAAGTAAGTAGCCGGACGGTGGCGGTATGAGCGGTATCAAGGGGAGTGGGACAGATGGCGGACACACAGACGGTCGAGACCGGGCCGGGGGAAACCGAGAAACAGCCGAAGAGCGTGCGGGTCGTCCTGCTCGCGCTGATGATCACCATGATGCTCGCAATGCTCGACAACATGATCGTGGGTACGGCGATGCCGACGATCGTCGGTGAGCTGGGCGGGCTGGAGCACCTGTCGTGGGTCGTCACCGCGTACACGCTCGCTACGGCCAGCTCCACGCCCCTGTGGGGCAAGCTCGGGGACCTGTACGGGCGCAAGGGCGCCTTCATGACCTCGATCGTGATCTTCCTGGCCGGTTCCGCGCTGAGCGGTATGGCGCAGAACATGGGGCAGTTGATCGGTTTCCGGGCCATCCAGGGTCTCGGTGCCGGTGGTCTGATGGTCGGCGTCATGGCGATCATCGGCGACCTCATCCCGCCGCGTGAGCGGGGCAAGTACCAGGGCATGATGGCCGGCGTCATGGCGCTCGCGATGATCGGCGGACCGCTGGTCGGCGGCACCATCACCGACAACTGGGGCTGGCGCTGGTCCTTCTACATCAACCTGCCGCTCGGCGTCGTCGCGCTCGCCGCGATCAGTGCCGTACTGCACCTGCCGAAGAAGCGCTCGCAGGCGCGGATCGACTACCTGGGTGCCGGACTGCTGACCGTCGGCATCACCTCGATCGTGCTCGTCACCACGTGGGGCGGTTCGCAGTACGCCTGGACCTCCGTGCGGATCATGGAGCTGATCGGGCTCGGTGTGGCCGCGCTCGTCGGGTTCGTGTTCTGGCAGACCAAGGCCGTCGAGCCGGTCGTACCGTTGCACATCTTCCGCAGCCGCAACTTCACCCTGATGGCGATCATCGGCTTCATCACCGGCTTCGTGATGTTCGGCGCGACCCTGTTCCTGCCGCTGTACCAGCAGTCCGTGCAGGGCGCGTCCGCGACCAACTCGGGGCTGTTGCTCCTGCCGATGCTCGGCGCGATGCTCGTGACCTCGATGGTCGCGGGGCGGGTGACCACCAACACCGGTAAGTACAAGGTGTTCCCGGTCGTCGGCAGCGTCCTGATGGGCGCCGGGCTGTACCTGCTGTCGACCATGGACACCGGGACCTCGCGCTTCATGTCCGGTGTGTTCATGGCCGTCGTCGGTCTCGGCATGGGCTGCCTGATGCAGATCACCATGCTGGTCGCGCAGAACAGCGTCGAGATGAAGGACATGGGCGTCGCGTCGTCCACGAGCACCCTGTCCCGTACCCTCGGCTCCTCCTTCGGGGTCGCCATCATGGGCGCGCTGTTCAACCACCGGGTCCAGGACGTCATGGCCCAGCGGGCCGGCGCGCTGGGCTCCAAGGTGACCGAGCAGTCCGCCCAGCTGGACGCGAAGAGCCTGGCGAAGCTGCCGGCGGTGGCCCGTGAGGCGTACCAGCACGCGGTGTCGGCCGGTACGCACTCCGCGTTCCTGCTGGGGGCTGTGGTGGCGGTGGTCGCGCTGGTGGCGGCGGTGTTCGTGAAGGAGGTTCCGCTGAAGGGGGCGGGGTCGGCTGCGCCTGAGCCTGGCGGGGATGCGGAAGCGGAAGCAGTGGCGCCGGCGTCTGTGGTCGAGGCCGTCTGATCTGCTGACAGTGAGCTGAAGGTCCCCCGGTTGGTGTCCGCCCCGGGGGGCCTTCTCTGCGTGTTCGGCTGCGGGTGCGTTGCCGGGGGCTCCGCCCCCGGGCCCCCGTATCGGCCCGAAGGGCCTCGTCCTCAAACTCCCCCAGAGGGGGGACCCCCAACGGGCTGAAATGAACGGGCCGGGGTCGAGTCGATAGGCGCCGGAGTGGCTGGAGTGGCCGGGCTGGTGTCGGCGAGCGCCGGAGTGGCCGGGTTGGTTGGGCTGGCGTCGGCGAGCGGCGGTCGGGCTGGTGTCGGCAGGCGCCGGACAGGGTGAAGGGAACGGGCCGGTGTCGACAGGTGTCGGAGCGGCCGGATTAGTCGGGCCGGTGTTGACGAGCGCCGGAAGGGCTACATTCAGCGGCCGAGGTCGACAGGCGTCCGACGGGCAGGATTTGAACGGCCGATGTCGGCAAGCGCCGGACGGATTGGATTGAACGGCCGGTGTCGGCAAGCGCCGGAGCGGTCGAGCAGCCGAGCGGTCGGGTCGGTCGCGATGTCAGTGGGGCGTGCCACTATCGATCGCATGGACAAAATGCGGCAGTTGCGCCTCGCCAAGGACGCCATGGACCGCGACTGGGCCGAGCCGGAGCTCGATCTGGGCGTGGTGGCCGCGCATGCCGGATATTCGCGGTACCACTTCATCCGGGCCTTCAAGGAGGCGTACGGCGAGACGCCCGGTCAGTATCTGACGCACCGCCGCATCGAGCGGGCCGAGGAGATGCTCCGTAGCGCCGATCTCTCGGTGACGGAGATCTGCCATCTGGTCGGCTTCAGCAGCCTCGGTACTTTCTCGGCCCGGTTCAAGGCGCGGACCGGGCTGACGCCCAGCGAGTACCGGACCAAGCACGTGGGGCGCGGGGCCGCTCTCATCCCCGGGTGCTACGCGATGCTCTGGGCCGGCGGTTTTCCCACCGCAACTTTGGAGAAGCGTCGCGCTGCCCGCCCTGCCTACGGTGATGAGCAGGAAGCCACCTCGATCTCGACCTCGTCCGACAGGAGCGCGGAGACATGATCCAAGGGCTGGGCATCACCACCGTGTGGACCTTCGACCAACAGCGCACCAAGGCCTTCTTCACCGAGAAACTGGACTTCGAGGTCCGGGACGACATCTCGATGGGCGACATGAAGTGGGTCACCGTGGGCGCCAAGAACCAGCCGGGCGTCGCGCTCACGCTGATGAGCCCGGACGGCCCGGGCCTGGACCCCGAGTCCGCCGAGGCGCTGAAGAAGCTGGTCAGTAAGGGAGTGCTGGGTGCCGGGGCGTTCAGTACGGACGACTGCCGCGGTGACTACGCGACCTTCAAGGCCCGCGGGGTCGAGTTCCTGCAGGAGCCGAAGGAGCGGCCGTACGGCATCGAGGCGATCTTCCGCGACGACAGCGGCAACTGGTACTCGCTGACCGAGCGCAGCGAGGAACTGGACTTCTCCAAGGACTTCGGATGAGCGGGGAGGCGGTGGCGGAGACCGAGCCGGACCACACGGCGGTGCGGGTCGCCCTGTGGCGGGCCCTGCACGTCCGGGCCGATCCGCCGCCGCATGTCATCGAGGACGAGATCGGGCTGCTGCTCGCGGACCCCGGGGACGACTGGCGGGAGCGTCCCGACATGGACGTCGAGGCCACGCGCCGGATGCGTGCGTCGATCGTGGCGCGGGCCCGCTTCGTCGAGGACGTGGTGGCGGAGCAGGCCGGGCGGGGCGTGGACCAGTACGTCGTCCTCGGCGCCGGCCTGGACACCTTCGCCCAGCGGCGGCCCGAACTGGGCGCGAGACTAACGGTGTTCGAGGTCGAGCAGCCCGGCACACAGGCCTGGAAGCGACGGCGGCTGACCGAGCTGGGGTACGACCTGCCGGACTGGCTGCGGTTCGTGCCGGTGGACTTCGAGGGCGACTGGTGGGGGCAGCTGGCCGTCGCCGGTCTCGACACCGGGCGGCCCGCCGTGGTGGCCGCGACCGGCGTGACCATGTATCTCACCCGGGACGCGATCACCACCATGTTCCGCCTGGTCGCCGGACTCGCCCCGGGCTCCACCCTGGTCACCACGTTCCTACGGCCCCCGGACGACGTGGAGCCGGAGCAGCGTGCGCAGTTGCAGGTGGCGCAGCGCGGGGCTCGTGCCTCGGGCACACCGTTCCTGAGCTTCTTCACCCCGGAGCAGATGCTCGCGCTGGGTCGCGAGTGCGGGTTCCGCGAGGTGCGGCACGTGTCGGCGGCGGAGCTTGCGGAGCGGTACTTCGCCGACAGGGGAGACGGGGTGGAGCCGTCTCGGGGGGAGGAGGTGATGGTGGCGAGTACGTGAGGCGTGAAGGGTGGGGGATGGGGTGTCAGGTGTGGGGGTGAGGCGTGGGGCGGTTGGACTGCCCCGCCTCGCCGCCGTAGTGCACTGCGGCAAATCCTCGAACGGGGCTGCGGGCGCGGCGAGTTGTCCGAAAAGCAGGACCTCGACCTCATGGTCGACCAGGTCTACGGCGTGTTCTGGTACCGCTTCCTGCTCGGGCACGGCTCGCTGGACGCCCGTACCGCGAAGCGGCTGACCGACTCGCTGCTGCCGTAGAACGGGTTACGGCAGCAGCGGATAGCTGCCCGTGCTCGTCGGGGCGTGTTCCGGCAGCCAGAGCACGGCGACCGCGCCCTCCGCCGGGATGTACTCCGCCGCGCCCGCCGGGCGTACGTTGCGGAAGGTCAGGCGGGCGCCGAGGACGCGGGCCTGGCCGGCCGCGATGGTCAGGCCGAGGCCGTGGCCGTGGCCCGCGCGGTCCTTGCTGCCGGTGCGGAAGCGGCTCGGGCCCTCCGCGAGGAGTTCCTCGGGGAAGCCGGGGCCATGGTCGCGGACCCGGATGACCCGGCCCTCGACGGAGACCTCGATCGGCGGTTTGCCGTGGCGGGCCGCGTTGGCGAGGAGGTTGAACAGGACGCGTTCCAGGCGGCGCGGGTCGGTGGTGACCTCCGACTCGTGCACCACGTGCACCACCGCGTCCGGGTCCTTCGCGACCACCCGGCGGGTCACGAAGTCGCCCAGCAGGATGTCCTGCAACTCGGCCCGCTCCGAGGCCCCGTCGAGCCGGGCGACCTCCAGGACGTCCTCGACGAGCGTGCGCATCGCCTTCGCGCGGTCCAGGACCAGCTCGGTCGGGCGGCCCGGGGGGAGCAGTTCGGCTGCGGTCAGCAGGCCTGTCACCGGGGTGCGCAGCTCGTGTGCGATGTCCGCGGTGACTCGGCGTTCGGCCTCAAGCCGCTGTTGCAGCGCGTCCGTCATCGCGTCCACCGCGCGCGCGAGGTCGTCGGTCTCGTCCCGTACGACCCCGCCGATCGCGTCCCGCACCCGTACGTCCGTCTCGCCCTTGGCGACCTGGTTCGCAGCAGCCGCCGCCTTGCGCAGCCGGCGCGAGAGCTGGCCGCCGATCAGGACACCGAGCGCACTGCCGCCGAGCACGGCCGCGATCGAGCCGATCACCAGGGCCTGGTCGAGGTCCTTGAGGATGTCCGTGCTGCGGTCGGTGAACCCCGTGTGCAGGGACATGACATGGCCGTCCTTGAGGGGTACGGCCGCCCAGATGTCCGGCACGCCGTGCGGCCGGTCGGTGACGTACGTCGCCCGGCGGCCCTCCGCGACCTTCTCGCGCAGCGCCGACGGCAGACTCGGGTCGTCGATCTTGATGCTCGGGAAGTTCGGCCGCCCCGACAACTCGTAGTTGCGCTGCGCGATCTGGACGCGCTCGTCCGCGAGGTCGCGCGCGTTGTCCAGCATCGAGACCCGGGCCGCGTTGTGCACGACCAGGCTGAGCGCTATGGCGACCAGCGTGCCGACCAGCGCGATGGCCGCGCTGAGCTTCCATCTCAGGCCGGTACGAATGCCCGCCCGGTCCATGAACGACGGGACCCTGCGCCGTGATTTCCCCCGCATACCCCTGCTCAGGCCTTCAACTTGTAGCCGAAGCCGCGGACCGTCTCGATCCGGTCCTGGCCAATCTTCGTGCGCAGCCGCTGCACATGGACGTCCACGACCCGGGTGTCACCGCCCCAGCCGTAGTCCCACACCCGCTCCAGGAGCTTGTCGCGGGACAGGACCGTGCCCGGCGCCGAGGAGAACTCCAGGAGCAGCCGCATCTCGGTCGGCGTCAGCGCCACCGGCTGTCCGGCCCGGAGCACCTCCATGCCCTCGGTGTCGATCTCCAGATCGCCGAAGGTCAGCACCCCGCCGCCGACCGGGGCCGCCTCCGAGTCCGCCGTACGGTCGCTGCCGCTCGCGTGTCCGAAGCGGCGCAGTACCGCGCGGATGCGGGCCACCAGGACGGCGCCGTCGAAGGGCTTCGTGACGTAGTCGTCGGCGCCCGCCTCCAGGCCGAGTACGACGTCGATCGAGTCCGCGCGCGCCGACAGCATGATCACCGGGACCGTCGACTCGTCCCGGATCCGGCGGCACAGGCTCACCCCGTCCAGGCCGGGGACCATCACGTCCAGCAGCGCGATGTCGGGGCGGTCCGCCCGGAACGCCTCCAGGCCCGACAGCCCGTCGGGCATGGCGGTGACCACGAAGCCGTCCCGCTCCAGGGCGAGTTGGGTGGCCTCGCGGATGACGTCGTCGTCCTCGACGAACAGGACGTGGGTCTGGTCTGCCATCCCGGTGCTCTCAGTCCTCTGCTCTCAGTCCTCGTGTGGATCGTTCTCAAGCATGGGACGCCCGAAGCGGCGTCCGCGTTCACTGAAGGATCGGTTCGGGCCACCCGATCGGTTCTGTCCTCGCCCGATCGGTTCGGTCGGTTCCGGTCAGTTTCCGCTCGGGGCGGGCGAGGCGTCGCCCCCGACGGCGTTGCTGTACTCGTTGTGGGTGCTGTACTCCTGGACGAAACGGTTCGCGGTCCAGCGGTACGTGATCACGTTCTCACCGGAGGGGCTCGACACCGGGTCGCCCTTCTCGTACACCTGCTTGGTGACGACCAGATCGCCGCGGTCGATCTCCGCGTAGACCGGGGGTTCCTCGGCCTTGAACACATTCTCGTACGTCCCGCCCGTCGCGCGATACACGTACGAGCCGATCCCGACCGCGTCGCCGCAGGTCATCACGTTGACGACGACGTCGTTGACGGTGCCTCCGGTCAGCTCGCCGTAGGACACGTCGACCGCGTACTCGTCGGCGACACACGGCTTCAGCTCGTGCTTGACCGCCGAGGAGACCTTCGGGTCGTCCATGACGAGTTTGACCGCGTCCACATGGTCGTCGACGGTCGCGGAGGGCGCGGGGGACTTGGCCTCCGCGACGCCCGCCACCGAGTCGGAGTGTGCCGGGCCCTCGTCACGGGCGCCGGTGCCGCCGGTGGCGCAGCCGGACACCAAAAGGGCGAGGGCGGCGAGCACGGCCACCGCCGTGAACGCCGCCTCCAGGCTTCCGCGCACCCTGCTGGGCCCGGGGGAGTTGCTCAGCCCGGGCCCAGGGGTGTCGTCGCTCAGGCCGCGCAACGCTCCCGCTCCTCACGCTCCAGCGCGCGTGCGTCCAGGTCGCGGGCCTCCAGCTCCTCCCGGAGCCGGGCGAGCGCCCGGTGCAGCGTGCTCTTGACCGTACCGGCCGACATGCCCAGGGCCGCGGCCGTCTCTTCGGTGGACATCTGCTCCCAGTGTCGCAGGACGACAACACTGCGCTGTTTCGGAGCGAGAACTTTCATGATGTCCATAAGAAGCGCCCTGTCCGCGTGCTGCTCGGTCGCGTCGTCCACGCTCGCGTCCGGGAGCTGCTCGGTGGGGACCTCTTCGAGCTTGCGGGCCCGCCACCACTCGGTCCGGGTGTTGATCATGACGCGGCGCAGGTACGCGTCCGCGAGGCGCTTGTCCTCGATGGTCTCCCAGCGGCCGTACGTCCGTACCAGCGCCGTCTGGAGCAGGTCCTGGGCGTCGACCGGGTCCGGCACCAGCCGGCGGGCGCTGCGCAGCAGCGCGTCCTGTCGGGTGCGGACGTACTCCTCGAATTCGAGCACCTCGCCCTGCGCCATGATCAACCGCCTCCATCCCCGTTTCCGACCCGCCTGCTGCCGGTTTTCCTCTGCTGCGTCCCGCCGGTCTGCGGTACAGGAACGAAGCTACGGAGGGGTTGTCACGGCACTGTGCGGAGCAGCCTGCGGAGAGCGCTCGGCTGTCCGTCGGTTGTGTAACGGAAGTAGGTCGGGGGTAAGGGGGCGGGGTTGTTGGGGTGGGTATGGGGCGGTTTGGGCTGTGCGGGAGTGTTGCGGGAGCGGGGAGTTGGCTGTGTGACGGTCGCTTGGCTGTGAAATGACTGGGTGTCAGGTGCGGGCTGAGGGCAGTCGGTACAGGCCGTCCGGCAGTGGTTCCACGAGGCCGTCGGAGACGAGGCCGTCCAATGCCCTGGCCCGCTGCACCGGCTCGTGCCACACCCGGTCGAGTGCGGACTGGGGGACGGGGGTGTCCGCTGCCGCTTCGCGGAGTACGGCGAGCAGCTTGCCGCGTACCTGGCGGTCCGTGCCGGCGTACGTCTGGGCGCGGCGGGCCGGGCCCTCGTGGTCCGGCTTGCCGGCCAGGTTCCAGGCGCACTGGGCGCTGATCGGGCAGCGGTGGCACGTCTCGTTCTTCGCCGTGCAGACGAGTGCGCCCAGTTCCATGGAGGCCGCTGCCCAGCGGGCGGCGGTGTGCTCGTCCTGGGGGAGCAGGGCGCGGGCCAGCTTGCGTTCGGCGGCGGTGGTGGCGTTCGGGGGGTACTGGACGCCGGTGACCGCGCGCGCGAACACGCGGCGGACGTTGGTGTCCAGTACGGCGTGGCGCTGGCCGTAGGCGAAGGAGGCGACCGCGGCGGCCGTGTACTCGCCGATGCCGGGGAGCGCGAGAAGCTGGGCGTGGTCGGTGGGGACGTCGCCGCCGTGCCGTTCCGTTATGGCGGTGGCGGCGCCGTGCAGGCGCAGGGCGCGGCGGGGGTAGCCGAGGCGGCCCCAGGCGCGGACGGCCTCGCCGGGGGCGTCCGCGGCGAGGTCTGCGGGGCGGGGCCAGCGGGCGAGCCACTGTTCGTATACGGGGAGGACTCGGTTGACCGGGGTCTGCTGGAGCATGAACTCGCTGACCATCACGCCCCAGGGGCCGGCGTCGGGGCGGCGCCAGGGGAGGTCGCGGGCGTTGTCCTCGAACCAGTCGATGACCGGGGTGTGGAGGTGGGCTCCGGCTGGGGCGGAGGTAGAGGTGGAGGGGGCGTCGGAGGGGGTGCTGTGTGGGGGCTTCGTGGGCGCAGTCATGGCCACCCGATCCTGCCATGTGTCGGTCGTTCGGCGGGTGCGGGTCGGTGGGTGGTTCGCCGGATGATTCGTTGTGGGTCGGGGCCGCGCCGGGGGGTGTCCGTCCTCGGAACGGCGCGGAATCGGTCACTCAAGAATGTGGCGGTGTTGACGCGCCAACCGCTGCGGGCGGACACCC
>NZ_JBFAJJ010000032.1:0-78894 GCF_040655155.1 Streptomyces sp. NPDC050508
AATCGGGACCACACACACGAGAGCGGAACAGCCAGGCGGAATAAGCCCGGCCGTTCACAGCGTCCTCGCTGTATGTTTTCTTCAAAGGAACCTCGCCACCGGACAGAGTCCGATGGACGGGGTATCAACATATCTGGCGTTGATTTTTGGCACGCTGTTGAGTTCTCAAGGAACGGATGCTTCCTTTGTACTCACCCTCTCGGGCTTTCCTCCGGGCTTTTCCCTTCGGTCTTGCGTTCCCGACTCTATCAGACCGTTTCCGGTTCCGATTTCCTCGGTGCTTTCCAGGTTTCCGCTTTCGCGTTTCCCTTTCCGGCGGTTCCGACTTTATCAGAAGTTCTGAGCCGGACTGACCGGCCGCTCTTTTCCGATTCATCGGGAGTGTGGCTTCTTTGAAAGCGAAGTTTCTAGAAGCAGACAGACACTCGCTGTTGCCGACCGGACCAGATCCAGTTCTAGGCAACTGTTCGAATCTACCTCCCCGACCGGTCCGTGTCAACGGCTCCTTTGGGGCGAAGAGGAGACTAGCAGCTCAGAGGGAGTGCCTGCACATCAGGCGGCTGTGGGGACCGTGGAGCTGCGTTCGGCCGCCTCGACGTCGCCCGTCTCACCGGCGCGTACGGCACGACCGCCCAGGACGTAGACGTACGTCAGGAAGGCCCCCTCGGCAAGGATGCCGATGCCGATGCGGGCCCACGTAGGAAGGCCTGACGGAGTGACGAAGCCTTCGATGGCGCCGGAGACGAACAGCACCAGGGCCAAGCCGATCGCCATGCCCACGGCGGCTCGGCCTTCTTCGGCGAGGGCCGTGCGGCGCGTGCGTGGGCCGGGGTCGATGAGGGTCCAGCCGAGGCGCATGCCCGTGCCGGCGGCGACGAAGACCGCCGTGAGTTCGAGCAGGCCGTGCGGGAGGACCAGGCCCAGGAACGTGTCCAGTCGGCCTGCTGACGACATCAGGCCGATGCCCACACCCAGGTTGAGCATGTTCTCGAAGAGGATCCAGAGGACCGGCAGGCCCAGGAAGATGCCCAGGACCAGGCACATCGCGGCGGCCTTGGCGTTGTTCGTCCAGACCTGCGCCGCGAAGGCAGCCGCCGGGTGGCTGGAGTAGTAGGTCTCGTACTCGCCACCGGGGCGGGTGAGGTCGCGCAGTTGGCTCGGGGCCGCGATGGAGGACTGCACCTCGGGATGGGTGCCTATCCACCACCCCAGGAGGATCGCGACCACGGTCGACAGCAGCGCGGTGGGGACCCACCAGTGGCGTGCCCTGTACACCGCGGCCGGAAAACTCTGCCCCAGGAAGCGCGTGACATCTCGCCAGGAGGCACGACGCGTTCCTGTCACCGCACCACGCGCGCGTGCCACGAGTTGGCTGAGCCGACCCGTGAGCTGGGGGTCCGGGGCACTGGACTGGATCAGGGAGAGGTGGGTGGCCGTCCGTTGGTACAGCGCGACGAGTTCGTCGGCCTCGGCGCCGTTGAGGCGACGCTGGCGGCGGAGCAGCGCGTCGAGGCGGTCCCACTCGGCTCGGTGGGCCGAGACGAAGACGTCGAGGTCCATCTGGTTGCCTGCTCCTCGGCTGCTCGTCGACTGCTGGTCGGGGATCAGCTTGTCGTACTGGGGCACGATGTGCCCTCAGCTTGGCAGACTGACTGTTCCAGGGGCAGGGCAGGGGAAGGGCGGCAGGCGTGAGTGAGCTGGTGACGGGCGAGGCGGTGGCGCTGGAGTTGCGCCCCGCGAGACTGCCCAGCAGGGCGCTGGCTGTGTTTCTCGATCTGATCGTGGCCATGGCCGTCTATATCGGCGTGACCCTGATTCTGATTGCTTCCACGGCCTCTTTGGACGATGCCGCCCAGATCGCGCTGTCGATCGCCGCGTTCGTGCTGGTACTGGTGGGCGGGCCCATCGCGGTGGAGACGCTCAGTCACGGTCGTTCGCTCGGCAAGCTGGCGCTCGGGCTGCGAGTGGTGCGGGACGACGGCGGGCCGATCCGGTTCCGGCACGCGCTGGTGCGGGGTGCGATCGGTGTGGTCGAGATCCTGATGACGTTCGGGTCCGTCGCCTGTATCGCCTCGCTCGTTTCGGCACGCGGTCGGCGCCTCGGGGATGTGTTCGCGGGCACTCTGGTCGTACGGGAAAGGGTGCCCGCCGGGCAGACGGCCTTCGTGCCTCCTCCGCCGCCGTGGCTGTCGGGACGTTTTGCGGAGCTTGATCTGTCCGCGGTTCCCGACGGGTTGTGGCTGGCCATCCGTCAGTACCTGACGCGGATGCAGCAGTTGGATCCGCAGGTCGGCTGGGCCATGGCCGAGCGGCTGGCGACGGATCTCGTGGCTCGTACAGGCGCTCCGGCGCCGCAGGGTGTACCGCCGGCCGCGTATCTGGCGGCGGTGGTGCAGGAGCGGCAGGCACGGGATGTGCGGCGGGCCTTCGGGAACGGCGCGGTCGGGGGCGCACCGGCAGGCGGGTTCAGGCCTGGGGCGGGTGTGCCGGGCGCCTTCGGCAATTCGGCGCTCCAGCCGCCGTCGGCTCCTCAGCAGCCCTACGGTTCTGTTCCCACGCCTGCTCCTGGTCCTGGTTCTTGGCCGACCGGCGCCGCTTCCTCTTCGCCCACGGCAGGCGGCACGGGAGCCGATCCGGTCGCGCCCGGTGGACAGACACCTGATCCCCAGCCGCAGGTGCCGCAGAACGTATCGCCCTCCGACCCTCGACCCTCCTCCGGATTCGCGCCGCCTGCCTGACCCTGTCGGCCGCGCCCCTCGGTAGCCGGACCGGATTGCCCTGTCCCGCCCAGCGACCCCGCGCGACCGCTCAGCCGAAGACGGACGGCGGCGACTCAAGCTCCTCCAGCTCGATACCGGGCGCCGCGAGCACCACGTCGCCGGCGATGTGCACGGCGTGCTGCTCCCCCGTGTCCAGGGCTGTGACCTGGTATTCGTCCACGGTCAGAGGGCCGTTGTCAGTGCCGTGTGTTTCTCTTTTCAGCAAGGCCCAGGACTGGTCCACGGTGCGGGGGGCGAGGACCGGATCCGTGAGGGCGACCAGGCGGACGCGGGTTGCGGAGGAGGAAGGGGTGAGGCGCAGGAGACGGGTGGTGGCGATGAGGAACGCGGGGGAGGTGCCGGTGAAGGCGTGGGCGCGGACATTGCCTTCGGTGGCATCGGTGCCGGTGGGGTCGGTGCGGACCCAGGTGACGCCGTCGAGAGCGGCGCCGCGCACCTGCCAGCTCGCCGCGTGGAGCTCCAGCCGGATCGGGCGGCCGAGTTCGTCGAGGGTGAGGTCGACGGAGCCGCTGTGGTCGCCGGAGGGGGTGGTGAGTTGGGAGACATAACGCCAGCCGGACGGGCCGGGGGCGCACTGGAAGTGTTCTGTAGCGAGGGGGGTGTGATCGTGCGGATCGTGGAGCGAATAACGGCCGCGGGGCATCGGGGTCCTGGGTCTTGACGGGCCGGTCCGGCCAGAGGAACCAAAGGGGCAGGCCCCCGACACGGGGGTGCGGGGGCCTGCCTCGGAGGATCTGCTGCTGAGGACCCGCCGCTGAGGACTGCGTCAGTGCACGGACGCGGTCACAGCGGGCGGGGTCGCCGGCTCAGTAGCGGTAGTGGTCCGACTTGTACGGGCCCTCGACCTCGACGCCGATGTACGACGCCTGCTCGGGGCGGAGCGTGGTCAGCTTCACGCCGAGCGCGTCCAGGTGGAGGCGGGCGACCTTCTCGTCGAGGTGCTTGGGCAGCACGTAGACGTCGGTCGGGTACTCCTCGGGCTTGGTGAACAGCTCGATCTGGGCCAGGGTCTGGTCCGCGAAGGAGTTGGACATCACGAACGAGGGGTGGCCGGTGGCGTTGCCCAGGTTCAGCAGGCGGCCCTCGGACAGCACGATGAGGACCTTGCCGTCGGGGAACTTCCAGGTGTGGACCTGCGGCTTGACCTCGTCCTTGACGATGCCCGGGATCTTCGCCAGGCCGGCCATGTCGATCTCGTTGTCGAAGTGACCGATGTTGCCGACGATCGCCTGGTGCTTCATCTTGGCCATGTCCGCGGCCATGATGATGTCCTTGTTGCCGGTCGTGGTGATGAAGATGTCGCCCTTGTCGACGACCTCGTCCAGCGTCGTGACCTGGTAGCCGTCCATCGCCGCCTGCAGCGCGCAGATCGGGTCGATCTCGGTGACGATCACGCGGGCGCCCTGTCCGCGCAGGGACTCCGCGCAGCCCTTGCCCACGTCGCCGTAGCCGAGGACGACCGCGGTCTTGCCGCCGATGAGGACGTCGGTGGCGCGGTTGATGCCGTCGATCAGGGAGTGGCGGCAGCCGTACTTGTTGTCGAACTTCGACTTGGTGACGGCGTCGTTCACATTGATCGCCGGGAACAGGAGGGTGCCGTCGCGGTGCATCTCGTAGAGACGGTGCACGCCGGTCGTGGTCTCCTCGGTCACGCCGCGGATCTCCGAGGCGAGCTGGGTCCACTTCTGCGAGCCGTCGCTGATGGTGCGCTGCAGGACCTGGAGGACGACGCGGTGCTCGTCGGACTCGGCGGTGTCGAGGGAGGGGACCTTGCCGTCCTTCTCGTACTCGACGCCCTTGTGGACGAGCATGGTGGCGTCGCCGCCGTCGTCCAGGATCATGTTCGGGCCGCCGGTGGGGGTGTTCGGCCAGGTCAGCGCCTGCTCCGTGCACCACCAGTACTCCTCCAGGGTCTCGCCCTTCCAGGCGAAGACCGGGATGCCCTGGGGGTTCTCCGGCGTACCGTTCGGGCCGACGGCGATGGCGGCGGCCGCGTGGTCCTGGGTGGAGAAGATGTTGCAGGACACCCAGCGGACCTCGGCGCCCAGGGCGACCAGGGTCTCGATGAGGACGGCGGTCTGCACGGTCATGTGCAGCGAGCCCATGATGCGGGCGCCGGCCAGCGGCTGGCTGGCGGCGAACTCCCGGCGGATCGACATCAGGCCGGGCATCTCGTGCTCGGCGAGGGTGATCTCCTTTCGGCCGAACTCGGCCAGGGAGAGATCGGCGACCTTGAAGTCCTGTCGGTTGTCGACAGTCGTCATTGCGAGGTACTCCTCGGGGTTGGGGCGAGGTGGGTACGGCTGGTCTGCGCGGCGGCGGACACAGGGGTGCCCCAAGGAGGACACAGGCATGCCCGCGTGCGCGCAGCGCAGTCCGTCGGAGGCCCTCTCTCCCTCGGTCGGTCCGCGGTGGGACCGCCCGACCGCCATCAGCAGCGACGTCTGGCTCCGTCCCAAGTTACACCGGTAGGCCCGGCCGCCCCCAGTCCGCTCCGGACAGATCCAGCCGAACCGAGCGGGCGCCCGGCGTCGGATCGAGCTTCCGGGAGCGCGGTAACAGGATGCGCACGAACGTCTGCCGGAAGGGAGCATATGGGGGCAATCAGGGATGTTCGGGTGTTTGAGTCGGGCGGTGGATGTTGCAGGATGCGGGGAGATCAGGAGCCTCTGATCGATCCTGCGGGACGTCCGGGACGGCGTTCCGTGCGACGAAGGTGTTAGGAGATCGACGTGACCAGTCCGGCCGGCCCTCCCCCCACGGGCAGCGGCGATGGCGAGCAGAAGCGGTTGAAGCTGCTCGCGGTGACCGCATGCCCGACCGGCATCGCACACACGTACATGGCGGCGGAGAAACTCGCGCAGGCCGCCGAGAGCCGCGGCATCGACATGAAGGTGGAGACGCAGGGATCCATCGGGGCTGAAAACATCCTTGATGACAACGATGTCAGCACCGCGGACGGTGTGATCATCGCCGCGGACAAGGACGTGGACCTGAGCCGTTTCGCCGGCAAGCGGGTTCTCATGGTCGGGGTCGCCGAGGGCATTCGGCATCCCGAGCGGCTGATCGAGCAGGTGCGGTCGGCGCCTGTGCACACGCCGGGCGGTACGGCCGCAGCGGCAGCGGCTCCGGGTGGCAGGGAGCGGAGCGTCGCGTACAAGGCGCTGATGAACGGGGTCAGTTACATGATCCCGTTCGTCGTGGTCGGTGGGCTGCTGATCGCGATCTCGTTGTCACTCGGTGGCCACCCGGACCCCTCCGGCGGTCTGGTCATCCCGAAGGACTCCTTCTGGATGGACGTGAACAACATCGGTGTCATCGGCTTCACGCTGATGGTGCCGATCCTGTCCGGCTACATCGCCTACGCGATCGGCGACCGGCCCGCGCTCGTGCCGGGCATGATCGGCGGGTGGATCGCCAACACCGGTGCGCTGTACGACTCGAAGGCGGGCGCCGGGTTCATCGGGGCGATCGTGACCGGGTTCCTCGCCGGGTATCTGGTGCTGTGGATCAAGAAGGTCAGGGTGCCGAAGTTCGTGCAGCCGATCATGCCGATCATCGTGATCCCGATCGTGGCGACGACGGCGCTCGGACTGTTCTTCATCTACGTCATCGGCAAGCCGATCTCCTGGGTGTTCGAGCACCTCACCAGCTGGCTCGGCGGGATGACCGGCACCAGTGCGATCCTGCTCGGCACGATCCTGGGGCTGATGATCGCGTTCGACATGGGCGGGCCGGTCAACAAGACGGCGTTCCTGTTCGGCGCGGGGCTCATCGCGACCGGCAACCAGGCCGTCATGGGCATGTGCGCCGCCGCGATTCCGGTGATGCCGCTCGGCCAGGGCCTGGCCACGCTGATACGGCAGCGGCTCTACACCGACCAGGAGCGGGAGACTGGTCTGGCCTCGCTGTTCATGGGCTGCTTCGGCATCTCCGAGGGCGCGATCCCGTTCGCGGCGGCGCGGCCGGCGCAGGTCATCCCCGCCAACATGCTGGGCGGCGCGGTGGCCGGTGCGGTCGCCGGGCTCGCCGGGGTGAAGGACGCGGTGCCGCACGGCGGGCCGATCGTGGCGGTGCTGGGCGCGGTGAGTGGCGTACCGATGTTCTTCGTGGCGGTGGCGATCGGTACGGCGGTCACCGCGGTGACGACGGTCGCGCTGGCCGACGTGAGGGAACGGAAGCGGCGCGGGGAGTCCGTCGAACACGCGGTCACGCGCGAACCCGAGCTTGCGTTGGTCGGGGCCGGGGTGGGAGCACCGGGCGCCGGAGCCGTCGTAGGCCTGGCGGAGCGGGAGGCGCGTGGAGCGACGGCGGCGAGCGTGGAAAGCGCAGGAAGCGTGGGGAACTCGGCCGGTTCGGGGCCACGGGTTCGTCAAGATGTCCCCGCCGCGGACACCGCCCCAGAAGTCCGTTCCGAAGTCCGTTCCGAAGTCCGTTCCGAAGTTCTCTCCGGCTATCTCACCGAGCAGACCGTGAAGGTGCGGCTGGACGCGGTCGACAAGGAAGCCGCGATCCGGGAGATGGCCGGGCTGTTGGCGCGGACCGGCAAGGTCGTGGACGTGGGCGAGTTGGTGGCGACCGCGCTGCGACGGGAGGCGCAGGGTACGACCGGGCTCGGGGAGGAGATCGCGATCCCGCATGCCAAGACGGACGCGGTGAGTGCGCCGGTCGTCGGGTTCGCGCGGTCGGCGGAGGGGGTCGAGTGGGGCTCCCTGGACGGTACGAAGGCGCGGCTGGTCTTCATGATCGCCGTGCCGGAGGCCGCCGCCGGTGATGA
This sequence comes from Streptomyces sp. NPDC050508, assembly GCF_040655155.1. Classification (NCBI taxonomy): domain Bacteria; kingdom Bacillati; phylum Actinomycetota; class Actinomycetes; order Kitasatosporales; family Streptomycetaceae; genus Streptomyces; species Streptomyces sp. NPDC050508. The sequence continues at coordinate 7,558 of NZ_JBFAJJ010000032.1, forward strand.
GCATCTGCGGATTCTGGCCCTGCTGTCGCGGAAGTTGATGGATGCCGGGTTCCGGGAGCGGCTGTCGGCGGCCGAGGACGAGTCGGCGGTGCTCGGTGTGCTGAGCGAGGTCGGTTAGCCGGCCGGTGCGGGCCTGCGGCCGTCGCAGGTCGCGGGCCCGCACAGACCGTTCACAGACACCCGTTACCCTCGCCCCCGCGGAAGTGCCGCATGGGGAGGGAAACGATGTCGGGCAAGGGGCGGGGACTTGGGGTCGCGGCTGTGGTGGTGGGGCTGTTGGGGGTGGTGTTGGCGATCGGCGCACTCGCGTACGCGCGGAATTCCTACGGGAGTTCCACCATCAGCAGCCAGAGCATGTCGCCTACGTACGAGCCGGGCGACCGGATCATCTACGAGAAGGTCGGCGGCGGCGAGGTGCACCGCGGTGACGTCGTGCTGTTCTCGGCGCCGGACCGCTACGGGTCCGGCGCGAACGTGCTGCAGCGGGTCGTCGGGGTGGGCGGCGACCGCGTGGTGTGCTGCACGGGTTCGGGCACGGCCGCACGGGTCACCGTGAACGGAAAGCCCCTGTCGGAGCCCTATGTGAAGCAGGGCGACGTCGACGGCGTGCACAAGTCGTACGACGTGACGGTCCCGAAGGGCCGGCTGTTCCTGCTCGGTGACAACCGTGCGAACTCGGCGGACTCGCGTCTCTTCGCGAGCGACCACGACGGCACGGTGGCCGAGTCCGCAGTCCGAGGCCGGGTGACCGACGACCGTACGGTCGCCTCCGGCATCGGGGCGGTGGTCATCGGCGGGGTCGTGCTCGCCCTGGTCGGGATCGGCCTGGGGATCGCCGCGTTCGTCGTACGGCGGCGGAAGGCGGTGCCGGTCGCTCCGTGGCCCGTCCAGCGGGTCTAGCGGGAGCCGCGCTCCCCCGCCGCCGTAGCGGGGCGGGACAGTCAGTGGTCGGCGGGGTGCTGGGCCGGGCCTCCGGGGGTTGCTTCGCGGTCCGGGCCCCTGGTGGCTTCGGACTCGCTGTAGATGTCGGGTTCGAGGTAGATCACGCGGGCGATCGGGACGGCTTCGCGGATGCGGGACTCGGCGGCGTTGATCGCGGTGGCGACCTCGGCGGCCGTGTCGTCGTGCTGGACGGCGATCTTGGCGGCGACGAGCAGTTCCTCGGGGCCGAGGTGGAGCGTGCGCATGTGGATGATGCCGGTGACCGTGTGGCCGTCGACGATGGCGGCCTCGATCTTCTTGACGTCCTCGCTGCCCGCGGACTCGCCGAGCAGGAGGGACTTGGTCTCGGCGGCCAGGACCAGCGCGATCAGGATGAGCAGGATGCCGATGCAGAGGGTGCCGATGCCGTCCCAGACGCCGTCGCCGGTGAGCAGGGCCATACCGACGCCGCCGAGGGCGAGGACCAGGCCGATGAGCGCGCCGAAGTCCTCCAGGAGGACGACCGGCAGCTCGGGGGCCTTGGCGCGGCGGATGAACTGCGACCAGGAGTGCGTGCCGCGCAGTTCGTTCGACTCCTTGATGGCCGTACGGAAGGAGAAGCCCTCGGCGATGATCGCGAAGACGAGGACGCCCACCGGCCAGTACCAGTGCTCCAGTTCGTGGGGGTGCTTGATCTTCTCGAAGCCCTCGTAGACGGCGAACATGCCGCCGACCGAGAAGAGGACGATCGAGACGAGGAAGGCGTAGATGTACCGCTCGCGGCCATAGCCGAAGGGGTGCTGCGGGGTGGCCTCGCGCTGGGCCTTCTTGCCGCCGATGAGGAGCAGGGCCTGGTTGCCGGAGTCGGCGAGCGAGTGGACGCCCTCGGCGAGCATCGAGGACGAGCCGCTGAAGGCGAACGCCACGAACTTCGATGCCGCAATCGCGAGGTTGGCGCCGAGTGCCGCCACGATCGCCCTGGTGCCGCCTGACGCGCTCATGTGTTCGCGGTGTCCCTTCGCCTTCGTACGTCTGCCCCGGACGTCTGCCCAGTGGCCGTCCGGGCGTCTTTGCCCGTCCTTTGCCGGTGAGCCATTCTTGCAGCCCTGCCCGACGACGGCTCGTCAGGTATCCACAGGCCCGGTCATACGATCACAGTGGCCCGGAAGACCGTGCCGACTCCGGACACCTCGGCCATGTCTCCCGCGGGGACGAAGACCGACTGGCCGAGGGCGAGTTCGAGCTCGCCCGCCTTCACCGCTCCGGCCGTGCAGAGCAGGATCTGCGGGGTGTCGAGCGTGAGGTCGTGGGCGCCGGTGCCCGCCGGAAGGACGTACCGGGACAGCCGGAACTCGTCGATGGGGGTCTCGTAGACCTCCTCGCCGTCGGGGGACGCCTCGGGGCGCAGTACTCCGGGGTCGCTCGCCTCGAAGTTGACGATGCGCAGGAGTTCGGGGACGTCGACGTGCTTGGGGGTGAGGCCGCAGCGCAGGACGTTGTCGGAGTTGGCCATGATCTCGACGCCGAGGCCGTTGAGGTAGGCGTGCGGGATGCCGGCGCCGAGGAACAGGGCCTCGCCGGGCTGGAGTCGGACGTAGTTCAGGAGCATGGCCGCGATGACGCCGGGGTCGCCCGGGTAGTGGTGGGCGATGTCCGCGTAGGGGGCGTAGTCGCCGCCGAGGCGGGTGCAGGCGGTCGCCGCCGCGGTGACCGTGTGGCGCATCTCCTCGGGGTCGGCGGTGAGGATCGCCGTGAGGACCTCGCGCAGGGCGGCTTCCTCGGGGTGTGCGTGGAGGAGGTCGACGTACGGCTTCAGGGAGTCGACGCCGAGGCCGGCGAGCAGGTCGGCGGCGTGCAGCGGGTCGCGGAAGCCGCACAGGCCGTCGAACTCCGTGAGCGCGCAGATCAGTTCGGGCTTGTGGTTGGCGTCCTTGTAGTTGCGGTGCGGGGCGTCCACGGGGATGCCCCGGCGCTCCTCGTCGGCGTAACCCTCCTTCGCCTGCTCCAGGTTGGGGTGCACCTGGAGGGAGAGGGGGGCGCCGGCGGCGAGGATCTTCAGCAGGAAGGGCAGGCGCGGGCCGAACTTCGCCACCGCCTTCTCCCCCAACTCCCGCTCCGGAGCGGCCTCGATGACCTCGACGAGCGTCCCGCGCGCGGTGCGTGAGGGTGCTCCCGGGTGCGCGCCCATCCACATCTCCGCCTGCGGTTCACCGCTGGGCTCGACGCCGAGCAGCTTGGGGATGGCGGTGGTGGAACCCCAGGCGTAGGGGCGGACGGTGTTGTCGAGGCGGTCCATGTGGCTCTCTACCGGTTCTCTCTGCGTACGACCCGAGGACGACCTGGGTACGACGTGGCTTCGCGCCCCGTACGACGGTGTACGGCGGCTCAGGGCTTCGACGACAAGATCAGGCGCCCGAGGCGAGCGCCAGGTAAACGGCGGCGAAATCCGTCATGGCGATCAGCTCCGCGAGGGTCTCCAACTCGCCGCCCTCCTCGGGCTCCAGCTCACTGATCGGCGTGTCGTGGCTGAGGGCCAGGTCACGGGCGGTCGGAGCGGCGGTGAGGCCGCCGATCGGACGGTCCCGGAGCAGCACCACGCGTGCGTGCAGCGCGGGTGCCTCGTCCACGCGGTCGCGGAAGAAGTCGTCGGGGTCGGCGCTGGCGGCGAGCGGGCCGGCCAGCAGGGCGTTGTGCTCGGCGAGCGCCTCGGGCAGCTCGGAGACGAGCGCGGGGCGACCGGCCAACTCCGCTAGCGCGGCGGCGAAACGACGGCCCGCAGGACCCGCCGAAGCACCCTCCGTCCAGATCACCGGGAGCGAGTCGGCCAGTTCGGCGGCGAGCGTCTTCGCGGGGTTGCTGTACGTCGCGACGGCGGGCCCGCAGCGCTCGGCGACCTGGTCGAGCCGGTCGGCGACCTTCTCCAGGGCCTCCGGCGGCGCGCTGAGCAGCCCGGTGCGGTCCAACAGCGCGAGCAGCGGGGTGAGCAGCGCCCAGAGCACTCCGGGGGCGGAGGCGGCCAGGGGTTCGTCGTGCTCGTACGGTGCGGTCGCCATCGGTACGAAGAGGCCGTGGGCGCCGTCCACCGCCTCGGTGAGGGGGCTGCGGGTCGGGGCCACCGCGACGACGGTGCAGCCGCGGCGGTAGGCCTGCTCGGCGAGCAGGGACAGGCCGGGCTCGGTGCCGTCCGGGGTGGTGATCAGCAGCAGGTCCACGGAGCCGGCCCAGCCAGGGAGTTCCCAGCGCAGGGCGCCGGCCGCGGGGGCCACGCCGGTGGGTGCCAGGCGGGTGACGGGGCTGCTGGCGCCGGCGAGCTTGCCGAGCAGGTCGGCGACGCAGGTGGCGGCGGCACCGGGGCCCGCGATCAGGATGGCGCGTGGGCGGCCGTCCGGTTTCAGGTCGTGGACGCCGGCCTCGGCGGCGTGCCGGGCGGCTGTGCGCACCCTCGCACCGGCTTCGGCGGCACCGCGGAGCAGGCCTCGGCGGTCGGCCTCGGCCAGTGCCTCCGGGGTGTCGAGCAGCGATTCGTCGAGCATGGGCGGCAGCCTCCGATCGCGTCGTCGTCGGTTACGCGGGGCGGCGGGCCTCGTCGACGAGCAGTACGGGGATGCCGTCCCGGACGGGGTAGGCCAGGCCGCAGTCCTCGCCGGTGCAGATCAGCTCGGTGTCCTGCTCCTTGAGGGGGGCGTGGCAGGCCGGGCAGGCCAGGATCTCCAGGAGGCCGGCTTCGAGCGGCATGGGGTGTCCCTCCGAAAGGGTGTCTGCGACTGTCTGCGACGCTTGGGCGGATGTGCCTGGTCAGGGTACCGCCGGTGTGGGGTGTGCGCCGGGGTTGGGGGCGACGTCCCTGGGGGCTGCGCCCCCGGACCCTCCTTCGGCCTGAACGGCCTCGTCCTCAAACGCCGGACGGGCTGAAACATCCCGACCGGCATCGAGAAGAACCCTCAGCCCCTGATGATCCCCAGCACCTCGTCCCGCACCTTCGCCATCGTCGCCTCGTCCCGCGCCTCCGCGTTCAGCCGCAGCAGCGGTTCCGTGTTGGACGGGCGGACGTTGAACCACCAGTCGGCGGAGGAGACGGTCAGGCCGTCGAGTTCGTCGAGGGTCAGGTCGTCCTGGCCCTCGTAGGCGGCGCGGATCGCCGCGAGGCGGGCCTGCTGGTCGTCGACCGTGGAGTTGATCTCGCCGGAGCCGACGTAGCGGTCGTACTGGGCCACGAGGCCGGAGAGGGGACCGTCCTGGCCGCCGAGCGCGGCGAGGATGTGGAGGGCGGCCAGCATGCCCGTGTCGGCGTTCCAGAAGTCCTTGAAGTAGTAGTGGGCGGAGTGCTCGCCGCCGAAGATCGCGCCGGCCTTCGCCATCTCGGCCTTGATGAAGGAGTGGCCCACGCGCGTGCGTACCGGCGTGCCGCCGTTCTCCCTGACGACCTCGGGGACCGACCAGGAGGTGATCAGGTTGTGGATGATCACGCCCTTGCCGCCGTTCCTGGCCAGCTCTCGGGAGGCCACCAGGGCGGTGATCGCGGACGGGGAGACCGGGTCGCCGTTCTCGTCGACGACGAAGCAGCGGTCGGCGTCGCCGTCGAAGGCGATGCCGAGGTCGGCGTCCTCTTCGCGGACGCGTGCCTGGAGGTCGACGATGTTGGCCGGGTCGAGCGGGTTGGCCTCGTGGTTCGGGAACGTGCCGTCCAGCTCGAAGTACATCGGGACCAGCGTGAGCGGCAGGCCGGCGAACACGGTCGGGACGGTGTGGCCGCCCATGCCGTTGCCCGCGTCGACGACGACCTTCAGGGGGCGGATGGAGGTCAGGTCGACGAGGCCGCGGAGGTGCGCCGCGTAATCCTCCAACGTGTCCCGTTTCGTGATCGTTCCTGTCGGGCCGGAGACCTCCGGGGTGCCCGAGTCCAGCCAGGACTCGACGAGTTGGCGGATCTCCGCGAGGCCGGTGTCCTGGCCGACGGGGGCCGCGCCCGCCCGGCACATCTTGATGCCGTTGTACTTCGCCGGGTTGTGCGAGGCCGTGAACATGGCACCGGGCAGGTCGAAGGCGCCCGAGGCGTAGTACAGCTGGTCCGTGGAGCACAGGCCGATCTCGGTCACGTCGACGCCACGTGCCGCCGCCCCGCGCGCGAAGGCGGCGGAGAGGCCGGGGGACGAGGGCCGCATGTCGTGTCCGGTCACGATCGCGCTCGCGCCGGTCACCTGGACGAAGGCCGCCCCGAACAGTTCGGCCAACGTCTCGTCCCACTGGTCCGGGACGACGCCCCGAACGTCGTACGCCTTCACGAGCTGCGACAGATCAGCAGACACGGCCAACCCTCCAGAAAGTCCTATCGGTCGCCCCAAACTACCCGCAAGGACCACCGTGCGACGTGCGGCAACCGAGCCGTCCACACACCGTTACCTCAGCTCAGGGCGCCATCCACCCCAGCGGTACAGGGTGGTTGGGTGAGGGGTCGCGTGAATCGTTGAACAACTCGCCCGCGGGCCAGGCGGATCGTTGAACGACTGGATCACCGGGCGAGCGGATCGTTGAACGACCGGCTCGCTGAACAACAGGATCGTTGAACGAACTCCGGCGACGAACTCCGGGGCAGACGACGTCAGTTGTCCGGCGACCGCAGTACCCGCAGATGACCCCGGCGTGCGACCTCCATCGGGTCCGCCGTACGGGCCCCGCCTCTGCCGCCGGCCTCGGCCGCCCGCTCCTGCGGGCGGGCCGCCTCGCGCACGGCGTTGGCAAGCGCTTCCAGGTCGTCGCCGCTCGGGCGGGCGGGCGCGGAGCTGTCGAGCAGCCGGACGACCTCCCAGCCGCGGGGCGCGGTGAGGCGCTCGGAGTGCTGGGCGCACAGGTCGTAGCAGTGGGGTTCGGCGTAGGTGGCGAGCGGGCCGAGGACCGCGGTCGAGTCGGCGTAGACGTACGTCAGCGTCGCGACGGCGGGGCGGCCGCAAGCGGTGCGCGAACAGCGACGTACAGGGCTCACGACGTTGGACGGTACCGCACTCTTGAGCGGGCCGCGACGACTCTCCCCCAGGTCACTCCACCGTGTCGGGCTGTGAAACGCCCCACACATCCCTCCGGTAACACGCCGCTGACCTGCACGAACACCACTTCCCGAGATCTCGAACAGGGTCAGGTCCGGTCACCACTCGGCACAAACACCGTCAATTGCCTTGAGAGTGACGGTCTTGGAGACATACGGAATCGAGCCCAACCTTGGCCGGAATGGTCATCCGGCGACATGGCGTACGAGCGGCCGGACGGCGGGTGGAGTCGGGTGGCCGGACTCGGCGGGGACTACGCTTCACCAGTGATGGACACCCCCGTACCGCCCTCTGCCGCCGGCCCCGGGCCCCGGCGCCGCGATCGACACGGCCGGGGCATGCGCGGCCCGATCGCACCGCCCCAGGTTCCGCTGGCCGCGAGCCGGGCCGATGCGTTCGCGGATCTGGTGCAGGACTCCGTGGAGCGCCTGGAGCGACGCTGGCCGCAGCTGTCCGACATCGATTTCCTCGTCCTCGAAGTGCCGCGGCTGGGTGGGGCGGGCGAGGGCTGGAACGACGAGTCGGTGCCCCTGGGCGGCACGATTCCCTCGCGCGAGGGACAGCCCGCGCGCGTGGTCGTCTACCGGCGGCCGGTCGAGATCCGCACGAAGGGGCGCGACGAACGCGCGGCCCTGGTCCACGAGGTGGTCGTGGAACAGGTCGCCGAACTGCTGGGGCTCACCCCGGAGACGGTCGATCCGCGCTACGGGGAGGACTGACCTCCCCACGCGCGCGTGCCCCCGACTCCTACGACAGCTACTTCTTCTGCAGGACCGAGAGGTCCTCGTCCGTCTGTGGCACCGACACCGTGCCCCGGTCGTCGGGCAGTGTCTGGATCGTGAAGCCCGGTACGCCCTCCTCGGTCGCCGACAGCGTCCGGGCCGCGTACACCGGGCCGCCCGACTGGGGCTCGATCGTCAGCGCGTACGTGCCCTTCAGGCCGCCGGGGACGGGGAGTTCGACGTCCTCGGTGGTGCCGGCCTTGATCGTGTACGTCTTCGAGACGGGCGTACCGCCGCCGCTGCCCGCGGACGCGGTGACCTTGACCGTCGCGGTGCGGGTGGGCGCGACCAGGGACAACGTGGTGCCCTTGGCACTGTTGTCGACGGACGTCGCGCGCGTGTCCACCGGGCTGGTCGCGGAGATGAACGCCGTCTCCTGCTTGCTGCCCTTGCCCCGTACGACCTTCAGCGCGGCGACGACCGGCACGGACTGGTCGGTCGGCGTCAGGATCAGGGAGCCCGGGTCGCCGCGCGTGACGTCGCCCAGGTCGACGGCGGTCGTCATGCCCGACTTCACGTGCACGGTCTCGTGCCCGGCCGGCGTGATCATCCCGGTGGGTGAGGACAGTCGCACCTTCAGGTCGGCGTCCGAGTCGCCCGGTGTGAAGGCGATCAGCCGTACGGAGGTGGCGTCCTTCGGGATGCCCGGCATGACCAGGCTGCCTGCCGGGTCGGTGGACGCGGCCAGCCAGTCGCCGCCGAGCTTGGCGTCGAGCGCCTGCACGGACGCGCCGACCCGGCCGCTGCGCACGGTCACGTGCACGGTCAGGTCGGCCTCCTGGTCGTCGGTGAGCGTGGACAGCAGGATCGGCTCGCTGGCGTGCGGCTCGACCGTGATGCCCTCCCCCACCGTCGACTTGAGGTCGCCGTCCTTGCCATAGAGGCCGATGTCGACGACGGCGGCGGAGTCGTCCGGGTTGGTGAGGTTCACGTAGTCGGTGCGGTCGGCGGAGGTGCTGGCGCCCGGGAACCAGAACTCGGTGTCCGGAGCGGTGCAGTTGACGCCCTGGAGGCCGCGGCCGTTGCCCGCGGCGACCTCGGTGGTCTCCTGGACGGTCCAGCCGGGCGCGTACTTGCCCTCGGCGGTGCCGAGCAGCGCGGGCGAGTCCGCGCCGGAACTGTCACCGGTGGCCGGTGTGCCGGGGTCCTTGGGCTCAAGGACGGGCTTGGCGGGCTTCTTCTTGCCGCTCGTGCCGTCGCCCGACTCCTCGGTGACGGACTGCAGTTCGGCCTTGCCGCTGCTTCCCGTGCCCGTCGTGACGGGCGTGAAGGACGTGTACGACGTGTCGGCGAGGTCGGAGGTGCTCGGTGCCGGGCACAGCAGGCTGGTGCGCTCCACGGGCAGTCGGGCGGCCGCCTTGGCGGTGCCAGAGCCGGCCGCGGCCGGTGTGTTCATCTCGGCGAACCCGGTGACGGCGGCGAGCGCGACCACGCCGGCGAGGAGGGACAGGGTGGTGCGGTTCACTGCTGGCTCCCGTCGGGGCGCTCACTGCCGTGCGGATGCTGCTGGGCCGGGTCGTACGTCGGGTCGTAGGCGGGGTCGTAGTTCGGGTCGTAGCCCTGGTTCTGCCCCTGGTTCTGGTCGTAGCCCTGTTCGTACGTCGGGTCGTACGCCGGTGTCGGGGGCTGACCGCCGTACGCGTACGGGTCGTACTGGCCGCCCTGGTAGGGGTCCGCCTGGTACGACTGGTCGTAAGTGCCCGCCTGGTACTGCTCGTTGGCCTGGTACTGCTCGCCGCCGTAGGTGCCGTATTCGGCGCCCGCATAGCTCGCGGTGTCCCACTCGCCGTAGGACTGCTGCTGCGGGATCGCGGCGGCTGCCTCCTCCGCAGGAGGAGGTGGGGTGTTGGTGGCGAACGCGTCGAACTGCCCGGTGTCCGCGGGGTCGTCGGTCTGGTCGGTGGACTCGGCCTCGGCCTGGGCGCGCAGGCGGCGGGCCCGGCGGCCCTCGCCCGCGACCGCCTGGGCCGGGATCAGCTCCTCCTCGGGGAGGTCGTCGTCGATCTCGCGGCGGCGGCCCGGGAGGGCGAGCACGACGAGGACGAGGGCGAGTGCGCCCTGTGTCCACAGCCAGGCGGTGTGCCCGATCGGGTCGTCGTAGGTGACGTCCAACCTGCCGCCGGAGGCGGGGAGTTCGAAGCCCTGGGCCCAGCCGTCGACCGTGGTGCGGGTGAGCGGCTTGCCGTCCAGGGTGGCCGTCCAGCCGACGGCGGCCGAGTCGGCGAGGCGCAGCACGCGGCCGGTGGCGCCGGACGGGACCGTGGTGTGGATGTCGACGGGTCCGGCGGCGACGGGCTTGGGGGCGGCGGAGCCGGTGACGATGGCCGCGCGGGAGACCTGCGCGTCCACCCGCCACAGGGCGCTGCCGTCGGCCTGGCTGAGCCTGCTGAGGCCGGGGGTGGCGTCCAGGACGCGGCTGACCTCGCGGGGCGCGCCCTTGTGGACGAGGACGTAGCGCACGGCGAAGCCGCCGAGTTCGTCGGCCTGGTCGGCGCCGGAACCGGCGACGAGGTTGGCGACGACCTTGTCGAGCCTGGTGTTCTCCCCATCCGCGGCCGCGAATTCGGCGTCTCCCATGCGGGCGCCGGAGCCGCGCACCAGCATGTAGCCGACGTGGGCTGCGGAGTCGCTGTCGAGGACGAGGGTGCGGGCCTGGTCCTGGGTGCCGCTCTCCTCGGCGACGAACGCGGGCACCTGGGTCGGGTCGTGGCGCTCCAGGGGGCCGTCGGCGCCGCGGATCATCCAGCCGGCGGCGACGAGCAGCGGGCCCGCGGCCGAGGCGAAGGCGATCAGCACGGCCACCGGCTGGCGCCAGCCGAAGCTCTGCTCGGCCACACGCGCGCGTGCCCCGTCGGCGCCGAGCGCGGCGGCGGCGAGGAGGGCGAGGCCGTAGACGAGGGTCGCGGGGCCCGCCCAGGTGGAGCTGTTGGACAGGACGGCGAAGACGAGGCCCACGAGGGCGACGCCCCAGGCCGTCCAGATTCCGAACTGCCGCTCACTGCGCAGCAGGGCGGCGAGCGCGGCCAGCACGATGCCGATGAGCATCAGGCCACTGACCGTGCCGGGGCCGCCCGGGCTGGCACCGAGCAGGTCGAGGGGGGACGCGGCCCCGGAGCCGTACTCCAGACCGGCCTGCTGGAAAAAGCCGAACGGGAGCAGCGTCAGCGACCAGGGCGCCAGGATCAGCAGCGGGGTGCCGAACTGGGCCAGGAAGCGCGGGCCGTAGCCGACGAGGTCGCCGCGGCGCACGGCCAGCAGCGCGATGCCCAGGAGCAGCGCGATGGGCCAGATGATCGGCGTGAAGGCGGTGGTGATCGTCAGGAGCAGGGCGTACGCCCAGGTGGCGCGCCAGCTGCCGCGGGCCCCGGAGGAGTGGGTGAGGCCGCTGGCAGCGATGCCCGCGCGGGCCATCAGCGGGAGCAGCACGGCGAGCACGGCGGTGCCGATGCGGCCGCCCGCGAGGGCGCCGGTGGCGGCGGGCAGGAAGGCGTAGACGACGGCCGCCCACGCGCGCAGCAGCCGGGACTCGACGAGCGGGCGGGACGCGAAGTAGGCGGTGAACCCGGCCAGCGGGACCGAGGCCACCAGCAGGACCGTGACGGCGAAGCCGGTCGAGCCGAAGAGCAGCGAGGAGAGCATCGCGACGAGCGCGAGGTACGGCGGCGCGGACGGAGTGCCGCCGGCGCCCACCGGATGCCAGGAGTCCAGGAAGCGTGACCACAGCTCACCGGAGTCGCCCGGGGCGGGCAGCAGCGCGCCGCCCGTGAGCGCGCCGCTGCCGAGCAGTCCGCGGCAGGCGACGAGCGAGACCAGCAGCAGCACCAGGAACAGCACCGGGCCCGGCTTGCGGGCGATGCGCCTCACGCGCGCGAACTGGTCGATCTCCAGGAAGTCCGCGTCGTCGCCGCCGGGTCCGGACTCGACCGCGCCGCCGTGCCGGCCGGCTCCGGAGGTGATCTCGGGGTCGGAGGTGTCGACGAAGCTCCCGGCGACCTGTTCGAAGGTGGCCCGGACGGTCGCGCCGGGCGGCGGGAACAGCGGCCTCAGTTCGGCCTTGTCGATCTGCGCGCCGGCGCGCCTGCGCCGTCCGGCGATGATCCGCTCGGGGCGCAGCAGGGTCCCCAGGAGGCCGCGGATCTCGTCGAGGGCCTGTCCGGGGACCTTGCCGACGAGGTTGGCGACGGTCCGCAGCAGTGTGCCGACGACGACCCTGAAGAGGACCCAGGGCAGCACGGCCGTACGGCTGTTGACGAGCAGGGTGTAGACGGCGCCGGCCTTGTCGACCTTGTGCGGGGAGGCGACGGTGCGGCCCGCGCAGTCGACGGCACGGCGCTCGCGGGAGGCCGCCTCGGCGTGCCGTACGACCGCCTCGGGGGCGACCAGGACGCGGTGGCCGGCGGCGGTGGCGCGCCAGCACAGGTCGACGTCGTCCCGCATCAGGGGCAGCCTGCGGTCGAAGCCGCCGAGCTCGTCGAAGACATCGCGCCGGACGAGCATGCCCGCGGTGGACACCGACAGCACGGGCCGCACGTGGTCGTGCTGGCCCTGGTCCTGTTCGCGGCGGTCGAGGCCGGTCCAGCGGCGGCCGGAGTGGGCGATGGTGACGCCGACCTCCAGGAGCTGCCGCCGGTCGTACCAGCCGCGCAGCTTGGGGCCTACGACAGCCACGTCGTCGCGGCCCAGTTCGTGCTCCTGGTCCACGACCCGCAGCAGCTGGGCCAGGGCGTCGGGTTCCGGGGCGGAGTCGTCGTGCAGCAGCCACAGCCACTGGACGGGCTCGCCGTGCGGGAGTTCCGGCAGGTCGTAGGCGTCGTCGCGCCACGTGCGCGTGACGGGGTCCCAGCCGCTGGGGCGCTTCAGGTACGGCAGCTCGTCCGGGGTCAGCACGGGTGCGGTGCGGTTGGCCTCCTCGACGGCCTGGCCGAAGCCGGTGCGCCGGGCGAGGTGCAGCACGCGGTCGGCGCCGAGGGCGTCGGTGACCAGCTGGGCGGAGTCGTCCGCGCTGCCGGTGTCGGCGGCCATGACGCTCTGCACGGGGCGCTCCTGGCCGAGCAGCCCGGCGAGCGCGTCGGGCAGCCAGCGGGCGCCGTCGTGGGAGACGAGCACCGCGGTCACCACGTGACGCGGGAACTCAGGAGTGGCAGCGTCGTGTTGGGCTGCCGTGTGGCTGTGCACGGACATCGAGGTACGGGCCCCGGTTCGATGGACTGCGGTGGACGCCCGTGTCCCGAGGGGACTGCGGTACGTCTCGGACGAGCGCCCACACTATCGGCTGGGCACAGCGACGGCCCGCCGCCTGTGGATAACCCAGCTGCGACGGGCCGTTCAGTACGTCCCGAGGTGTGCCCCGCGGTATGTCCCCGGGTGTGCCGTCCGGTTCAGACGGCGGCCTTCTTGAGCCGGCGGCGTTCCCGCTCGGAGAGGCCGCCCCAGATGCCGAAGCGTTCGTCGTTGGCGAGGGCGTATTCGAGGCACTCGGAGCGGACCTCGCAGGCGAGGCAGACCTTCTTGGCCTCGCGGGTGGAGCCGCCCTTCTCGGGAAAGAAGGACTCGGGGTCGGTCTGGGCGCACAGCGCGCGCTCCTGCCAGCCGAGTTCCTCGTCCGCGTCGTCGACCAGCAGTTGCTGCACCAGCTCGGTCATGTGCGCCCCTCGTCTGTCTTTCGCGTCCCCGTGATGTAGCCGTCACCGATGTCGGCTGAACGACACGAGTGAAATTACAAGTGTGCTGCTCCGGGCGAGTCAAGCCGAGATCTGCTATTGGGCCCCTTATTCACTCTGCGGAACCAAGGCCTAGCGGAAAGTGTTCAAATCGGCATAAACCTTGACAGGGCAGAGGAGACCCTCGCGGGCCTCCTACCCCAAGACAGGGCCTGTACGGGGGAGGACGCTCAGGAGTTCGATCTCGTTCCAACGGGGTTTGTGCGCCCGGTTGTGCGCCATGTGTCCCGGTAGGCTCCTGAACAAACCTTTCACCTCGGAGATGAACCGGATGAGGTGAAACATGTCCCACATACCGGGCGTCGAGTTGACAGTGCGGGTGTGAACCGCTGTCCTTGTGGGCATGCTCGCGAACTTGGCACTCACCTCGACCCGCACCGCCGGGTCCCTCGGTGCTGCCCACGCTCGCTGTAGCTGTTGTCGCTGTTCCAGCTGTTGAGCCCTACGCGCTCCGGCCTTGCTTGTTTGCTTGCTTTCTTGTCTTGGTGACACCCAGCCCCCGCCGTTACTTCTTACGCCGAGGAACCACCGCACCCCCATGAACAGCGACAACGACCTCCAGATCGCCGGCGACATCCTCGAAGTCCCGCATCTTCTCCAGACCCCGCGCGAGCACCCGGCCACCGTGGCCGAGTTCGTCGGCCTGGCGCGCTCCGTCGCCGCCGACCGCACGCAGTGGGAGCACCTGGTCGAGTACGACGCGACGAGCCGCTGGTACCACCGGCTGCGCACCGGCCCCGGCTACGAGGTGTGGCTGCTGTCCTGGGTGCCCGGGCAGGGCAGCGGGCTGCACGACCACGGTCTCTCCTCCGGTGTGCTGACCGTCCTGGACGGCACGCTGACCGAGCGCACCGAGCGGGGCACGCGCGCGTTGGGGGCGGGCGCGCAGCGGATGTTCGCGCCGGGGTACGTCCACGAGGTCGTCAACGACACCTTGGAACCGGCCATAAGCCTGCACGTCTACTTCCCGGGCCTGACCGAGATGCCGATGCACACGGCGTGCGCGCGGCGCACCGGGTCGGAACCGGTCGACGCCGTGACCGCCTGACGCGATGCGGTGACGGCTCGGCGCCCGATGCGACGACTGCCTGCCGCATTGTCAGACCCGCCTGCAAGACTTGTGCCCATGCGCATTGTGGTTCTGGCAGGCGGTATCGGTGGTGCCCGGTTCCTGCGCGGTCTCAAGCAGGCCGTGCCGGACGCGGACATCACGGTGATCGGCAACACGGGGGACGACATCCACCTCTTCGGGCTGAAGGTCTGTCCCGACCTCGACACGGTGATGTACACGCTCGGCGGCGGCATCAACGAGGAGCAGGGCTGGGGTCGGGCCGACGAGACCTTCCACCTCAAGGAGGAGCTCGGGGCGTACGGGGTCGGGCCGGAGTGGTTCGGGCTCGGCGACCGGGACTTCGCGACGCACATCGTGCGGACGCAGATGATCGGCGCCGGGTTTCCGCTGAGCGCGGTCACCGAGGCGCTGTGCGACCGGTGGAAACCGGGAGTACGGCTCATCCCCATGACGGACGACCGCGTCGAGACGCATGTCGCCGTTGAGGTGGACGGCGAGCGCAAGGTGATCCACTTCCAGGAGTACTGGGTGCGGCTGCGCGCGTCGGTGGCCGCCGAGGCCGTCGTACCGGTCGGGGCCGAGCAGGCCAAGCCCGCGCCCGGGGTCCTGGAGGCCATCGCGGAGGCGGACGTCATCCTCTTCCCGCCGTCCAACCCGATCGTCTCCGTGGGCACGATCCTCGCCGTGCCCGGCATCCGGGAGGCCATCGCCGAGGCCGGGGTGCCCGTGGTCGGCCTCTCCCCCATCGTCGGGGACGCGCCCGTGCGCGGGATGGCCGACAAGGTGCTCGCTGCGGTGGGCGTGGAGTCCACGGCCACGGCGGTCGCCGAGCACTACGGCTCGGGACTCCTCGACGGCTGGCTCGTCGACACCGTGGACGAGGCCGCCGTAGCGGACGTCGAGGCGGCCGGCATCCGCTGCCGGGCCGTGCCGCTGATGATGACCGACGACGAGGCGACCGCGCGGATGGCGCGGGAGGCGCTGGCGTTGGCGGAGGAGGTGCGGGCGGCATGAGCGAGGTGGCACCGGTGGAGGGTTACCGGGTCTGGGCCGTGCCCGGGATGCCCGAGGTCGCGGCGGGAGACGATCTCGCGAAGCTGATCGCCACGGCCGAGCCCGGGCTCGTCGACGGGGACGTGCTCCTCGTCACCTCGAAGATCGTGTCCAAGGCGGAGGGGCGGATCGTCGAGGCGGCCGACCGGGAGGCCGCGATCGACGCCGAGACCGTACGGGTCGTGGCGCGGCGCGGGGCCCTGCGGATCGTGGAGAACCGGCAGGGGCTGATCATGGCCGCCGCCGGGGTCGACGCCTCCAACACCCCTGCCGGCACTGTGCTGTTGCTGCCCGAGGACCCGGACGCGTCCGCGCGCGCGATCCGCGACGGGCTGCGGGACGCGCTCGGTGTCAACGTCGGGGTCGTCGTCACCGACACCTTCGGGCGGCCCTGGCGCACGGGGCTCACGGACGTCGCGATCGGCGCCGCAGGGGTGCACGTACTGGACGATCTGCGCGGGGGCACGGACGCGTACGGCAATCCGCTGAGCGCGACGGTCGTGGCGACGGCGGACGAACTGGCCGCCGCCGGTGATCTGGTCAAGGGCAAGGCCGCGGGGCTGCCGGTGGCTGTGGTGCGGGGGCTGGCGCATGTCGTGACCTCCGAGAACGACGGGACGGGGGCTCGGGCCATGGTGCGGGGCGGGCGCGACGACATGTTCCGGCTGGGGACGTCGGAGGCGGTACGGGAGGCGGTGACCCAGCGTCGTACGGTGCGGGCCTTCACGGACGAGCCGGTGGACCCCGGTGCCGTACGACGGGCCGTGGCCGCGGCGGTGACCGCGCCGGCGCCGCATCACACGACGCCGTGGCGGTTCGTGCTGCTGGAGTCCGCCGAGTCTCGGGGGGCCTTGCTGGATGCGATGCGCGATGCGTGGATCGCGGATCTGCGGCGGGACGGGAAGTCGGAGGAGTCCATCGCGAAACGGGTGCGGCGCGGGGATGTGCTGCGCGGGGCGCCGTATCTCGTGGTGCCGTGTCTCGTCATGGACGGGTCGCACACGTACGGGGATGTGCGGCGGGACGGGGCCGAGCGGGAGATGTTCGTGGTGGCCGCGGGGGCGGGTGTGCAGAATTTCCTGGTCGCGCTTGCCGGGGAGCGGTTGGGGTCGGCGTGGGTTTCGTCGACGATGTTCTGCCGGGATGTTGTGCGGGGGGTGTTGGGGTTGCCGGAGGGGTGGGATCCGATGGGGGCGGTGGCTGTGGGGCATGCGGCGGCGTCGCCTGCCGCTCGGGCTGAGCGGGATGCGGGGGCGTTTATCGAGGTGCGGTGAGTCGCCGTTGGGGGCTGTGTCGGTTGCGGGTGCGTGTCGTTTGTGGCTGGGCGCGCCCACGCGGCGGAGCCGCATATTCGACACAGCCCCGCGCCCCTGAAGGGGCGCTACCGCCTAGGCTCCTAACACTCTTCAGGTAACTCACCTCACCCCTGGAACTCACCGTGGCCGGACGTTTTGCTCCTCGGCCCACTCCTACGACTGTGCGGGGTGGGCATGTTGTGGTGCCTGGGAGTGTGCCTCGGCAGGTCGGCGAAGCGGGGCGTGTGCGGAGCTGGGTGCCGAGCGGGGCGCTTGATCTCGGGCTGGTGCTCGGGCCGTTGCGGCGGGGGCCCGGGGATCCCACGTTTCGGGTGACTGCGGACGGGGCTGTGTGGCGGGCCAGTCTTACGCCGGTCGGGCCGGGGACCTTGCGGGTGTCCGGTCACGGGAGTGAGGTGCGCGGGGAGGCATGGGGGCCCGGGGGCGAGTGGTTGTTGGCGCGGTTGCCGGAGATGCTTGGTGCCGCTGATGATCCTGATGCGTTTGTGCCTCGGCATCGGCTTGTGGCGGTGGCTCAGCATCGGCGGCCGGGGCTCAGGCTGACGCGGACCGGGCTCGTGTTGGAGTCGTTGATTCCGTCCGTGCTGGAGCAGAAGGTGACGACCGACGAGGCGTATCGGGCCTGGCGGTTGTTGGTGCGGAAGTTCGGGGAGCCGGCGCCCGGGCCTGTGGGCGGGCGGATGTGGGTCATGCCTGCGCCGCGTGCCTGGGCGTTGATTCCGTCGTGGGAGTGGCATCGGGCCGGGGTCGACGACAAGCGGGCCTCGACGATTCTGCGTGCCGTACGGGTTGCTGCGCGGCTTGAGCAGGCCGTGTCGATGTCGGCGGAGGATGCGCGGGCCCGGTTGGAGGTGGTGCCGGGGGTGGGGGTGTGGACGTCCGCGGAGACCGTGCAGCGGAGTCATGGGGCGGCGGATGCGGTGACTGTGGGGGATCTGCATCTGCCGGGGATCGTGGGGTGGGCGTTGGCCGGGGACCGGGATGCGGACGACTCGGTGATGTTGTCGTTGCTGGAGCCGTATGCGGGGCAGCGGCATCGGGCGGCTCGGTTGATTCTGCTGAGCGGGAGGACGCCGGCCAGGCGTGCGCCGAAGATGCCTCGGGGTGACATCGGGAAGTTGTGAGAGTGCGGGTGGGTGGGGGTGCGGGTCCTCCTGGGGGCTCCGCCCCCAGACCCCCGACCTATGCCCACCCACCACCCGACTCGGTAGGCCCAGAAGTGGACCATCGACCGACTCGGTGGGCCCAACAGTCGCCCACTGACCCAACTCGGTAGGCCCAACAGTCACCCACTGACCCGACTCGGTGGGTCGAAGAGTCACCCACCCGAGCACCCCCGTCCCCTACTGATCCGAAGAGAACCGCACCGCCCCCGCCGGAATCCGCACGTCGCACCACACCCGCATGCCGTCCCGGAGTTCGTTGTCGGCGCCGATGATCGCGCCGTCGCCGATGACCGTGCCGGTGAGGACGGAGCGTTCGCCGACTCGGGCTCGGGTGCCGATGAGGGAGTCGGTGATCACGGCGCCCGGTTCGATGACGGCGCCGGGGAGGATCGTCGAGCCGAAGACCCTCGCGCCCTCCGCCACGAACGCGCCCTCGCCCACCACCGTGCCGCCCGTCAGCTTGGCGTCGGGGGCGACCCGGGCCGTGGGGAGGACCAGGCGGTCGCCGCAGCGGCCGGGGATCGCGGGGGACGGGGCGCGGCCCAGGACCAGGTCCGCCGAGCCTCGAACGAAGGCGGCTGGAGTGCCGAGGTCCAGCCAGTACGTCGAGTCCACCAGGCCTTGGAGGTGGGCGCCGGCTGCCAGCAGGTCCGGGAATGTCTCTCGTTCCACCGACACCGGGCGGCCCGCCGGGATCGTGTCGATGACCGAGCGGCGGAAGACGTACGCCCCCGCGTTGATCTGGTCGGTGACGATCTCCTCGGGGGTCTGGGGCTTCTCCAGGAAGGCCAGGACCCGGCCCGTCTCGTCCGTGGGGACCAGGCCGTAGGCGCGGGGGTCCGTCACCTTGGTGAGGTGGAGGGAGACGTCCGCGCCCGTTGTCTCGTGGGTGTCCACGAGTGCCCTGATGTTCAGGCCCGTCAGGATGTCGCCGTTGAAGATCAGGACCGGGTCGTCGGGGCCGGAGTGGAGGCGCGAGGCCACGTTGCGGATCGCGCCGCCCGTGCCGAGGGGCTCGTCCTCCGTGACGTACTCGATGTGGAGGCCGAGTGACGAGCCGTCACCGAAGTGCGGTTCGAACACCTCCGCCAGATAGGAAGTGGCCAGGACGATGTGGTCCACGCCCGCCGCTCTCGCTCTCGCCAGCTGATGCGTGAGGAACGGCACCCCCGCCGCCCTGACCATCGGCTTCGGGGTGTGCACCGTGAGCGGGCGCAACCGGGTGCCCTTGCCGCCGACCAGGAGGATCGCTTCTGTCACCTGTCGTCTCTGCTTCCTGCCGGGACCGGCCGAGCTGTTTTCTCGGCCGGCCAGTGTCTGTCAGCGGCCCTGGAAACGGGCCGACGTCGAGCGGGCCGAGCCGAGCTTGCCGTAGAGCTGCCGTCCTGGGCACTCTGTGGCGAACCCGTCCCGATGGCCGGAGATCACATTGAGTCGTACGTTCTTTCCCTTTCGGTAGAGATTGCCACCCCCGGACTTCAGGTATGTCTTGCCGCGCGGATTGACTCCGTAGAGCCCGAGCTTCCACGCGGTGAGTCGGGCGATGGCCGTCACTGCCGCCGAGGACGGTTTGGCGGTGCCGAAGGTTCCGAGGACCGCGATCCCCATGCTGTTGGTGTTGAAACCGAGGGTGTGTGCACCCAGGACCGCCTTCGCCACTCCCCCGGCACGCCCCTCGTAGATGTTTCCGCACTTGTCCACGAGGAAGTTGTAGCCGATGTCGCGCCAGCCACTGCTCCTGACGTGGTAGCGGTAGATACCACGAATGACTGAAGAGGCTTGCGAGCAGCGGTAGTTGTTGCCGGTGGCGGTGTGGTGAACGAAGGCCGCCTTGACCTTCTTCGTGTAGACGAACCCCTTCTCGCGCAGCTTCTCGTCGGCGCCCCAGCCACGCCGGGTGATGATGCGCGGCCGTGGCCCGATGTACGGCGCGGCCCGCTCCGCCCGCGTCAGCTCGGGGCCGCGCAGCGCGACCAGTTCGCGTTCGGTGGCCTGCCTGTCCAACGCCGGGATCTCGGTGGCGCCGAGCGGGACCAGGTCGGTGTTGGCAGCGGACGCTGACGACGCTGACGACGCTGCGGCCATCTCGGCGGTGGGGGGTGCGGCGGCTCGGGCGCTCGCGGACGCGGGTTCCGCGCCCGGGTCCACGAGTTCGAGGTGCAGGCCGGCGGGGAGGGAGGAGGTCCGCGGGTCTGCGGTCCGGGTGGCTTCGGTGTCGGCGTCCGCTCTTACGCGTACGTCCACTCCGTCCGAGTCGCCCACCCACAGCGGGGCCGTGGAGCCGTGGACCCGGCCCGAGGTGCGCTCGGCGGTGCCGGGGTCGGCGCCGTGGTCCTCGTTGTGGGTGTCGACGTCCTGCCAGCCGGACCAGGTACCGGTGCCGGTGGCCCTGGTGCGGACCTGGACGCTGCCATGCAGTTCGGTGTCCGGGTTGTCCCAGATGACGCCGACGAGGGAGAAGCGGTGTACGTCGTCGCGGGTCAGGCCCTGCTCGGGGGCCGAGCCGAGGGTGCGGTCGCGGGTTCGGGGGGCGAGGGGCAGCGACTGGGTGCTGCCGGGGAGGTCCGGTGCGGCGGCCGTCGACACGGATCTCGTGCCGCTCGTTGGCTGCGCCGCCGGTGCCGGTGCCGGTGCCGCGACCGCGGGCAGGGTGAGCGGGAGGGCCAGTGCGGCCACACAGGTGACGCCGATCGAGGAAGCAAGGAATCCACGCATGCTCCTGATTCTGAACATAGCCATACATATCCGCCCATCCGGGAATTGACGGACCGTCGGCTGCCGTTCGCCCGAACCGGTGGTCCCGCACTCCGTGCACGACCGTGCGTCCGCGTACGCTTGCGCGGGTGAACGCCACCGATCGCACCCCTGCCGACCTGCTGCGTTCCGCGCTCGCCGCGGATCCCGGCCGCCCCCTGGTGACCTTCTACGACGACGCCACGGGGGAACGTGTCGAATTGTCCGTGGCCACCTTCGCCAATTGGGTGGCCAAGACCGCCAACCTGCTTCAAGGGGACCTCGGCGCGGGGCCCGGTGATCGGGTCGCGTTGTTGTTGCCGGCGCATTGGCAGACGGCGGTGTGGTTGCTGGCGTGTTCGTCCGTGGGAGTGGTCGCGGACGTGGGGGGCGATGCGGGTGCGGCCGACGTGGTCGTGAGTGGGCCTGAGTCGTTGGAGGCGGCGCGAGCGTGTGGTGGGGAGCGGGTTGCTCTTGCCTTGCGGCCGCTCGGGGGGCGGTTTCCGCAGACTCCGGCTGGGTTTGTCGACTATGCCGTTGAGGTGCCGAGTCAGGGGGATCGGTTTGTTGCGTTCTCGGCGGTGGATCCTGAGGAGCCTGCGTTGGTCGTCGGCGGGAGTGAGTTCACGGGGGCCGAGGTTGTTGAGCGGGCCCTTGCCGACGGGGGTGCGGATGCGGGGGCTCGGGTGTTGTCGGGGTTGTCGTACGACACGTGGGAGGGGTTGAGCGTGGGGTTGTACGGGCCGCTTGCCTCTGGGGGGTCTGTGGTGTTGTGCCGGAATCTTGATCAGCTGGGTGAGGAGTCTTTGGCCAAGCGGGTCGAGAGTGAGCGGGTGACTGTTACGCGCTACTGAAGGGGGTGGGGAGGGTTGTTTGGCGAGTGACGGCCGGTGGGGGCTGGTCGCGCAGTTCCTCGCGCCCCTGAAGACAAAAGCACCAGTCACCCGAATGGACCCCCACCGCCCGCCGCCCCCGCCCCATCCACGCCATGGTCGTAAGAGCAGAAGCCGACGCAGAACCACTCGCAGGACCACACGCTCGTCCTCGGCCATGAGGGGTGGACCGCCCGTGTTCGACGACACCGTAGGAGGCGTTCTCGGGCCGGGGGCGGGGGCCTCCGCCTCCGGGGCCGGGCTCATACGTCGGCGGCGTCGGCGATGGGTGCGGGGAACGGCGATCGGGGTTGCCGTGGTCCTCGTGGGGGCCGCCGGGGTCGGGTGGGCCCTCTACGCCAAGCTCGACGCGAACATCACCCCCGACAACGCCGCCGCTGCCGAGCTCGCCCGGTACGAGAAGGAGCGGCCTACCGCGTTGGTGAAGGGGGCGCAGAACATTCTGCTGATCGGGTCCGACTCGCGGTCGGGGGACGGGAACTCGGAGTACGGGCGGGACTCGGGGACCGAGCGGTCGGACACGACGATCCTGTTGCATCTGGCGGCCGACCGGCGCAGCGCCACCGCCGTGTCGCTGCCGCGGGACCTGATGGTGGATGTGCCGGGGTGTCTGCGGCCGGACGGGACGCGGAGCGAGCCGATGTTCGCGATGTTCAACTACGCGTTCCAGATGGGGGGTTCGGGGTGCACGATCCGGACCGTGGAGAAGCTGACGAACGTGCGGATCGACCATCACATGGTGGTGGACTTCCACGGGTTCAAGGACATGGTCGATGCCGTGGACGGGGTGCAGGTCTGTCTCAAGGCTCCTATTCGTGACAAGGCCGCCAAGTTGAGGCTGCCCGCGGGCAGGGTCACGCTCGACGGGGAGCAGGCGCTCGGGTATGTGCGGGCGCGGAAGTCGCTGGGTGACGGCAGTGACACCGATCGGATGGACCGTCAGCAGGGGTTTCTGGGGGCGCTCGTCAACAAGGTGCAGAGCGACGATGTGCTGTTCAATCCGGGGAAGTTGTATCCGGTGCTGGACGCGGCCACCTCGTCGCTCACCACCGATCCGGAACTGGCCAATCTGCGCGGTTTGTACGAACTGGTGCGCGGCCTGCGGAACATCCCCACCGAACATGTGCAATTCCTCACCGTTCCGCGGGAGTCGTACATTTACAACGCGAATCGCGACCAGCTCGTGGAGCCCGAGGCCGAAAAGCTGTTCGCCCGGCTTCGGGCGGACGCGACTGTCGCGGTGACGAAGGAAGTACCGCGGGATTCAGCCACAAATACCCTTAATACGGCGCCCGGTTCGGAGGCCACGCCCGCGCCGACGTTCCGTGGGAACACCGCCGCCGAGGACACCTGCGGGTAATGCGCTCACCAAGTCGACGAACTTTTGTTCCGAAAAATAGGGCGGATTGACCGGTTGTAGGGACGTGGAATTTGTCACCGCAGTCACTTGCCGCTCAACTGGACGGATAGTGTGAGCGATCCGGTGTGCTGTGTACTTGCGCATCGGATGTACGAGACCCGAGCGCCTGGAGGGGGAAGGCGCCGCGTGGCCCCGACGGAGGATTCGGTAAACCGTGGACGCGCAAGGCCGTGGGCGGGCGGACAACATCGACCCCGCAGACCAGTGGGTACTCAATCCGAACACTGGCGAATACGAACTGCGACTGACTCCTTCCACACCGCAGTCAGCGGTGCCGGGGCCCCGTAGAGCCACTGCGCAGAACCGCAGTGTGGCGGCGCCGGAGCGGGAGACGGTCCCGAGGAGTCCCGGGCGTGAGGTGCCGGCGCCGCGCAGACGGCGGGGCGCACCCGAGGAGCCACCGGGGCGGCGCGGGCGCCGGCCGGTGAAGAAGAAGGCCAGGGGCAAGAAGGTCCTGATGTGGACCGGCGGCGGTCTGGCCCTCGTGCTGGTCGCGGTCGCCGGAGGCGGCTACCTCTACATCAAGCACCTCAACGACAACATCACGGCCGTCTCCGACGACGGCGCGAGCACCGGCGGTTTCAGCAAGGGCAAGGCCATCAACCTGCTGGTGATCGGCACCGACAAGCGCACCGGTGCGGGCAACGAGGGCTACGGCGACTCCGGCAGCGTCGGCCACGCGGACACCACGATCCTGCTGCACGTGTCCAAGGACCGCTCGAACGCGACCGCGCTCAGCATCCCCCGTGACCTGATCACCGACATCCCGGACTGCCCGACGACCCAGTCGGACGGCTCGTCCAAGGTCATCCCGGGCACGACGAGTGTCCGCTTCAACACCAGCCTCGGGCAGGGCGGCCGTACGCCCAGCTGCACCGTGCGGACGGTCACCGAGCTGACCGGGATCCAGCCCGACGACTTCATGGTGGCCGACTTCAACGCCGTGAAGACGCTGACCGACGCGGTCGGCGGCGTCGAGGTCTGTCTGGCCAAGGACATCGACGACTCCGACTCGCATCTGAAGCTGTCCAAGGGCACGCACAACATCTCGGGCGAGCAGGCGCTGGCCTTCGTGCGCACCCGGCACTCGGTGGGCTTCGGCGGTGACCTGAGCCGGATCACGCTGCAGCAGCAGTTCCTCAGCGCGCTGATGCGGAAGCTGAAGTCCAACTCCACGCTCACCAACCCCGCGAAGATGCTGAAGCTCGCGGAGACCGGCACCAAGGCGCTGACCGTCGACGACAACCTCGACACCATCGGCAAGCTGAAGGACCTCGGTCTGGAGCTGGGCAAACTCAACCCGAAGAACCTGACCTTCACCACCGTGCCGGTCGTCGACAACCCGGCGGAGAAGACCCCGGTGACGGTCGTCCTCAACAACTCGACCGCCCCGCAGGTCTTCTCGCTGATCAAGAGCGACACCTCCTTCACCGCGGTCAAGCAGAAGGCCGCGAAGGAGAAGGCCGCCGTGGCCGCCCGGCTCAAGGGCACCAAGTCCGCCGCCTCCGCGGTGCGGGTCCGGATCCTCAACGGAGGGGCCGACGCCGGCAGCGCACAGGAAACTCTTACGTGGCTGCAGAATGATGAGGGCGTGCTCAAGTCCGAGAACGCGGGCAACGCTCCGGCGGTGCTGGCGAAGACGACCCTTGAGTACGCACCCGACCAGGCGGACCAGGCTCGCAGGCTCGCCGCCATCATGGGCCTCTCGGGGTCCGCGATGAAGCCGGGGAAGAGCGTGGAGAACTCCCAGGGGCTGCCGGCGATGACGCTGACCCTGGGCAAGGACTTCAAGGGAGCCGGCGTCCCGCTCACCTCGACCTCCGGGTCGACGCCGGAGGGGGTCCAGAAGTCCACGGCGGACAAGGTTGAGTGCGCCAAGTAAGTGACCACACGGGTCCGTTCCGCGTCTCACAGGGCGCGGGGCGGACCCGTGTGTCAGGCGCAGGCTTGGGAGGGGTGGGGACTTGACTCAGAGCAGCGTGCGCGGGGAGGTGCCGGCGGTTGAGGACACGATGTCGCTCACGCCGGCGGACGGGAAGAGACGGGCGGACACGAACGGGGGCGGCCGCAAGGGCCGTAGACGCCGGGCGTTGCGCTGGTCGGCGATCGTCCTCGCGGTGGTCATACTCGGGACGGCCGGCGCCGGATACCTGTACTACCAGCACCTCAACAGCAACATAAAGAAAGACCCCCTGAACATCGGGGACGAGAAGGACAGGGCGGCCCAGTCCAAGGCCAACGCGGCGGGCCAGACCCCGCTGAACATCCTGCTGATCGGTTCGGACGCGCGGGACTCCGCGGAGAACCAGAAGCTCGGCGGCGCGAAGGACACCTTCGGCACCCCGGCCCGCGCCGACGTCCAGATGCTGCTCCATGTCTCCGCGGACCGCAGCAACATGTCGGTCGTGAGCATGCCCCGTGACACCCTGGTGGACATCCCCAAGTGCACGGACCCGGACACCGGCAAGAAGTACGCGGCGGAGACCGACGTCATCACGAACGACTCGCTGGGCCGCGGCGGCCCCGGCTGCACGGTGGCGACCTGGGAGAAGCTGACCGACATCCACATCGACCACTTCATGATGGTCGACTTCTCGGGTGTGGTGTCGATGGCGGACGCGATCGGCGGGGTGCCGGTCTGTGTCGACGCCAACGTCTACTCGCACACCTCCTCCGGCAAGGGCTCCGGCCTGAAGCTGAAGAAGGGCACCACGTCGGTCAAGGGCAAGCAGGCCCTGCAGTGGCTGCGGACGCGCTACGGCTTCGAGGACGACACCGACATCGCCCGGACCAAGGCGCAGCACCAGTACATGAACTCGATGGTCCGCCGGCTGCGCGAGAACGCCACGCTGAGCAATCCGACCAGGCTGCGCAGCCTCGCCGAGACGGCCACCAAGGCGATCACGGTCGACAACGGTCTCGGGACCGTGGCCAAGCTGTACGACCTGAGCAAGGAACTGAAGAAGGTTCCGACCGGCCGGATCACCATGACGACCATGCCGTGGGAGTACTCGGGCAGCAGCGGCCGGGTGGTGCCCAGGCCGACCGACGCGGCGAAGCTGTTCCGGCTGGTCCGTGAGGACATCGCGCTGGACGGCAAGGACAAGAAGAAGACGGCCACGGCGGTGAAGGCGTCCACCGATCCGGCCGCCGCCGACGACCAGATCGCCGTCCAGGTGGAGAACGGCACCCGGACCAGCACGACGAGCGCGGTGCGGGGGCGGGCGACCGCGGTGGCCGAGCTCCTCGTCGGGAAGGGCTTCAAGGAGGCGGTGGCGGACTCGTCGACGGTCCTCAGCGAGGCCACGACGGTCATCCGCTATCCGAGCGCGGACCTGGAGGGTGACGCCCAGCGGGTCGCCAAGGCGCTCGGTGTCCCGACGAGCGCGGTGAAGAAGTCCACCAGCGTCTCCGGGGTCACTCTGATCGTCGGCGCGGACTGGACCACCGGCACCACGTACAAGGCACCGGCCGAGGACGACACGACACCGCCGTCGGCCGACGCCCTCAACGGTTCGGACACCACGGCCTGCATGCACGTCGACCCGAACTACGTCTGGTCGTAGTCCGGGTCGTCGTTCCTTGTGGCGGTACTCAGCTGCTGGTCGAGCTGAGTACCGCGGGCCGCCGGGACGCGATCACCCTGCGCGCAAGGGACTTGGGGCTGGTGAGGAAGCCGTAGCCCCACGACATGTGCATGGTGGCGAGGGCGACGGGGATCTGCAGGCGGGCCTTCAGGGACAGGCCCTTGCCCGCCGGGAGTGAGCCGAGGGTGATCGCCGCGAGGTAGCCGGCCGGGACCAGGAAGCCCCACGGTGTCAGTGCCGCGCCGACCACGATGCCGGCCGCGATCGCGCAGACGGCGGTCGGCGGGGCGAGGTAGCGCAGGTTGATGGAGCCCTCGTGATAGCGGGCGACGACGTGCCGCCAGCGGCCGTAGTCCTTGTACTGCTTGGCCAGCGCCTTCACGCTCGGCCTCGGGCGGTACGACACCTTCAGCTCGGGCGAGAACCAGATCAGGCCGCCCGCCTCCCGGATCCGGAAGTTCAGCTCCCAGTCCTGGGCACGGATGAACTCCTCGTTGTAGCCGCCCTGTTGCTCCAGTGCCTCGCGGCGGAACACCCCGAGGTAGACCGTCTCGGCGGAACCCGCTTCCCCTCCCGTGTGGAAGGCCGCGTTGCCCACGCCGATCTTCGAGGTCATCGCGGCGGCGACCGCGTCCTCCCAGGCGTTCTCGCCCTCGGCGTGCATGATGCCGCCGACGTTCTGCGCGCCGGTCTCCTCCAGGAGCCGTACGGCGGTGGCGATGTAGTTCGGCGAGAGCATGCCGTGGCCGTCGACGCGGACGACGATCGGGTGGCGGGATGCCTTGATCGCGGCGTTGAGGGCGGCGGGGGTGCGGCCGGCCGGATTCGGGACCGTGTGGACACGCTTGCTTTTAAAAGATGCAGTCTCCGCTACGAGCTCGGCCGCGATCTCGTCCGTACGGTCCTTCGACGGACCCAGGGCGAGCACGACCTCCATCTCGCCGTCGTACTCCTGCGCGAGGATCGCTTGGACGGCTCCGCGCAGATGCCGCTCCTCGTCGAGGACGGGCATGATCACAGAAACGGCGGGGAGTCGCACGTCGGGCTTGGCGTTCATAGGGGGCTCACGTTACCGCGAACGGGGGACACCGATGCGCCCGCCCGGGGCGGCGGCGGTGGTATCAGATCGTATCGGCCTACGGTGCTCAAGATCCCACGTACGGCCCTCGCGGAGGTGTCCCCCATGCCCACGCCGCCCCGCCGCTCCCCCGCCGCCCGTCCCCCTCAGCGCCGCCCACGGCCCCCCGTACGGCCGAAGAAGCCGCGCTGGGCCATGCGGGCGGCGACGACGCTGTCCGTGGTGGTGCTCGCGTCCGCCGGGATCGGGCACGCGGTGGTCACCAGCCTCGACGCGGACATCGCCCGCGTCGACCCCTTCAAGGACATGAAGAACCGGCCGCGCGCGGGCCACGGCATGAACGTCCTGCTCGTCGGCACCGACGGCCGCGACAAGATCACCGAGGCGGAGCGGCGCGCGTACCATCTCGGCGGCGCCCCCTGTCACTGCACCGACACGATCATGATCGTGCACATCTCGGAGGACCGGGAGCGGGCCAGCGTCGTCAGCATCCCGCGCGACTCCTACGCCGAGACGCCCCCGCACACCGACCAGACCACCGGCGAGCACCACGGCCCGCACCCCATCAAGATCAACGCGGCGTACGCGGAGGGCGGCCCGAACCTCACCGTCCAGACCGTCGAGTCCATGACCCACGTGAAGATCGACCACTACCTGGAGGTCGACTTCACCAGCTTCATGAAAACGGTCGACGTCCTGGGCGGGGTGAAGATCTGTACCGCCGAGCCCCTGAAGGACTCGTACACCGGCCTCGATCTGTCCGCCGGCACGCACACGCTGATGGGCGGGCAGGCCCTCCAGTACGTCCGTTCCCGGCACGTCGACGGCGCCTCCGACCTCGGCCGGATGAAGCGCCAGCAGCGTTTCCTGGCGGCGCTGATCGACCAGGCCACGTCCTCCGGGGTGCTGCTGAATCCGCTGAAGTTCCGTGATGTGACCCACGCCGTGCTCGGGTCGGTCCGCGCGGACAAGGGCTTCGGCACCGACGAACTGCTCGACCTCGGCCGGGCCATGCGCAGCTTCTCGCCCTCCTCCTCCGAGTTCACCACCGTGCCCATCGGGCAGATGGGATACGTCGTGAAGGGCATCGGTTCCACGCTGAAGTGGGACGAGCCGAAGGCGGCCAAGCTCTTCCAGGCCCTGCGCGACGACAAGCCCCTGACCGTGCACAAGGCGGCGCACGCCAACGCCGTGAAGGTGGACGTGGCCCCGCAGCAGATCCAGGTCCAGGTGGAGAACGGGACGGCGACCGGCGGTCTCGGCAAGCGCGTGGACGCGGCGCTCGCGGCGACCGGGTTCCGTACGACGCACCAGCCGACGAGCGCGGCCGACCGCACCGTACGACGGACGGTCGTCGCCTACGACCCGCGCTGGGACCGTTCCGCGAAGTCCCTCGCGGCGGCGCTGCCCGGGAGCGAGCTGCGGGCGGTGAAGGGGCAGGGGCCGCTGCTGAAGGTGATCGCCGGGAGTGACTTCAAGCAGGTCACGCGGGTACGGGCGACGGATGTGCAGCAGGGCGAGTTCGGGGTGGTGACCGGGGACGAGGTGGGGTGTGCCTGAAAAAGTGTGACACTTCGCCTTTTTCTGTAACACTTTTTCGGGAAGGGTCAGTCGTCGAGGCCCTCCGCCGCCCGCTTCTCGCGCAGCTCCATGATGGCGCGGCGGCGGGCCAGGCGGTGGGTGCGGCGGATCTGGGCCTCCTGGTGACGGCGCTCGTCGCGCTCGGTCTCCGGGAGGACCGGCGGCACCCGGCGCGCTTTGCCGTCGGCGTCCACGGCGGCGAAGACCAGGTACGCCGAGCCGACCTGGGTGGCCGGGTTCGACTCGTTCCAGCGCTCGGCCATGACCCGCACGCCGACCTCCATGGACGTCCGCCCGGTCCAGTTGACCTGCGCCTTCACATGGACGAGGTCGCCGACGCGGACCGGTTCCAGGAACGCCATCTCGTCCATCGACGCGGTGACGGCCGGTCCCCCGCTGTGCCGCCCGGCGACGGCGCCGGCCGCGTCGTCGACCAGCTTCATGATCACACCGCCGTGCACCGTGCCCAGCAGGTTCGTGTCGGCGTTGGTCATGATGTGACTGAGGGTGGTCCGGGAGGCGGACGTCGGCTTGCCCGGCAGGGGGTCTGTCATGGACTTCACCTTATGCCGGGTGGACATCTGCGGACTTTGTGTTGGCTTCGCAACAGCAGTGCCCTGATTTTCCTACGACCCTTGTAAACGACATAGCCGCTACCTGCACACTGGGCCCCATGAACGATTGGCCCGAGGGATGGTCCGGCGGCAACCGCGGCAACGAGTACGGACGCGGCAGCGCGAACGCACAGCCGGAGAGCGCACGTGTGATGCGTCAGGTACGACGCGGCCCGCAGGCCCCGCCGTACGGCGCCGGAGTCCCGCCGCAGCCGTCGTACACGGACGGCCAGGGCTATGACGAGGGCCAGAACGGCTACGGCCAGGGCGGCTACGACAACGGGCACGACGGCTACAACACGGGCCAGGTCTACGGCGGTGGTGGGCCGGGCGGACCGGCGGGGCCGGACGGCGGGCGGGGTCCGCGGCGCGCGCCGAACTGGCGCCGTCGTATCAAGTGGACCGCGATCACCCTGGTCACGGTGCTGGTCGTGACCTCCGTGGCGACCTACTTCTGGGCCGACTCCAAGCTGAACCGTGACGTCGACCTGTCGAAGGTGATCGACCGGCCGGAGGCGGGCGACGGCACGAACTACCTGATCGTCGGTTCCGACAGCCGCGAGGGGCTGACCGCCGCCGAGAAGAAGAAGCTGCACACCGGTTCCGCCGCGGGCAAGCGCACGGACTCGATGATGATCCTGCACGTGGGCGACAGCGGCGACACGCTGATCTCGCTGCCGCGCGACTCGAACGTCACGATCCCGTCGTACGTGGGATCCACCTCGGGCAAGACGTACCAGAACACGGGCCGGCAGACGAAGCTCAACGCGGCGTACGCGGAGGACGGCCCGACGCTGCTCGTCCGGACCGTCGAGTACAACATGGGCCTGCACATCGACCACTACGTCGAGATCGGCTTCAACGGCTTCGCGGACATCGTGGACGCGGTCGGCGGGGTCACGATCGACATCGACAAGGGCTTCAAGGACTCGTACTCGGGCGCGGACTTCAAGGCCGGCAAGCAGACGCTGAACGGCGAGCAGGCCCTCGCCTTCGTCCGTACGCGGCACGCGTTCGCCGCGTCGGACCTCCAGCGCACGAAGAACCAGCAGAAGTTCCTGTCGGCGCTGGCGCACCAGGTCGCGACGCCGGGCACCCTGCTGAACCCCTTCAAGCTCTACCCGACGCTCGGCGCCGGCCTCGACTCCCTGTCCGTCGACAAGGACATGTCGCTCTGGGACCTGGCGTCCATGTTCTGGGCGATGAAGGGCGTCAGCGGCGGTGACGGCACCTCGATGAACATGCCGCTCTCGGGCTCCGTCGGTGGCAACCTCGTCTGGGACAAGGCGAAGGTGAAGACGCTGGTGAACGAGCTGAACAACGACCAGAAGGTCACGGTCTCCGGTAACTGAGCAGAGCTACTGGGCCCTGCCGCACGCGAGCAACGCGATGTGCGGCAGGGCCAACTCGTCTCCCCCGGCGGTGAATTCACCGGCCAGCCGCTCGTACTCCCGCCGGATCCGCACGACCGTCCCCGCCTCCTGCGAGGTGACGACCAGCCCCGCCGTGGCGACCCCGGCGGCGGGTCCGCCCCACCACGCGTCGACGGTGGTGCGGTGGTCCCACTCCAGCTCGACCGCCCGGGCGTCCGTGAAGCCCGCCTCGCGGAGCAGCTCCGCGAACCCGTCCGCCGTACGCGCGAAGTCCTCGGCCGGGTCGAGCCGTGGCAGATCCGCGGGGATCACGGCCTCCGCCGCCGCGAACGCCCGACCGAACAACTCCTGCCCGGCGCCTCTCCGCGCGCCCCACGAGGTCAGCGCGACCCGGCCGCCCGGCTTCAGCACCCGCCGCAGTTCGGCGAGGGCGGCGCGGGGGCGGCCGACGTGGTTGACGACGAAGTTGCCGACGACGGCATCGAACTCGCCGTCGGGGAAGGGCAGTTCGGGCAGTACGGCGACGCTCGCCGCAACGCCTGCCTGCTGCGCGGCGGCCACCATCCCGGCGTCCGCGTCCACGGCACACACCCGCGCACCCCGCGCCAGCGCGGCCAGGGCCGCCGTACCGGTCCCGGTGCCGACGTCGAGGACGTACGTCCCGGCCTCGACCCCGGCCGTGTCCAGCAGTTGCGCCACAGGGTGTGCGCAGAGAAGCGCGAAGCTCCCGGCATAGGCGTCGGCGCGGCCGGCCCACATGGTGCGTTCGGCGGTGTCGAAAGCCTGGGTCGGATCGTTCATGGGCCGCAGCATGCCGGACGAAGCAGCGAGGGCACCCGCCGGGGGTGCCCTCGACTCGCGTCAGTCGGCGCTCACATCGCCGCGCCCGGCGTCACCCATCCCCTCTCTCCATCGGGCATCCGCTCCGAACGGGTTTCCTCACTGAAGTCGGCAAGAGCCACCGACATCGAACCGGAGGCCGCGTCGTCGAGGCCCTGCCGACGTCCATATGGCCATGCCGACTCACGCCACTGTCAGGCCACACCGAACAGCCCACGCGTTGAACCCATGCCGTCCGCCGGGCGGACAAGTCCAAGGGCGCCGTCCATTGCCAGCCGGGCACGATCCGGAGCATCCGGCATGAGGTCCCCGTAGTACCGCTCCGTGAAACTGACGGATGAGTGGCCGAGCCACACGGAGACCTCGCTCACCGGCACGCCCTGGGACAACAGGGACGCGGCGTAGAAGTGCCGGAAACTGTGCGGTTTGAAATAGGCGATGTCGGCGGCAGCCAAGGCGGGTTTCCAGATCCTGGAGTACCAGTAGTACGGGTACAACAAGCCGGTGCGAGTGACGTTGCTGAACAGGAGTTCTTCAGGACCCCAGGTCTCGTACTGGTTGAGATGCCGACGCACAGCCAGGGCCACCACGTCAGGGAGCGGAACATCCCGTCCTCTGTCGCCCTCCTCACGCCACTTGATGTGACGAAGCCGCATGCTGCCGTACTTGCCCGATCCGGTATCCCCGTCGCAGGCGACCTGCCGGTCGATTGTGAGTGTCCTACCGCCGAAGTGGATCCGGTCTCGCCCGATGCCCATGGCCTCACCGAGACGCAAGCCGCATCCGGCCATGAGCCAGAACATGCCGCGATAGCGCTCAGGTGCCGCCCCAATGGCAGCGTGCACAACTTCCGCGCTGGGGACGTGGACTTCGGCTCGCTGGTCTCGGTGCGCCCGTGCCCGGCTGACAGGGAGGTCGACTCCTTTGCAGGGGTTGCTGTCGGCCAGCCCGCATTCCGTCGCCCAGGCGAAAACCGACATGAGGATGTTGAAGCGGAACCTCGTCGTGGACGGTTTGTACTTTCGCGTGTGGGTCATCCATGTGACCCATTCCTCGATGTCGGCCGGCACGAGTGCGCCGATGATCCGCGCCCCGAAGAACGGTACGACGCTTCGGCTCAGGATCGACCGATACTGCTTGACGCTGCTGTTTTCCAAGCCACGCGTCGTAGCCCATCGTTCGAAGACCACAACGAGCGGCTCACTCCCGATCCGACCGGTCTCGGCTCGGCTCATGTTCTTCCCTCTCCAGACATCGCCTGGACTTAGCCGTCAGGCGATCAGCGGGCTTACCTGGCGGCCCGTCGAGGAAACCCATGGCGCGCGCCCGCCGAATACGGCCGCTGATGGTGTTCCGGCTCATCCCCCACGCCGTCGCCAGCCGCGTGATCGGACTCCGGTATCCCTGTTCCACCAGCCGCACATACTCGCGGGACATCAGGGCGTAGTCCTGCTCGGTCTCGACTCTGTCGAGCACGACACCGGACCGGGCACCATCGATCGCGTAGCCCAGTCGCGCACGAAGTTCCTTCGTCGTCCTGCGGATCTCCGCCATGGAGATCGATCGCATGAGTTCCGCCGTGATGCCGTCCGTCCCCGCTACGGCGTCGAGGTCGGCGGGAGGATCGATACGAAGGCTGGAAGGGCCGTCCCATGGCGCGCCCAGAACGCTCACCACGGTCAACCTCCAGCCGTGCAACTCGGCCTCATGGACGAGTTGTTCTCCGTCCACGCGCCATCCCTCAGGCAGTTCGGCGTCTCCACGTTCACTGGTCACCAGTCGAACATAGCGCGACACACAGCAGCCACCATGTGCCGGGTGGCCCCCGGACACACGCGAAGCATAGAACATGAAACACGACCCACGCCATGTTCCGTGTTTCACGCTTCAGGAAGAATGGAGGCGCCCCCCGAAGGACGCCTCCTGTGCTCAGCCTCTTACGGCAGGTTGCGCGCCATCACGATGCGCTGAACCTGGTTCGTTCCTTCGTATATTTGGGTGATCTTCGCATCGCGCATCATGCGCTCGACCGGGTAGTCGCGGGTGTAGCCGTAGCCGCCGAGGAGCTGGACGGCGTCGACCGTCACCTCCATCGCCACGTCCGAGGCGAAGCACTTGGCCGCCGCGCCCTGGAAGGTGAGGTTCTTGTCGCCTCGCTCGGACGCGGCTGCCGCCTGGTAGGTCAGGGCGCGGGCGGCCTCGATCTTCATGGCCATGTCGGCGAGCATGAACTGGATGCCCTGGAAGTCGGCGATCGGCTTGCCGAACTGCTTGCGCTCCTTGACGTAGCCCTTGGCGTAGTCGAGGGCGCCCTGGGCGATGCCGAGGGCCTGGGCCGCGATCGTGATGCGGGTGTGGTCCAGGGTCTTCATCGCCGTGGCGAAACCGGTGCCCTCCGCGCCGATCATGCGGTCGGCCGGGATACGGACGTTGTCGAGGTAGACCTCGCGGGTCGGGGAGCCCTTGATGCCGAGCTTCTTCTCCGGGGCGCCGAAGGAGACACCCTCGTCGGACTTCTCGACGACGAAGGCGCTGATGCCCTTGCTGCGCTTCTCGGGGTCCGTCACCGCCATCACCGTGTAGTACTCGCTGACGCCCGCGTTGGTGATCCAGCGCTTCACGCCGTTGAGGATGTAGTGGTCGCCGTCGCGGACCGCCTTCGTCTTCATGCCGGCCGCGTCGGAGCCCGCGTCCGGCTCGGAGAGGGCGTACGAGAACATCGCGTCGCCCTTGGCGAGCGGGGTCATGTACCGCTTCTTCAGGTCCTCGGAGCCGGAGAGGATCACGGGGAGCGAGCCCAGCTTGTTCACCGCGGGGATGAGGGAGGAGGACGCGCAGACCCGCGCCACCTCCTCGATCACGATCACCGTGGCCAGCGCGTCCGCGCCGGTGCCGCCGTACTCCTCGGGTACGTGGACGGCGTGCAGGTCGTTCGCCACGAGGGCGTCGAGGGCCTCCTGCGGGAAGCGGGACTCCTCGTCCACCGCTGCGGCGTACGGCGCGATCTTCGCCTCGGCCAGTGAGCGGATCGCGTCGCGGAGCATGTCGTGCTCCTCTGACGGGCGGTACAGGTCGAAGTCAGCCGATCCGGCCAAGGTCTCTCACGCTCCAAGGACGCTGTGATGACGGTGCTAATTACCGTTAAGTAACCCAAATTTTAGGGGCCCGCCCACGGGAGTGATACGTGAGCTTGGCGACAGGGGGAAAACTGCCCGTCAGGACCTCCGACTATGCTCGGGCGCGCATCGCCCCCGTACACCTTCTGGAGCATTCATGGCCCTCAAGATCACCGTGATCGGCACCGGCTACCTGGGCGCCACGCACGCCGCGGCCATGGCCGAGCTGGGCTTCGAGGTGCTGGGTCTTGACGTCGTGCCCGAGAAGATCGCGATGCTCCAGCGGGGTGAGGTCCCGATGTACGAACCGGGGCTGGAGGAGCTGCTCCGCAAGCACGTCGCCGGGATCGAGGGCTCCACCGGACGGCTGCGCTTCACCATGGACTGGGCCGAGGTCGCGGAGTTCGGCGACGTCCACTTCGTGTGCGTGAACACCCCGCAGAAGCACGGCGAGTACGCCTGCGACATGTCGTACGTCGACGGGGCCTTCGAGCTGCTCGCCCCGCACCTCACCCGCCCCGCGCTCGTCGTCGGCAAGTCCACCGTGCCGGTGGGCTCCGCGGACCGGCTGGCCGCATACCTGGCCGAGCACGCGCCCGCCGGGGAGGACGCCGAGCTGGCCTGGAACCCGGAGTTCCTGCGCGAGGGGTTCGCCGTCCAGGACACGCTGCATCCGGACCGGATCGTGGTCGGCGTACGGAGCGAGCGGGCCGAGCGGCTGATGCGCGAGGTGTACGCCGTGCCGATCGGGGCCGGGTCGCCGTTCGTCGTGACCGACTTCCCGACCGCCGAGCTGGTGAAGACCGCCGCGAACTCCTTCCTCGCCACCAAGATCTCCTTCATCAACGCCATGGCCGAGGTCTGCGAGGCCGGGAACGGCGATGTCGTGAAGCTGGCCGAGGCGATCGGGCACGACGAGCGGATCGGGAAGAAGTTCCTGCGGGCGGGTATCGGGTTCGGCGGCGGGTGTCTGCCCAAGGACATCCGGGCGTTCATGGCGCGCGCCGGTGAGCTCGGTGCCGACCAGGCGCTGACCTTCCTGCGCGAGATCGACTCCATCAACATGCGGCGGCGCGGGGCGATGGTGGAGATGACGCGCGAGGCGCTCGGCGGCGGGTCCTTCCTGGGCAAGCGGGTCGCCGTGCTCGGCGCCACGTTCAAGCCCGACTCGGACGACGTACGCGACTCCCCCGCACTGAACGTCGCCGGCCAGATCCACCTCCAGGGCGGCCAGGTCACGGTGTACGACCCGAAGGGCATGCCCAACGCGCTACGGCTGTTCCCGACGCTGGGCTACGCGGACACCGCCGTGGAGGCCGTGCGGGGCGCCGATGTCGTCCTGCACCTGACGGAGTGGCGGGAGTTCCGCGAGCTGGACCCGGCGGCGCTCGGCGAGGCCGTACGCGCCCGGGTGGTCCTCGACGGGCGCAACGCGCTCGACCCGCAGCTGTGGCGGAAGGCGGGCTGGACGTTCCGCGCGATGGGCCGTCCCACGGCGTAGGCAGCGGCCCGCAGGCAAGGCGACGCCGGTCCGGCCGAGGCTCAGTCGGCCGGACCGGCGTCTGGCTGCATTCTGCACCACTGGGCCGTGCTCGGCGCGCGGACCGCTCAAGTCGCCCCCGGCTAGGGCTACTTGGCCCGGTACCGGCGCATCTTCGCGCGCGCCCCGCACACCGCCATCGAGCACCAGCGGCCCCGGCCGGCCGGGCTGCGGTCGTAGTACGCCCAGTGGCAGGTGGGGGCCTCGCAGGCCTTGAGGCGGGGCCAGGTGCCCGCGACGAGGGACTCGGCGATCGTCGCGGCGATGCGGGAGAGCAGGGGTTCCGCGTCGGCGGACTCTATGTGCGCCGAGCCGTCGCGTGTGTCGACCGCGACCAACAGCGGGGCCCGGGAGAGCAGTTCGCCGAGCGGGGTCACGTCCTGGTGCGCGGGGTGGCCCGCGTGGGCGAGCAGGGTGGCGCGCAGGGACTCGCGCAGTTCGCGGGCGCGCGGCACCTCGTCCTCGGTCAGTCCGAAGCGCGCCCGGCCGTCCGCCGTGTCGAGTTCGTCGGCGCCCGCCTCGATGTCCAGCGTGTTGACCAGCGCCTCGATCAGGGCCAGGTCGCCGGGGGCGGAAACTCTCTCACTCATGCTTGCGACGTTACCTCCAATGCGGGAGCATGCAGTAACCGTTACCACATAATGCCATCCGCAGGTAACAAGGAGGAGTCCGTCATGGCCATCGCCATCGCCGAGCTGGGTGCCGTCGTCCTGGACTGTCCCGACCCCCGCGCACTCGCCGGTTTCTACGCCGGGATCCTGGGCGGCACCGTCGAGGGCGAGGGGGACTGGGTGGACCTGAAACTGCCGGGAGGACGGTCACTGGCGTTCCAGAAGGCTCCAGGGCACGTACCGCCGAAGTGGCCCGCGCCCGGCGACTCGCAGCAGTTCCACCTCGACCTGACCGTCGCGGACCTGGACGCGGCCGAGAAGGGCGTCCTGGCGCTGGGCGCGACGCCGCTGGACACTGAGGACCGCTCGCGCACGTGGCGTGTGTACGCCGACCCGGCGGGGCACCCGTTCTGCCTCTGCGCCTGCTGACGTCAATCCCGGAGATTCTGGAGATTCTGGAGGTCACCATGTCCGCCGTGGCACGTTTCCGTTCCACCGTGATCGACTGCCCGGACCCGCTCGCGCTCGCCGCGTTCTACGCCGGGATCCTGGGCGGCACGCCCCACGCCGCCGACGACGAATGGGTCGTACTCGATATTCCGGACGGGCCGCGGATCGCCTTCCAGCGGGCGACCGACTACACCCCACCGGAGTGGCCGCGCGCGGACCGGCCGCAGCAGTTCCATCTCGACTTCGACGCCGGGTCGACCTGGGAGGAGATCGAGGCGGCCGAGAGTGCCGTACTGGCCCTCGGCGCGCGGGTGTTGGAGCGGCAGGACAAGGAGGACTTCCGGGTGTACGCCGATCCGGCAGGGCATCCCTTCTGCCTCTGCCGGATCAACCACTAGCCGAGGATCTACCCGTCCAGCTCGGCGATCTTCGCCGTGGACGGCTCGCGGCGCTGCTGGGCGGCGCGGGACGTGAAGTCGGCGCTGCGCAGGACGCGTTGGACGTTGCCCCAGCTCAGCAGGGCGAGGTCGGGCTCGGGCCAGCCGCGGTGGAGGAGTTCGGCGATGAGGTTCGGGTAGCAGGAGGCGTCGGCGAGGTCCTGCGGGTGGGCCGTACCGGCGTCGTAGGTGCCGGACAGGGCGACGCACTCGCGGCCCGCGACCTCGCGGACGTGGTCGAGGTGGTCGGCGACGTCCCGGACGGACGGGCCGGTCTGCTCGGCGGTGAGCGGCACCATGCACAGGCCCTTGGCGGCGCCGACCGCGGCGAGGAGTTCGTCGGAGAGGTTCGCCGGGTGCGGGCGCAGGCTGCGGGCGGCGGAGCGGGTGAACAGGACCGGCGCCTTGGAGACCGCGAGGGTGCGGCGGACCGTGCCGTCGGAGGCGCCGGAGAGGTCGGCGAGCACGCCGAGGCGGTTCATCTCGCGGACGACCTCCTCGCCGAACCGGGTCAGCCCGGCCTCGCTCGCCCAGGACACCCCGGCCAGCGTGAGGACCCGTAGGCCCAGCGCGTGCAGGGAGCGCAGGATGCCCAGGGAGTCGCCGAGCGCGGTGGCTCCGGCGGGGCCGAGCAGCACGGCGATACGGCCGCAGTTGCGCACGTCGGTGGTCTGCCCTGCGGTGTACGCCAGGCGCAGGCCCTCGGGGTGGGCGCGGACCACCGTGTTCACCAGGTCCAGCTGTTCCAGGGTGGCGCCGACCGCCCGGTCCCCGGCGAGGCCCTCGGGCAGGTGCAGCGACCAGAACAGGGCGCCGACATGGCCCTCGCGCAGCCGCGGCACATCGGTGTCCACGGAACTCTCGCCCAGCTCCAGGTCGAACCACGGCAGGTGCCGCAGCGCCCACGGCAGCCCGCTGTAGCCGTCCGCGACCGGGTGCGCGGCGAGGATGGCGCGGGCGCGCTCCAGGGGGGCCGCCTCGGGGTCGGAGACGGGGTCGTACGGTTCCGCGCTGTCCGGTGGGAAGGGCTCACCGGGAAAGGGCTCGTGGACCAAGTCGTCGAGCTCGCCGACCTCGGTCGTCGAGTGCAGTTGGTCCTGGAGGTCGGCCATGGCGGGCTCCGTACGTCGTTACGGCAGTACGGTCACCGTCGCACGCTGACGAGGGGGCTACCTGGTGAGCGGGGCGTTCGGGGTACGGGCGCGGGAGTGGGCGCTCCCGCGCCGCGCCGGTCAGCCGTCCAGCGACTCGATCGTCGCGTTCGACGGCCCACGTGTCGCCCGGATCTCCCGCGCCACGTCCTCCGCCGCGCCCAGCACCCGTACCGCGTTCTGCCAGGTCAGCTTGGCCAGGTCGGGCCTGGACCAGCCGCGGTCCAGCAGCTCCGCGATCAGGTTCGGGTAGCCGGAGACGTCGTTCAGGCCGTCGGGGGTGAAGGCCGTGCCGTCGTAGTCGCCGCCGATGCCGAGGTGGTCGACGCCCGCGATCTCGCGCATGTGGTCGAGGTGGTCGGCGACGGTGGAGACCGTGGCGACCGGGCGCGGGTTGAGCTCCTCGAAGGCGCGGTGCACCTTCATCGCCTCGGGCGTGGTCTCCAGGTGGTGCAGGCCGTGCGCGCGCATGTTCTCGTCGGCCGCGGCCGTCCAGTCCACGGCGGCCTGGAGCACGAACTTCGGCACGAACGTCACCATCGCCATGCCGCCGTTGGCCGGCAGCCGCTCCAGCACGTCGTCCGGGATGTTGCGCGGGTGATCACAGACGGCCTGCGACGACGAGTGGGAGAAGATCACCGGTGCGCTCGTCGCGTCCAGCGCGTCACGCATCGTCGTCGCCGCGACGTGCGAGAGGTCGACGAGCATGCCCTCGCGGTTCATCTCCCGCACGACCTCACGGCCGAAGGCCGACAGACCGCCCACGCCCGGCTCGTCCGTCGCCGAGTCCGCCCAGGCGTTGTTGTCGTTGTGGGTGAGCGTCATGTAGCGGACGCCGAGGGCGTACAACCCCCGTAGCGTGGCAAGGGAGTTGGCGATCGAGTGCCCGCCCTCCGCGCCCATCAACGAGGCGATACGACCCTCATCGCGCGCCGACTCCATGTCCGCGGCGGTCAGCGCGGGCGCCAGGTCCTGCGGGTAGCGGGCCAGCAACTGCCGTACGCAGTCGATCTGTTCCAGCGTCATCGGCACCGGGTCGGGCAGGTCCGAGCGCACGTACACCGACCAGTACTGCGCGCCGACGCCGCCCTCGCGCAGGCGCGGGATGTCGGTGTGCAGATGGGCGTTCTGGTGTACGGCGATGTCGCGGGCGTCGAGGTCGTAGCGGACCTGGTTGCGCAGCGCCCAGGGCAGGTCGTTGTGCCCGTCGACCACCGGGAA
This sequence comes from Streptomyces sp. NPDC050508, assembly GCF_040655155.1. Lineage (NCBI taxonomy): Bacteria > Bacillati > Actinomycetota > Actinomycetes > Kitasatosporales > Streptomycetaceae > Streptomyces > Streptomyces sp. NPDC050508. Next base: position 48,274 of record NZ_JBFAJJ010000032.1, read on the forward strand.
CTCACGCAGGAGTTCCCGCGCCTCGTCGAGTGAAGTCATCCCCGTCACTTCCCGAAGCCGAAGCCGCTGCCGGAGCCCTCGGCCTTGGCGCGCAGGCGCTTGCCCTTCTCGGTGGCCTGGTCGTTCAGCTCCTGCTGGAAGTCCCGCATACGGACGAGGAGTTCCTCGTCGTGCGTGGCCAGGATGCGGGCCGCGAGCAGGCCCGCGTTGCGCGCACCGGCGACCGAGACGGTGGCGACGGGCACACCGGCCGGCATCTGCACGATGGAGAGCAACGAGTCCATGCCGTCCAGGTACTTCAGGGGTACGGGGACGCCGATCACCGGCAGCGGGGTCACCGAGGCGAGCATCCCGGGGAGGTGGGCGGCGCCGCCCGCGCCCGCGATGATCACCTTGAGGCCGCGGCCGTCGGCCTGCTCGCCGTACGTGATCATCTCGCGCGGCATGCGGTGCGCGGAGAGGACGTCGACCTCGTACGCGATCTCGAACTCGTCGAGGGCCTTCGCGGCGGCCTCCATGACGGACCAGTCGGAGTCCGACCCCATGACGATTCCAACGACAGGGCTCATTCGGTGATCGTGCCTCTCAGGTAGCCGGCTGCGTGACGGGCGCGGTCGAGCACGTCGTCCAGATCGGCGCCGTAGGTGTTGACGTGGCCCACCTTGCGGCCGGGCTTCACGTCCTTGCCGTACATATGGATCTTCAGCTGGGGGTCGCGGGCCATGCAGTGCAGGTACGCGGAGTACATGTCCGGGTAGTCGCCGCCGAGCACGTTACACATCACGGTCCATGTGTCACGTGCGCGCGGATCGCCCAGGGGGAGGTCGAGGACGGCGCGGACGTGGTTGGCGAACTGGCTGGTGATCGCGCCGTCCTGCGTCCAGTGGCCCGAGTTGTGCGGGCGCATGGCGAGTTCGTTGACGAGGATGCGGCCGTCGCCGGTCTGGAACAGCTCGACGGCGAGATGGCCGACGACACCGAGTTCCTTGGCGATGCGCAGCGCCATCTCCTCGGCCTGCAGCGCGAGGGACTCGTCGAGGCCGGGGGCGGGCGCGATGACCGTGTCGCAGACGCCGTTCACCTGCTGGGACTCGACGACCGGGTAGGCGACCGCCTGGCCGTGCGGGGAGCGTACGACGTTCGCCGCCAGCTCCCGCACGAAGTCGACCTTCTCCTCGGCGAGGACCGGGACGCCGGCCCGGAAGGGTTCGGCGGCCTCCTCCACGGAGTCGACGACCCACACGCCCTTGCCGTCGTAGCCACCGCGGACGGTCTTGAGGACGACGGGAAAGCCGTCCCCCTCCGCCGCGAAGGCGACCACGTCCGCCGGGTCGGCGACGATGCGGTGCCTCGGGCACGGCACACCGATCTCGACGAGCTTCGCCCGCATCACGCCCTTGTCCTGGGCGTGCACGAGCGCGTCCGGGCCCGGGCGCACGGGGATGCCGTCCGCCTCCAGAGCGCGCAGATGCTCGGTGGGTACGTGTTCGTGATCGAAGGTGATCACATCGCAGCCCCGCGCGAAGTCACGCAGCGTGTCGAGGTCGCGGTAGTCGCCGATGACGACATCGCCGACGACCTGCGCCGCGGAATCCTGAGGGGTGTCACTGAGAAGCTTGAATTTGATGCCGAGCGGGATGCCCGCCTCGTGTGTCATACGAGCGAGCTGCCCCCCGCCGACCATGCCGACTACCGGGAACGTCACTCCCCCAGGGTATCGGTCACGCCACGGCGGCCCGATTTCCGTACCTCTTACCGTTCTTTTCCGGGTCTCTTCCCAACCTGTGAGCGGCTTCACGGGCGCCGGAGGAAAGCGGTGGCTAGCATGGCTTGGTCGACGAATCCGAGATGACAGGGGCCTGCACAACCATGGAACGTGGTTCCGAAGGGCCTTTCAAACGGCTCGCGCGAGAGGTTGCCAAGTTCGGCGCGGTGGGCGTGGTGGGCACCGTGGTGAATTTCGCGGTCTCCAACCTGCTGTGGCATCTGACCAGCCTGCAGGCCGTGCGCGCCAACGTGATCGCCACGATTGTCGCCATCGCGTGCAACTACATCGGCTTCCGCTACTTCACCTACCGTGACCGCGACAAGAGCGCCCGCACCAAGGAACTCACCCTGTTCCTGGCGTTCAGCCTGGTCGGCCTGGTGATCGAGAACGGCATCCTGTTCGCGGCGATCTACGGCTTCGGCTGGGACAGCTCGCTGCAGCGCAACGTCTTCAAGGTGCTCGGCATCGGCATCGCGACGCTGTTCCGCTTCTGGTCCTACCGCAGCTGGGTGTTCAAGGCGCTGCCGGCCGAGGACGAAGAGGAAGAAGCCGAGGCCCCGGTCGCGGAGTCCTTTCTGAAGCCCCAGCCCCAGCCGGAGCCGCTGCCCCGCCCCAAGCAGCACGTGAGCTGAAACACCCTCTTTCTCCGGCTCAGCGGACCGTGGGCTCCTCTTCCTCCACCAGCGGCCGCTTCGTGGGCGGCGTACGCGACAGGAACAGCCCGAACACCGGCGGCTGCGCCTGCAACATCTCCAGCCGCCCGCCGTCCGCCTCCGCGAGGTCACGCGCGACCGCCAGACCGATCCCCGTCGAGTTGCGGCCACTGATCGTGCGCTCGAAGATGCGGGCGCCGAGATCGGTGGGCACTCCGGGGCCCTCGTCCGTCACCTCTACGACGGACTGGTTGCCGGTGACGCGGGTGCGCAGGGCGACCGTGCCGCCGCCGTGCATCAGGGAGTTCTCGATCAGCGCGGCCAGCACCTGCGCGACGGCGCCCGGGGTGCCGACGGCCTGCAGATGCCGCTTGCCCGAGCTGACGATCGCGCGGCCCGCACTGCGGTAGGCGGGACGCCACTCGGCGAGCTGCTGTTGGATGACCTCGTCGAGGTCGAAGGAGACGGCGGAGCCGGTACGGGGGTCACGCGCGTTCGTCAGCAACCGCTCCACGACGTCCGTGAGCCGCTCGACCTGCGTCAACGCGATCGTCGCCTCCTCCTTCACCGTGTCCGGGTCGTCGGTGAGGGTGATCTCCTCCAGCCGCATGGACAACGCGGTGAGAGGCGTACGCAGTTGGTGGGAGGCGTCCGCGGCGAGCCTGCGCTCGGCGGTGAGCATACGGGCGATGCGCTCGGCGGAGGCGTCGAGAACATCGGCGACCCGGTCCAACTCGGGCACGCTGTACCGCTTGTGCCGGGGACGCGGATCACCGGACCCGAGCCGCTCGGCGGTCTCCGCGAGGTCGGTGAGCGGCGAGGCGAGCCGGTTGGCCTGCCGTACCGCGAGCAGCACTGCGGCCACTACGGCGAGCAGGGCGACCGCGCCGATGATCAGCAGGGTCCGCCCGACCTCACGAGTCACCGTGGAGCGCGGCTCCTCGACGGTGACCGTCTCGCCCTCCTCGCCCTTGGCGGTGGAGCGGATCACGTCACCCGTCGGTTTGGTGCCGACCGCGATCACCGGGTCACCCGGGATGCGGATCACGGCGTACCGATCCTCCGTGACCTGGGTGCGCAGCACCTCCGAGTCGACGATCTCCGCCCCGAGAATCCGGCTGTCCACGATGCTGGCCAGCCTGAGCGCCTCGGAATCCACGCGTTCCTGGGCGCTGTTGCTGATGGTCCGCGTCTCCACGATGACAAGAGACACACCAAAGACAGCGATCACGACGAGCACGACGGCAAGCGTGGACTGAATAAGACGACGACGCACGGCACTCTCCGAGAAACGGCGACTTCAGCGCCCTAGAGGGGCGCGGGGAACTGCGCGACCAGCCACACACAGCCAGCACCCGCGCACCCACCCAAGCCACCACGGCGATGTCGCGCGTAGACCGACCTAGCTCTTCTCGAACCGGAACCCGACACCCCGCACAGTGGCGATGTACCGGGGGTTCGCCGCATCGTCACCGAGCTTCTTCCGCAGCCAGGAGATGTGCATGTCGAGGGTCTTCGTCGACGACCACCACGTCGTGTCCCAGACCTCACGCATCAACTGATCCCTGGTGACAACCCGCCCGGCATCCCGCACGAGCACCCGCAGCAGGTCGAACTCCTTGGCGGTGAGCTGGAGTTCCTCGTCACCCATCCACGCCCGGTGCGATTCGACGTCGATACGGACGCCGTGTGTGGCGGGCGGCTGCGCGGGCTCGGCCGCGCCGCGCCGGAGCAGGGCCCGGACACGGGCGAGCAGTTCGGCGAGCCGGAAGGGTTTGGTGACGTAGTCGTCGGCGCCCGCGTCGAGGCCGACGACGGTGTCCACCTCGTCGGCGCGTGCGGTCAGGATGAGGATGGGGACGGTGTGGCCCTCGGCGCGCAGTCGGCGGGCGACTTCCAGGCCGTCCATGCCGGGCAGGCCCAGGTCCAGGACACACAGGTCGATGCCGCCCTGGATGCCGGCGTCGAGCGCTGTCGGTCCGTCCTCGCGCACCTCGACCTCGTAACCTTCCCGTCGCAAAGCGCGGGCCAGCGGCTCCGAGATGGACGCGTCGTCCTCGGCGAGCAGTACACGGGTCATGAGGTGATGGTAGTCCGCCTCGGACAGCGGTCGGGGTGTGATCGCCACGAGTGATTCTTACCTTGGGGCAAGTCGGAATCGCTGCGGTGAAGAATCCGGTCCGAACCTGTGCCTGTGGGGTGCCATCCTTGTATCCACCTTCGAAAGACCGACCGCGGTTCCACTTCTCCCTGTGATCGATCTCTCAAGTCCTTCCATATCCGGCAGTGTCCTGCCGTATGGTGACCTGAACGCCTGCAGCAACACAGGGGACCTTTGGCGAGCATTTACTGCTGAAGGTCTCTTTTGTGTGCGGGTTGGCTGTTGCCAGCCTTGAAAGGAATGACCTGTGGCCGGGCCCGAGCGCAGTACGCGCAGGGCGTGGATCCCAGTGGTCGCCGTCCACCGCCCCGTGACCCGGGGCGGACTCCCCGAGGGCGTGGGGACGGACGTGCCGATCCCGCCGGTGCCGGCCGCCCCCCACCGGGCGCGCAACCGCTCTTGCATGCGCGTCCCGAACCAGCAAGGAACGACCATGGCGTCCAGCCTGACGAAGGACTCGGTGACTCCGGGCACCCCCGGTTCCGAGAAGACCTTCTTCGGCCACCCCCGCGGACTGGCCACTCTCTTCATGACCGAGATGTGGGAGCGATTCTCCTACTACGGCATGAAGGCTCTGCTCCCGCTGTACCTGGTGGCACCGGGCGGCCTGCACATGAGCGCGGCCACCGCGACCGCGATCTACTCGGTGTACCTGTCGCTCGTGTACCTGCTCGCCCTGCCCGGCGGCTGGTTCGCGGACCGTGTCCTCGGCCCCCGCAAGACGGTCGCCGTCGCCGGCGTGATCATCATGCTCGGCCACCTCACCCTGGCCCTCCCGTCCTCGGGCACGTTCTTCGCGGGCCTCGGCCTGGTGGCGATCGGCTCCGGTCTCCTGAAGGCCAACATCTCCACGATGGTCGGCCACCTCTACGACGGCCCGGACGACCCGCGCCGCGACGGCGGCTTCACGCTCTTCTACATCGGCATCAACGTCGGCGCCTTCGCCGCGCCGCTGGCCATCGGCACCGTCGGCGAGAACGTCAACTGGCACTTCGGCTTCGCGCTCGCCGCGGTCGGCATGGCCATCGGCCTCGCCCAGTACCTGATCGGCACGCGCCACCTCAGCTCCCGCTCGGACATCGTCCCCACGCCGCTGTCCGCCGAGGAGAAGGCGGCCACGCTGCGCAAGTCGGCACTGTGGGCGGCCGTCGCGGTCGTCTTCTACGCGGTCGTCGGCTTCTCCGGCCACTACACGCTGAACTGGCTGCTGGTCCCGATCACCGTCGCGGGCCTGCTCATCCCCGTCGTCGTCATCGCCCGCATCAAGCGCGACAAGGACCTCGACCGCTCCGAGCAGTCGAAGATGTCCGCGTACATCTGGTTCTTCGTCGCCGCGGCCGTGTTCTGGATGATCTACGACCAGGGCGGCTCGACGGTGTCCCTGTTCGCCGACTCCTCGGCGAAGAACACCGTCTTCGGCTGGAACTTCCCGATCTCCTGGTACCAGTCGGTCAACCCGGTCCTCATCATGGCGCTGGCCCCGGTCTTCGCCTGGGCCTGGCTGGCCCTGGCCCGCCGCGGCAAGGAGCCGAGCACGGCGACGAAGTTCGCGATGGGCCTGGTCCTGATCGGCGCGTCCTTCTTCCTCTTCCTCGCCCCGCTCGCCATCGCCGACGGCGGTCACAAGGCGGCGGCGATGTGGCTGGTGGCGATCTACTTCGTCCAGACGGTCGGCGAGCTGACCCTCTCCCCCGTCGGCCTGTCGGTCACCACGAAGATGGCTCCGGCCAAGTACGCCTCCCAGATGATGGGCGTCTGGTTCCTCGCCGTCACGGCGGGCGACGCGACGACGGGCCTCCTGTCCATCGCGGGCGTCGACCTGAACAAGACGGGCATCGTGACGCTGCAGGCGGCCCTTGCCGTCCTCGCGGGCGCGGCGGTGTGGATGTACCGCAAGAAGGTCAAGGAACTCATGGGCGACGTGCACTGACGTTCGTCTGCAAAGGGCCGCTGCATCCTTCGGGGTACGGCGGCCCTTTCGTGTTCCGGCGTTTCCCGGTGAACGTTGAGCCACTCGCTTCTTGGCCAGTGTCGGGCTTCCACGGCCCGAGTAAAGGGCGCTCCCTACGGTCGCGTCGGCTACGCCGATTCCGCTGCGCTCCACCCTTGACTCAACCCGCTCCAGCCCGTTTCAGAAGCGAGCGAGCGGCCCGGAGGAACGGGTGGCCCAGCCATGAATTCCCTTGCCTGTACTGCGTTCTTGGCCGGGGTGGAGGGACGCGTCAGCGTCTCGCCAGCACGCCGGGCCGTCTCAGCGGCCAACCGCGAGTGGGTGAGTGAGTGAGCGCGCGCGTGGGTGGGTGGGTGGGTGGGTGGGTGGGTGGGGGTGCTGGAAGGTGTGTGGGTCAGACTAACCATTCACCCGCCCCATGACTGGTTAGAAAAGACCCCACACCGCAGAGAGTGGTGGGTGCGGAAGTGTGATGCCCGACGCGCTCGCCCCACCGGCCGCCAGTCGCCGACGGCCGTCAGTCGTCGGTGACCGGCCCGGAGGCTCCATCTATCCATCCTCCATCCCGCCTGTTGCGGGTGTCCCCACTCACCGTTGGCCGCTAAGCCTGCCCGGCGTGCTGGCGAGACGCGAGCGCGCCCCCTCACCCCGGCCCGGAACGCAGTACAGGCAAGGGAATTCATAGCTGGGCCACCCATCCCTCACGGCCGCCCGCTCGCTTCTCTCACGGGATTGCGTGAGACGAGTCAAGGGTGACCCGAAGGGGCATCGCCGCAGGCGACGCGACCGCAGGGAGCGCCCTTTACTCGGCTCGCGCAATCCCGACACTGGCAAAGAAGCGGGCGGCCAACCAGCACTTGTCTACCGCAGCCGCCTCCGCCCCGGCATGAACGTGAACACCGCCACGCCCAACAGGATCGCCGTACCGGACACCAGGCCCAGCGCCTTCAGCCCGCCGTGGCTGTCGTAACCCGTCTCCGCCAAGCCTCCCGAGGTCGACGTCGACGTACCGCCGGACGCGCCGCTCGCCTGCTCGGTGGTGTCGAGGGTCAGCGAGACCTCCGACTTCGTGGGCGTACAAGTCGTGGTCGTACCAAGGGCTTTGACGGTCAGGACGCCGGGTGACAGCGTCGACGTACCGCTCGCGCCCGGCTTGTACGTGCCTGTCAGGTCCGGGATCTCGATGGGGTCGCCGGACTTGATGGCGGAGGAGTTCGTCGGGCCCTCGACGTGGACCGTGCCCTTGTCGGCGCCGCCCAGGACCACCTCCATCGACGGTTTCACGGAGTCCGCCGGGATGTCGGCCGGGCTGTCCATCACCGACCCGTTGAACTTCACGGCGAGGTCGTAACTCCCGCCGTCCTTCGTGGCGTTGATCTGCACGGGCGAGGTCGCGTTCTTGTCACCGATCGGCGTCTTGCACGCGTACGGGACGGAGACCTCCTTGCCGGTGAAGTCCGTCTGACCGGTTCCGGTGCCGTCGCTGGCGCTCGCCGACGCGGATGCCGATGTCGATGCCGATGTCGAGTCACTGGGCGATGCTGACTCCGAGGCGGATTCCGATGCCGATGCCGACGCGGAGGTCGACGTCGAGTCCGATGGAGTGGGGGACGTGCTCGATGAACTGCCGTCCCCCGCCGTCACGTTGATCGTCGCTGAGGGCGAGACCGTCGCCGTTGGTGTGCACTTCGTGTCCGTCGAGAACGCGTTGACCGTGTACGCGTCCGGTGTCAGCGTCACCGACCCCGCCGTCGTCAGCTTCAACGTGCCCTTCATGTCGGACAGCTTCATGGCCGCGCCCTTGGGGATCGCCGGGTTCTCGCGCGGGCCCAGCATCGCGATGTCGGCGGTCTGCGCGCCTTTGGCCTTCAAAGTCCCGGACGGCTGGACCGAGTTGGCCGGCAGGTCGATGATGTTGGGGTTCTTGGACGCGGCTTGTGTGAACTTCCAGACGATGTCGACCGTGTCGCCGACCTTCGCCGTGGCCGGCGCGGTGATCTCGACCTTGGTGGTGCCGTCGACCGGGTCTATGCCGGCGGGCGGCACGCAGTGGGTGGCGTAGGACACCTCGGCGGCCTGTGCGGTCCCGGCGGTCAGGCCGAGTGCGAGGCCCGCACCGCCGAGTACCAGCGCGAACGTGGCCGCGCCCGCTCTCCGTACACCGCCTCCGCCGGCCGGTGTGACTCTCCTTCGCTTGCTCACGTAAGTCCCTTCCTGGTGGGAGTCGTCGGACTCGTCGGACTGTCGTCGTGCGGTGCGGAGAGCCGACCGGCCGTGCCCGGATCGGAGTCCGGGGTGAACCACGGCAGGGTCGAGGTCGTGGGGGCGGCTGCGGCTGCTTCCCGGGAAGCGGCGGTCGCTTGGCCGAACTTGGTTATGCGCAGGGTGAGTTGGGTGGGCATGCGAAGGCCCCGGTGTCGGGGTGGGCCCGTGCTGCGGCCCGCCCTGCGTGGCCGTATGCGGTCCACCACTGCCATTCCGACGCGGAACACCGCTGCCGGTACGACCACGCAGAGCAGGATCCAGAACAGGGTCACGCCCCACGGACGGCCCACGCCCCACGGCTGGTCGGCGAGCACTCGTCCGCCGTATTTCAGCGAGACGTTGTAGTCGCCGTGCGCCCCGGCCGACAGTTCGACCGGGAGTTTGACCTCCGCCTTTCCGCCGGGCGCGATCGTGCCGCTGAACTGCTGGTCGTCCCATTGCGGCGCGAACACCCCGTGGGAGGTGCCTACTTGGAAGACGGGGTTCTTGACGGCGGACGAGCCGGCGTTGCCGACGGTGAAGACCAGCGTGCGGGACGGCGGCGCCCCGAACCAGGTCAGCAGCCCGCTCGATCCGTCCAGCCGGGTGTCGGACAGGACCGACAGGCGTCCGGCGGACGGTTCCGTGGGCAGGGGTTCGACCGCGTGTCCGGCCACCTGGAAGACGGTGTCCGCGGACGCGCTCGCCCCGGTCACCGTCGCCACATGCACTACGCACGGGCATGGCACCGGTGGTTCGGAGACCGGCAGCTTCTTGCTGAAAACGCCCTTGGCGTCCGTGGTGACGGCCCTGCCGTCCGCGTTCGCACAGGAGTTGGTCCCGCCGATCACCCCGCGCGCGGGTGTCGCCTGCCCGCAGATCAGCACCATGAGCAGGGCGTGCGCCCGCCAGCCGCTGCCGGAGACGGTGATCGAACCGCCCGTTCCCGCCTGCGACTTGGAGAGCTTCACACTCGGCCCGCCCGCCGCCGCGGCAGGCGTCGCCCCCGCCAAGGGCAGCAGGAGCAGCGCGAGTACCGCCACCAGCGCCGGAATCCGCACCTTGCCGCTCACGTCACCGCTCCCGTCAACTCGGTCTGCGTGCACGGGTGTTCGGCTGCTTCGTCGCCTTCAGACGTGCGATGCCGTCGACGTCGTACGAGAAGCAGCGCGGCGCCGGTCGCCAGTACGGCACCGGCTCCCGCCACCGCTCCCCACGGCACGAACCGTGTCGACACGTCCGCCGTGTCGTGGGCGCCGCCCGTCGCCGTGACCGTGAGGCGTACGTCCACCGCGTCCAGGGCGGGGCGGTCGGGCCAGGGTTCGCTCAACGCGAGGCGTTGGCCGGGCCGAAGTCGGACGGGGAGGGTGCGTGGGGTGCGGTCCAGGAGGGTGCCGAAGACGCCGGTGGCGCGGATGGCGAGTTTCGGGGTGAGGGGTGTGGTGCCGCGGTTGACCAGTTCGTACGTGATGCGGTCGCCGTGGACCGCCACGTGTTCGACGGTCAGTGCTGACAACGTCGGTCCGGACACGTGGAGTTGGAGTCGTACCGTTGCTTCCCGGCCCTTCGCGTCCCGCGCCACGATCGTGGCGGTGTGGTCGCCGGGGGCGGTGGTCGCCGGGACGTTCACGGTGAACGGGATGTCGGCGCGGGTGCGGGCGGGGACCCGGACTCCCGTGTCGGCGAAGGTGATCGGGACGCCCGTGGCGTGCAGTCGTACGGTGACCGGGCGGGTGGTGGGGTTGGTCACGGACACCGTGTCCTGGAGGGGTGTGCCGGGCTCGCCCTCGGCGTAGAACGTCGGGCGTTCGCCGCCCGCGGGCGCGACGGTCCATCCCTCGGCGGCCGTTGCGGCCGGTGCGGCCGTCAGGAGGGCGAGGAGGGACAGGCACAGGACGCGGGCGGTCGACGACAGCATGGGCGGCTCCAGCGGGCTTGCGGGGGGCTGTCAGCGGCGGGCGCGGGCCGTCTGGTTGCGCCGGGTCAGCCACAGGGTGCCCGCGGCGCCCGTGAGCAGCACCGTGCCGCCGAGCGTGCCGAGGGCGATGACCGAGTCGTCGGGGCCGGTCTTCGGGAGCGTGCCGCCGGAGTCGGTGCCGGTGTCGCTGCCGGTCGAGCCGCTGGATCCCGACGAACCGCTCGCCGACGTGACGTCCAGCGTGAGGGACGGGCCGGGGCTGTTGGTGGGGGTGCACGTCGTCGTCGTACCGAGGGCCTTGATGGTGAGGACGGCCGCCGTGAACGTGACCTTGCCGGTCGCCTTCGGGGTGTACGTGCCTGTCAAGTCGTTGATTTTGATGGGGGTGTTGGCGGGGATCGCGGCTTGGTTGGCGGGGCCCGAAACCGAGACGGTGCCGCTGTCGGCGCCGCCCAGTTTGATGGTGGCGCTCGGGCTCATGGCGCCCTTGCCGAGTTCGACGGGGCTGGAGGAGACGCCCTTCTGCCAGGACATGGTGAGCTTGTAGCCGCTGCCGCTCTTGACGCCCTTGATGTCGATCGGCGAGACGGCGGTCTTGACGCCGATGGGCGTCTGGCACTTGTAGTTGACGTTGACGACGGAGGCCTCGGCTGCGGGGGCGGCCATGAATACCGCCGAGCCGGCCAGGGCCGCGACGGACGCGAGCGCTGCGGTTCGTTTCTGGTACGACACGGTCCCCTCATTCCTGACGGCACATCAGATCGGCCGTCAAGGTACGCCCGGGGTCGTGAGGAGGGAAGACAAGGCGCACGCCGGAGTTGTGACGATCCGGCGTGCGCGAAAAGGTGGCCGAGTGGACGGGGTGACCGGAGGTAACCCGAGGTGGGCGTCAGGCGAGCAGGTCGGGCAGGCCCCAGCGGCGCAGCACCTCGGGCACCACGACCGTGCCGTCGGGTCGTTGGTGCTGTTCGAGGATCGCGGGGAGGAGACGGCTGGTTGCCAGACCCGAGGCGTTGAGTGTGTGCACGTACGCCGTCTTGCCGCCGCCCTCCGGGCTGTAGCGGATGCCGCCGCGCCGGGCCTGGTACTCGCGGGCGTTCGACACCGAGCTGACCTCCGTGTACGCACCGAGGCTCGGCAGCCACACCTCCACGTCGTACGTCTTCGCCTGGGCGGGGCTGGTGTCCCCGGCGGCGAGCTTGGTGACCCGGTAGTGCAGCCCGAGGCCGGCGACCAACTCCTCGGCGCGGGCGAGCAGTTCGAGCTGGGCGGTGTCCGAGTCGGCGGGCCGCGCGAACTGGAACAGCTCGACCTTGTTGAACTGGTGGCCGCGCAGGGTGCCCCGGTCGGCGGTGCGGTGGCTGCCGCTCTCCTTGCGGTAACAGGGCGTGTACGCCACGTACTTGCGCGGCAGTTCGGCCTCGTCGAGGGTCTCCCCGCGGTACAGGTTGACCAACGCGGTCTCGGCGGTGGGCAGCAGGAACCGCTCCGGGCGCCCGCCCTCGCCCTCCTCCACCGCGAAGACCTCGTCGGCGAACTTCGGGAACTGGCCCGCCGTATAGCCGGCTTCGTAGGTGAGGAGATGCGGCGGCAGCACGAACTCGTAGCCCGCCCGGCGGTGGCTGTCGAGGAAGTGGTTGAGCAGGGCCCACTCCAGTGCGGCGCCGTCGCCCCGGTAGATCCAGTGGCCGCTGCCGGCGAGGGCGGCGCCGCGTCGGTAGTCCACGAGGCCGAGATCCTGGGCGAGTTGGACATGGTCGCGGGGAGCGAGGTCGGGGCGCGGGGCTCCTACGGTGCGTACGACCTCGTTGTTCTCCTTGCCGCCCGCGATCACGTCCTCGTCGGGGAGGTTGGGCAGGGCGTCGAGGAACTGCTGGTGTTCGCGGGCGAGTTGGGCGAGTTCGGCCTCGGCTTCGGTGACCTGGTCGGCCAGGGCCGTGGCGGTGGCCTGGAGGTCGTCGTCGTCAGCGGCGGTGCCCGTCCTGCGGTGGGCCGCGATCTCCGCCGAGATCCGTTTGCGCTCGCCGCGCAGCCGTTCCACGGTCGTACGGGTCTCGCGGAAGCGGGCGTCCAGGGCGAGGAAGGCCGGGAGGTCGGCGTCCACGGCGCGCTTGCGCAGTGCCTCGCGGACCTGCTCGGGCTGCTGTCGGATGAGGGTGACGTCGAGCATCGTGCGTGCTCCGTCCGGTCGGCCGGGGCACAGAATCGCCCCGGGGGTGATCCCTCGGGGCGTGGGCGAGAGGGTGCTCGCGGTGCCACCACGCCTTCACCGGTCACAGGCTCGTACGGCCGTGGAAACGGTCGCGTGCAGCCGTAGAACGGTCTCGTTCTGGCCCGGTGACGGGGGCCGGCCGGCGGGGCATGGGGCCCGTCACGACAACGGGCCGTTCCTCCCCGCACTCGGGAGTGGATTCGCCCGGGATGCGAGGCCGCCTTCACAGCGACGGCGGCTCTCTCGGCTCGCGGGACCCGGGGTACTTGTCTCCGTCAGCGCGTTGGGGACGAGCGTAGGGCCGGGTCGGGGGGCGGGGAAACGAATTTCTCAGCCCCGCGGGATGACGGCCCCATGGGGTGGCGGGCTAGGCGGGCGCGCCCAGCTCCGCCCATACCGTCTTGCCCGTGACCCCCGGGGTGCGGACGACCCCCCAGTCCAGACACAGCCGCTGCACGATGAACATGCCGTGGCCGCCGGGGCGGCCCGCGCGATGCGGGGTTCTGGGAGCGGGCTGGCCCGTGCCGCGGTCGGAGACCTCGACGCGGATCACCTTGTTGTCGCAGGTGATCCACATCTCGTCCGGGCCTTCGGCGTGCAGGCAGGCGTTGGTGACCAGCTCGGAGACGACGAGGAGCACGTCCTCGGCCGCGGCGCGCCGTTCGGCACCCTCGGCGGGCAGCCAGCCCCAGGCGTACAGCGCCTGGCGGGCGAAGTCACGGGCCAGCGGTACGACTCCGCTCTCGCCCGCGAAGCTGAGCCTGCGGGTGTCCCGGCCCGCGGCCGGTTCGGCGTCGTCCCCGACGGACGGCGCGGAAGCGCCTCCGGCGGGCGCCTCCGCAGCGCCACCGGACTCCGGGCGGTCGCCCGGCGGGTAGGGCCGGGTGGTGCTCATCAGCGCTTCACCTCACCGATTCACCGGTTCACGATTCAAGAGTCGGTACGTGTTCAAGGGTCGGTACGTGTTCAAGAGTCAGTACGTGGATCAGGAGCGATTTCGTCGCTCCGGGTCTCGACAGGTTCAGATGTTCTCCTGCCCGAGCGAACCGGCAAAACACCCCTTACTCGGCACGGAAGACGAGGCACGGGGAAACCGCCGGTCACGCAGGGGCGGGCGGGGCTCAGCCGGACTCGTCGGCGAGGGCGGCCCCAAGGGTGTCGTGGACGGTGAAGACCGCATCCGCCCCTGTGATCTCGAACACGCGCGCCACCGCGGGCATCATCCCCGCGAGATGCACTCCGCCACCTGCGGCTTCGGCCTTCAGGCGCGCGCCGAGCAGTACGTTCAGGCCCGTGGAGTCACAGAACTCCAGCCGTGAGCAGTCCACGACGAGCCGTGCGTACCCATGGGCGAGCAGGTCCTCCAGCGGTTCGCGCAACAGATCGGCGGTGTGGTGATCCAACTCACCTGCCGGTGTCACTACGGCGCTGAGGCCCTGTTTCCGCACCTCGACCAGAAGCCGGCCAGACTGTGCGCTGCCGACCGTCCCGCGGTCCATGCCGTCTCTCTCTCCCGAGGTCGTGGCTGTTGACGTTCGCCTTGGAACACTACGCCTTCCTCACACTCTCCAACACCCGAACAACCGCCCATAAAGGGACATATGGGTGCGCAGTGCACTTGCGGCGGGCTCCGGAAAACGGGTAGGGCTAGTAGAGACAAGTATTTCGACATTCGATACGACCGACCGACACGACCGGCTTTGGAGGCGCCGCACTCCGCAGTGCACGCACCGGCTTCGGCAGCCATATGCCGAGAACGATGGAGGACGCCATGTCACCCCGGCTCGACGCATCGCCTACCCCGAAAGCGACGTCGACACCCCCACCGGCACAACTGGATCCCAATCCCATCATCGAGGGACTTCCCGAGATCCCCCCGTACGACGAGGTCGGCGCCGTAGACGCACGGGCGCTCTCCAAGACCCTCTTCGAGCGGCTGGAATCGCTCGAAGAAGGCACGTACGAATACTCGTACGTCCGCAACACGCTCGTCGAACTCAACCTGGCGCTGGTCAAGTTCGCCGCCTCCCGCTTCCGCTCGCGCAGCGAGCCGATGGAGGACATCATCCAGGTCGGCACCATCGGCCTGATCAAGGCGATCGACCGCTTCGAACTCAGCCGCGGCGTCGAGTTCCCCACCTTCGCGATGCCCACCATCGTCGGTGAGATCAAGCGCTTCTTCCGTGACACCTCGTGGTCCGTGCGCGTCCCGCGCCGACTGCAGGAACTCCGGCTCGACCTGGCCAAGGCCGGCGACGAACTGGCCCAGCAACTCGACCGCGCCCCCACCGTGGGCGAGTTGGCGGAGCGCCTGAAGATCTCGAAGGACGAGGTCGTCGAGGGCATGGCGGCGTCAAACGCCTACACGGCCAGCTCACTTGACGCCCAGCCCGAGGAGGACGACTCCGAGGGCGCGCTCGCGGACCGCATCGGCTACGAGGACCACGGGCTCGAAGGCATCGAGTACGTCGAGTCGTTGAAGCCGCTGATCGCCGAACTCCCGTCCCGGGACCGGCAGATCCTCGCCCTGCGCTTCGTGGCGAACATGACGCAGTCGGAGATCGGCGACGAACTGGGCATCTCGCAGATGCACGTGTCGCGGCTGCTGTCGCGCACACTGGTGCGGCTGCGGAAGGGACTTACGGTCGAGGAGTAGTCCCGGTCCTCCGCCGACCGGCCCCTCCGGGAGTCGTCCCCCCTGCCTGTGCTGAGCGCGGCGCGCGTGTGCGTGCGCCGCGCTCAGGCCGTTGAAGCTCGGCGACGATCTCGCCGTCCGCCTGCCGTGGGCGACCCGGTCCGCGGACGCGCTGCCGCGCAAGGAACACGCCTGGCTGCCCGGTCTCGCCCCGCACCTTCCGCTGCCGGTCCCGGTCCCGCAGCACCTCGGTGAGCCCTCCGAACGGTTCCCGCGGCCCTGGCTCGTCACCACCCGGGTACCGGGTGAGCCCGCCGACCGCGCCCCCGCGACACGCGCCGAGGAGTCGGCCGTAGCGCTGGCGGCCTTCCTGACCGCGGTGGCCCGCTGGCCGACCACGCCGAAGGCTTCACGCGAGGGCTCGCCTCGGCCACCGAACTGGGCCTGATCGCCGACCCGGACGCCGTGGCCGCACCCGAGTAGGCGGGCCCGGCACTCTGGCTCCACGCCGACCTCCATCCGGCCAACGTCCTTACTACGAACGGCACTTTCTCCGGCGTGATCGACTTCGGCGACCTCTGCGCCGGTGACCCCGCCTACGACCTCGCCGCCGCCTGGATCCTGCTGCCGGACGGCGCCGCTGACCTGTTCCACGAGGCCTACCGGCCGGCCCCCGACGCCGCGACCCTGCGCCGCGCCCGAGGCTGTGCGCTGCTGCGCGCCCTTTCCGGCATCCACATCGGCCACGCCGGCGACCACGGCCGCCCCGGAGGCAAGTCCACCTGGGGCCCATCGGCCCATGCCTCGCTACGACGCCTCACCAAGTACCCGACGTCGACGGGAGGTTGAGAAAACGGGCTCAACTCCCGGAGCACGGTGGTAGGACGGGGACCGGCACTGCGGACAGCGGCCGGGGCGCGGGCCGAACAAGCCACTGCGGAACGGGAGTTGGGCATGGCGGCACAGGCACAGGCACAGGCACAGGCACAGAACATCGACGACGTCATCGACGGGCTCGCGCGGATTGTGCGGGAGGCGACCCGCACCGGCGACCGGGTCGGCTACTTCGCGGCGCTGTACCGGCAGGTGACCGTCGAGATCCGTAAGGCCATCCACGCCGGGCAGTTCGAGGACGGCCCCCGGATGGACCGTTTCGACACGCTCTTCGGCAACCGCTACTTCGCCGCGTACGACGCCTGGCGCCGCGACCGCACCGGGCCGCGCTGCTGGCGCGAGACGTTCGGGCTGCTCGACGACGCCGACACCGTCATCGTCCAGCACCTGATCCTCGGCGTGAACGCGCACATCAACCTCGACCTGGCCGTCGCCGCCGCACTGACAGGCCCCGGCGCGGACATCCACGCGCTGCAGCACGACTACCTGCTGATCAACGACATCCTCGCGCGGGTGGTCCTGGTACTGGAGGACTCGGTCGGCGCCCTGTCCCCACTCCTGTCCCTGCTGGACAAGGTCGGAGGCCGCACCGACGAGCAGATCCTCGACTTCAGCATCGTCCAGTCCCGCCAGGAGGCCTGGTACAACGCGGTCCTGCTGGCCGACCAGACGGAAGCGGAACGCGAGACCACCATCGACCGCCTCGACGTCCGGGCCGCCGTACTCGCCCGGTTGATTGCCCGCCCCGGCCTTCTCGTCCGGCCGGCCCTGGAGCTGATCCGGGGTACGGAGAGCGGTGACGTGGCGGCGGTCATTGCGCATCTGGACGGGGCGATGGAGCGGACCTCCGCCGGGCGGGCGACGACGGGGTGAGGCTCGGCGGTCCGACCCTCTGCTTCAGGAACCCGAGCCAGATGTACCGGATTTCAATCGGGATCGGTGTCCTCATTGACGTGCCCCAGGTCCAGAGGACCTCGGTGAAGTGTGCCGGTTGTCAGCACATCGGCGAGGAGGGAAGCCATCTTCTTGGGACGGACCGTCTCCGACGTGGTGGCGAGTTCGTCGATCGTCCACCAGTGATGTCCGTACCGGGCTTCTTCTGTGTCGATCTTGATCGCGCTCGCCTCGTCAGAGGTGATGCGGGCCAGACGGTACTCCTCGTACTGGTCGAAGCCCTGGCCGTCGACGGTGAAGACCGCCTGTCGGGTCCAGACGACGGGACTCAGCCTCTGTACAGGCAGAGTCAGTGCCGTCTCTTCCCACACCTCCCGCACTGCTGCCTGAAGGTAGTCCTCACCGTCTTCCACTCCGCCCCCGACGGTGAACCACCATCCGGCTCCCGGCCTGCGTGGATCTCGCCCGCACAGCAGAAGCAGCCGACCGAGCTCATCAACCAGAAGAACGCGGGATGTCCATCGCCTCTTCAACGCCATGGGGGCCGACCCTATCCCCGGTGGCTTGAGACAGCCTCCGACCTGCGTTCAGAGCAGGACGACCGGATTGGTCAGAGCCGCCATGCTCCCGCCGGGATGCCGTACCTCAACCCGGACGAACGCCGACTCCGCCGCATGGGTACGCCACTCCACCTCGCCCTCTCCCGCAGCAGACAGCGAAGCAACGTGGACCTTCCCCAGCTCGGTGTGAAAACTGACCACCCCTGAAGGCACCCCCCGCACACCCACCCGAGCCACGACCGGCTCACCCCCGGCCGCCAACCCCTCACCGATCCCCGCCCACCCAGCAGCACCGGCGGACACCGTGAACGCCAACTCGACGGCAGCAGATCCGGCGATCCAACTCCGCCCGGCACGAATCCCGGCGAGCACCGCATCCGTACTCAACTCCGCCGCCCGCACGACGGTGTGCGGAACACCGATCTGGCCCGACAGGTGGGTGTCACTGTTCCCCATCGCCGGCCGCCACCCACTCCGGACGTCCGCGCCAAGACCCCGCCCCCACTCCGCCAACGCCGCCTCGTTGTCGGCCTGCCAGGGCAGATCCGAGCTCCAGGGCCCGTTCCAGACCTCCACCACGTCGAACCCCCGGTACGGATACAGGAACGTGCCCGAGTCGTACGGCGCGTGCGGATGAGCCACCACACACAACCCACCACCGCGATGGACCTCGCCGAGCTGCCGGTCGACCACCTCGTCCCGCACGCCGTACCGCCAGTCGACCACCTGCCCGGGCCGAACCCCCAGCGCAAGCCAGTGCCCGGTACGGGTGGTGACCTCCTGCCCCAGCACCACCAGCAGATCGTCACCCGCGCAGAGACCCCAAGTGCCGTGCGTGTCCGCGTTGTTGTGCTCGGTGGCCGCGAGAAAATCCAGCCCCACCGCACGGGCCTCGGCAGCAAGCCGCTCCGGCGTCAGCTCACCGCCGTTCGAGCACACCGAGTGCACGTGACAGTCGCCTCGGTACCAGCCACCTTCGCGATCGGCCACTCGCTATCCCCACCCTCCCCGCTCTCCCCGTAGAAGGCGCGCACCTAATGTGGAAGCCATGCACCAGACCCGAAGGCGCGACCGACGTCCCGCTCGTCGCGCCGGAACGGTGCCGACCCGACACCAGGCCCCGGCCTTGACGATCGACGGGGCCGATGTCGTGATCGTCGGCTATTTCTCCGGCAAGCAGAAGGATTTCGGCACGCTGATGGACGCGGCGGCGCAGGAGTTGGGGGCGCGCGGTGCGCGAGTCGTGGGCCGGATCGTGCAGCGGCGCGGTGTCTCGGACGGCGGTGCCGAGAAGATGGCCCTGCCCTATTCGTCACGGACTCTTCTCACCTACGGGAAGGTGCGCGAAGCGGCCGTGCTCTGCGAGCGAACCAACACCGACGCGGCCGTCTTCGTGGGCCACCTGACGCAGCGTCAACGTCGCGTACTGACCGGAATGCTGGGCTGCCCCGCCGTAAGTCTCGCCGACGCATTGGCAGTTGACTGAAGCCGCTCACTCCACCGTCACCGACTTCGCCAGGTTCCGGGGCTGATCCACCTCGTTCCCCCGAGCCGTCGCCAGCTCACAGGCGAACACCTGCAACGGCACCGTGGCCACCAGCGGTTGCAGCAACGTCGGGGTGACCGGGATCCGGATCAGGTGATCCGCGTACGGTACGACCGTCTCGTCCCCCTCCTCCGCGATCACGATCGTCATCGCACCCCGCGCCCGGATCTCCTGGATGTTGGACACGATCTTGTCGTGGAGGACGGAACGACCACGCGGCGAGGGAACCACGACGACGACCGGCATACCCTCCTCGATCAAAGCGATGGGCCCGTGCTTCAACTCCCCCGCCGCGAACCCCTCGGCGTGCATGTACGCCAACTCCTTGAGTTTCAGGGCACCTTCGAGAGCGACCGGATAGCCGACGTGCCGCCCGAGGAACAGCACGGTGTTCTTGGCGGCCACCGACCGCGCCAACTCCCGTACCGGCTCCATGGTTTCCAGCACCCGCTCGACCTCGCCGGCGATCTGCGACAGATCCCGGATGACGGCCTGAATCTCATCCCCCCACTTCGTGCCCCGCACCTGACCGAGGTACAGCGCGACCAGATAACACGCCACCAACTGCGTCAGAAACGCCTTCGTCGACGCTACGGCGACCTCGGGCCCGGCGTGCGTGTACAGCACCGCGTCCGACTCACGGGGAATCGTCGACCCGTTGGTGTTGCAGATGGCCAGCACCTTCGAGCCCTGCTCCCTCGCGTGCCGCAGCGCCATCAGCGTGTCCATCGTCTCGCCGGACTGGGAGATGGCGATGACCAGAGACCGTGCGCCCAGGATCGGATCCCGGTACCGGAACTCGCTCGCGAGCTCCACCTCGCACGGGATCCGCGTCCAGTGCTCGATGGCGTACTTGGCGATCAGCCCGGCGTGGAAGGCCGTACCGCAGGCGACGATGACGACCTTGTCGACCTCGCGCAGTTCATGGACCGGGATCCTGACCTCGTCCAGCTTCAGCAGTCCGTCCGCGTCGATCCGCCCCAGCAACGTGTCGGCGACCGCCTTCGGCTGCTCGGCGATCTCCTTGAGCATGAAGTAGTCGTAGCCGCCCTTCTCCGCGGCGGAGGCGTCCCAGTCGACGTGGAACGAGCGGACCTCGGCCGGAGCGCCGTCGAAGCCGGTGACGGTCACCCCGTCCCGGCGCAGCTCGACGACCTGGTCCTGGCCCAGTTCGATCGCCGACCGGGTGTGGGCGATGAACGCGGCGACGTCGGAGGCGAGGAACGCCTCGCCCTCGCCCACCCCGACGACGAGCGGCGAATTACGCCGCGCGCCCACCACCACATCCGGCTCGTCCGCGTGCACCGCGACCAGCGTGAACGCGCCCTCCAGGCGTCGGCACACCTGCCGCATCGCCTCCGCGAGGTCCGCGCACGCCGAGTACTCCTCGGCCAGCAGATGCGCGACCACCTCGGTGTCCGTGTCGGAGGCGAGATCGTGCCCGCGTTCCGCCAACTCGGCCCGCAGACAGGCGAAGTTCTCGATGATGCCGTTGTGGACGACGGCCACGCGCCCCGCGTTGTCGAGGTGCGGGTGGGCGTTGGCGTCCGTCGGGCCGCCGTGCGTGGCCCAGCGGGTGTGCCCGATGCCGGTCGAGCCCGCCGGCAGCGGGCGGTCGACCAGTTCCTTCTCCAGGTTGACGAGTTTCCCGGCCTTCTTGGCCGCCGCCAGCCCGCCGTCCGCGAGCACGGCGACACCCGACGAGTCGTACCCCCGGTACTCCAGCCGCTTCAGCCCGGCCATCACCACATCAAGCGCCGACTGCGACCCCACGTATCCCACGATTCCGCACATGCGCCGCAGCCTAGGCGCCGGAGGCCGCCCGAACACGGCACTTCGTGCCCGATTTCGGAAATTACGGCCATGATCGAGAACGGGCCAACTCCGGCCGCCACACGCTCGCGAGCCTCACGGTTCAACCACAAAAGAAACACAGGATTCCCCTTGGAGCGACGGGTTTCCGTGGGGCGCGCCACCGGTCACGGGCATGGGTGACTTCGCGCCATCGCGCCCGAGCGAGACGGAAGGGCCTTGCCCAAAGCACTTATCGCCTGCTTACAGTGGCGCGCGCTTGACCGGCTCTTGACCAAGCCATAAGCGTTCAGTTCACGCCAGCGACCGGGGGAACAGCGTCGCCGCGCCACGGGGGATCACGTCGCCATGCCGCACTGCCGCACGCGCGCGCCCACCGGAGTGGACGCGCGCCGCCTTCCCCCCGACAGGGGTACCCGCATGCGCCTCAGACCCGACCGACCGCCGAGAGCACTGAGACCACCGAAGTCGAAACGCTTCGCCACGACCCTCACCCGGCTCCTCCCACCCGTCCTCGCCACCGCGCTCCTCGCCGGCATAGCCGCCGGCTCAGGTCCGGTCGTCCCCACCGGCGGGCAGAACGCCGCCGCCGCGAGTGACAGCTACCCCTGGTACGACGACAACGGCGCCGAGCAACTGCGGCAGGACCAGTGCCTGATGACCGACGTCCTGCGACTCGGCGGCACCTACATGGCCACGACCTGGAGAAACTCGCGAAGTACCTCAGCGAGAAAAGCGGCAAGCTCGCCTACAAGGACACGAAGTCGGGTGCGACGGTTGATTACGATGGGTCCCTCGGCGCCCTGGTCGTGGAGAACTCCTACATGATCCACGCCTACCAGTACGACGCCAAGCGCTTCAAGGAACTCATCGACGAGGGCAGGTACATCCTGCAGAAGCCAGGGAGCTGAGAGTGAGAACCAGCCCCTTCGTACAGCGGGCGGAGCCGGGCTTCGCCGTCCGGTTCCCCGGAGCCCAGCGGGACCTGCTGCGCTCGGCTTTCGAGTACGTCGCAGGACATCCCTCTCCTGAGATCCGTACAGGGTGGGATCGGGACCGTCTGACGATCCTGGCCGGCTCCCTCGCCGAGGGGGAACGGACGTACACCGTGGAGGAACTCCACATCGTTCACGCCGTACTCCTCTCGGTGTGCAACATGTTCGCGTCGGAGGAGGCCTTCCACATCAGGATCGGCTTCTTCCGCGAGAACGCCCGCGCCGTGGCCGACGGCTTGGCGAAGGCCGTCGAGAACGCGGCACTGCGACCGTAACGACAACACCGAGGCAGGGCCCGCACACAGAGTGCGGGCCCTGCCCATGTCGGAGGGCAACGACGCGGAACACCCGGGTCCGAGTACGCCTTCACCCGCGCATCCCCTGAAGTCCTCGGCGTCTACCGGACCGAACACGCTGGGGACGTGCTCCTCGGCAGGATGAGCTGAACCGGGCTGAGACGGCCACGTGACGCACCCCACCCACCACCCCGTTCAAACTCCGTTAACAATGGACTGTGATCTCTCCGGTCTCCCCGATGCCCCGGAGCGCCCACCGGCACAAGCCGGAGGCGACTCCCTACGTCGACCTCACCCGAGCCGAGTGGAGCGCGCTGCGCGACAAGACGCCGCTGCCGCTCACCGCCGAGGAAGTCGAGAAGCTGCGCGGCCTGGGCGATGTCATCGACCTCGACGAGGTGCGTGACATCTACCTCCCGCTGTCCAGACTCCTCAATCTCTACGTCGGCGCCACGGACGCCCTCAGAGGCGCCCTGAACACCTTCCTGGGCGAACAGGGCTCCCAGTCCGGCACCCCGTTCGTCATAGGAGTCGCCGGCTCCGTGGCCGTCGGCAAGTCGACCGTCGCCCGGCTCCTCCAGGCGCTGCTCTCCCGCTGGCCCGAGCACCCCCGCGTCGAGCTGGTCACCACCGACGGGTTCCTGCTCCCCACCCGCGAACTCGAAGCGCGCGGGCTCATGTCGCGCAAGGGCTTCCCCGAGTCGTACGACCGCCGCGCGCTCACCCGCTTCGTCGCCGACATCAAGGCGGGCAAGGACGAGGTCACCGCACCCGTCTACTCCCACCTGATCTACGACATCATCCCGGACCAGCGCCTCACGGTCCGCCGGCCCGACATCCTGATCGTCGAGGGGCTGAACGTGCTGCAGCCCGCGCTCCCCGGCAAGGACGGCCGTACCCGTGTCGGTCTCGCCGACTACTTCGACTTCAGTGTGTACGTCGACGCGAGCGCCGAGGACATCGAGCGCTGGTATCTGAACCGGTTCCGCAAGCTGCGCGCGACCGCGTTCCAGAACCCGGACTCGTACTTCCGCAAGTACACCCAGGTCTCCGAGGACGAGGCCGTCGACTACGCCCGCACCCTCTGGCGCACCATCAACAAGCCCAACCTGGTGGAGAACATCGCCCCCACCCGAGGCCGCGCCACCCTCGTCATCCGCAAGGGCACCGACCACAAGGTGCGACGGCTCAGCCTGCGCAAGCTGTAGCCCCGGCGACGTACAACCCCACACGTGCCGCCTGTTAGAAAGGCGTCATGCTGCACCTGCGCCTCATCACCCCCGCCGACCGGACCGACGACGTGGTCCGGCTCATCGAGACGACCGTCGGCACCGCACATCTCGTGGTCCTCCCCGGCGCCGCCCGCAACCCGACCGGCGACGTCGTCATGTGCGACGTCGCCCGCGAGGCCGGTGACGAACTCATCGGCGCGCTACGGGAGTTGGAGCTCGACCGGACCGGTTCCATCGCCGTCGAGAACATCGACCTGTCGCTGTCGGACCGGGCCGATCAGGCCGAGGACGACGCGCCCGGCGAAGGCGCGGACGCGGTGCTGTGGGAGCACCTCGCCGACGCGACGCACGAGGAGTCCACCCTCACCGTCACGTACGTCGCGTTCCTGGCCGTGGCCACGATGCTCGCAGCCTGCGGTGTGATGCTGGACAACGCGATCCTGATCGTGGGCGCGATGGCCGTGGGACCGGAGTTCGGCCCGCTCGCGGGAATCTCGACGGCGTTGGTGCGGAAGGCACCCCAACTGGTCTGGCGGTCGCTGTGGGCGCTGCTCGCCGGGTTCGCGGCGGCCATGGTCCTTACGGTGGGCTTCAGTTGGCTGCTGGACGCCCTCGGGCTCTTCGAGAAGTCCATGGTGGAGGCCCCGCGCCCCAACACCGCCTTCATCTGGAAGCCGGACTGGATGTCCTTCGTCGTGGCCTTCCTGGCCGGTATCGCGGGCACCCTGTCCCTCACATCCGCCAAGTCCGGTGCCCTGATCGGCGTGGCGATCTCGGTGACGACCGTCCCGGCCGCCGCGAACGCCGCCGTGGCCTTCAGCTACGGCGACTACTCCCAGACGTGGGGCTCCACTTGGCAGTTGCTCGCCAACCTCGGCGGGATCGTCGTGGCGGGCACACTCACGCTGCTGGCACAAAAGACCTTCTGGGCCTGGCAGCGCGAGCGCACCACCGCTCAACTCACCTGACCGGCCGCCGACTTCACGGCCACCGGTTCAACTCACTTAACCCAGCGCCGACTTCACGGCATCCGCCAACCGCCCCGCCACCGACCGCGCCTGGTCGATGTCGGCGGCCTCCACCATCACCCGTACCAGCGGCTCGGTACCGGACGGACGCAGCAACACCCGCCCGGTGGAGCCGAGTTCGCGCTCCGCCTCGGCGACGGCCGCCGCGAGGTCGGCGGAGGTGCCGACCCTCGTACGGTCCACGTCGGGCACATTGATGAGGACCTGCGGCAGCCGCGTCATCACGGACGCGAGGTCCTTGAGCGTACGGCCGGTGTCGGCGACCCGTGCCGCCAGCATCAGGCCGGTCAGCGTGCCGTCGCCGGTGGTCGCGTGGTCCAGGATGATCACGTGCCCGGACTGCTCGCCGCCCAGCGCGTAGCCGTGCTCCTTCATCTCCTCCAGGACGTAGCGGTCGCCGACCGCGGTCTGGACGAGCGTCAGGCCCTCGCGCTCCATGGCCAGTTTGAAGCCGAGGTTCGACATGACGGTCGCGACGACGGTGTCGGAGCGCAGTGCGGAACGCTCCCGCATCGCCAGCGCGATCACGGCCATGATCTGGTCCCCGTCGACCTCTTCACCGGTGTGGTCCACGGCCAGGCAGCGGTCGGCGTCACCGTCGTGCGCGATGCCGAAGTCGGCGCCGTGCGCGACGACCGCGGCCTGCAGCAGACCCAGGTGCGTGGAGCCGCAGCCGTCGTTGATGTTGAGGCCGTCGGGGTCCGTACCGATGGTGATGATCTCGGCGCCCGCCCGCGAGAAGGCCTCCGGGGAGACCCGGGCGGCGGCGCCGTGCGCCTCGTCGAGGACGATCTTCAGCCCGTCGAGCCGGTTCGGGAGCACGCCGATGAGGTGGGCGACGTACTGGTCGAAGCCTTCGTTGTAGTGCCGGACCCGGCCGACGCCCGAGCCGGTCGGGCGGTCCCAGGGGGCGCCGGTGCGGTGCTCGTCGTAGACCTTCTCGATCCGGTCCTCCAGCTCGTCGTCGAGCTTGTGCCCGCCGCGGGCGAGGAACTTCACGCCGTTGTCCGGCATGGCGTTGTGGCTCGCGGAGAGCATCACGCCGAGGTCGGCGCCCAGCACGCCGGTGAGATACGCCACCGCGGGGGTGGGCAGCACACCGACGAGCAGTACGTCCACGCCGGCGCTGGCCAGTCCCGCGACCACGGCGGCCTCCAGGAACTCCCCGGACGCGCGCGGGTCCCGTCCGACCACGGCCGTAGCCCGGTGGCCTTCGAAGGTGCCCGCCTCGGCCAGTACGTGCGCCGCCGCGACGGAGAGGCCGAGGGCCATCTCGGCCGTCAGATCCGCGTTGGCGACACCGCGCACGCCGTCCGTGCCGAAGAGTCGTCCCACTTGTCCTCCTGAGGAAGGCGAAAGTTCCGCAAGGCCGAGGCCCTGCACAGCTGAGGTCCTGCGAAAGCTGAAGTCCTGCGTTCCAGGCATAGGATGCCTGTTCATCCGATCACACAAGCCTTTGAGCGTCTTGTGCCGTTATACGCCCCCGACTGTGATAAACGAACGCCCCGACGGCACGAGTGGCGTGCCGCCGGGGCGTTCGGAGTACAGACAGCAGGCGCGATTTAGCGCTTGCTGTACTGCGGGGCCTTGCGGGCCTTCTTGAGACCGGCCTTCTTGCGCTCGACCGCACGGTCGTCGCGACGGAGGTAACCGGCCTTCTTGAGGGCGGCGCGGTTGTTGTCCACGTCGGCCTCGTTCAGCGCGCGGGCCACGCCGAGGCGCAGGGCACCGGCCTGACCGGAGACGCCGCCACCCGAGATGCGGGCGATGACGTCGTAGCGGCCGTCGAGTTCGAGCACCTTGAAGGGCTCGTTGACTTCCTGCTGGTGGACCTTGTTCGGGAAGTAGTCCTCAAGCGTGCGCCCGTTGACCTTCCACTTGCCGGTGCCGGGCACGATGCGAACGCGCGCGATGGCGTTCTTGCGGCGGCCCAGGCCGGCGGCCGGCTGCGGGTCGCCGAAGCGGCCGGCGAGCGACTCCGACGTGTACTCACCCTCGACGGGGACGTCGGACTCGGTGGTGTAGCTCTCGATGTCGACGAGCTCGGTCTCGGTCTCTTCGACCGGCTGCTCAACGGTGGTCTCGGCCACGGTTCTCCTCAGATTCTTTTCTGTCTTAGGGGGGTGTGGCCGGAACTA
Source organism: Streptomyces sp. NPDC050508 (assembly GCF_040655155.1). NCBI lineage: Bacteria > Bacillati > Actinomycetota > Actinomycetes > Kitasatosporales > Streptomycetaceae > Streptomyces > Streptomyces sp. NPDC050508. The sequence goes on from NZ_JBFAJJ010000032.1 coordinate 75,211, forward strand.
CTGCGCGACCTGGGTGATCTCGAACGGCACCGGCTGCTGGGCAGCGTGCGGGTGCTGGTCGCCCGAGTAGACCTTCAGCTTGCTGATCATCTGACGGCCCAGGGTGTTCTTGGGGATCATGCCCTTGATGGCCTTCTCGACGGCCTTCTCGGGGTTCTTCGCCAGCAGCTCGTCGTAGCGGACGGAGCGCAGACCACCCGGGTAACCGGAGTGGCGGTACGCCAGCTTCTGGGTCTTCTTGTTGCCGGACAAGTGAACCTTGTCGGCGTTGATGATGATGACGAAGTCACCCATGTCCATGTGCGGGGCATAGGTCGGCTTGTGCTTGCCACGGAGGAGGTTCGCGGCAGTGGTAGCCAGACGGCCGAGGACGATGTCCTGGGCGTCAATGACGTGCCACTGGCGAGTCACATCGCCGGGCTTGGGGCTGTACGTACGCACTTCGCAGCCTTCTTCTTCAGTGGATGGGTGCTGACACATGGCATCACTGAAGCGATCGTGCAGCTGGGGACGACAATGGCCGGGGACGATGCCCGTATGCCGCCCACTGGTAACTGCTCCAGGGAACCTACGTATGGGCCTCTCGCGTGAGAACGACCAAGCCGATACGCATAACAAACCGTAAGAGTACCCGCGCCGCCCCGGACGGGTCAAAACGGGGTGAGACCTGCCCGGGGCGGCAGCGCACAGCGAGGGATCAGGCACGTACCGTGACGGCCTCAACGTCTGTTGCTCCAGGGCTCATTGAGGCGCACCTGTACGCCCGTTGCCCCGTCTAAGATGCGACCCATGAGCTTTGGGCAGGGGGGACCCCAGTCCCAGTGGGATCCCTGGAAACCGCAATCGCAGCAGCCGTGGGGCGGCAACGTCGACGACGAGTCCCCGGACTGGGCCGCGCTCGCCGACGCCGCGGAGACGCGCAACAGGCGCAAGAGACTGCTGCTCATAGTCGGCGGCGCGCTCGCGACGATCGGCGTCGGAACGGCCGTGGCCATGGCCGTGATGTCGGCGAACGACGACAACAGCGCGTCCGGCAAGCCGACGAACCTGCCCGCGAGCGGGTCCCTGCCGAGCGGCACCGGCGACATCACGCCGTCCTTCGCGCCGACCAGCGCGCCCCCGCCGCTGGACCCCAAGGAGTTCATCTCCAGCAAGGCGAAGGACACCGCGCCGCTCAGCCCCGCGACCCTCTTCCCGGGCACCCAGCTGACGGTCGCCTCGACGGTGTACAAGAAGGGCCCGACGGCCGACACCACGAAGTGCGCCTCGGTCGCCTCGGGCACCCTCCCCAAGGTCCTCACCGCGAACGGCTGCACGCGCGTCATGCGCGTCACGTACGTCAAGGGCAACATCGCGGTCACGGTCGGTGTGGCTCTCTTCGACACCGAGGCACAGGCGACGAAGGCCAAGGGCCAGGCGGACACCAAGAGCGCCGTCAAGTCACTGTCCGGCAAGGGCGTCAAGGCCTTCTGCGACGGCTCGATCTGCCGTACGACGACCAACGCCTACGGCCGCTACGCCTACTTCACGGTCGCCGGTTTCACCAGCGGCAAGGACGTGACGACGAAGGACACCGGGGTCTTCACGATCGGCGACGACCTCGCCAAGTTCGCCTTCGACCAGATCCACGCCCGCGGCGAGACGCAGGCTTCGGCGGCGGCCCAGCAGTAGCAGGGAAGGGAGTTGGGCCCGCGGGCCCAACTCCTCAGTGCACAGCGCCCCGTACCCGCCGAGCCTGCAACTGCCGCTCCGCCAGCAGCTCGTCAGCCGGATACCCGACCTCCTCCAAGGTCAGCCCATGCGGCCGTACGACATGCACGGCACTGTCCCGCACCCCCGCGTCCAGCACCTTCCGCGGCCACTCGGCGCCCCGGTGCCCATCGCCGACGAACAGCAACGCGCCCACCATGGACCGCACTTGGTTATGGCAGAAGGCGTCGGCACGAACCTCGATCTCGACGACGCCATCTCCCCGCCGCGTCACTCCGAAGTCAAGAATCTCCCGAACGGTCGACGCGCCCTCGCGCTTCTTCGCATAAGCGGCGAAGTCATGCTCCCCCACAAGGGACTTGGCGGCGGCGTCCATCACATCGACGTCCAACTCCCAGTCGTGCCACAGCACATGGTTCCGCAGCAACGGGTCCACTCCCCCGGGCCGGTCGCCGACCCGGAAGACGTAGCGCCGCCACAGAGCCGCGAACCGCGCGTTGAAGCCCTCCGGGGCCTCCGCCACGCCCCACACCCGCACATCCTTCGGCAACCGCCCCGCAAGCCGCTTCAGCAGCTTCTCCCGGTGCTCCGCCCACAACTCCCCCGGCAGATCGACATGCGCCACCTGCCCCCGAGCATGCACCCCGGCATCGGTCCGCCCGGCCACGGTCAGGTCGTACGCCGCCTCCCCCGACCGCGTCACCGTCCGCAACGCGTCCTCGACCTCGCCCTGCACAGTCCGCCGCCCCCCGGCCTGCTTGGCCCACCCGGAGAACTCGGTCCCGTCGTAGGAAAGATCAAGCCGCACACGAACAAACCCAGCCGCTACGTCATCACTCACACCGAGATCCTCTCAGGAACACAAAAGCGGGCCCGCCCCTCGAAAGGAACGGACCCGCCACAAAAACGGTGTTACGCGTCCTTGGACTCTTCGTCGGCCTCGACCTCAGCCGGCTTCGCGTCCTCGACGACCTCAACCGGAGCCTCGACAACGGCCTCGGCATCCTTCGCCGCACGCTTGGTGGCGGCCTCGGCCTCACCGGTCGCAGCCTGCGCGACGGTCAGGGCCTCCACCAGCTCGATGACAGCCATGGGCGCGTTGTCGCCACGACGGTTACCGATCTTGGTGATGCGGGTGTAGCCACCGGGACGGTTCTCGTAGCGCGGGCCGATCTCGGTGAAGAGCGTGTGGACGATGCTCTTGTCCGTGATCACCTGGAGCACCTGACGGCGGTTGTGAAGGTCGCCCTTCTTCGCCTTGGTGACCAGACGCTCGGCGTACGGCCGCAGCTTGCGGGCCTTCGCCTCGGTGGTGGTGATACGGCCGTGCTCGAAGAGGCTCTTCGCAAGGTTCGCGATGAGCAGCTTCTCGTGCGCGGCACTGCCGCCCAGACGGGCACCCTTGGTGGGCTTCGGCATGGTCTTTCTCCTCAGTGTCTGCCCCGGCCGTATCAGGTACCGAGGTCAGTGTCCGAGCGGGCGATTACCCGTCGGAGATCCGAGCAAAGCCCCGAAGGGGCGAGGCTCGGAAGGGGCGCGGGGAACTGCGCGACCAGCCACAGCGCTCCCGCACCCGAAAACCGATCAGTACTGCTCGGTCTCCACGAAACCGGCGTCCACGTCATCGTCCGCGCCAAACGCGTCCGCCGCAGCCGTCGGGTCGAATCCGGGCGGGCTGTCCTTCAGGGCCAGGCCCATGCCGGCCAGCTTCGCCTTGACCTCGTCGATGGACTTCGCACCGAAGTTACGAATGTCCAGCAGGTCGGCCTCGGAACGAGCCACGAGCTCACCCACGGAGTGGATGCCCTCGCGCTTGAGGCAGTTGTAGGAGCGGACCGTGAGTTCCAGCTCCTCGATCGGCAACGCCAGGTCGGCGGCCAGGGCGGCGTCCGTCGGGGACGGGCCCATGTCGATGCCCTCGGCGTCGATGTTCAGCTCGCGGGCGAGACCGAACAGCTCCACCAGGGTCTTACC
>NZ_JBFAJJ010000033.1:0-73325 GCF_040655155.1 Streptomyces sp. NPDC050508
TCCGAGTAGTCCTTCATCGCCATCGGCGGTCTTCTCGCTTCCTCCGGATCAAGCAGATCCAGTATCAGCGTGTCCACCACTCAGGGGGAGGCCCCGACACCGAACTCGCCAAGCTCGACCCGGCCGGATATCGGCCATTGCGTCCCAGCTCCAAGCGGCCCTGAGCGTCGCGGGCCCGGTCTGGTCCAGTCACTGTGCGCAAGGGCGGGTCAGGGCCGGAGTGTTGCTGCCATCGTGATGGCGGACACGGATATTCAGCGCGGTTGGGGGCGACATGGGACGGAACGCCAGATGGGTGGTGGCGGGGCTGGTGACGGCCGCGGCCTTCGCGGTGCCAGCATGGCTGTGCGGGGCTATCGTGCTGCCGCCTCTGCTGAAGGATCCCGCGATCCGCTGGTCGCTGGCCGCTGCGCTCGGCGCGGTGCTGGGCTCGCTGGCCGTGCTGTGGGGCCAGGGTTTCGCCACCCGGGCCCCGTCGACCGGAACCTCCGGCCACTCGGTGATGGCCACGGCTGAGCGCGCCGTCGCCATCGGGGGGGACAACCGGGCCCCCGTCTCCACCGGCGACACCACCACAACCTCCCAGCCCGCCCCCGCCCAGCCTCCTGCCGGACCGCACCCCGCCTCTCCGCCGGCTCCGGATACGGTGTCCGCGTCCGGGAACCGTGGGATCGCCATCGGCGGAACCAACTCCGGCCCGCTGTCCACTGGCGACCAGCGTGGCGGTGCCCACCCGTGAAGTGGCCGTTCCAGCGCCCCGGTACGCAACCGGAACCACCCGCCACCAGCTCACGGGTGGAGGCAAGCGCCGAGCGGGCCGCCGCCATCGGGGGTGACAGTAACGCCCCAGTGCTGACCGGGGATGGTGCCAGGGTGGTGTACCTACCGCCCGGGGCGGTTCGGCCACCCGCCGAGGTGAAGGCTCCGGCCGGACTGGACAACCTGCCGGTGCGGCCAAGGCTGTTCGTCGGGCGTACGACCGAACTGGACCGGTTGGATGCCGCGCTGGCGGCTCCGGGCGGGGTGGTGGTACAGGCTGTGCACGGGCTGGGCGGGATCGGCAAGAGCACCCTGGCCGCCCACTGGGCTGCCACCCGCACCCACGGCTGTGTCCCGGTCCGATGGATCAACGCCTACAGTGCCACCAGCGTCCAGGAGGGCCTGGTCGAACTGGCCACCGCTCTGGAATCGGGCCTGCCCGATGCGCTCTCGCCGGAGGCGTTGGCCGAGCGTGCCCTGCAGTGGCTGGCCAGCCACACCGGCTGGCTGCTGATCCTGGACAACGTCAACGACCCGGCCGACATCGCCCCTCTGCTCGCGCGGCCCACTAGCGGCCGCTTCCTGATCACCAGCAGGCTCGCCACCGCCTGGCACAACGTCACCACGATCGTGCGCCTGGACGTTCTGGATGAAGCCGAATCCCTGGACCTGCTCACCCGCATTGCCAGCCACGCTGGCCCCCGGGACCTGGACGGCGCCGCCGAACTGTGCGCCGAACTGGGCCACCTCCCCCTGGCCATCGAACAGGCAGCCGCCTACCTCGCGCAGAATCCGCTCACCACCCCCCGCGCCTACCTCGCGCTTCTCAATGAGTACCCGGCGCAGATGTATGGCGACAGCGCCGTCGTCACCCCGGATGAAACCACCATCGCCAAGATCTGGAACGTCACCTTGGACCGGATCACTGCTCTTCGGCCCCAAGCCGCCGACCTGCTGCGCCTGCTGGCCTGGTACGCACCTGACCAGATTCCCGTCACCCTCCTGGACGGCCTCGCCGACCCGCCGACGTTAAACGCCGCGCTAGGCCTCCTGACCGCCTACAGCATGATCACTCCCGACCCCGCCACCAACACCCTGACCGTCCACCGACTAGTCCAGGCCCTCGCCCGCACCCCCGACCCCGCCGACCGCCACCGCACTCCCAACCTCGTCGACCAGGCCCGCACCCACGCCACCACCCAGCTGGACACCGCCATCCCCGCCGCCTTGCACACCCCAGATGCCTGGCCCGCTTGGCGTAGCCTGCTCCCCCACATCGATGCCTTCGCCGACCACACGACCGAGGACACCGACACCCACGCCACCGCGCATCTCCTCAGCCTCACCGGGCTCTTCCTCAACAACCACGGCCAGCTCACCCGCGCGATCAGCCACCTCCGACGCGCTCTGACTGCCACGATGCGGGTGCTAGGTGAGGACCACCTCAACAGCCTGCACTCCCGCAACAACCTCGCGGGCGCCTACACGTCGGCTGGGGACCTGGGGCGGGCGATCCCGCTGCTCGAGCAGTCCCTCACCGACGCCGTGCGGGTGCTAGGTGAAGACCACCGCTCCACCCTGACCACCCGCAACAACCTCGCCACCGCCTACTCGGCGGCGGGCGATCTGGGGCGGGCGATCGGGCTGCACGAGCAAAACCTGACCGACACCGTGCGGGTGCTAGGTGAGGACCACCCCGACACCCTGGCCTCCCGTAGCAACCTCGCTAGCGCCTACGAGTCGGCGGGCGATCTGGGGCGGGCGATCCCGCTGTTCGAGCAGTCCCTCACCGACCGATTGTGGGTGCTGGGTGAGGACCACCCCGACACCCTGGCCTCCCGCAGCAAGCTCGCTAGCGCCTACGAGTCGGCGGGCGATCTGGGGCGGGCGATCGGGCTGCACGAGCAAAACCTGACCGACCGGCTGCGGGTGCTCGGTGAAAACCACCCCGACACCCTGGCCTCCCGCAACAACCTCGCCACCGCCTACGGGGCAACAGGAGATCTGAGGCGGGCGATCCCGCTGTTCGAGCAGTCCCTCACCGACATCGTGCGGGTGCTGGGTGAAGACCATCCCAACGCCCTGGCCTCCCGTAGCAACCTCGCCAGCGCCTACGCGTTGGCGGGCGATCTGGGGCGGGCGATCGGGCTGCACGAGCAAAACCTGGCCGACCGGCTGCGGGTGCTGGGTGAGGACCACCCTGACACCCTGACCTCCCGTAGCAACCTCGCCAGCGCCTACGAGTCGGCGGGAGATCTGGAGCGCGCGATCTCGCTGTACGAGCAGTCCCTCACCGACACCGTGCGGGTGCTGGGTGAAGACCACCCCGACACCCTGAGCTCCCGCAACAACCTCGCAACCGCCTACACGTTGGCGGGCAACCCAGAATGGGCGATCGGGCTGCACGAGCAAAACCTGACCGACCGGCTGCGGGTGCTCGGTGAAAACCACCCCGACACCCTGACCTCCCGCCACAACCTCGCCACCGCCTACTCGGCGGCGGGAGATCTGGGGCGGGCGATCGGGCTGCACGAGCAAAACCTGGCCGACACCGTGCGGGTGCTGGGTGAAGACCATCTCTCTACCCTGCACTCCCGCATCAACCTCGCTAGCGACTACGAGTCGGCGGGAGATCTGGGGCGGGCGATCGGGCTGCACGAGCAAAACCTGGCCGACACCGTGCGGGTGCTGGGTGAAGACCACCCCTCCACTTTGCGCTCCCGCCACAACCTCGCCACCGCCTACTCGGCGGCGGGAGATCTGGGGTGGGCGATCGGACTGCACGAGCAAAACCTGACCGACCGGCTGCGGGTGCTCGGTGAAAACCACCCCGACATCCTGGCCACACGCCACAACCTCGCCGCCGCCTACTGGTCGGCGGGAGATCTGGGGCGGGCGATCCCGCTGCTGGAGCAGTCCCTCACTGACACCGCACGGGTGCTAGGTGAGGACCACCGCTCCACCCTGACCGCCCGCAGCAACCTCGCCACCGCCTACGAGTCGGCGGGAGACCTAGAACAGGCCATCCCCCTGTACGAGCATGCCCTCGTCGCCATGATTCAGGTACTGGGCGAGGGCCACCCAATCACAGAAGCCGTCCGAACCAATCTCGCTCTCGCCGTCGTCGAACGTGATCGTGGCGAGACGGGGCAGCTCTGACCCGGTGCCATAAGCGTGGTTCTGACGCTGCGTTGTGACACCACCTTTTGACACAGGCCGACCTGTAGGAATCTGATCACGGTCCGGCGGCCGACTGCCAGTGCCATATCCATGCCGCAGCGTCAGATAATGGGATAATGAGCCGCATGGATCTCGCGTATTGCAGGGTCGCTACCACTGGAAAGGACCTCATGCGGCAGATCGACGCGATGCGTGCCGCCGGAGTCGCCGAGGAACACATCTACGTCGACAAGCGCACCGGAGCGAACATGGACCGCGAGGGCCTGACTGCACTGCTCGGCTTCGCCCGGCCCGGTGACCGCATCAACGTGCTCACCCTGGACGGGATGGGCCGCGACATGCGCGAGACCCTGAACCTCGTGCACGACCTCACTGAACGCGGCATCTTCCTGCGCACGCTCGGCGACAAGCTCGCCGTGGACAACAGTGAACCGGGGCCCGGAGTCGACATGGCCATCGCGCTGCTCGCGATGTTCGCGCAGATGGGGCGGATCTACATGCTGGAGCGCACCGCTGGCGCCCGCGCGTCCCAAGAGGCCCCGCGGGTTGCCGGCCGGTTGCCCGGCGAAGCTCGACGCGACTACCCGAGTCGGAGCTGCTCAGCGGATCAAGGATGGCGCGATCCCCGAGCAGGTCGCCGCCGGCCTCGGCGTCAGCCGCTCCACTCTCTACCGGGAACTCCGCACGCACCGCGAAGGCGCCGCTGCCGAACCGGTCGGACAGGAAAGCTGACCAGTGGGCCAGGCCACATTGCTGCAGGTCGGTGATATTTGTTGTTTTCGCGACAGGGAATCGCCCCAATGGAAAATGGAGAATAGGGATGGAATATGAAGAACTCATCAAAGAGGCCAAGAAGCAAAGTAAAAAAGATCCGATTCAGATCAGAATAACGGATCTCCTGGGCTATTGGGACGCAAAGCGTCGAGGGCAGCGGATACTTGACTCCATTGCCGCAGCCCTGCAGAAGGAAGGGCTGACCACCTTTCCTCCCTTGGGTGAGGGCTGGCTCGGTGGAAGCGTGCAGATTGTGGCGGTCCCCCAACCGGACGATTCGGATGACCTCCCACAGGATGAACTGGTGCCCGAGAAGCCAGTCGGCCTCACGCTCGGCAGTCTGGAGTCCGCCAATTCGGGTGTCGCCTCCGTCACTCCCAATGATTCCCTAGTCAAAGCTCAGTCGAAAATGATGGCTGACGATTATTCTCAGTTGGCTGTAATGAGCGGAGAGCGCTCGTACCAGGGGGCGGTCAGCTGGGAGTCAATTGCGCAAGCCATACTCACCAACCCTGACTGCACCCTGCGGGACGCCATCGTCTCGGCACCTGTGGTCAAATCCAAGGAAGATCTTCTCGGAAATATTCCAAAAATCATTGAATTTGGATATGTATTCGTTCAAAGTCGTGACGGGAAGATTCAAGGGATCGTCACTACGGCGGACCTCAGTAATCAATTCTCCCTGCTCGCATCTCCGTTCTTTCTGCTTGCGGAGATCGAAAGGCGGTTGCGCAAGATAATTGACGGCTCGTTTGAGATTGATGACCTGAAGGCGTGTGTTGCCCCGGAGGAAGAGGAGAGAAAGGCGGGACTTACGTCGGCTGATGACTTGTCGATGGGCGAATATATGCGCCTCCTGGAGCATCCCAACCGCTGGGAAAAGCTGGGATGGCAGGTGGATCGCAGCACTTTCATTAAGGCGCTGGACTCGGTGCGAGAGATCCGAAATGAAGTCATGCACTTCAGTCCTGATCCGCTTCTGGACGATCAGAACGCTCGCCTCGTGAACTTCCTCAAGTGGCTACGAAAGCTCAGGCCAGCAGACTGATCCGAGTGCTACAGCCGCAGATCACGGAGCTGTGGCCGAAGCTGACCGCTTCTGCGCACGCGGCCAGCGGAAACCCCCCCATGCGCCGTCTGCAGCAGACGGCTACTGAGGGTTGCCAGAACAACGTCTAGCACCTTCACCTTCACTTGACAGCACAAGGTAATTGTCGAGCTGCGCCAACGCCCTGGGCGAGGGACAGTGCGCCATTTACCGCTGAAGATACAGCGACATGTAGCTCGGAAGGTCACGCCGCGATCCGGGCCGCCCCCGCCGACCGTTTCCGATCTTGCTCCAGTAAAGGGTGTGTTTGTGAAGTAGACGCCCTGGACGGGGTCGTCAAAGTTGGTCTAGCTCGTGGAGCTTTTGCAGGGCGAGGGTGGGCGATTCGCGGAGTCGCCGGTCTCGGGCTTTGAGACGCAGCATGGTGACGGTGTGATCGCTTCCGGCGCAGCTCGAGTGGCAGCCAGCGTGTCATCTACGCGGTAATGACCTTCTCAGCGATCCGGTCGTCGAGGTAGATCACCGTGGTCGGCCGGTCCTCGTCGCTTGAGGGGGTCGCGTTGAGCAGGGCCTGGGAGATCGCTGAGCCGACGCGTCGTCCGATGGCACGGTCCAGATCGGTCCAAGCTTTCCTCAGCAGGTGGATCTGGATGTCGTGGCAGAAGTGGAGGACTGCGGCGAGGGTGGTGCCGGACAGTGCCACGGTGACCATGCCGTCCTTCTCGGGGATGACCTCGTCCTCGGTCGGTGGGTAGAATGCGGTGCCAGGCCGCACGGTTGCCCAGGGGACGTTTTCCTCTAGATAGACCCAGGTGTTGCGGTGGCAGCGGATGCGGGCTACTCCGATACCGGCGGCTTTCGACATGTCGCTGCGGAATCTGTCGTGACTCCTGGGCCAGTTGTTGTAGGGCTCTTTGCCTAGCAACCTGGCGATGGCTCCCATTGCGATTTCCCTTCGAAAGCAGAGAGGTTTGCGAGCCGTGTCTGCTTGGACATGACGAGGAAGCCCTGCTTGAACGCCGCCGTGCGCCCCCATAGACATGTACCGCGTCCCCGCTGGCGTTCATTCTTCGCACGACGGGTTGCTTGGGAGTCGACTCGCCACGCGAGTTGGCACTGTGCGATCGCCTGACCCGCGGCCTACCACCCACTCGGCTGTGGGTGATGTCCGCCGTAATGCAAGAGCAGCTTGATCAATTGTCGTGCGGCGCCCAGAGCCTCGAACCGTCGCCCGGCAGGCGGCAGTTCTGGGTTCCGGCGGCGGATCTTCGCGTCTCCGGCAGTGAGGCCGTCGCATTCGCTGGGGCGCCGGAGGTGGACTTCACCTGCTCCGAACGGCGGAGCCCGATGTCGAGGTAGTTGCGGCGGAAGGCTGTGTTGCTCATGCCGACCTGGCGGGCGTGCGCGAGAACGCTCGGACGCCAGCTCTCCTGTCGCATGCAGTAAGCATCTCCTGGAGCTTCTTGCGGATGACGGCCTTAGCTAACTCCGGTCAGTGTCTGAGCGTGCACAAGCCAGGACCCCCAGTAGCCGCGTTAGTGCAGATAAGGTCGACCGGCGACGACTTGGAGGCCAGGGAGGCACTGGCCATGGCCCTGGGTGCGGATCCCGACTACCTGTTCGCCCGCCTCCTGCATCAGGCCTGCAACGAGGGCCTGGACCCGGAGTCGATCCGCCGCTGCCTGCGCGCGGAACGGGTGGGTCGTGCAGGAGTGGAGGCCGATGAGCCGGGCGACGCGGAGGTCGCCGACGGTTCCCTACCGCAGGGTGCGAGCGATCCCGACGACGCTCCGGCACCGGTGGCATCACCTACGGGCTCCCGTCGTCGGCGCCGGGCGCGTACCGCCGACGAAGCCGAGGGCCGTCCTCGCCCCTCAGGAGCGGACGGCCGTCGGTCGGGGCCGGACGGGTCCCGCCCCCGCACACCGGCGCAGGGCACCGCACGCCCCGGCAGTTCGCGTTCACGCGCCTCAGGGAAGAGCGGTTCGCGGCGCTACGACACCTGCTCGGAGAGGCCGCGGCCGGGGAGCAACGGCATTGAGGGGGACGGATGATCAAGCGTAGGGGGAGTGCCGGGCAACCCCCTCGGTCAGGCGGACGGCGTGGTGTGTTCGGAGTCTGGTTCCGCAAGGTCCTCGGGTTCCGGGTGGCGACCCCACAGGTGGTGACTCTCCTGGGTGCGCGAGCTGGTACCGCGCTGGCCGCAGGGCACACGCACACAGCGCGAGGAAGTGGCGCGTGCGGCCGATGGGCTGTGCGCCGGGTCGTCGGCGGCCAACGACGGGCAACTGGCGTTCCCTGTCCGTCTCCTTCGCTCCGCCGCCATTCGGTCGGCTTCCCAGGCCGCGGGCGTGACCAGGAGGAGCCCGGATCCGTTCACCTGAGTGGCGGAACGCCTGAACGGGTCGTGTCGCTGTACAGCCCTTGTCCTCCCGGGACCCTCCGTCCGGCGCCGAACACGTCCGAGGCGCACAGAGCGCAGAAGAAGCCGCCCATGCATCAGCCGACGCCGCCCTCCGCCGCCGATGACCGCCCTGGCTCCGGTGTCCCGGAGTCGTCCCCGAGCCGGGGCACCGGCCCGTTGCCGTACACGCGCACCGGCCATCCTGAGCAACCCGGGAACGCGAGTCGTGCCGACCGGACATCTCGTCGACCGGCGGAAGCCTTGGCGCCCGGCCAAATTCGTCGCCCACCGCCCTCCTCACCCCCGTCCCCACTCCAGTCCTCCTCCCTCTCCCCACCTCAAAGCTCGGTGTCATCCACACCTCGCCCGGCGCCTCGCCGTTCGATCGAACTACCTCCCACCCACACCACCCTGATCTGTGTCGCCCTCCCGGGCCTCGCCGTGTCGACCGAGCAAGGTCAGCTGAACGGCCGGGGACTGGAGGGGTTCTACCGCGCGGGTCGGCGGATCCTCTCCCGCTGCCAGGTGCGGGTGGCCGGACGTGAACCGCTGGCGGTACAGGCCAGGATGACGGCGGCCGACCGTGCCCGTTTCGTGGGAACCCTGCGGGTGTCGCCCGACTGCGGCCCGGACCCGGACCTCGTCGTTGAGCGGACCCGACATGCCGACGGTACGGAGCGCATCACGCTGCGCAGCCTGTCCTGGCGCCCCCTGCGCCTGCCGGTCGAGGTGGCGCTCGGCACAGACCTGGCGGACCTGGGCGCCATCGCCGCGGGCAGCACGGGACCCGAACTGCCCGGCAGCGTGCACGACTCCGGGCTGCGCTGGTCCGGTGCCACCGGGAACTCAACAGTCACCGCCGACCCGCCGCCCGTCGACGCACTGGCCTCCGCGGGACTGCTGCGCTGGGAGTTCGAACTGCCACCGGGAGGTACGGCGAGCATCGAACTCCGGGTACGGCCGGACGGTGCGGGACCGGTCCGGGCCGTGGGCCACGCGGCGACCAGCCCCCTGGCCTCTGCACGGGCGACCGGTGACGACCACCGAGTCCAGGCGCTGCTGCGGACCAGCATCGAGGATCTCAGGGCACTGCTGCTGCGCGACCCCGCGCATCCCTCCGACACGCACCTCGCGGCCGGGGCACCCTGGCGCTGCGGCCTGGCCCCGGCGGAGTCGCTCACGGCGGCCCGTATGACGCTGCCCCTCGGCACGCGGCTCGCCGCGGGCACGCTGCGGATCCTTGCGCGGACCCAACTCCCGGGCCCTGGAGCGCAGTTCGGAATGATCCCCGGACCGCGCCGCGATGCCGGCGCCCATCTGCCACCGGGCTGCACGGGGACAGAGGCGACCCTGCTCTTCCCGGTGGTTCTGGCGGAGGCCCGCCGCTGGGGGCTCCCGGAGCAGGAGACGGAGGAGTTACTGCCGGCCGCCGAGCGCTGCCTGACCTGGCTGCGGACCACCGTGGGCGACGGTACGTATCTGCGTGACCCGCATCCCAGTGGCCCCGTCCGCTGCGAGACACAGGCTCACGCCCACCGGTCGGCGCTGCTCGGAGCCGATCTGCTCGACGCGTTCGACAGACCCGGCGGTGCCGATCTGCGGCAGTGGGCACAGGAGTTGCGCACCGCGTTCCGCACGGACTTCTGGATCGGGGACCTGGGCGGCGGCCGCCCGGCAGCGGCCCGAGTTCCGGACGGACGCCTCGTACCGCACCTCGGTGCCACGGCGGCCCATCTCCTCGACACCGGGCTGCTGGGCGGCGGCGAGCACGCGCCCGGCCTCCTCGACAAGGCGCGGGCCGAACAACTCGCCCGACTGCTCGGCGGCCCGGCCATGGACTCGGGCTGGGGACTGCGTGGGCTGGGCGTGAAGGAGCCGGGGTACAACCCGTTCAGTCACCGGGGCGGAGCCGTACGCGTGTCGGAGACGGTGATCGCCGTCGCGGGCCTGGCCGCCGGCGGTTACGAGAAGGAGGCGGCCTCGCTGTTGCAGGGGGTCCTCGCCGCGGCCGAGGCGTTCGGACACAGGCTCCCCGAGATGTACGCGGGGGAGCAGCGCACGGACGGGAGTGCTCCCCTTCCCCATCCGGCGGCCTGCCGCCCGGCGGCGACGGCAGCGGCCGCCGGAGTGCTGCTGCTGACCACCCTCGCGGGGATCCGCCCCGACGCCCCCGCCCGGACGGTCACCCTCCGCCCGGTACGCAGCGCGCCCCTGGGCGAGATCGGCCTGACAGGGCTGCGGATCGCGGGCGCACCCTTCTCCGTACGGGTCGGCCGCCTCGGTGTCGCCATGGTCGAGGAGGCCGCTGACGGCCTGCAATTGGGAGCGTGACCTCGTACAAGGCCACATCGGCCGACGGTCGGAAGCGGAGGGCGAGCCGCGCATCGCATCGAAGTGGATCAGTCATGGCGGTACCGGCGAAGGGAGTGTTTATCGTCAGGCAGACGACTATGATCGCCGCATGTCCTACGACCCGTCAGCGTATCCGCCCTTCGCCGTCACCGTGGACCTGGTCGTGCTGACCGTGCGCCGCCATGCTCTGTGCGGGCTGGCGGTACGCAGGGGCGAGCCGCCGTTCCAGGGGCGCTGGGCGCTGCCCGGTGGCTTCGTGCGGGCCGACGAGGATCTGTCGCAGGCCGCCGCGCGCGAACTGGCCGAGGAGACGGGACTGCGCGCCCACGATCCGGCGGTCCCCGTCCAGGACAACGGAGCGCATCTGGAACAGCTCGCGACCTACGGCGACCCCAAGCGTGACCCGCGGATGCGGGTGGTCAGCGTCGCCCACCTCGCACTCGCTCCCGACCTGCCCGCCCCGCGCGCCGGCGGCGACGCCAGCAACGCGCGCTGGGCGCCGGTCGAGGAACTGCTACAGCAAGCGGGGTTCGGGCGCGACGGCGATCCGGTGGCGCCGCTTGCCTTCGACCACACACAGATCCTGTCCGACGGGGTGGAACGCGCCCGTTCGAAAATCGAGTACTCGTCCCTGGCCACAGCGTTCTGCCCCACCGAATTCACCGTCGGTGAGCTGCGCCGTGTCTACGAGGCGGTGTGGGGCGTGGCGCTGGACCCGCGCAACTTCCACCGCAAGGTGACCGGCACGCCCGGCTTCCTCGTCCCGACCGGCGGTACGACGACCCGTCAGGGCGGCCGCCCTGCGCAGTTGTTCAGGGCCGGAGGGGCCACACTGCTCAACCCGCCGATGCTGCGCCCCGAGGTGTGACGCCGTAGCATCTCGACCGAGGCGATCAACCGTTGCGGAGCGGGCCGTTCGGTGCCCGAAAAAACGGACATAGCGCGCTATCTTGCTGTGGGTGATCCAGGCCTTCGGACTGACCAGCAACGCCCGCAAGGAGCATCCGCCCGCCGTCGACGACGTCTCCTTCGAGGTACGCGCGGGGCGTGTCACCGCGCTTCTCGGAGCACCGGGCGCGGGGAAGACGACCGCGCTCAGGCTCATGCTCGAACTCCAACAGGGACGTGGAATCACCTACTTCAGGGGCCGCCCCCTGCACCGCATCGCCCACCCCTCGCGCGAGGTCGGCGTACTCCTGGGCGACGTGCCGGGACATCCGGCCCGATCGGTCCGCGGCCACCTTCGAATGCTGTGCGCCGCGGCGGGCGTTCCGGCCCGGCGCGCCGACGAGGTCCTCGAAGTGGTCGGCCTCGTCAGCCTGCGCGACGAGCGCCTGGGCAGCCTCGCGCGCGGCATGGACCGTCGCCTCGGCCTCGCGTGCGCCCTCCTGTCCGACCCGCACACCCTCGTGCTGGACGAACCCGCGGACGCCCTCTCCGCCCGCGAAAGCCGTTGGCTGTACGGCATGCTGCGCGCACACGCCGCCCAGGGCGGCACGGTCCTGTTCACCACGGCCGAACCCAAGGAAGCCGCTCGCAGCGCCGACCGGGTCGTCACCCTCGAACAGGGCAGACTCGTCGCCGACCAGGAGGCCGGAGACTTCGCCCGCACCCGACTGCGCCCCCGCGTCGCCGTCCGCAGCCCGCACGCCGCCCGCCTCGCCGCCTTCCTCACCAAGGAGGCCCGCACCGCGCACTGCTCCGTCGAAGTCGTACGGGAGGACGGCAACCGCCTTTCCGTGTACGGCAGTACATGCGCCGACGTCGGCGAGACGGCGTTCCGGCACGACATCCTCGTACACCAACTCGCGGACGAGATCGGGGACATGGGGCCTGGTGCCGGAACGACTCTCCGAAGTGAGCCGGAACCCATCGATGAGCCGCGGGTGCCGGACACCGCAGCGCCGGCCGAGCCGCCCGATGCCGAAGAGCCGACACCCGCGATCGAACCCCACCCGCCGTACGAGCCCCACACAGCCGCTGCCGGCCCCCGTACGACAAGCCCCGCCCCCTCCCGACTGGTTCCCCTCGTCGACCCCGAAGAGGCGGCCGGTACTCACCCCCGCGCACGCCCCTCCCGAGCCCTCACCCTCGACGCCCTGTCCCCGCTCCCGCCTCCCATCTCCGTCCGCTCGGCTCCCAGCCCGCTGCGCCCGCTCCGCTACGAGTTGCGCCGCGCCGTCGGTGTCGGCACCGGGTTTCTGACCGGGGCCGCCGTGCTCGTCGTGTCCGCCCTCACCGCACTGCTGTTGGCTCGCATCGGTCACACCCCGCAGCCGCGCCTGCTGGCCGCGTGGCCCCGGGAACTGCCCCTGCCACCCGCGGCGCTCGGCGCGGGACTTCTCGGGGCGTTCGCCTTCGGTGACGAGTTCCGCCACCCTGCCCTGGCGGCGGACCGCGGCACCGTGCCCCGCCGGATGGGGCTGCTCGTCGCGAAGCTCCTCGTCTCCGCGGCCACCGCGCTGCTGCTGGCCTTCCTCACGGTGGGCTGCGACGCCGAAGTGCTCTACCTCGTCTACGGACGGGAGCTCGCACAGGTTCCCGCCGACTGGCTTTCGATGAGCGCGAGTTGGACCGGTCTGGTCGTCGGGTGCGCCTGGGCCGGTGTCCTGGCCGCGGGCATCTTCCGGTCCACCACGGCAGGGCTCGCCGCGGTCGTCGCCGTACCGATTCTCGTCGTACCCCTCGTGCACAAGGCTTTGGAAGGGCCTGCCGTGCCGACCGCGGAAGGCCTTCCGATGCGGTTGCGGAAGGTGTTCCTGCTGCAGTGGCCCTTCGGGGGAGAGCGTTATCTGTCCGCGGCGGCGCGGGTGATCGCCCAACCCGTGGGCGGGGCGCTGACGTTGTCGCTGACAGCTCTGCTCTGCGCGTATCTGCTCACGACCCTGCGTAGCAGGGTCCGATGACGACCGTCCGCACCCTTCAGGTTCCGCTCTGCGCACAACTCCCCGTAGAAAGCCCATTTCTTTCCGATAAGGCGTCAATTGCGACGGGGTGAGCGATCACCCTTTCGTGTGCTTTTCACCAAAGACCTCAAGGGAGTTGGAGCCAGCGCCGACAAAGGATCCGTGAGTACCCTTGCGCACACCATGATGACCGCCGCCCGCTCCGTAGACTCCGGTCTCGCCGGCCCGGGCGAACTCGACCGCTACCCCTATGCCGAGGCGCCCGTCACCGAGCGCCTCGGAGCCCCTTCCTGGGACGGTTCCGACCCCGAGCTGGGCCGCGTCGGCCGACGTGCCGCGGGCAGCCGCGGACGTGGGCTGCACGGCCAACTCGTCCAGCAGCTCGGTCAGATGATCGTCTCTGGCGACCTGGGCGCCGACCGCCCGCTGGTGCCCGAGGAGATCGGCCAGCGTTTCGAGGTCTCCCGCACCGTCGTCCGCGAGTCGCTCCGCGTCCTTGAGGCCAAGGGTCTGGTCAGCGCCCGCCCGAACGTCGGCACGCGCGTGCGTCCCGTCAGCGACTGGAACCTCCTCGACCCGGACATCATCGAATGGCGCGCCTTCGGCCCGCAGCGCGACAACCAGCGCCGCGAGCTGAGCGAGCTGCGCTGGACCATCGAGCCGCTCGCCGCTCGCCTCGCCGCCGGGCACGGGCGCGAGGATGTCCAGCAGCGCCTCTCCGACATGGTCGAGATCATGGGCCACGCCATGGCGCAGGGCGACGCGCTGACCTTCTCCCGAGCCGACGCCGAGTTCCACTCGCTGCTCATCCAGGTCGCGGGCAACCGCATGCTGGAGCACCTTTCCGGGATCGTCTCGTCGGCCCTCCAGGTCTCCGGCGGCCCGGTCACGGGCTGTGACCGCCCGACCGACGCCTCCCTGGGGCACCACGCCCGGATCGTCGACGCCCTCGCCGCCGGCGACGGTGCGGCGGCCGAGGCGGCCATGCGGCAGCTGCTCATCGTGCACCCCGAGGTGGAGCGCGTGGTGCCCGCCCCGCGCGAGCACTGACCCGCGCGGGTGGGCCGACGCGGTCGAGGTGCGCCGCGTTCTCGTGGCGTCGCCGGGCCTGGGCGCCGATTCCCGCCGGACCCCGCAGGATCCTCCAGGGAACCGGCGGGGTCCGGCGGTGTGACGGGGTGCCGGAGCGCCTTCAGGAGTGCCGGTCACAGCCCTGGGTGACCTCCTCTGTGCATGTCTGACCGTTTTTGAGCGCTTACGGGGTGTGACTCGGGCCACGCAGATTGGGCGTAACGCTCGCGGGAACTGCGCGATGACCTAAGAGGTGACAGCCGCGGAAGGGAATACGGACGCCGTTCAAGGCGCTGTGCTTCTTCCCGGCCCCAGCCCGCGCCGTCGGCCCATCCCCAAGTCGGCGGTCGTCGGCTCCTGTCCGTACCGGACGGGGCCGGAAGCCGTTTTCCATCGTTCCGAGAGGTTGTTCGTGTCGGCCAGCACATCCCGTACGCTCCCGCCGGAGATCGCCGAGTCCGTCTCTGTCATGGCGCTCATCGAGCGGGGAAAGGCTGAGGGGCAGATCGCCGGCGATGACGTGCGTCGGGCCTTCGAAGCTGACCAGATTCCGGCCACTCAGTGGAAGAACGTACTGCGCAGCCTCAACCAGATCCTCGAGGAAGAGGGTGTGACGCTGATGGTCAGTGCCGCGGAGCCCAAGCGCACCCGAAAGAGCGTCGCAGCGAAGAGTCCGGCCAAGCGCACCGCCACCAAGACGGTCGCCGCGAAGACGGTGACCGCCAAGAAGGCCACCGCCACCGCCACTGCGGCGGCACCCGTCGCCGACGCCTCCGCCGAGGACGACGCCCAGAAGGTCGCTGCCAAGAAGACGACGCCCGCCAAGAAGGCGGTCGCGAAGAAGGTCGCCGCCAAGAAGACGACGGCGGCGGCCAAGAAGACCAGCGCCAAGAAGGACGACGCCGAACTGGTCGACGAAGAGGCGACCGAGGAGACCCCCGGCAAGACCGGGGACGAGCCCGAGGGCGCCGAGAGCGCCGGCTTCGTACTCTCCGACGAGGACGAGGACGACGCGCCGGCGCAGCAGGTCGCCGCTGCCGGTGCCACCGCCGACCCCGTCAAGGACTACCTCAAGCAGATCGGCAAGGTTCCCCTCCTCAACGCCGAGCAGGAGGTCGAGCTCGCCAAGCGCATCGAGGCCGGTCTGTTCGCCGAGGACAAGCTGGCCAACGCGGACAAGCTCGCCCCCAAGCTCAAGCGCGAGCTGGAGATCATCGCCGAGGACGGCCGCCGCGCCAAGAACCACCTCCTGGAGGCCAACCTCCGTCTGGTGGTCTCCCTGGCCAAGCGCTACACCGGCCGCGGCATGCTCTTCCTGGACCTCATCCAGGAGGGCAACCTCGGTCTGATCCGCGCGGTCGAGAAGTTCGACTACACCAAGGGCTACAAGTTCTCCACGTACGCCACCTGGTGGATCCGCCAGGCGATCACCCGCGCGATGGCCGACCAGGCCCGCACCATCCGTATCCCGGTGCACATGGTCGAGGTCATCAACAAGCTCGCGCGCGTGCAGCGTCAGATGCTCCAGGACCTGGGCCGCGAGCCCACCCCGGAGGAGCTGGCCAAGGAACTCGACATGACCCCGGAGAAGGTCATCGAGGTCCAGAAGTACGGCCGCGAGCCCATCTCCCTGCACACCCCCCTGGGTGAGGACGGCGACAGCGAGTTCGGTGACCTCATCGAGGACTCCGAGGCCGTGGTCCCGGCCGACGCGGTCAGCTTCACGCTCCTCCAGGAGCAGCTGCACTCCGTCCTGGACACCCTGTCCGAGCGCGAGGCCGGCGTGGTCTCGATGCGCTTCGGTCTCACCGACGGTCAGCCGAAGACCCTCGACGAGATCGGCAAGGTGTACGGGGTCACCCGTGAGCGCATCCGCCAGATCGAGTCCAAGACCATGTCGAAGCTGCGCCACCCGTCGCGTTCGCAGGTGCTGCGCGACTACCTCGACTAGGTCGTAGCCGTACGACACGGAAGGCCCGGCCTCCCCTCGGGGAGCCGGGCCTTCGTGCTGGCCGCGGGTGCGGCGCGCGGCGCGCTGGATCACTCTGGGTCTCTGATGACCATCCCAGAGTGAGGAACGTGCATGCGTCGTCCCCTTGCCCGGGCGCTGACCCGGCCGCTCGTCCTGGCGGCTGCCGCGTCCGCCATACCGCTGGTCTCCGCGTCCCCTGTGGCCGCCGACAGCATCGTCGTCGGCGGGTTCCCGGTCGATGTCTCGGAGAGCCCATGGACAGTGGCGCTGTCCAGCCGTGACCGGTTCGGGGGTACCCGGGCGGGACAGT
This sequence comes from Streptomyces sp. NPDC050508, assembly GCF_040655155.1. Taxonomy (NCBI): domain Bacteria; kingdom Bacillati; phylum Actinomycetota; class Actinomycetes; order Kitasatosporales; family Streptomycetaceae; genus Streptomyces; species Streptomyces sp. NPDC050508. The sequence goes on from NZ_JBFAJJ010000033.1 coordinate 16,777, forward strand.
TCTGCGGCGCTGTGGCCGTGAGCCGGACCGCCGTACTGACCGCGGCCCACTGCATGGGTGACGACGTCCTGGGGGCGCCACCGCACCGGGCGGCCGACCTCAAGGCCGTCGCGGGCCGTACGGACCTGCTCTCGGGCCGGGGCCAGGAGATCGCCGTACGCGACGTGTGGATCAACCCGGACTACGACGCCGCCAGCAATGCCGGTGACTTCGCCGTGCTCACCCTCGCCGATCCGCTGCCGCAGAGCTCGGTGATCAGGATGGCGGCCGCGGGCGACACGGCCTACGACCCGGGCACGGCCGCCACGGTCTACGGCTGGGGCGATCTCACCGGCAGCGGCGACTACGCGGGCAGCCTGCACGCCGCGCGCGTGCACGTGCTGCCCGACGCCCGCTGCGAGGAGGCCTATCCAGGCAGCGCCGACGGCACCTATCTCCCCGAGGCCATGCTGTGCGCCGGAGAGGCTCAGGGAGGCCGTGACGCCTGCCAGGGGGACAGCGGGGGACCGTTGGTCGCCCAGGGGCGGCTGATCGGGCTCGTGTCGTGGGGCAGCGGGTGCGGGCGGGCCGGGAGCCCTGGCGTCTACACCAGGGTGTCGGACGTCCTGCGGACACTGGGCCGCCACCGCGGCTCGCCAGGGCCGCACAAGGGCGCCTGACGGCGCCTGAGAGGCATCCGCGGGCACGAAGACGGGCGGCCCCGCTCCTGTGGTTCAGAAGCGGGGCCGCCCGTCGCCGGCCTGGGCCGGTGCTGGCTCGTCGTGGACGCGATGTGTCAGCGGTCTTCTTCTGGTGCGCTTGCAGCAGGAGCGGAGGTCAGCCGCTCCGACTCGTCCTGTATCTCAGCGGCGATCTTCTTGAGTTCCGGCTCGAACTTGCGGCCGTGGTGGGCGCAGAAGAGCAGTTCTCCGCCGCTCAGCAGGACGACGCGCAGGTATGCCTGGGCGCCGCAGCGGTCGCAGCGATCGGCGGCCGTCAGTGGGCTCGCGGGGGTCAGAACAGTAGTCACGTCGCCTCTTCTCTAGCTCGACGAGCTGTCGTACCAGGGTCAACATCCAACCAGCCCGAAAACGTTCCCGCTCGTGGCTTTTCCTCGAAAAATTCTTCCGGGGCGGCTGTCTGCTGCCGGTTGGCGGCGAATGTGCCGTATTGCGTGTCTATGTGTCTGTACGGGTTCGCGCTGTGGGATCAGGGTCGGGTCCACCCGGCTGGATTGCCGGTTGTTCATGAGGACGTGCCCGGAGCCTAAATGGTTCATGCCCCGAAGGGAACGTGATATGTACTTCACTCCATCGAGGGATCGAACAGGCATACGACCCTGAACTAGTGTGAGGAGGAGACGAGGGTGGCGTTACAACGGCTCTACCAGGCCTCGGTACCCTCTGAGCGGCAACCGAAGCCGGGCCCTTACCCAAAAGGGCCTCATCTGAAATTCAGCGAGGAGCGAACCGCGTGACCGCCGAAACGTCCGTGCCGTCGACAGCGCTGCTGGCAGGAGCAGACCGGGACGGTTCCAACTACACCGCGCGGCACCTGCTCGTCCTTGAGGGGCTAGAGGCCGTACGCAAGCGCCCGGGCATGTACATCGGGTCGACCGACAGCCGTGGCCTGATGCACTGCCTGTGGGAGATCATCGACAACTCCGTGGACGAGGCCCTCGGGGGCTACTGCGACCACATCGAGGTGATCCTGCACGACGACGCCTCGGTGGAGGTCCGCGACAACGGCCGGGGCATCCCGGTCGACGTCGAGCCCAAGACCGGCCTCTCCGGTGTCGAGGTCGTCATGACCAAACTGCACGCCGGCGGCAAGTTCGGCGGCGGCTCGTACGCCGCCTCCGGTGGTCTGCACGGCGTGGGTGCCTCCGTGGTGAACGCGCTGTCCGCGCGGCTCGACGTCGAGGTGGACCGCAGCGGCAACACCCACGCCATCAGCTTCCGGCGCGGTGTGCCGGGCTCCTTCGCGACCGCCGGTCCGGACGCCACGTTCGAGCCCGGTGGCCTGCGCAAGACCAAGCGGATTCCCAAGACCCGCACCGGCACGCGCGTGCGCTACTGGGCCGACCGCCAGATCTTCCTCAAGGACGCCAAGCTCTCTCTGGAGGGCCTGCACCAGCGGGCCCGGCAGACCGCGTTCCTGGTGCCCGGGCTGACCATCGTCGTCCGCGACGAGTACGGCCTCGGCGAGGGCGGGAGCAAGGGAGAGGAGTCCTTCCGCTTCGACGGCGGCATCAGCGAGTTCTGCGAGTACCTGGCGAGCGACAAGCCGGTCTGCGACGTACTCCGTCTGTCGGGTCAGGGCACCTTCAAGGAGACGGTGCCCGTCCTGGACGACCACGGCCAGATGACACCCACCGAGGTCACGCGCGAACTCGGCGTCGACATCGCGCTGCGCTGGGGGACCGGTTACGACACGAACCTCAAGTCGTTCGTCAACATCATCGCCACCCCCAAGGGCGGCACCCACGTCGCAGGCTTCGAGCAGGCCATCGTCAAGACGATGAACGAGGTGGCGCGCGCCAAGAAGCTGCTGCGCGTCGCCGAGGACGACGTCGTCAAGGACGACGCCCTGGAGGGCCTCACCGCGGTCGTCACCGTCCGGCTCGCCGAACCGCAGTTCGAGGGCCAGACCAAGGAGGTGCTCGGCACTTCGGCGGCCCGCCGGATCGTCACCAACGTGGTCACCAAGGAGTTCAAGGACTTCCTGACCTCGACGAAGCGTGACGCGGCGGCCCAGGCCCGCGTGGTCATGGAGAAGGCTGTCGCCGCCGCCCGTACGCGTATCGCGGCCCGGCAGCACAAGGACGCGCAGCGCCGCAAGACGGCCCTTGAGTCCTCCTCGCTGCCCGCCAAGCTCGCCGACTGCCGCAGCGACGACGTCGAGCGCAGCGAACTGTTCATCGTCGAGGGAGACTCCGCGCTCGGTACCGCCAAGCTCGCCCGGAACTCCGAGTTCCAGGCGCTGCTGCCGATCCGCGGCAAGATCCTCAACGTCCAGAAGTCGTCCGTCACCGACATGCTGAAGAACGTCGAGTGCGGGGCGATCATCCAGGTCATAGGAGCGGGATCGGGCCGCACCTTCGACATCGACGCGGCCCGCTACGGCAAGATCATCATGATGACCGACGCCGATGTGGACGGCTCCCACATCCGGTGTCTGCTCCTGACCCTGTTCCAGCGCTACATGCGACCCATGGTCGAGGCCGGCCGGGTGTTCGCCGCGGTGCCGCCGCTGCACCGCATCGAGCTCGTCCAGCCCAAGAAGGGCCAGGACAAGTACGTCTACACGTACTCGGACCGTGAGCTGCGCGAGAAGATGCTGGAGTTCCAGAGCAAGGGCGTCCGGTTCAAGGACTCCATCCAGCGCTACAAGGGTCTCGGCGAGATGGACGCCGACCAGCTGGCCGAGACGACGATGGACCCCCGCCACCGCACCCTGCGCCGGATCAACCTCTCCGACTTGGACGCGGCCGAGCAGGTCTTCGATCTGCTGATGGGCAATGACGTGGCACCGCGCAAGGAGTTCATCTCCAGCTCGGCCGCGACGCTGGACCGGTCGCGCATCGACGCCTGACCGTCGCGCAGGGCCCGGGTCCGACCTGGGCCCGGGCCCTGCGCCGTCGGTCGGCTCCACCCGCGGGTGGAGATCGGGGAGGCCCGGGGATCCACCCACGATCCACCCTGGCGCCGATCTGCTGACCTGTGAATTTCCGTAGCGTCGAAGGCGTCGGCAGCGCTCGCTGCCGGCATCCTCTTCCGCTCACGGAGGCTCCGATGTCCGGGCTCGTCAACACGTTGGTGATCGTGGCCGTCGTCGCGGTGGTGATCGTGCGACAGTTCCGCGCTCGCCGGATCGGCACCGACCGGCGCTGGTGGCTCCTTCCCGTGATCCTCGCCGTCGTGGCGCTGCGCGAGCCCGGAATACTCGACCCGCACCACCACACCGAGTCGGCTCTTCTGCTCGGCGTCGAACTGCTCATCGGGCTGGCCACCGGAGCCGGCTGGGCCTGGACCACACGTCTGTGGGTCGAGGCGGACGGTTCCGTGTGGAGCAAGAGCACCAAGGCGAGCGGGGGCGTCTGGATCGTCGGCATAGCCCTGCGCGTCGGTCTCGTCGCCCTGGGCGCGGTCGTGGGCGTGCACCAGGACAGCTCGGCCCTGATGCTCGGACTCGCGGCAACGCTGCTGGTCCGCTCCGGAGTCCTGGTCTGGCGGGCCCAGTCCCTCACCTCGGTGGGCGGATCGGCCCCGGCATACGGTTTCGGCATGGCGCGGCCCGCAGGGAAGGAGCGCGTGTGACCGAGAACGCCTGGACGCGCTGGCCCTCGCGGGAGGCGCTGGGTCGAGAGGGAGTCTCGCGGCCCCGTCGCATGCTCGCCTGGGCCGTCCGCCTGCTGGTGATCGGCATGCTGCTGGGGGGCGCCCTCACCGGCAGTCACCTCCACGGCTGGGCCCTGGCCGGCGGTGTGTCAGGGATCCTGGTGGCCGCCGTCCTCGGCTGGGCCTTCTGGCGCACCACCCTCGCCCACAGACTCTGGCCGTCGGTGGGACTCATCGCCGCGCTCCTCGGGATCGCGATCGCGGGACAGGCCGTCGGTTTCACCGTTCCGGCCCTCGTCATCTGGTGCGGTTGCGCCGTCAGCTCGCTGGAGCGGTTGCCCATCGCGGTCGCCGTGCCCGTCACATCGGTGTCCCTCGCGATCTTCGCGGCGGTCAACAACGACGTGTGGTTGACCACGGCGGTCACGACGGCCGGGCTGGCCCTCGCCGGATACACACTCCGCCTCGACGCCGAGGCCCGGGGCAACGCCCAGCGGCTGCTCACCCAGGAACGGATGGCACGTACTGCCGAGGCGGAGTCCGCCGCGCTGGCGGAGCGGGCCCGTATCGCCCGGGAGATCCACGACGTGCTGGCCCACAGCCTCTCCGCCCAGCTCGTGCACCTGGAGGCGGCCCGGCTGCTGATCGAGCGGGGAGCCGACCGGGAGACGATTCTGGAACGGGTCGTGGCGGCACGGGGGATGGCCCGTGACGGCCTCGCCGAGACCCGGCAGGCAGTGTCCGCGCTGCGGGGCGAGTTGACTCCGCTGGAGGACTTCCTGACCGAGATCGTCGCTACGACCGGCGGTGCGGAGGTCACCGTTGCGGGTGACCGGAGGCAGCTGTCGGCCGAGGCCTCGCAGGCCGTGCGCAGGGTCGCCCAGGAGGCCCTGACGAACGTCCGCAAGCACGCCCCGGGCGCCAAGGTGCTGCTCCGGCTGGAGTACGGCGAGCACGAAGTGACCCTGGACGTACGGGACTCGGGCGGCTCACCGGGCGAACTGACCGGGGCGGGAGGTGGGTACGGTCTGCTGGGTATGCGGGAGCGCGCCGAGTTGCTGGGCGGCTCGCTGCGGGCCGGGCCGGAGGAGGAGGGATTCGTGGTGACGCTGAAGGTGCCTGCATGACGGAGGAGGCCGTGAAGAAGCCCGCGCGCGTCGTGGTCGCGGACGACCAGACCGTCGTACGGGAAGGCATCGTGATGCTGCTGGGGCTGCTGCCCGGGATCGAGGTCGTCGGTGCCGCGGGCGACGGGGACGAGGCGGTGCGGCTGGTCGCCGAACTCGCCCCGGACGTGGTCCTGATGGACCTGCGCATGCCGCGCTGCGACGGCGTCGAGGCGACGCGGCGGATCCGCGCGGAGCACCCCGGAACGCAGGTCGTGGTGCTCACGACGTTCGCGGACGACGCGTCGCTGTTCCCGGCGCTGCGCGCGGGAGCGCGCGGTTACCTCACCAAGGACGCGGGCGGCGACGAGATCGTACGAGCCGTGGAGAGCGTGCTGTCCGGTGACGCGGGGCTGTCGCCGAGCATCCAACGGCGTTTGCTGGAGCGCCTGTCGGATCCCGAGCCACAGCCGTCGGCCGGGCCTGATGAGTCGCCGGACGGGCTCACCGCGCGGGAGACGGAAGTGCTGGTGCTGATCGCCGAGGGCCTGACCAATCAGGAGATCGCCCGCAAGCTGCATGTCTCCACGGCGACCGTGAAGACGCACATCAACAACCTGTTCGCCAAGACGGGGCTCAAGGACCGTGCGCAGGCGGTGCGTTACGCCTACGGGAAGGGGCTGGTGCGGCCACCAGCGGGTTGAGTCACCTGATGGGGTGAAGACCGCGGAGAAGAAGAGTCGGGGATCTTCCCGTTCTGTCCATCCTTGGGCATGCAGTCAAGCAACGGTCGTCCCCGCGGTGGCGGGAGTGGTCACGAGAGTCCGGCCGAGAACCACGAAGGTCATGACCTGACCCCCGCCGAGGCATCCGGAAAGGTGAGGTACCACGACCCGTGGTACGACGCACTCGCCTCCGGCTGGGGCGAGTTGGACGGCGCGGGTGTGCCTGCTCCCGAAGTGCCGTCCGCGCGCCGGGAGGACGAGGGACGGGCACTGCGCGCCGGGGACGTGTATGTCGAGGTGCAGCGCAGCGCGGCCTTTCAGGAGGTGCGCAGCCGGTATCTGAGGTTCGTGGTGCCGGGGATGATCGTCTTCCTCGCCTGGTACGTGGCATACGTGGTGGCCGCGACGACCGCGCCCGGACTGATGGCCCGGCCCGTGGCGGGTGCCGTGAACGTGGGGATGGTCGCGGGGCTCGGGCAGTTCCTCACCACGTTCCTGCTCACCTGGGCGTACGCCCGGCACGCGCGGCTGCGCAGGGACCGGGCCGCGCTCGAACTGCGGTGGGACACCCAGGAACTGACGCGTGGCGTGCGAGGCGGTGTTTCGTGACCGGCAACCATCAGACGCTGGCGTTGCTGCTGTTCAGCGGGTTCGTCGCCGTCACCCTGGGGATCACCACCTGGGTGAGTCGCAACCGGCACGGTTCGGCGGAGGAGTTCTATGCCGGCGGGCGGCTCTTCTCCCCGATGGAGAATGGTTTTGCCATCGCGGGCGACTACATGTCGGCCGCCTCCTTCCTCGGCGTCACCGGGCTCATCGCGCTGTACGGCTACGACGGATTGCTGTACGTGGTGGGCTTCCTCGTCGCCTGGCTCGTGGTGCTGTTCCTGGTCGCCGAACTGGTGCGCAACTGCGGGCGGTTCACGCTCGCCGACGTGGTCGCCGCACGGATGAGCGAGCGGCCGGTGCGGATCGCGGCGGGAACTTCCTCGGTCACCGTGTCCGTTCTGTACCTGGTGGCACAGATGGTGGGCGCGGGCAGCCTGGTGTCGCTGCTGCTGGGCGGGACGAGCCCGGCCGCGCGGGCGTGGACCGTCATCGGCGTCGGCGCGCTCATGGTGATCTATGTGTCGTTGGGAGGGATGCGGGCCACCACCTGGATCCAGATCGTCAAGGCGATCCTGCTGCTCAGCACCACCGTCGCGCTGACGGTGCTGGTGCTCGTGCGCTTCCACGGGAATGTCGACCAACTGCTGCTCACCGCCGCCGATCGCAGCGGTCATGGCCTGGCGTTTCTGGCGCCGGGGCTCAAGTACGGCGGGGACTGGACCGCGCGGTTCGACTTCATGAGCCTGGGTCTGGCACTCGTGCTGGGGACGGCCGGGCTGCCGCACATCCTGTCCCGCTTCTACACCGTGCCGACCGCGCGGGCCGCGCGGCGTTCGGTGATCTGGTCGATCGGGCTTGTCGGCGCCTTCTATCTGATGACGATCGTGCTCGGCTTCGCCGCGGCCGCGATCGTCGGACCGGAAGCCATGCGGAAGTCGAACGCGGCCGGGAACACGGCGGTCCCACTGCTGGCGCTCGACCTGGGCGGCGCCAACTCCACAGGCGGAACGGTCCTGTTCGCGATCGTCGCCGCCGTGGCCTTCGCCACGATCCTCGCGGTGGTCGCCGGGATCACGCTGGCCTCCTCGGCCTCCGTGGCCCACGACCTGTACGCGTCGCTGCGACGCCGGCGCGCCAAGCCGTACAGCGAGGTGGCGGTGGCGCGGACGGCGGCGGTCGGCATCGGCGTGATCGCCATCGCGCTGGGCCTGCTCGCCAGGGACCTCAACGTCGCCTTCCTGGTGGGCCTCGCCTTCGCCGTCGCCGCCTCCGCGAACCTCCCGGTGCTGCTCTACTCGCTGTTCTGGCGCGGCTTCACGACACGCGGCGCCGTGTGGGCCGTATACGGCGGACTGATCCCCGCACTGGGGCTCGTGCTGCTCTCGCCGGTCGTGTCGGGCAGTCCGGATTCCCTGTTCCCGGGCGTCGACTTCCAGTTCTTCCCGCTCCAGAACCCCGGCCTCGTGTCGATCCCGCTGGGCTTCCTGGCCGGCTGGCTCGGCACGGTCACCTCGACGGAGGTCCCGGACGAGGCCAAGCACGCGGAGACCGAGGTACGGGCGCTGACGGGGGCGGGGGCCGTGTAGCGGGGGCGCCCGCCGTCGTCGTACGGGCGCTCCGCCGCCGTACGACTGTCGGCAGGTGTGCCCATGTGCCCGTGCCACGCGTGGCTACGGCGCCACCCAGGCGTAGCGGTGTTCGGGGCGGCCCGTGTCGCCGTACTTGAGGGAGAGGCGGAGGCGGCCCGCCTGTTCCAGGTGGCGGAGGTAGCGCTGGGCCGTGGAGCGGCTCAGGCCGGTCTCGGCAGCGACCTCGTGGGCCGAGAGCGGATGGCCGGCGCTGTGCAGGACGCCGCAGATCAGGTCGGTGGTCGGTTCCGAGTGGCCGCTGGGCAGGCCGGGGGAGGCCGGCGCGGTCGTCGTGCGCAGGGCGCCGAAGATCCGGTCGACCTGCTCCTGGCCGGCGATGCCACGGCCGCCGACCCGGTCGACGGTGCGGCGCAGCGCGGCGTACGAGTCCAGGCGGGTGCGCAGCGCGGCGAAGGTGAACGGCTTGACCAGGTAGTGCAGGGCGCCGAGGCGCATCGCCCGCTGCACGGTCGTCACATCGCTGGCCGCCGTGATCATGATGACGTCGGTCGTGTGGCCCTGTTGCCGCATGCGGTGGACGAGTTCGAGACCCGTCTGGTCGGGCAGATAGTGGTCGAGCAGCACCAGGTCGATGGTCCCGCGTTCCACGGTGGCCAGCGCCTGGGCAGCGCTGTGTGCGCGGGCGGCGACCCGGAAGCCGGGAACCTTTCCCACGTACTTGGCGTTGATCTCGGCGACGCGGAAGTCGTCGTCCACGACCATGACGTCAATCATTGGGCCTCTTTCCTCAAGGCCAGGCGAGCGTTAAGCCCGTGTTTCGGCTCCGCAGTTGTAGCGCGAGCAAAACGAGCACAACAGGCTCTTGCGAGCAAAAGAACGGCTTGCGCCCAGAAGACTGCTGCTGTGGTCCGCGCCACACCTACGGTCCCGGCCATGAGCGCAGACACCAGCCCCGCCATCGAGCTGCGGGGCGCGAGCAAAACCTTCAGGACCCCGTCGGGGGGTCTGCACACGGCCGTCAAGGGGCTTGATCTCACCGTCGGGCGTGGCGAGTTCGTGGCGGTCGTCGGCCCCACGGGTTGCGGCAAGTCGACCACGCTGACCCTCGTGAGCGGGCTGGAAGAGCCCTCCGAGGGCGATGTGCTGGTGGCCGGGGTGCCGGTCTCCGGCGTCGGCGACAAGGTCGGCTTCGTCTTCCAGCAGGACGCCACCTTCCCCTGGCGCACGGTCCTGTCCAACGTCATGGCGGGCCCCCGCTTCCGTGGCGTACCGAAGGCGGAGGCCAAGGCGAAGGCGCGTGAGTGGCTCGCCCGGGTCGGACTCTCCGCCTTCGAGGACCGCTATCCGCACCAGCTCTCCGGCGGCATGCGCAAGCGCGTCGCGCTCGCCGCGACCTTCGTCAACGACCCCGAGATCCTGCTGATGGACGAGCCGTTCTCGGCGCTCGACGTGCAGACCAGGGCCCTGATGTCGGACGAGCTCCTGGAGCTGTGGGAAGGCACCGGCGCCTCGGTCGTCTTCGTCACCCACGACCTGGAGGAGTCCATCGCGCTGGCCGACAAGGTCGTCGTGATGACCGCCGGACCGGCCACCGTGAAGCAGATCTTCGACATCGACCTGCCGCGGCCCCGCAAGGTCGAATCCGTGCGCCTGGAGCCGCGGTTCATCGAGATCTACCGCGAGATCTGGGAGTCCCTCGGCGAAGAGGTCCGCATCACGCGCGAGAGGGGTGCGGCCAATGTCGCCTGACGTCATACCCGAGGCCGAGGTCGCGGCGCCCGTGACCGAGCCCGGCACCAAGCCGGACCGCGCGCATTCACGCGCGCGTGCCGCCCGCAAACGCAAGGTCGGCGTCGGGACTGCCCGGGTGCTGCTCCTGGTCGCCGTTCTGGGGCTGTGGGAATGGCTCTCCCGGGCCAAGGTCATCGATCCGTTCAACTTCTCGATGCCCTCGAAGATCTGGGACCAGATCTGGACCTGGGTCATGCACGGAACCGCGCTCGGTTCCCTGGGCGAGCAGATCTGGTACACGCTCCAGGAGGCACTGCTCGGCTGGATCATCGGTGTGATCGCCGGTGTCGTGTTCGGTATCGCGCTGGGACGGATCGCCTTCCTCGCCGATGTACTTGGTCCATACATCAAGGTGCTCAACTCCATACCGAGGATCGTCCTCGCGCCCATCTTCATGATCTGGTTCGGACTCGGACCGGCCTCCAAGGTCGCCTCCGCCGTGGTGCTCGTCTTCTTCCCGGTGTTCTTCAACGCCTTCCAGGGCACCCGCGAAGTCGACCGCAACCTGGTCGCCAACGCCCGCATCCTCGGCGCGAGCGACCGCAGGGTGACCCTTCAGGTGGTCATTCCGTCCGCCACCTCCTGGATCTTCACCAGCCTCCACGTCAGCTTCGGCTTCGCTCTCATCGGCGCGATCGTCGGCGAGTACATCGGCGCCACCAAGGGCATCGGCCTGCTCGTCGCGCAGTCCCAGGGCACCTTCAACGCGGCCGGTGTGTACGCCGCGATGGTGATCCTCGCGGTCGTCGCCCTCATCGCCGAAGGGCTTCTCACCTTCGCCGAGAACCGCATCTTCCGCTGGAAGCCTTCGGGCTCCGACAGCTGAACGGCCGCTCGCCACAGCCCTGTTGAAGAGCCCCCTTCCTCCCCGCACCGCACCGCACGCTCACAAGGACGTGAACCGCCATGCGCAAGACCGCCAGATACACCGCCCTGGCCGCCTCGGGCCTGCTCGCCCTCTCCTCGCTCACCGCCTGCGCCAACGACGCGTCTTCCACCGCGTCCACCAGCAAGGGCGACGGTAAGGGCGTGAAGGTCAAGATCATGGTCGGTGGCCTGGACAAGGTCATCTACCTGCCCGCGATGCTCACCCAGCAGCTCGGCTACTTCGACGCCGAGGGCCTCGACGTGGAGCTGCTGAGCGAACCGGCCGGCGTACAGGCCGAGACCGCGCTCGTTTCCGGGCAGGTCCAGGGAGCCGTGGGCTTCTACGACCACACGCTCGACCTGCAGGTCAAGGGCAAGTCGGTCGAGTCCGTGGTGCAGTTCTCGCAGGCACCCGGCGAGGTGGAGGTCGTCTCCACCAAGGCGGCGGGGAAGGTCAAGTCGCCCAAGGACTTCAAGGGCAAGAAGCTCGGCGTGACCGGCCTCGGCTCCTCCACCGACTTCCTCACCAAGTACCTCGCCGTCAAGAACGGCGTGAATGTCAGCGAGTTCACCCCGGTCGCCGTGGGTGCGGGACCGACCTTCGTCGCCGCGCTCCAACAGGGCTCCATCGACGCCGGTATGACGACCGACCCGACCGTCGCCACCATCCTCGACAAGAAGGCCGGCAAGGTCCTCGTCGACATGCGGACGCCGGCGGGATCGCAGGCGGCGCTCGGTGGGCCGTACCCCTCGTCAAGTCTGTACATGCAGACGGACTGGGTGAACGGCCACAAGTCAACTGTGCAGAAGATGGTCAATGCATTTGTCAAGACGCTCAAGTGGATGTCCACCCACAGCGCGACCGAGATCGCGGACAAGATGCCCGCCGACTACTCCCAGGGCAACAAGTTCCTCTACGCCACCGCGATCAAGAGCACACTGCCGATGTTCACCAAGGACGGCGTGATGCCGACGAACGGCCCGGAGACCGTCGAGAAGGTGCTCAAGGCGTTCAACCCCACCATCAAGAACGCCAAGGTGGATCTCGACAAGACTTACACGACCGAGTTCGTGAAGAACGCGACAGGCTGACAGCCGCGCGGTCGGCATCCGTATAGGAGGAAGGGGTACGGCCCCTTCCCCCCCGCCCCCACAGGCCGTGCCCTCAGGCGCGGGTCGCCCACACGTAACGGTGTTCCGGGCGGCCCGCGTCGCCGTATTTGAGCGTCAGCCTGGCCCGCCCGGTGCGCTCCAGGAGCTTCAGATAGCGCTGGGCGGTCTGCCGGCTCACCCCCGTGCGGTCGGCGATCTCCTGGGCGGACAGCGGGCCTTCGGCGTTCATCAGGGACTGGCGCACGAGTTCCGCCGTTGTGGGGGAGTGCCCTTTGGGCAGCCCGGGTTCCGAAGGCGTGGACAGGGCGCCGAAGATCCGGTCCACCTCGGCCTGTTCGGCCTCGCCGCCGCCGTCGAGCGTGCGACGCAGTTCGGCGTACGCCTCCAACTTGGCCCGCAGGCCGGCGAAGGCGAACGGCTTGACCAGGTACTGCAGCGCGCCCTGCCGCATTGCCGCCTGTACGGTCGTCACGTCCCGGGCCGCCGTCACCATGATCACGTCGGTCTGGTGGCCGCGTCGGCGCATCTCCTGGACGACCGACAGACCCGTCTCGTCGGGCAGGTAGTGGTCCAGCAGGACCAGGTCCAGGTGGGGCAGCGTCTCCAACTGGCGCAGCGCTTCGGCTGCGTTGTGGGCCTCGCCGGCCACGTGGAAGCCCGGCACCTTCTCGACGTAGGCGGCGTTGACCTGCGCGACCCGGGTGTCGTCGTCCACGACCAGGACCTCGATCATCGTGAGTCCTCCTCGGTGACGGTCTCCCCGGGTGCGGTGAGAGCGGGTTCCAGGTCCGGCTCGCTCAGCGCCTCGGGCAGCACGACCACGAACTCCGCGCCCCCGCCGAACGCCTCCGTCACCACCGTGCTGCCGCCCTGCCGCTCGGCGAGCCGACGCACCAGAGAGAGGCCGATACCGCGCTTGCCGTGGGCCGGTGGCTTCTTCGTGGACCACCCCTCGGTGAAGATCAACTCCCGTTGTTCCGCCGGGATTCCGGGGCCCGTGTCACGCACCCGGAGCACGGCCGTACGCCCTTCCGTCCGCAACTCGACCTCCACGCGTGCGTGCGGTGTGCCCGCGACGGCGTCGAGCGCGTTGTCCACCAGGTTGCCGACGACCGTGACCAGCCCGCGCGGGTCGATCAACCGGTCGGGCAGCCAGGTCCGGTCGGAGATCCACAGGGCGACGGCCCGCTCGGCCGCGACGGTCGCCTTGCCCACCAACAGGGCGGCGAGCAACGGGTCCTGGATCTTCTCGGTGACCTGCTCGGCGGTGGCCCGGTGATCACCGACCACCTCCCCGACGAAGTCCACGGCGTCGTCGTACATCTCCAGTTCGAGCAGCCCCAACAGGGTGTGCATGCGGTTGGCGTGCTCGTGGTCCTGGGCGCGCAGGGCGTCGATCAGACCGTGCGTCGAGTCCAACTCCCGGCCGAGCTGCTCCAGTTCGGTGCGGTCGCGCAGGGTGGCGACGGCGCCTCCGTCGTCGGTGGGCATCCGGTTGGTGACCAGGACCCGCTGGCCGCGGACGGCGAGCAGGTCGGTGCCGGTGACCCGGCCGGCGAGGACATCGGTCGTACGTCCCTCACCGAGCGCCTCGTCGAGGGACCGGCCGACCGCCTCGTCACCGATGCCCAGCAGGCGTCGCGCCTCGTCGTTCAGGAGCCGTATGCGGCCCGTGCGGTCCAGGGCGACGACGCCCTCCCGGATGCCGTGCAGCATCGCCTCGCGCTCCGAGAGCAGCGCCGAGATGTCCGAGAAGGCCAGGTCCCGGGTCTGCCGCTGGACCCTCCGGGAGATCAGCCAGGCCGCCAGCGCGCCGACGGCGAGAGCGCCCCCGGCGTACGCCAGCAGCCCCGGGATCGCGCTGATCAGCTGCGCGCGGACACTGTCGTACTTGATGCCCACCGAGACGGCTCCGACGATCGTGCCGTCGGCGGCGCGCACGGGCACCTTGCCGCGCGCCGAGCGGCCCAGGGTGCCGTTGTCGATCTGCTTGACCTCCTGACCGGCCAGGGGCTGGCCGGGCGAGGTCGAGACGAAACGGCCGATCTCGCTCGGAGTCGTGTGCGACCACCGCATGCCCCGCCAGTCCATCACCACCACGTACTCGGCCTTGGTGGCCTTCCGGATCCGCTCCGCCTCCTTCTGCACGGGCCCGTCCGGGGTCGGAGGCGTGTTCTGGAGGTCCTTGATGATCAGCGGCTGCTGCGCGGTGGTCTGGGCGATGGCCAGAGCGCGGTTCATCGCCTCCTGGGCCAGCTGTTTGCTCAGCGGCGCGAGGAACAGCCCGGTCGCCAGGACCGCGACTCCCGCAGCGATTGCCAGCTGCATCAGCAGCACCTGCGAGAACACCCGCCGCGGCAGCCCGAGGCGACGGCGGCGTGCGGGGGGAGTGGGGCTCATACCCATGACGGTACGTGCAGGGGTGGGGGCTGCCCCAGGGGTGTGGCGTGGATCTCTTGACCAATTCTTGGGGAAACCGGCGTCCAGTGGAGGGCGGTTTCCCGCGGTGGCCGGTCAGGTGGCCCGGTGCTCGGGCGGGTCAGCCCGCCAGTGCCGTCGTCAGCTCGCGCACCGCCACCACGTCCATCCGCGCCGGTGCGCCGAGGACCGACGCCCCGCAGCTCTCCGGGCGGGGCGGCAGGGAGGCGCCCTGGGCGACGATCACGCGCCAGTGGCGTCCGTCGGTGTGTGCGACGGTCACCTCCCAGCGTGGTGCGCCGCCGTCCGTCCGTACGACGCGCAGGGCATCCATCGCGTGCTCGCCCGTCGCCGTCCGCACGGCCAGCTCCGCCGCCTGTCCGGGCCGTTCCCAGGCCGAACTGCCCCGGCAGCCCTCGACGACCACACGGCCGTCCTGGACGCCCTGCAGGATCTCCTTGACGGCGTGGGCCTCGGCCCGCCCGTACGCGTAGCCGTACGGCAGGACGAGCACTGTGGGTGAGAAACGATGACCACCCAGATGGGTGACCTCCCAGGCGCCCTCGACCCCGGAGGCGGCCAGTTCCGCTGCGAGGGGGCGGCCCAGGAGTGCGCAGCAGCGGTCGCGCTTGCCGTTGGTGCAGACGAGCGCGAGCGGATCGCCGGTGTGGGCCCGCCCGCCGAGCGCCGAGCCGAACGAGTTCGGGTCACCGGCGCCGAGGGCGGCGAAGTCGAGGGCGAGCAACTGCCGAGGGTCCTCGGTCATGGCGCTGTGCAGCCATACGTTTCCGGGAACGGTGTGGGCCGCGTACACCTGGCGCACCGGCGAGGCGGCGGGGTCGGCGTGCCGCCCGGGGCGTCGGATGAGCGCGATCCGTACGCCGGTGTTCGCGGCGGCCGCTTCCAGGGCACGGCCCAGCACGGGGTCCAGGTGGCTCGAAGTGAGCGCTTTGGCACCCCAAGGGCCGGGCTGTTCCAGCAGCAGCCACGTCGTCGCTGTGGCCGCGGTTCCGGAAATGGGCTCGTCGAGGTCCCGAGAGACGGTCGCGCACGTACTCACAGAGGTGAGCCTAACCTGACTTCGCCCGGGGCGACTTCCGGCCGCCCTCGTGTCCTACTCCGGTAGTGGTTGAGGTGGTCTGGGACCTACGTAGTGACCGCTGGGCCGCATCCGCAGCGGGCGCTCCCCGTACTCCTCCAGGGCGTGT
Source organism: Streptomyces sp. NPDC050508 (assembly GCF_040655155.1). Lineage (NCBI taxonomy): Bacteria > Bacillati > Actinomycetota > Actinomycetes > Kitasatosporales > Streptomycetaceae > Streptomyces > Streptomyces sp. NPDC050508. Next base: position 32,522 of record NZ_JBFAJJ010000033.1, read on the forward strand.
GCGATCCAGCCCGCCGTACGGGCGACGGCGAAGATCGTCTCGCCCGCCGTGGAGAGCATGCCCGAGGAGACGGTGAGGACGGCGAGCGCCAGGTCGACGTTGGCGTGCAGCGGGGTGTGGCGGGCGGTGGTGGCGACGATGTCGCGGGCCGCGGCGAGGGCGGGCCCGGCGCCCGGAATCTCCTTCAGGAGTGCGAACAGGGCACGCGCGCGTGGGTCTTCGCCCGGGTAGAGCCGGTGACCGAGTCCGGGGACGCGGCGGCCGGCCCGCAGTTCGTCCGCGACCACCGGGGCCGCGGAGCCCTGGTCGAGCACGTCGAGCAGCAACCGGTGCGCCAGGCCGCTCGCCGCGCCGTGCAAGGGGCCTTCGAGGACCCCCAGGCCGGAGGAGACGGCCGCGTAGGGGTGTGCGCGGGCCGAGGCGGCGACGCGCACCGCGAGCGTGGACGCGGCCAGGTCGTGGTCGACGAGCAGCCCAAGTGCCGTGTCCAGGACGTGCAGTGACGCCTCGTCAGCCGGCTGTCCGCTCAGCCGTGCCCACAGGCGGTGGGCCAGTGGACCCTCGTCGCGGTGGGCGCGCCGCACCGGCGGCAGGGCGGCGACGAGGGTCGGGATGAGGATGCGCGCGGTGCCGAGCACGGCGTCCTCGGACAGGTCGAAACGCAGCGGGTCCGCGGTCGCCGCCGCGATGGCCGCGACCCGCAACCGGTCGGTGGGGCCGGTGTGTTCGGGCAGTGCGTCCACGGCGCGGCGGGCGACGGCTACGGCCGCCTTGGGCGCGGTGAACGTGATCCCGGGGCGCAACTCCCCGGTCCACAGCCACTCGGCGATCTCCTCGTAGGAGTGGCGTGCGGCCAGCCGGGTCGCGTCGACGCCCCTGAAGTAGTACCGGTCCTTGTCGATGAGCGTGATGCTGGTCCGTACGGACAGTTCACCGCCGGAGCTCGAACTCCCGCTGCTCTCCCGCCTGTTGCGCCGGCCGAGCGCCTGCACCTCCTTGGCGTCGAAGGTGCTGCCTCGACCTCCGGGTTCGCGCCTGCTGCCCAGCTGCCCGCGACTCACGTACGCGTACACGGTCTCGGGCTTCACGCCGAGCAGCTCGGCGGTCTCCTTGGTGCTCAGCCGTCGCTCGGGATGACCGGGAGAGGGTTCTTGATCGCGCATGGAGGCCACGGTATCCACTCCTTGCATATATTGATTCAATCAATATTGACAGAGGTTGAGTCAACCATGGACATTTGAATCAAGTCCAGGGAGGAAACATGTCCATCAACAGGGCCGCAGCCGCTCGTATCGAGGTTCCGCGGGGACTCGCGGGCGTCGTCGTCACCGACACCCGAATCGGTGACGTCCGAGGGGGCGAGGGCTTCTACCACTACCGCCAGTACTCCGCCGTCGAACTCGCGCAGACCCGCGGCTTCGAGGACGTCTGGCATCTCCTTGCCCGCGGCGAACTGCCGGACGCCGAGCAGAGCGCCGCCTTCGCCGCCGAGACCGCGGCGCTGCGCCGACTGCCCGACGAGGTGCGCGCCGCACTGCCCGCCGTCGCGGCGGCGAGCGGGACGTCGGGACCGCTGTCCGGCATGCGTACGGCACTGTCGCTGCTCGGCGCCGCGAAGGGCTTCCGGCCGGTGTACGACATTGACGCCGACGCGCGCCGCAGGGACACCCTCGTGGCCTCCGCCGCCGTACCGACGCTGCTGACCGCGCTGTACCGGCTGGGGCAGGGACTCGACCCTGTCGAGCCGCGCGAGGACCTTCCGTACGCGGCCAACTACCTCTACATGTTGACGGGTTCGGAGCCGGACAAGCAGCAGGCCAGGGCGATCGAGCAATACTTGATCTCAACCATTGACCACGGATTCAATGCATCAACCTTCACCGCACGTGTGATCGCGTCGACGGGGGCGGATGCGGCGGCCTGCCTGGTCGGCGCCGTAGGGGCGCTCTCGGGTCCGCTGCACGGAGGTGCGCCCAGTCGGGCCCTCGACACCCTGGACGCGATCGGCACCCCGGACCGTATCGACCCCTGGATCCGCGAACGCGTCCTCGCGGGCGACCGCATCATGGGCTTCGGCCACCCCATCTACCGCACGGAGGATCCCCGCTCCCGGATGCTGCGCGAGATCGCCCAGCAGTTCGGTGGCCCGCGGGTCGAGTTCGCCGTCGAGGTCGAGCGCCAGGTCGAGGCGATCCTCGCCGAACTCAAGCCCGGCCGCGAACTCCACACGAACGTCGAGTACTACGCGGGGTTGGTCATGGAACTCTGCGGGCTGCCACGGGAGATGTTCACTCCTACGTTCGCGGCTGCGCGGGTGGTGGGGTGGAGCGCGAACGTGGTGGAGCAGGCGGAGGACTCGAAGATCATTCGGCCGGTGGCTCGGTACGTGGGGGTTGAGGCGCCGGTGGCGGTGCCGGAGGTGGCTTGAGAGATGCGCGAGGGTCGGCACCGGTCTGGTGCCGACCCTCACGAAGTCATGGTCGAGCACTGCTCGGCGGGGTGGGTGCCGGTCATCTCGAAGCGTTCCCGTTGCGTCAGGGGGTTGTGCGCAGGGCGAAGTGATGCGAGTGGAGACCGGGCCTGCGGGGACTCGTCTTCCGGAGGTTGCCCCTCAAGCGGGGCGGCCGAGTGGACCTCAACAGTTGACGGTGTAGTCCATGGTGCGGCCCTGCCATTCTCATTCGTCAGGAATATCGGCTTTAGCGCGTAGGAGTGTTTCGCGGCTGATGATCACAATGCGTTCATAGTCCGCACGCGCGGCGTCAGGGGGGAGTTCCTGATCGAGTGTCGCAGTGGCCTCTGTCCCGATGACGGCGAAGCGTCCGTCACTCAGTTCGAAGATGTCCGGGCATGTGTCGCCGGACAAGCTGCCTCGTTCGCGTGGGGACGCACCGATGCGGCGCACGATGTTCAAAGAGATCCCTGTCCTTCGGAGGGGCGGGTGGTGGCCCATCTGGGCGGGGACAGGGTATAAGCCGATGTTGGCCGGTCTTCACAGGGGGCCCGGAATGGCGATTCTTGTTGACGGAGCGTCAACTCCGTTCATTCTTCCGGCGGTTCACCGACAACCCACCAGTCTTCTGTGTCCGCTTCATCCAAATCGCGGATCAGGCGGTCCACCATTCGGCCCACCTTGGCTTCGATCGACTCCGCCTTGAGGCTGGCCCGATGGGGATGATGGGCGCGCCAGTAGTCGCGAAAGATGGTGTTCTGGCAGATGGTCCGGAGGTGGCCGTGCAGTTCCTCCCAGTTGACGATGCCCACGCGGTAGGCGAGCAGGGCGTTGTTGTACAAGGCGTTCGCGAACAGGTACTGGCGCTGCTGCGTGGGTGAGTCCACTTGGACGTTGCTGTACACGGCGGCCAGGTCCGGATCCTCCATGGCCTTGGTCAGCAGGTAGAACTGCAGTCGCTGCTGTTCCGTCAGCATCGCCTGCCTGTCGCTCTGTTCCACTTCGGCGACGCGCAGTCGAAGCTCCTCGAACTTGCGCCGGTTCGCGACGAGCGCCGTGAGCGCCCCCGCAGCGAAGGCGAGTCCTGCGGTGGCGGCGGCACTGGGCCCTCGCATCCCGCGGTTCTGTGTGGCCATGTCAACCCCCGAATCAGGCGGCCGTCCGCCGGTCGTCGGGGTGCGGGTCGACTGATGGGGACCGGCGAGCGATGGGCGGCGCTTGCCGTCTCCCAGAGTGCCGAGCGGCTCTGATCGGCAGGGAGGCGGAGAGGAGGCGCACGGAGGGAAGCGAGGGTCGCACGAACCGGCGCCTTCCCCAACGTCTGCCCCGCAAGTGCTGCTAACAATCGTTCACTTCGCGGCGATTCTTACGGCTCGTATCCTGGGGCGGCATTCAACCTCCGTACGTGTGCCGGACCGCGAGCCGGTGCACGCGTCGGCGTGAAAGAGGTCGCACGTTGAGCCAGCAGAGCCCGAGCGCAAGCCCGAGCCCGAACACGAATCCGGCGTCGGTTCCGATTACAGATCCGGATCCGAGCTTGCCTACGACCTCGGTGGCGAGTCGGAATCCGACCCAGGTGCCTGCGTTGGATCCGACACCGACGCCGAGCCCCCACCAGATCCCCGTCCTAGTCCTCGCCGGATTCCTCGGCTCCGGCAAGACGACCCTGCTCAACCACCTCCTGCACCGCAGCGGAGGCAGCCGTATCGGCGCGATCGTCAACGACTTCGGGGCGATCGAGATCGACGCCCTGGCCGTCGCCGGGGCCCTCGGTGACTCGACCGTCTCGCTCGGCAACGGATGCCTGTGCTGTGCCGTCGACGCCAGTGAACTCGACGTCTACCTGGAGCGGCTCGCCCGGCCCTCCGCCGGTATCGACGTCATCGTCATCGAGGCCAGCGGACTCGCCGAACCGGAGGAACTGGTGCGCATGCTGCTCGCCAGCGAGCATCCGGGGATCGTCTACGGCGGACTCGTCGAGGTCGTCGACGCCGCCGAGTTCGACGACACGCGCGCCAAGCATCCCGAGATCGACCGGCATCTCGCCCTCGCCGACCTCGTCGTCGTCAACAAGCTGGACCGGGCGGCAGTCGAGGCCCAACGCATCCTCGGCCTCGTCCGTTCCCTCGCCGATCGTGCCGCCGTAGTGCCCGCCACCTACGGCCGTATCGACCCCGAGTTCCTCTTCGACTGCCGGCCGAGCGAGGAGCGTGTCGGGCAGTTGACCTTCGACGATCTCCATGAGCACGCCGGTGGGGAGCAGGACGAACACGACGCGCACGCCGACCACCTGCACACCGCCTACGACAGCCTCTCCTTCGTCTCCGACGTGCCCATGGACCCGCGCAGGCTGATGGGGTTCCTGGACAGCAGGCCCGAGGGGCTCTACCGGATCAAGGGGTACGTGGACTTCGGCGCGCACGATCCCCGCAACCGGTACGCCGTGCACGCCGTCGGACGGTTCCTGCGGTTCTATCCCGAGCCCTGGGCGAGCGGTGACACCCGGCTGACCCAGCTCGTGCTCATCGGCACCGGCCTCGACCTGCCCGCCCTCGGCAAGGAGTTGGAGGCGTGCAAGAACGGCGACGCCCCACACGCCGACGAGCACGGCATGTGGGGCGTCCTTCGTTACGTACAAGAGCCGGACCAGGAACCGGAGTTCGACCACCAGGAGTCGGAGGTCTGACGCCGGGTTACACCGGCCCCGCCACCACCGACACCGTCTTCACCAGCGACACGCCCGAGCCGTCGCGCCGCGGGTCCATCTCCGGGAGCTCCGCCGGGGTGCCGTCCCGCTGTGCGGCCTTGGCCGGTACTGCGCCCGCCCAGGCCAGGGAGAGGCAGTCCTCGCCCTTGAGGAAGCGCTGGCAGCGGACGCCGCCGGTGGCTCGGCCCTTGCGGGGGTACTGGTCGAACGGGGTCAGCTTGGCCGTCGTCTGGACGGAGTCGTCGAGCGTGCCGCGTGAGCCGGCGACCGTGAAGACGACCGCGTCCACGGCCGGGTCGACCGCCGTGAACGAGATGACCTTCGCGCCCTCGACGAGCTTGATGCCCGCCATGCCGCCGGCAGGGCGGCCCTGGGGGCGGACCTGGGAGGCCTGGTAGCGCAGGAGTTGGGCGTCGTCCGTGATGAAGACCAGGTCCTCCTCACCGGTGCGCAACTCGATCGCGCCGACGATCCGGTCGCCGTCCTTGAGCGTGATGACCTCCAACTCCTCCTTGTTCGTGGGGTAGTCGGGGACCACGCGCTTGACGACGCCCTGCTCCGTGCCGATGGCGAGGCCCGGGGAGGACTCGTCGAGGGTCGTCAGGCAGATGACCGTCTCGCCCTCGTCCAGGGAGACGAACTCCGAGACCGGCGCGCCGCCGGAGAGGTTCGGCGCGGCTGCCGTCTCCGGGAGTTGGGGGAGGTCCACGACGTTGATGCGGAGGAGGCGGCCGGTCGACGTGACCGCGCCCAGCTCGCCGCGGGCCGTCGCCGGGACCGCCGAGACGATCACGTCGTGCTTGGTGCGCCGGGCCTCGGAGTCCTCCGGGAAGGGCTCGCCGTTCGCCGTACGGGCCAGCAGGCCCGTCGAGGAGAGCAGCACCCGGCACGGGTCGTCGGCCACCTGGAGCGGCACGGTGGCGGCGGGCGCGCCCGCCGACTCCAGCAGGACCGTACGCCGGTCGGTGCCGAACTTCTTCGCCACCGCGGCCAGTTCGGTCGAGACCAGCTTGCGCAGCTCGGTGTCCGACTCCAGGATGCGGGTCAGTTCCGCGATCTCCGCGGTGAGTCGCTCCATCTCCGACTCCAGCTCGATCCGGTCGAACCGGGTGAGCCGGCGCAGCGGCGTGTCCAGGATGTACTGCGTCTGGATGTCCGACAGGGAGAAGCGCTCCATCAGGCTCTGCTTCGCCTGCGCCGAGTTGTCGCTGGAGCGGATGATCCGGATGACCTCATCGATGTCGATGAGCGCGGTGAGCAGGCCCTCCACCAGGTGGAGGCGGTCGCGCCGCTTGGTGCGGCGGAACTCACTGCGTCGCCGTACGACGTCGAAGCGGTGGTCGAGATAGACCTCCAGGAGTTCCTTGAGGCCGAGCGTGAGGGGCTGGCCGTCGACCAGCGCCACGTTGTTGATGCCGAAGGACTCCTCCATCGGCGTCAGCTTGTAGAGCTGCTCCAGGACCGCTTCGGGCACGAAGCCGTTCTTGATCTCGATGACCAGGCGCAGGCCGTGCGCGCGGTCGGTGAGGTCCTTGACGTCGGCGATGCCCTGCAGCTTCTTCGCGCCGACCAGGTCCTTGATCTTGGCGATCACCTTCTCCGGGCCCACGGAGAAGGGCAGTTCGGTGACGACGATGCCCTTGCGGCGCGCCGTCACGTTGTCCACGGCGACCGTGGCGCGGATCTTGAAGGTGCCGCGGCCGGTCTCGTACGCGTCCCGGATGCCGGTGAGGCCGACGATCCGGCCGCCCGTGGGCAGGTCGGGGCCGGGGACGTGCCGCATCAGGGTGTCCAGGTCCGCGTTCGGATAGCGGATCAAGTGGCGGGCGGCGGCGATGACTTCGCCCAGGTTGTGCGGCGGCATGTTGGTGGCCATGCCGACGGCGATGCCCGACGAGCCGTTCACCAGGAGGTTCGGGAAGGCGGCGGGCAGGGCCACCGGCTCCCGCTCCTGGCCGTCGTAGTTCGGGGTGAAGTCGACCGTGTCCTCGTCGATCGACTCGGTCATCAGGTTGGCAGCCTCGGACGGCCGGCACTCGGTGTACCGCATGGCGGCCGGCGGGTCGTCGTTGCCCAGCGAGCCGAAGTTGCCGTGGCCGTCGGCCAGCGGCACGCGCATGGAGAAGGGCTGGGCCATGCGCACCAGGGCGTCGTAGATCGACGCATCCCCGTGCGGGTGCAGCTTTCCCATTACTTCACCCACGACTCGCGCACACTTGACGTATCCGCGGTCGGGGCGCAGGCCCATCTCGTCCATCTGGTAGACGATGCGTCGGTGGACCGGCTTCAGGCCGTCCCGGGCGTCCGGCAGGGCTCGGGAGTAGATGACCGAGTACGCGTACTCAAGGTAGGAGCCCTGCATCTCGTCGACGACGTCGATGTCGAGGATCCGCTCCTCGAACGAGTCGTCGGGCGGCGGGGTCTTCGTGCTGCGGCGGGCCATCGCTGCCGGCTCCTCTTTTCTGGTCGCTCGCCTGGGGGTCGCTCCCCTTCGGCTCACTCTTGCTGAAGCGTGAACGGGGTCTGACGTGAACCATTGTGGACCGCGGCACTGACAACGCGGACCAGGACCCGGCGTCGGCCGCTCGGCTCCGTCGCCGACGGCTGCCGCGTGAGTCCACGTGTTGCGACTGCCGCAGGCTACGCGATCTCGCTCTGGGCGTACGTCCGCCGGGAACTTCGCCGACGGTGCGCACGCTTGCATACAGTGGCGGGACGAGCAGGATTTCTGCGGTTCCAGCCAGAGAATCCGCGATCGAAGGGACGTACATGCCCATGGGTCACACGGCCACCGCCGAGGCAGGATCCGGCGGTCTGACAGCGACCGAACACCGCCTGGCCAACGGTCTGCGCGTGGTCCTCTCCGAGGACCACCTGACCCCGGTCGCGGCGGTGTGCCTCTGGTACGACGTCGGTTCCCGCCACGAGGTCAAGGGGCGTACCGGCCTGGCTCACCTCTTCGAGCACCTGATGTTCCAGGGCTCCGGACAGGTGAAGGGCAACGGACACTTCGAACTGGTGCAGGGCGCGGGCGGTTCGCTCAACGGCACCACCAGCTTCGAGCGCACCAACTACTTCGAGACCATGCCCACCCACCAGTTGGAGCTCGCCCTCTGGCTGGAGGCCGACCGCATGGGCTCGCTTCTGGCCGCCCTGGACGAAGAGTCCATGGAGAACCAGCGGGACGTCGTCAAGAACGAGCGCCGCCAGCGCTACGACAACGTGCCCTACGGCACCGCGTTCGAGAAGCTGACCGCCCTCGCCTACCCGGAGGGCCACCCCTACCACCACACGCCCATCGGCTCGATGGCGGACCTGGACGCGGCCACCCTGGAGGACGCGCGTGCGTTCTTCCGCACCTACTACGCGCCCAACAACGCGGTCCTGTCCGTGGTCGGCGACATCGACCCCGAGCAGACACTCGCCTGGATCGAGAAGTACTTCGGGTCCATCGCGTCGCACGACGGCAAGCCCGCGCCCCGTGACGGTTCGCTGCCCGACTCGATGGGCGGGGAGCTGCGTGAGGTCGTCGTCGAGGAGGTCCCGGCCCGCGCCCTGATGTGTGCCTACCGGCTCCCGGAGGACGGCACGCGCGCGTCCGACGCGGCCGACCTCGCCCTCACCATCCTCGGCGGCGGCGAGTCCTCGCTCCTCTACAACCGCCTTGTACGGCGCGACCGTACGGCTGTTGCGGCCGGCTTCGGTCTGCTGCGGCTGGCCGGGGCGCCCTCCTTGGGCTGGCTGGACGTCAAGACGTCAGGTGACGTCGAGGTGCCGGTCATCGAGGCCGCCATCGACGAGGAGCTCGCCCGGTTCGCCGAGGAGGGCCCCACGGCCGAGGAAATGGAGCGCGCCCAGGCCCAGTTGGAGCGCGAGTGGCTGGACCGGCTCGGCACGGTCGCGGGCCGCGCCGACGAACTGTGCCGGTACGCCGTCCTGTTCGGCGACCCGCAGCTCGCCCTGACCGCCGTACAGCGCGTCCTGGACGTGACGGCGGAGGAGGTGCAGCAGGTCGCCAAGGCCCGCCTGCGCCCCGACAACCGCGCGGTGCTCGTGTACGAGCCCATCGCGGCCGAGGATGACGAAGCAGAGGCCGGCGACGAGAACGAGGAGGCGGCCAAGTGACCGAGCTCGCCACGATGGAATTCCACCCACAGCCCCAGGCCGGCGAGGCCAGGCCGTGGGCCTTCCCGGCCCCGGAGCGCGGGACGCTCGGCAACGGCCTGACCGTGCTGCGCTGCCACCGCCCCGGCCAGCAGGTCGTCGCCGTCGAGGTGCTCCTGGACGCGCCCCTGGAGGCCGAACCGGCCGGCCTGGACGGTGTCGCCACGATCACCGCGCGGGCCTTCTCCGAGGGCACCGACAAGCACTCCGCCGAGGAGTTCGCCGCCGAGCTGGAGCGCTCCGGCGCCACCCTCGACGCGCACGCCGACCACCCCGGACTGCGCCTGAGCCTGGAGGTCCCGGCCTCGCGCCTGGCCAAGGGCCTCGGCCTGCTGTCGGACGCCCTCAGGGCGCCCGCCTTCGCGGACAGCGAGGTCGAGCGGCTGGTGCGCAACCGCCTCGACGAGATCCCGCACGAGACGGCCAACCCGTCCCGCCGCGCGGCCAAGGAGCTCTCCAAGGAGCTGTTCCCGGCGACCTCGCGCATGTCGCGTCCGCGCCAGGGCACCGAGGAGACCGTCCAGAAGATCGACTCCGGTGCCGTACGCGCCTTCTACGAACGGCACGTTCGGCCGGCGACGGCCACCGTCGTGGTCGTCGGCGACCTCACCGGCATCGACCTGGACGCGCTTCTGGCCGACACCCTGGGTTCGTGGACGGGCTCCACCGCGCAGCCGCGTCCCGTGCCGCCGGTGACCGCCGACGACACCGGGCGGGTCGTGATCGTGCACCGTCCCGGCGCCGTCCAGACGCAGCTGCTCATCGGCCGCGTCGGTGCCGACCGGCACGACCGAGTGTGGCCCGCCCAGGTGCTCGGCACGTACTGCCTCGGTGGCACCCTCACCTCCCGCCTGGACCGCGTCCTGCGCGAGGAGAAGGGCTACACCTACGGTGTGCGGGCGTTCGGCCAGGTGCTGCGCTCGGCACCCGACGGCACGGGCGCGTCGATGCTCGCCATCAGCGGCTCCGTGGACACCCCGAACACCGGTCCCGCGCTGGACGACCTGTGGACGGTGCTCCGCAAGCTCGCCGAGGGCGGACTCACCGACACCGAGCGGGACATCGCCGTACAGAACCTCGTCGGGGTGGCGCCGCTCAAGTACGAGACCGCCGCGGCCGTCGCGAGCACGCTGGCCGACCAGGTCGAGCAGCACCTGCCCGACGACTACCAGGCGACGCTGTACCAGCAACTCGCCGCGACCGGCACCGTGGAGGCCACCGCGGCGGTCGTGAACGCCTTCCCGGTGGACCGTCTGGTGACGATCCTCGTCGGCGACGCGGAGCAGATCAAGGAGCCTGTGGAGGCTCTCGGCATCGGTGAAGTGACCGTCGTTCCGGCGGAGTAGACGGAGTAGCTGCACGCGCGCGTGGGGAGCCCTGGTGACTGAAGCGTCACCAGGGCTCCCTATTGTCCGAATTGGGGGAGAGGTTGCCCGTCTGCCCTGTGGCATACCCAACAAAAACCGTGATCCGTTTGGGGATTGAAAGTGACCCCCCTTAGCGTCGGTCCGGCTGTCCGTCAGGCACCGCGCCGCACTCGTGGCACCGGACAGTCATCGCCGAGTCCCCGTACGGCGCGAGCCAGGGGAGCCGGGGACCCACAAGAGTCCCTGGGGTGAATCGGACGCCCGCGCGCGTAGCGAGGGGGTCCGTAGGAGACCTTCCTGCTCCGAACCCGTCAGCTAACCCGGTAGGCGAGAAGGAAGGAAAGGACCAGCCACTACATGGCGTTCACCCGCGCCACCGGGAAGCACCGTCGCCCGAGCCGGACCCACCGCACTACCGTTCGTGTCGCGAGTGTCGCGGCCCTCACCACCACCGGCGTCGTCGGCACCCTCGCGAGCGCCCCCGCGTTCGCCACGGAATCCGCCGCCGAACAGACCGGCCTCACCCCCGTCATCGCCATGGGCGACTCCGTCGCCGAGAAGATCGACGCCCAGGCCGCCGCCCAGCAGCAGGCCGCGGCCGAGCAGGCCGCCAAGGAGGAGGCCCGCGCCAAGGCCGCCGCACTGGCCAAGGCGGAGCGCGAGGCCGAGGTACGCGCCGCCCGCGCCGCCGAGCGCGAGAAGCTCAACGCCTTCGTCGCCCCGGTCTACGGCTCGTACGTCTCCACCGGCTACAAGACCGGCGGTTCCCTGTGGTCCTCCGGTGCCCACACGGGCATCGACTTCCACGCCTCGACCGGCACCTCCGTGCACGCGGTGGGCTCCGGCACCGTCGTCGAGGCCGGCTGGGGAGGCTCGTACGGCAACCAGGTCGTGATCAAGATGGCCGACGGCATGTACACCATGTACGGCCACCTGTCGTCCATCGGCGTCTCCGTCGGCCAGAGCGTCACCCCGGGCCAGCAGATCGGCCTCTCCGGGGCGACCGGCAACGTCACCGGACCGCACCTCCACTTCGAGGCCCGCACGACCGCCGAGTACGGCTCCGACGTCGACCCCGTCGCCTACCTCCGCAAGCACGGTGTGAACGTCTGACGACTCGGCGCCGCACTTCCCGAAGCCCTGGCCCGCCGGCCGGGGCTTTCGGCGTTTCCGGAGCCCTCCTGTCCAAAAAATATCCATGGATTCCGGCCCGCCATCGGAAATTCCCGCTCATTGCAATAGAGTCACGGAACACACGTCAATCGTCGACGTTTCACGGGGATTAAGGCGGAGGTCGGACATGCGTATTCCGGCGCACTCGGTATGCACGGCGATCCGGGACGACATCGTCGCCGGTGTCTACGAGCGCGGCAGCCGGCTCACGGAGGAACTCCTCGCGCGCCGGTACGGGGTCTCGCGCGTCCCCGTCCGGGAGGCCCTGCGCACGCTGGAGGCCGAGGGGTTCGTGGTGACCCGGAGGCACGCGGGCGCGTGCGTCGCGGAACCGACCGAGCAGGAGGCCGCCGACCTGCTGGAGATGCGGATGCTGCTGGAGCCGCTCGGCGCCTCACGGGCCGCTCAGCGGCGCACTGAGGCCCACCTCAAGGTGCTGCGCGGCCTCGTCAGGCTGGGCCAGGAGCGCGCCAGGCGGGGCAACAGCGAGGATCTGCGCTCCCTGGGCAGCTGGTTCCACGAGACGCTGGCACAGGCCTCCGGGAGCCCCGCGCTGACCTCGATGCTGACCCAGCTGCGGCACAAGATCGCCTGGATGTACGCGGTGGACGCACCGGCCAACCCCGTGGAGTCCTGGGCCGAGCACGGGGCCATCGTGGACGCGGTGGCGCGCGGCGACAGCGAGCGGGCGCGGGCGATCACCGCCCTGCACACCGAGCGGGCGGGCACCGCGCACCGGCTGCGCTTTCCCGGCGGGGCGAACGGCGCGAACGGCACGGACCGTGTGAGGACTTCGCAACCTCCCGTAAACATGTCCGGCCTGCGGCATTAACACGGGCACCGTATACAAAGAGGAGATAATTCGCGGGGGATTATTTCTGCTGCCCGTAAGTGGAATTGCGAAGGGCTCGCCCGGTAATTCGGACGAGCCCTTCGAGGTTGCGGTACATCGTTTTTGCGGCGAAAGCGCCGCAACCATCAATTGAGGAACCCCGATGGCGCGCAACCACCTCCGCGAGAGCGGCGCCGGTTTAGGCGCAAAGGGGGCGTGCCTCAGACGGTCTCGGGGAGTTCCTCAAGACCTTCGGCGACCAGCTTCGCCAGCCGGTCGAGGGCCGCGTCGGCGCCCTCGGCCTCGGAGGCGAGGACGATCTCCTCGCCGCCCTGGGCGCCCAGGCCCAGGACCGCGAGCATGGAGGCCGCGTTGACGGGGTTGCCGTCGGCCTTGGCGATCGTCACGGGGATACCCGCGGCCGTGGTGGCCCGGACGAAGATGGAGGCGGGGCGGGCGTGAAGGCCCTCCGCCCAGCCGACGTTGACGCGGCGCTCAGCCATGTGATGCTGCCCTTCAGAGTCTCAGGGTTGTCTAGACCAGTTTCCCACACGTGAAGCGAGCCCGGACCAGTCCTGTGGACCGTCCGGAGCGAGGAGTCGGACCGCGGCCTCGGCCCGACTTCTCCTTGCTGCTTTCTCCCACAGACTGCCTCGCGCCGTTGTCGGACGCGAGCCGTACGCTGGGGCCCATGCAGACCTCGTCGGACCGGCACGAGTACCCCGCCCACTGGGAAGCCGACGTGGTGCTGCGCGACGGGGGTACCGCGCGCGTCAGGCCCATCACCGTCGACGACGCCGATCGCCTGGTCAGCTTCTACGAGCAGGTCTCCGACGAGTCGAAGTACTACCGCTTCTTCGCGCCGTATCCTCGCCTGTCCGCCAAGGATGTCCACCGCTTCACGCACCACGACTTTGTGGACCGGGTGGGACTCGCGGCCACCGTCGGCGGCGAGTTCATCGCCACCGTACGCTATGACCGCATTAGTGCCGACGGGCGTGCCGCCTCCGCACCGGCGGACGAGGCCGAGGTCGCCTTCCTGGTGCAGGACGCGCACCAGGGGAGGGGTGTCGCCTCCGCCCTCCTGGAGCACATCGCGGCCGTCGCCCGCGAGCGCGGCATCCGCCGCTTCGCCGCCGAGGTGCTCCCCGCCAACAACAAGATGATCAAGGTGTTCACGGACGCCGGCTACACCCAGAAACGCAGCTTCGAGGACGGCGTCGTACGCCTGGAGTTCGACCTCGAACCCACGGACCGGTCCCTCGCCGTGCAGCGCGCGCGGGAGCAGCGCGCCGAAGCGCGGTCCGTACGACGGCTGTTGGTGCCCGGCTCGGTCGCCGTCGTCGGCGTGGGCCGCGCGACCGGCGGGGTGGGCCGCAGCGTTCTCGACAACATCAGGGACGCCGGGTTCACCGGCGGCCTGTACGCCGTGAACAAGGCCTTCCCCGAGGAGCTGAAGGAACTCGACGGGGTGCCGGCGCACCGCTCGGTGCGCGACATCGAAGGCCCCGTCGACCTCGTGGTCGTCGCCGTCCCGGTCGAGTACGTCCCCGAGGTCGTCACCGAGTGCGGTGAGCACGGGGTGCAGGGGCTCGTCGTGGTCACCGCCGGTTACGCCGAGAGCGGCCCCGAGGGACGCGAGCGCCAACGCGAACTCGTGCGCCACGCGCGCACGTACGGCATGCGCATCATCGGGCCGAACGCCTTCGGCGTCATCAACACCGCCGCCGACGTACGGCTGAACGCGTCCCTCGCGCCCGAGATGCCACGCCCCGGACGCATCGGGATGTTCGCGCAGTCCGGCGCCATCGGCATCGCCCTGCTCTCCCGGCTGCACCGACGCGGCGGCGGGGTCACCGGGGTCACGGGTGTGTCCACCTTCGTGTCGTCCGGCAACCGCGCGGACGTGTCCGGCAACGACGTCCTTCAGTACTGGTACGACGACCCCGACACCGACGTCGCCCTCATGTACCTGGAGTCCATCGGCAACCCCCGCAAGTTCACCCGCCTCGCCCGGCGCACGGCGGCGGCGAAGCCACTGGTCGTGGTGCAGGGCGCCGGATCAGCCCCCCAGGGGCACGAGGTACGGGCGACGCGGCTGCCGCACGCGACCGTGTCCGCGCTGCTGCGGCAGGCCGGGGTGATCCGGGTCGAGACGATCACCGAACTGGTCGACACAGGGCTGCTGCTCGCACGGCAGCCGCTGCCCGGCGGGCCGCGGGTGGCGATCGTCGGGAACTCCGAGTCGCTGGGACTGCTGACGTTCGACGCGTGCCTCTCCGAGGGGCTGCGGCCACTCGCTCCGCTGGATCTGACCACGGCGGCCACGGCGGTGGACTTCCATCGGGCACTGTCGGAGGCGTTGGCCGATGAGGGGTGCGACGCGGTTGTGGTGACGGCGATACCCGCGGTGGGGGAGGGGCAGGCGGAGGACGCGGCGTTGGCGGAGGCGTTGAGGTCGGCTGCCGAGGAGGTTCCTGGGAAGCCGGTGTTGGTGGTGCACGTGGAGCTCGGAGGGCTTGCGGAAGCATTGTCAGCTGCTACCAGCACGGCGCCACAGGTCGGTTCGAAGGCACCCGGCACTGTAGGCGCTGCCCACCCGTTCCGCCCTGCGGAACGCCTGCCCACCGTGGTGCGGCCCCTTGAAGGCGGCGGCCTCATCCCCGCCTACCCCGCCGCCGAGCGCGCCGTCCGTGCCCTCGCCGAAGCCGTGAAGTACGCGCAGTGGCGGCGCGAGGCCGTCGACCCCGGCAGGGTCCCCGAGTTCGAGGACATCGACGAGAAGGGGTCCGCCGCGCTGATCGGCGGGCTGCTCGCGCGCGGGCAGGGCCTCACGCTCGGCACCGACGACACGTGCGAGCTCCTCGGGAAGTACGGCGTGGACGTCCACCGCGCGCTGCCCGCGCCCACCCCCGATGACGCCGCCGAGGCCGCCCGCACCCTCGGCTACCCGGTCGCCCTCAAGGCCACCGCCCCGCACCTGCGGCACCGCGCCGACCTGGGCGGCGTACGCCTGGATCTGGCGGACGAGGAGCAACTGCGGCGGGCCTACGTCGAGTTGGGCGAGTTGTTCGGGAAGCCGGAGGAACTGCGGCCGGTGGTGCAGCGGATGGCGCCGCGCGGGGTCGACACCGTCGTACGGGCCGTCATCGATCCGGCGGCGGGGGCCGTGCTGTCGTTCGGACTCGCCGGAGCCGCCTCGCAGCTGCTCGGGGACACCGCGCACCGGCTGATTCCGGTCACGGACCGGGAGGCCGGCTCGCTGATCCGGTCGATCCGGACGGCGCCGCTCCTGTTCGGCTGGCGCGGTTCGACGCCGGTCGACACGCCTGCCCTGGAGGAGCTGATGCTGCGCGTCTCGCGGCTGGTCGACGACCATCCCGAGGTCGTCGCCGTGACCCTGGAACCGGTCGTCGTCGCCGCACACGGCCTGAGCGTTCTCGGCGCCTCCGTCCGCCTGGCCCCGCCGCCCGCCCGCGACGACCTGGGCCCGCGGACGCTTCCCGTGTACTGACCGGGCGCCGGCCGTCCACTGAGACAGGCGGGATCGGACCGTCCTGAGCGGTGCCTCGCAGTCAGTGGGCCACCGTAGGATGGGCGTATGGCCAAGACCAGTACGACGACCCAGGGGCTGCGTGCGGCGATCGAGCGCAGCGGCTACTACCCGGCCCTCGTGGCCGAGGCGGTGGAGGCCGCCGTCGGCGGCGATCCGATCCGGTCGTTCCTGGTCCACCAGGAGACCACGTTCGACCAGAACGAGGTGCGCCGGCACGTGACCGTGCTGGTCCTCACCGGCAACCGCTTCATCGTCAGCCACACCGACGAGCAGGCCGCCGACAGCACCTCCCCGACGCCGTACGCCACGACGTCCACGGAGTCCGTGAAGATCGGCCGGATCTCGTCCGTGGTGCTCAGCCGAGTGGTCGCCAACCCGGAGTCGTACACGCCGGGCACGCTGCCCCGCGAGGTCGTGCTGACCATCGGCTGGGGTGCCGTCTCCCGGATCGACCTGGAGCCGGCCGCCTGCGGCGACCCCAACTGCGAGGCCGACCACGGCTACACGGGCAACTCGACGGCGGACGACCTGAGCCTGCGCGTCAGCGAGGCCGGCGACGGCCCGGAGACGGTGCAGCAGACTCTCGCCTTCGCGCAGTCGCTCTCCGAGGCGACCGCGGACGTACCGCGATAATGGCGCAGCCCGCAACCTGGGACCACCCCGAGCCCCTCGCCGTCGAGTCCGCGCCCGTCCCCGAGTACGGCTCCGGCTCCCTCGCCGACCTGCTGCCCACGCTGGCCGCGGGCATGGGCGTACCCGGTACGACCGCGGTGATCACGGAGCTGACCCCGGCCGACCGCAACTGCGTCTTCCTGATCGACGGCCTCGGCTGGGAGCAGATCAAGGACCACGCCGACGAGGCCCCTTACCTCCACGCGCTCCTCGGCAGCTCGCGCGGCGGCACGGGACGACCGCTCACCGCCGGCTACCCGGCGACCACCGCGACCTCCCTCGCCTCCGTCGGCACCGGTCTGCCGCCCGGCGCCCACGGCCTGCCCGGCTACACCGTGCGCAACCCGGCCACCGGCGAGCTGATGAACCAGCTGCGCTGGCAGCCGTGGACCAAGCCGAAGACCTGGCAGCCGTACCCCACGATCTTCCAACTGGCGCAGGACGCGGGCGTACACGCCGCCCAGGTGTCGTCCCCCACCTTCCAGAACACCCCGCTGACGAAGGTCGCGCTCAGTGGCGGAACGTTCCACGGACGGCTGACCGGCGAGGAGCGCATGGACCTCGCGGCCGAGCAACTGGCCGCCGGGGACCGCTCCTTGGTGTACACGTACTACGCCGAACTGGACGGTGCGGGGCATCGCTACGGCGTCGCCTCCGACACCTGGCGCGGTCAACTCATGTGCGTCGACCGGCTCGTCCAGCGCCTCGCCGAGCAACTGCCGCCGCGCAGCGCCCTGTACGTCACCGCCGATCACGGCATGATCGACGTGCCCTTCGACGAGGAGCACCGCATCGACTTCGACGCGGACTGGGAGCTGCGCGCCGGCGTCGCCCTCCTCGGCGGCGAGGGCCGCGCCCGCCACGTCTACGCGGTGCGGGGCGCCGAGAACGACGTACTGACCTGCTGGCGCGAGGTGCTCGGCGAGCAGTTCTGGGTCGCCTCACGGGACGAGGCGATCGCGGCGGGCTGGTTCGGCCCGCACATCGACGAGCGCGTCTACGACCGCCTCGGCGACGTGATCGCCGCCGCGAGGGACGACGTCCTGATCATCGCGTCCGAGCGGGAGCCGAAGGAGTCGGTGATGGTCGGCAACCACGGTTCGATGACCCCTGCCGAGCAGCTGGTCCCCCTGCTCGAAGTACGCTCCTGAAGTCCACCCACTGCCCCCTTCGCCGAAAGGTGTTCAACTCCCCATGCCCGAGCTGGTGTTCTTCTCCGGAACGATGGACTGCGGGAAGTCGACCCTGGCGCTCCAGATCGAGCACAACCGCTCGGCGCGCGGCCTGGCGGGGATGATCTTCACGCGTGATGACCGGGCCGGCGAAGGAAAGCTTTCCTCACGCCTCGGCCTGGTCACCGACGCGGTGGAGGTCGAGGACGAGCAGGACCTGTACGCGTACGTCGTCGACCACCTCTCCCAGGGCGGCCGTGCGGACTACGTCATCGCCGACGAGGCGCAGTTCCTGGCGCCGGTGCAGATCGACCAACTCGCGCGCGTGGTCGACGACCTGGGCCTGGACGTCTACGCCTTCGGCATCACGACCGACTTCCGCTCCAAGCTCTTCCCCGGCTCCCAGCGCCTGGTGGAACTCGCCGACCGCGTGGAGGTCCTCCAGGTCGAGGCCCTGTGCTGGTGCGGCGCCCGCGCCACCCACAACGCCCGCACGATAGGCGGCGAGATGGTCGTCGAGGGCGCGCAGGTCGTCGTGGGCGACGTGAACCAGGCGGAGGCCATCGGCTACGAGGTCCTGTGCCGCCGCCATCACCGGCGCCGGATGACGTCGGCGACGGCGCGGGCGGCGGCTTTGTCACCGGATGTGCTGCCGATGACGTCGGCGTAGGCCTCACGGCACTCAGGGCTCAGGGCACCTGCCACTCGCCGACGTCGTCGGAGAACCCACTGTCCATGGCGAACTGGACGGTGACTACCCGGGAGGTGTTCGGTACCTCGAACGTAATGAAGCCGAGGGCCGCCTTTCCGGGGCTGATCGTGATGCTGCCCGGGAACGACGGGCCGGCCGTGGAATCGTTGAACGAATCGGAGAACCGCTGCCCGTTCTTGTCGATCACGGTCGCGCCGTTGGACGGTGAGTCGTCGTAGACGGTCGTGCCCGTGTTCTTCAACCGGAACTGGACGGCCACCAGGTGGTCTCCCGCGCTCGGCTTGAGGTAGGAGTCCTTCGGGTGCGCCGGTTCGACGACCTTGGTCACCGTCACGTCCAGAGCCTCGCCGGAATCGAGGCCGGTGAGCCGCAGGGTGTCCCCGACCTTGGTGTCGGTGGTCCCCAAAGGCGCCAGAGCCAGCGCCGGAACTGCCAGCAGGCAAGTCAACAGCGGTGCCGTACGACGAAGCATCGCTCCTCCAGGTGTGCGGAGCGGCTGATGGTCCCCATGATCCGCCCGCACCACACCCGAAGCGACCCGAGCGGCTACCGCGGCCCCTGGATCACCGAGAACATCGCGCCCTCAGGGTCGGCCACCGTGGCCACGCGGCCGTGGGGGCTGTCGTGGGGTGGTCTGAGGGTGTGGCCGCCGAGGTCCGTGACGTGCCGCAGTGCCTCGTCCGCGTCGGCGACCTCGAAGTACGTCATCCAGTGCGGGCCCCGGTCGCGGGGCAGGGCGGTGCCGACGCCGTGGATGCCGGCGACCGGGTGGCCGTCCAGGTGCAGGGTGACGTAGTCGAAGTCGGCGGACACCACCGGCACCTCCTCGTAGCCGAACACCGCCTCGTAGAACTTGGCGACGCTCTCGGTCTCCGAGGTCAGCAGTTCGTTCCAGGCGGGTGTGCCGGGGACGCCGGTGATGGACGTGCCGAGGTGGGCGGCGGCCTGCCAGATGCCGAACACGGCGCCCGACGGGTCGGAGCCGATCGCCAGTCGGCCGGCTTCGGCCGCGTCCAGGGGGCCCACCCCGACCGTGCCGCCGCACATCCGTACCGTCTCGGCCGTCTGGTCCACGTCGTCCGAGGCGAGATACGGCGTCCAGGCGATGGGCAGGTGCCGGTCCGGCGGCAGCTGGCCGATACCGGCCACCTCCTGCCCGTCGAGCAGGGCCCGCGCGTAGGGGCCGAGCTGATGGGGACCGGGTTGGAACTCCCAACCGAACAGCTCTCCGTAGAACTCCTGAGTCGTGGCCATCCCGTGCACCATCAGACTCACCCAGCAGGGTGTGCCCTGCGTACGCCGAGCATGTGTGTCGCCGTTCAGGCCGGCCGACCCCCGTGCCTCGGTCATCGTCACCTTCTCCTCGGCCCCTCGCGGTGGCCGTGTCGCTTCCGCTCTGCGGGCCCGCGTGCCGCAGCCGCGTGCACGCCCCGTGCCGATGCTCGCACCCCCTGTGGCGCACCGCGCCCCGGCCGCGCCGTCGACGGGCGGCTCACGTAGGGAGGATGACCGGTCTGCGGTCACTCGTCCGTTTCCGGGCGATTGCCGTGGGGTGTCCATCGGTTGTACAGCATGTGCTCGATCCCGTACGCCTCGTGATCGAGACTGTCCGGCCGAGCAGAGTAGTCGGACCTGGACGTGTCGGCCACCCCTTGCGCGAGGATGGTGGCCATGAACGCCATCATCTCCGCATCCGAACTGGCGAGCGATCTGACCGGGACGAACCCGCCGGTTCTCCTCGACATCCGCTGGCAGCTCAGCGTCGCGAAGGCCACAGGTGAGCCGCCCTTCGACGGCCGCGCCGAGTACGCGGCCGGGCACATCCCAAGTGCCGTCTACGTAGACCTCGATCAGGAACTGGCCTCGGCCCCCGGAGCCCACGGTCGGCACCCCCTGCCCGACACCGCGCGGTTCGGCGCCGCGATGCGCCGCGCGGGTGTGTCGGCCGACCGGCCGGTCGTTGTGTACGACGGCGGACAGGGCTGGGCGGCGGCCCGCGCGTGGTGGCTGCTGCGCTGGGCGGGTCACCCGGACGTGCGGGTGCTCGACGGCGGCCTTCCCTCTTGGGAGGGGTCCCTGGAGACGGATGAACCGACGCCGGCCGAGGGCGACTTCACGCCGGAACCGGGTGCCGTGCAACTCCTGGACGCGGACGGAGCCGCCGCGCTCGCCCGCAGCGGAGTCCTGTTCGACGCACGCGCGGGGGAGCGCTACCGGGGCGAGGTGGAGCCGATCGACCGGGTGGGCGGCCACATCCCGGGCGCCGTGTCCGCACCGACCAACGAGAACGTGGGCGCGGACGGCCGCTTCCTCCCGGTGGAGGAACTGGCCGCCCGCTTCAACTCCCTGGGCGCGAAGGAAGCGGGAGTCGGCGTGTACTGCGGCTCCGGCGTCTCGGGCGCCCACGAGGTGCTGGCCCTTGCGGTGGCGGGCATTCCGGCCGGGCTGTACGTCGGTTCCTGGTCCGAGTGGTCCGCGGACCCGGAGCGACCGGTCGCCGTCGGCCCCGACCCGCAGTAGCGACGGTACGACGAGGGGCCCGCAGCCGATTCTGCTGCGGGCCCCTCGTCGTACGCCTGACTAGTCCTGCTTCTTCCTTCGCGTCCCGAAGACGATCTCGTCCCAGCTCGGAACCGCTGCTCTACGACCAGGACGGACGCCGTCCGCCTCGGCCTGGCGGTCGGTCGAGCCGATGAGACGGTCGCGGTGGGCGCCGACGGAACGGGGCATGAGCACGTCCGCGTAGGCCGAACCGGCCGAGGCCGCGGGCGCCGGGGGCTCCTCCGCCTCCGGTTCGACGGCGGGCTCCTCCGGGGGCTCCGAGGGGCGCTCGGGAACCACCATGTCGCCGCGGAAGCTCGGTACCGCCTCCAGGAGGCTGGTCAGCGAATCGCGCTCGCTCTCCTCGACCGGCTCGGGCGAAGGCAGCGCGGGACGCTCCGGGCGCTCCAGGGCACGGTCCAGCGGCCGGTCGCGAGGCAGCCGGGCGATCCGCGGGACGAACGGGAAGCTGGGCTCGGGTGTGGCGGCGAGGTCGTCGGACTCACCGATCAGCGAGCGCGCCTCGTCATCGACGGCCGCGACGAGCCGCCGGGGCGGGTCGTACGTCCAGCTCGCCGAGTGCGGTTCGCCCGCGACCCGGTAGACCAGCAGGACCTCCCAGGTGCCGTCGTCGCGGCGCCAGGAGTCCCACTGGACGGTGTCCTTCTCGGCACCGCGCAGCGTCAGTCGCTCCTGAACGGCCTCGCCGAGCTGGGGTCCTGCGTTCTCGCCGGGACGGCGGACCGGAGTCTTCCGGGCCCGCTCGGCCATGAAGGCGCGCTCGGCGAGCACGGGACCCTCGAACCGGCGAACGCGGTCGACGGGGATACCGGCGAGCTGAGCGACCTCCTCGGCGGAGGCGCCGGCACGTATGCGTGCCTGAATGTCTCGGGGGCGGAGATGGCTCTCCACCTCGATCTCGATCTGGCCGAGGCGGGGACGGTCGCCGCGTACAGCGGCGCGCAGACGCTCGTCAATCGGAAGCGTGTACTCCGTGCTGTCCGCAGCCTTCAGCACCAGCCGTGTGCCGTCGTTAGAGACGGCCACGACACGCAGTTCGGGCATGGGGACCTCCCGGGTGGTGCCTGCCGACGTCACGTGCGTCGCTGCTTCCGCTAGTCGAGTGTGGCCTGCCCGGGTGCAGCCTGCCACAACCTTGCCGAGTTGCCCGGCGTGTCGGGCACGGGCCCTGACTCGCCGTTATGGCACGGTTACCTATTCGCAACGCTAAGTGACCAACTGCGTCACCCTGTGCAACTGGCCCCCTCTGAGCGGTCCATTGAGGCCGCGGACGCCCTGGCAGGAGACCGCACCCAGGGCTCGCAACAGTACTCCATTTGGACCACGTGCGTGGATTGGCACGCCGCCCAACTTCTTGTGGGGGGCGGGACTTGGCGGTGCGGGGCGGGGTTCGGGCGATCTTGAAAGTGGCGTACTTCACGCAATAGCCGGAAACGGAACTATTGGTTTCGACCGTACGTCCCTTTGTCGTACAGATAGTTGATCAGGTACGAGTGAGTGAGGCTGGGTCCCGGAATGCGCCGGCGAGTTCACGGAGGGCGCCGTCTACCGCGCGCGGGTGGGCAGTTGGAAGCGCCCGGTGCTCGCCGCGGTCCTCGTCTTCGGGGTGACCATGACCGGGATCACCGTCTACGAGCTGGTGTCCGGCGACAGCTTCAGCGGCGGCAAGGGGACCACGGTCAGCGCCGCCGTCACCGGCCACGACACCTCGTCGTCCTCGAAGTCCGGTGACGACGAGCCGAGTCCGGCCGATTCCCCGCCGGGTTCCTCGGACGGCTCGTCGGTCGACCCGGAGACGTCATCCGGCTCGACCGACGACGGCACACCGTCCGACAGCGGTGGTACGGAGTCCAGTCCGACGCCGACCTCCACGCCGAGCCCGTCCGCTACGGACCCAGCACCCTCCGCAAGTAGTCGTTCTGGAACCGGCGATCAGGATCCAGCCGATCCCGCAACGCCGTGAACTCGCCGAAGCGCGGATAGACCCCGGCGAAGTACTCCGCGTCCCGGGTGTGCACCTTGCCCCAGTGCGGCCGGCCCTCGTGCGCGGTGAGGATGCGCTCGGCGGCGGTGAAGTACGCCTGGTAGGGCGTGCCCTTGAACATGTGCACGGCGATGTAGGCACTGTCCCGGCCGGAGGCGGTGGACAGCGCGATGTCGTCCGCCGGGGCGGTGCGGACCTCCACCGGATAGCTGATCCTGAAGTCCGAACGGTCGACCATCGCCTTGAGTTCCCGCAGCGTGTCCACCAGGGCCGCGCGCGGGACGGCGTACTCCATCTCCACGAACCGCACCCGCCGGGGCGATGTGTAGACCTTGTAAGGGATGTCCGTGTACGTCCGCGTGGACCAGGCCCGGGTGGAGATCTGGGCGATGGTCGGGATGGTCGCGGGTGCCGCGCGGCCGACCATGTTGGCCACCTGCCAGAGGCCGTTGGAGACGAACTCGTCCTCGAACCAGCCGGCCACCTTGCCCACCGGCTGCTCCGGGCCCGCGCTGCGGTTGTTGCGCTTGGTGTTGGTGCTCGCGGTGTGCGGGAACCAGTAGAACTCGAAGTGTTCGTTCTCGGCCCAGAGTTCGTCGAAGCGTCCGGTGACCTCGTCGAAGGTCATCGGCTCCTCGCGGGCCGTGAGCAGGAAGACGGGCTCCACGGCGAAGGTGATCGCGGTGACGACGCCGAGGGCGCCCAGGCCGATACGGGCGGCCGCGAAGACCTCCGGATTCTCCTTCGCGGAGCAGGTGAGCACCGAGCCGTCCGCCGTGACCAGCTCAAGTCCCTTGATCTGGGCGGCTATCGAGGCCGACTCACGGCCGGTGCCGTGCGTGCCGGTGCTGGTCGCCCCCGAGACCGTCTGCTCCATGATGTCGCCCATGTTCGTGAGCGACAGACCCTCGCGCGCGAGAGCCATGTTGAGTCTCTTGAGCGGGGTGCCCGCCTCGACCGTGACCGTCAAGGCATCGCGATCAATGTTGCGGATGCCGGTCAACAGTTGAGGGCGGATCAACACGCCGTCGGTGGCGGCGATCGACGTGAAGGAGTGCCCGCTGCCCACGGCCTTCACCGTCAGACCGTCCTCACCGGCCTTCCGTACGGCCGCGGCCAGTTCCTCGACGGAGGCGGGCGTGACCTCCCGCGCGGGCCGGGACGCGACCGTACCGCCCCAGTTACGCCACGTGCCGTTCTTCGCGCTCGCTGTGGTGCTCAACAACGGTGCCTCCCCGACCCGGTGCCGGTCTGCTGAGCCGGCGGTACCCGAGGAAACCCACCGCGACCGCGACGACCCCGGCGACGACCGGAACCCCGTACCCGGCACGCGCGCCGGCTGCGTCGATCACCCAGCCGGCGACGGAGGAGCCGAGCGCGACCCCGACCGCCAGGCCGGTGCTCACCCAGGTCATGCCTTCGGTGAGCTTCGCGCGAGGTACGTGCTCTTCTATGAGGGACATCGTCGTGATCATCGTGGGTGCGATGGACAGACCCGCAAGGAACAGCGCCACGGCCAGAAGCGACAAGTTTCCGACCAGTAGGAGGGGGATCATACTCACGGCCATCGCGCATATGCCCAGCAGCCACCGACGTTCGGGGGCTCCCCGGAAGCGCAGCAGCCCGAACACGACTCCGGCCGCGCAGGACCCCGCCGCGTACAGGGCGAGCACCACGCTGGCGGCGCCCTTGTGGCCCCGCTCGTCGGCGAACGCGACGGTGACCACGTCGACCGCCCCGAAGATCGCTCCGGTCGCCACGAACGTCGCCACCAGCACCTGGAGACCGGCCGCCCGCAGCGCCGAGCCGCCGTCCTCGGCGCCCCGCACGCGCGGGTGCGGCTCGAGCTCGGTGGCGCGCTGGGCGGTCAGCCAGAAGACGCCGACTGCCAGGAAGCAGGCGGCCAGCAGCGGACCGGCCTCCGGGAACCACACCGTGGACAGTCCGATGGAGATGATCGGCCCGAAGATGAAGCACACCTCGTCGACCACGGACTCGAACGAGTAGGCCGTGTGCAGCTGTGGAGTGCCGCGGTACACAGCCGCCCAGCGCGCGCGGACCATCGCACCGAGGCTCGGCACCGATCCGATCCCGGCGGCGCACACGAACAGCACCCAGTCCGGCCACGCGAAGCGGGCGGCCAGCAGTAGCCCGGCCGCCGCGGCCAGCGCGACGAGCGTCGCCGGACGCAGCACCCGCCGCTGCCCGTACTGGTCGACCCACCGCGAGATCCGCGGCCCGATCGCGGCGGCGGCCAGCGCGATGGTGGCCGACAGTGCGCCCGCGAGCCCGTAACGCCCGTTGATCTGGGAGATCATCGTGACCACGCCGATGCCCATCATCGACAGAGGCATACGGCCGAGGAACCCCGCGGCGGAGAAGCCCTTGGAGCCGGGTGCGGCGAAGAGGGCGCGATAGGGGCTGGGCACGGGTGTCTCCGGTCGGGAAGGAGTAGTGGCGGCTCGGTAAGGTGCGAATGCGGCTGATACAGCTTACGAGCAGGTGAGCCCCGATGCACCCGCCCGTGAAGCGCCTGGATCTCCGCCCCGATCCCCGTCCGGCACCCCGCCGTTTCCCGGCTGTCAGTGGCGGGTGGCAGGATCGGAGGCATGCCAGACGCGCTCGATGCCACTCCCTACGACGCCCTCCTCCTGCTCTCGTTCGGCGGCCCCGAAGGCCCGGACGACGTGGTTCCGTTCCTGGAGAACGTGACGCGTGGGCGAGGCATCCCCAAGGAACGCCTCAAGGAAGTGGGCCAGCACTACTTCCTGTTCGGCGGGGTCAGCCCCATCAACGACCAGAACCGCGCCCTCCTGGACGCCCTCCGCAAGGACTTCGCGGACCACGGCCTGGACCTGCCGGTCTACTGGGGCAACCGCAACTGGGCGCCGTACCTGACGGACACCCTGCGCGAGATGGTCGCCGACGGGCGCCGCCGCATCCTCGTCCTCGCCACCAGCGCCTACGCCTCGTACTCGGGCTGCCGCCAGTACCGGGAGAACCTCGCCGACTCCCTGGCCGCCCTCCAGGCCGAGGGCCTCGACCTCCCCAAGGTCGACAAGCTGCGCCACTACTTCAACCACCCCGGCTTCCTGGAGCCGATGATCGACGGGGTCATCGAATCCCTCGCCGACCTCCCCGAGGACGTCCGGGACGGCGCGCACCTCGCCTTCTCGACCCACTCCGTCCCGACCGCCGCCGCGGACAGCTCCGGCCCGGTCGAGGACCACGGAGACGGCGGGGCGTACGTCGAGGAACACCTGGACGTGGCCCGGCTGATCGCCGACGCCGTGCGCGAACGCACCGGAATCGACCACCCCTGGCAGCTCGTCTACCAGTCCCGCTCCGGAGCCCCGCACATCCCGTGGCTGGAGCCCGACATCTGCGACCACCTGGAGGAGCGCCACGCGGCCGGCGCCCCCGCGGTCGTCATGGCACCCATCGGCTTCGTCTCCGACCACATGGAGGTCCTCTACGACCTCGACACGGAGGCCACGGCCAAGGCAGCCGAACTGGGCCTGCCCGTACGCCGCTCGGCCACCGTGGGCGCCGACCCGCGCTTCGCCGCCGCGATCCGCGAGCTCGTCCTGGAGCGCGCCGCCGTCGAGAGCGGACAGCAGGTCACGCCCTGCGCCCTGGGCGCGCTCGGCGCCGGCCACAACCTCTGCCCGGTGGGCTGCTGCCCGGCCCGCGCCCCCCGCCCCGCCGCCGCGGGCGCCGACAGCCCCTACGCCTGAGGAGCGCCGTGACCGACCCCCTGCATCCGGAACCCCTGCACCAGGAACTGCTGGCACTCGCACAGGAGGCCGCCCACAAGGCCGGCGCCCTGCTGCGGGACGGCCGCCCGGCCGACCTCGCGGTCGCCGCCACGAAGTCCAGCCCGATCGACGTCGTCACCGAGATGGACATCGCGGCCGAGAAGCTGATCACCGACCTGATCTCCGAACAGCGCCCCGACGACGGCTTCCTGGGTGAGGAGGGCGCCTCCGTCACGGGCACCAGCGGTGTCCGCTGGGTCATCGACCCGCTCGACGGCACGGTCAACTACCTGTACGGACTGCCCACTTGGTCCGTCTCCATCGCGGCCGAGCTGCACGGCGAGACCGTCGCCGGGGTCGTCGCGGTCCCCATGCGGGGCGAGACGTTCCACGCGGCGCTCGGCGGCGGGGCGTGGGCCACGGGCGCGTGGGAGGGCGAACGCAGGCTCGCCTGCCGCCCGGCGGCGCCGCTGGAGCAGGCGTTGGTGTCGACCGGGTTCAACTACGTCACCGAGGTGCGGGCTCATCAGGCCGATGTGGCCCAGAAGTTGATCCCGTTGCTGCGTGACATCCGACGGGGCGGCTCGGCGGCGGTCGACCTGTGCGATGTTGCCGCGGGGCGCCTCGACGGCTACTACGAGCGGGGATTGAACCCGTGGGACTTGGCTGCGGGCGACCTGATCGCCCGTGAGGCGGGCGCCCTGACCGGTGGACGCCCCGGAGAACGCCCCGCACGTGATCTGGCGATCGCGGGCACCCCGGGCGTCTTCGAGCCCCTCCAGCGGCTGTTGGAGGATTTCGGGGCTTGGCACGACTGACGCTCACAAAACCCAACGGCGAAAGCAGAGGCCGACGGCGAGGGCCCACCAACTCCCACTGTCCCCACGCGTCGGCCGAGAGGGAGCCGTAGGGGCGCGCCGGTGTCGAGAGGCTGGGGGTCCCCCCTCTGGGGGAGCGCGGAGGCGCGCAGCGCCGAGCACGGTGGGGCTCTCGACACCGGCTCAAGGCGCCCCGAAGGCGACCGAACCAAAAGAGGTGCAAAGCAGCAGGACCCCGGCGCTGGATTCGCCAGGGTCCTGCTGTCCTGCGGTTCGCACTGATCAGACGCTCGTCGCGCCGACCTCCACACCGTGGTCGGCGGCGAGGCGGCGCAGGTCGTCGAGCTCGGCCTGTTCCACTTCGACGAGGAAGTCGTCGCCCTCGTCACGAGCCCGCGTCAGGTCGGTCTCGGTCGCCCTTATGCGCTGCAGAAGTCCTGCGGTGAATGCGTCCATGCTGCGCCCCCTCGTCCTGGGTCGTGGGTCGTTTGGCACGGGGGTGTGCCATTCGGAAGGGGCGATCACGTCTGCGGATGGGGTGCCCAGCGCTGCCCTGGCTGGGCGGCGACGGTGCCGGACACCCACGCCCGCTCTGCGGAAGCGGTTGGACGTACCACAAGGTGGCTTGCCACGTGCAGAGCGTGATCGCGGGGTGTAAAGCCGTCCTCCCCCCGCTCCCTTCCGTGGAAACCTCAACCCACCGAGAAAATCCCGCATTCCCGGGCCTCACACCCGACCTTCATCTCGCACCCGGCCGCCTTACAGCCGACTTATGGCCGAAAAGGGCAGGATGGAGGTCACACAGCCACGAAGACCCTGCCCGCGTGCGCCGAGGCGCGCTACGCGGGTGGACAGAGGAAGGACAAGCGACGTGCGCGTACTCGTCGTCGAGGACGAGCAGCTGCTCGCCGATGCGGTGGCCACCGGACTGCGCCGGGAGGCCATGGCCGTCGACGTCGTGTACGACGGTGCGGCCGCCCTGGAGCGCATCGGCGTGAACGACTACGACGTGGTCGTCCTCGACCGCGACCTCCCGCTCGTGCACGGCGACGACGTCTGCCGCAAGATCGTCGAGCTCGGCATGCCCACCCGCGTGCTGATGCTCACGGCGTCCGGCGACGTCAGCGACCGTGTCGAGGGCCTGGAGATCGGCGCCGACGACTATCTGCCCAAGCCCTTCGCGTTCAGCGAGCTGACGGCACGCGTGCGTGCCCTCGGCCGACGGACGAGTGTGCCGCTGCCCCCCGTCCTGGAGCGCGCCGGCATCAAGCTCGACCCGAACCGCCGCGAGGTGTTCCGCGACGGCAAGGAAGTCCAGCTGGCGCCGAAGGAGTTCGCCGTCCTGGAGGTGCTCCTGCGCAGCGAGGGAGCCGTCGTCTCCGCGGAACAGCTCCTGGAGAAGGCGTGGGACGAGAACACGGACCCGTTCACCAACGTCGTGCGTGTCACCGTGATGACCCTGCGCCGCAAGCTCGGCGAGCCCGCGGTCATCGTCACCGTCCCCGGCTCCGGCTACCGGATCTGATCCCCTGTGGCCACGACCCCCGCGCCGCCCCAGGCGCCCCCCAAGCCCACCTGGGACCCCCGAAGGCCCGAACCACCGTTCCCCTGGCTGCGTCCCACCATCCGCATAAGGCTCACGCTGCTGTACGGCGGCATGTTCCTGATCGCCGGCATCCTGCTGCTGTCGATCATCTACCTGCTCGCCGCGCACGCGCTGAACGTGGGCAGCGACCTGCCCTTCAAGCTTCTCGAAGGCTCGGTGAGCAGCAAGATCTGCAACTTCCCGGCCCAGCCGTCGGCGACCGAGATGAACAACGCGATGAACCAGTGCGTCAACGAGCAGCGGCAGCATGCCCTGGACGATCTGCTCAGCCGCTCGCTGCTGGCTCTGCTCGGCCTCGCGATCATCGCCTTCGCCTTCGGGTACGCGATGGCGGGCCGGGTGCTGTCCCCGCTCGGCCGGATCACCCGGACCGCCCGCGCGGTGGCCGGCTCGGACCTGTCCCGCCGGATCGAGCTGGACGGCCCGGACGACGAGCTGAAGGAACTCGCGGACACCTTCGACGAGATGCTGGACCGGCTCCAGCGGGCCTTCACCGCCCAGCAGCGCTTCGTCGGCAACGCCTCGCACGAGCTGAGAACACCGCTCGCGATCAACCGCACGCTCCTGGAAGTGCATCTGTCCGACCCGGGCGCCCCCATGGAGCTGCAACAGCTCGGCAAGACCCTGCTGGCAACCAACGAGCGCAGCGAGCAACTCGTCGAGGGGCTGCTGCTGCTGGCCCGCAGCGACAACCAGATCGTCGAGCGCAAGCCCGTGGACCTCGCCGAGGTCGCCGAGCAGGCCGTCGACCAGGTGCACGCCGAGGCGGCGGCCAAGAGCGTGGTGATCCGCGGCGAGCAGAAACCCGCGGTCGTCCAGGGCAACGGCGTGCTGCTGGAGCGGATCGCCCTGAACCTGGTCCAGAACGCGGTGCGGTACAACGTGCCCGAGGACGGGTGGGTCGAGGTCACCACCGAGGTGCAGCACGGCCAGGCGGTGCTGATCGTCTCGAACACGGGGCCGCTGGTCCCGGCGTACGAGATCGACAACCTCTTCGAGCCCTTCAGACGGCTGCGTACGGAACGAACGGGCAGCGACAAGGGTGTGGGTCTCGGTCTGTCGATCGCGCGGTCCGTGGCGCGCGCACACGGCGGCCATATCTCGGCCCAGCCACGTGAGGGGGGTGGGCTCGTGATGCGAGTCACCCTGCCCATCTGAGATCATGTCGCCGACACACGAGGATGTTCGCTTTGCGCGGAATTTTCTGGCCGCTTCTCCGGCGTCCCTGTGTGTGATCGATCACAAGCGCGATTTTCGGGCCATCCACTCTCCGTGATCATGCACCCTGTCGGAAAGCCGGGAAAATCCGGGTTTTCGAGGGTCTTGATCACGGGAAGTACACGGTGAGGTGCCTTTGAAGAGCGGCATCGGGACCGTGTACGGTCCCCTTCGCCATCCAAGCCGATCACTCTTGAGGGGTCCGGTTGGGTGTCGATTGAGTAACAGACCTTGATGTGAGGCAAAATCTCCGCCTCAGGTCGGGCACAAGTCCGGCCTCTCACGCGTTACGTGCGCTGGAGACACCGCAGACACCCAGAGGGGGAGAGCGCGACATGGCAACGGATTACGACACCCCACGCAAGACCGACGACGACGTCGACTCGGACAGCCTTGAAGAACTCAAGGCGCGTAGGAACGACAAGTCGACTTCCGCAGTGGACGTCGACGAATTCGAGGCGGCCGAGGGCCTCGAACTGCCCGGAGCGGACCTCTCGAACGAAGAGCTGGCCGTCCGGGTGCTGCCCAAGCAGCAGGACGAGTTCACCTGCATGAGCTGCTTCCTGGTGCACCACCGCAGCCAGCTGGCCCGCGAGAAGAACGGCCAGCCGATCTGCCGCGACTGCGACTGAGGCGGGGTCGGCCGTGACTGGCTCGACCCCACCCTGGAAGCGCCGCTCCCTCCAGCCGGGAGCGGACGAAGGGCCGACAGACGGTCCTCATGGCGCGCGTGACGACGAGCGGGGCTCATCCGTGCCTGGATCAGCCTCGCTCGAACCGGCGGCCGACCGGGCTGACCTCCCGGTGCCGGCGGATGTTCCCGCAGCCGCCCCCGTTGCCAAGCGACGGGTGGCGGTGATCCGGGACAAGGCCAGGGAAGGCGTCCGTAAGGGCGGCAGCCGGGCCAGGGCCGGTCTGGCGTACCTCGCCGACCGGATCATCGAGATCGCCCCGCGGATCCCCGTACGGGACCTTGAGGCGCTTCGGCGGCAGTTCCCGGGCCTCGGCCCCGAACAGCTCGCCGACAAACTGGTGGCGGGCGCGGCGAACGCGACGTCGACGGTCGGCGCGGGAATCGGTGCCGCGGCGATGCTGCCGGTGCCGCCCGCGATGCCCACCGAACTGGCCGCCGAGATCACCGGCGTCGCCGCGATCGAACTGAAGCTGATCGCCGAGCTCTACGAGGTCTACGGCGTCCGCCCGCCCGGCGACCTCCGGCAGCGCAGCACCGCGTATCTGAACTCCTGGTCCGGGGAGCGCGGCATCGACGTGACCAAGCCGTCGACCATGAGCACGGCACTGAACGGCCACATGAAGCGCGAACTGCGCCAGCAGATCATGAAGCGCATGGTCCGCGACCTGCCGAACCTGATGCCGTTCATGGTGGGCGCCGCTGTCGGAGCGGTCATGAACCGCCGGGACACCAAGAAGCTCGCCGAACGCATCCGCAAGGACCTGCGCAAGGCCCAGGTGTCCTGGGACGCGCTGCCCGAACTCCCGCCCCTGGAGGCGCCGCCGGACCCGCTCAGAATGGGCGAGATCCCCAAGGAGCTCGGGCGTTAGACGGCGGCCGCCCGGGCCGCCTTGATCGCCTCTGCCAGCCGCTCCGGCTCGCGCGTCGACAGGTACAGATACGGCGTCGGGTCGGCCGGGTCGGTGACCTCCACGCGCAGCGCCGTGGGGATGTAGGAGCGCAGGAGCAGGAAGGCGCGGGTGTCGGCCTTGTAGGTGCGCCAGGCGCGCGCCTCCTCCGCGTCCAGGATCTCCGCCTCGCCCAGGGCCGTCACCGGGATCTTCGCCTCGCCGGCGATCAGCGAGTCGCCCACGATCCGGATGCGGAGCGAGCCGTAGGAGCTGGCCGTGACCGCGGCGAACGCGGTGCCGCCGACCAGGCCGCCGAGCATCGGCAGGGTGCCGAAGGGCAGCAGGATCAGGGCGAAGGAGACGCCCACCAGGAACGAGATGAACCACCACGAACGGGGTGCGGTGAGGCGCTCTTCGTAGGGGGAGGCGGAAAGCTGCATGGAGCCAAGCTTGGCACGGTGTCGGGAACGTACCGACGCGCGGGTAAGGTCTGCGGCTGTGAGTGGTACTTCTCCAGCTCTTAAGCCTCCCGCCGACGCGGTGAAACCTGTGCGGCACCCTGACGCGCCCGCGCCCGGTGAGCTGCTCGGTGCGCATTACGAACAGTGTTTCGGGTGTGGCGGCGAGCAGCCTCACGGGCTGCACCTGGCGGCGCGGGCGGGTGAAGGCGTCACCATCACCGCCGAGTTCACCGTGCGGGCCGCCCACCAGGGCGCCCCGGGCCTCGCGCACGGCGGTGTGCTCGCCAGTGCCCTCGACGAGACCCTCGGTTCGCTGAACTGGCTGCTGCGCACGATCGCGGTGACCGGCCGCCTGGAGACCGACTTCGTACGGCCCGTGCCCGTGGACACCGTGCTGTACCTGGAGGCCGAGGTGACGGCCGTGGCCGGGCGGAAGATCTACTCGACCGCCACCGGACGCATCGGCGGCCCCGACGGGCCCGTCGCGGTGCGTGCCGACGCCCTCTTCGTCGAGGTGAAGGTCGACCACTTCATCGACAACGGCCGCCCGCAGGAGATCCGGGCCGCCATGGACGACCCGGACCAGGTCCGGCGTACCCGTGCCTTCGAGGTGAACCCGTGAGCCGTGAACCCCGTCAAGAGCTCGGTGTGCTGATCCGCCGTGTCGACCCCGACGTACCGCTTCCGTCGTACGAGCATCCCGGTGACGCGGGAGCCGATCTGCGGACCACGGAGAGCCGGGAACTGAAGCCGGGTGAACGGGCCGTACTGCCCACGGGGGTGTCTGTCGCGCTCCCCGAGGGGTACGCGGCCTTCGTGCATCCTCGTTCGGGGCTCGCCGCCCGCTGCGGTGTTGCCCTGGTGAATGCCCCGGGGACGGTTGATGCCGGGTACCGTGGGGAGATCAAGGTGATCGTGGTGAATCTCGACCCGTACGAGTCGGTACGGTTCGAGCGCTTCGACCGGATCGCCCAGCTGGTCGTCCAGCAGGTCGAGAGGGTCCGCTTCCAGGAGGTCGCGGAGCTTCCCGATTCGGCGCGGGCCGAGGGGGGCTTCGGGTCCACCGGCGGTCACGCCGCCGTGGGCGGCACTACGGGTGGGAATCGATACGCTTCGGTCGTATCCGACCGGGAAGGACAGTGACGTGTTCGGACGTCGCAAGAAGGGCACTGCCGCCGAGGACGCGGCGAGCGAGGCCGAGCAGGTCGTCGACGACGTCGACACTGAGGCGGACGAAGCAGCGGTCGAGCGAGTGAAGCTCGAACCGGAGCCCCGCCCCGACGGACCCTGGGACGACTCGGAGATCGGCGACCCCGCCGAGGGCCGGGTGGACCTGGGCGGTCTGTTCGTGCCGGGAGTCGACGGCATGGAGTTGCGGGTCGAGGTCGCGGGTGACGCGATCGTCGCCGCCACCGTGGTCCTCAAGGACAGTGCCATCCAGTTGCAGGCCTTCGCCGCTCCCAAGCGCGAGGGCATCTGGGGTGAGGTCCGCGAGGAGATCGCGAGCGGCATCACCCAGCAGGGCGGCATCGTCGACGAGGTCGAGGGGCCGCTGGGCTGGGAGCTGCGTGCGCAGGTTCCGGTGCAACTGCCGGACGGCACGGGTGGTTTCCAGGTGGTGCGGTTCGTCGGTGTGGACGGTTCGCGCTGGTTCCTGCGCGGGGTGATCTCCGGGCAGGGCGCGGTGCAGCCGCAGGCGGCCGGTCTGCTGGAGCAGATCTTCCGGGACACGGTCGTTGTGCGCGGCGAGGGCCCGATGGCGCCCCGCGACCCGATCGTCCTGAAGCTGCCGAACGACGCCCAGATGGTTCCCGAGGGTGTCCAGCAGGAGGAGGCGGGTTCCCGCTTCTCCGGCGGCATGGGCCAGCTGCAGCGCGGACCGGAGGTCACCGAGATCCGCTAGTCGGAACGGAACACCGGAACAGACGAAAAAGGGCCGTACCCCTTGCGGGGTGCGGCCCTTCGTCGTGCGCGCACTCTTGACGGCTCATTGGTCCGTACCTATGGTCTCGGCTCAACGCCCAAGTTCATGAGGGTGCCTTGTGTTCACATACGAGAACGGAGTCATCGTGCGCCGCGCTGCCCTGCTCTCCGTCGTCACCGCCCTGGTCCTGGGCTTCTTCGCCCAGCCCGGCACCACCGCCCAGGCGGCCCCCGCCACCTTCGTCCACCCCGGAGTAGACGTCTCCAGGAGCCAGCTGGACTTCGCCCGCACCGAGGTCCTCGCCGGCGCCCAGCCCTGGAAGGGCGCCTACGACCAGATGATGGCCAGCTCCTACGCCAGCCTGACCCGCACCCCGAAGCCCAGAGCTGTCGTCGAGTGCGGCCCGTACTCCAACCCCAACTACGGCTGCACCGACGAGCGCGAGGACGCGATAGCGGCCTACACCGACGCGCTCGCCTGGTACATCACCAAGGACGCGCGCTACGCCCAGAAGGCCATCGAGATCATGGACGCCTGGTCGGCCACGATCACCAGCCACACCAACAGCAACGCGCCCCTGCAGACCGGCTGGGCCGGCGCCTCCTGGCCCAAGGCCGCCGAGATCATCAAGTACACGTACACCGGGACCTGGACCAACTCGGCCCGCTTCGCGACCATGCTGCGCAACGTGTACCTGCCCGAGATCATCAACGGCTCCAATTCCAACGGGAACTGGGAGCTGACGATGATGGACGCCGCCGTCGGCATCTCCGTCTTCCTTGAGGACAAGACCTCGTACGACAAGGCCATGGCGATCTTCCGGACGCGGACGGCCGCGTACATCTACCTCGCCTCGGACGGTTCCGTACCGAAGACCGTGCCGAGCCAGAACCTCAACACCACTGCGAAGATCGTCAGTTACTGGCAGGGCCAGTCGACCTTCGTCACCGGGCTCACCCAGGAGACGTGCCGCGACTTCACGCACACCGGGTACGGCCTCTCCTCGATCTCGCACGTCGCCGAGACCAGCCGGATCCAGGGCACCGACCTCTACGGCACCGACGTGGGCGAGCGGCTGCGGCAGGCGCTCGGGTTCCAGGCCAAGTACCAGCTGGGTACGGCCGTCCCGAGCTGGCTGTGCGGCGGGTCGCTGACCCTCGGGCTCGGGCCGGTCACCGAGGTCGGCTACAACGCCCTGCACAACCGGCTGGGCATCGCCATGACCAACACCCAGACGCTCACGCTCAACAACCGCCCGGCCGGCACCAACAACCTCTTTGTGGCCTGGGAGACCCTCACGCACGGCGACAACCCCAACTGAACATCCTGAACAGCGCCGGACCCTGATGCCCGTACGGTGCCGTACGGGCATCAGGGATGCGTCAAAGACGTCCCGTACCGCGTTCACCACCCCATTTGTCGGACTTATTAGCCGTAAAGTCGACGCTGCGTACACAGCAGTGACGGGAAGACAATGGGGCCATGGGACGCGGCAAGCTTCGGATCTACCTCGGTGCGGCACCGGGCGTCGGCAAGACGTACGCCATGCTGTCCGAGGCCCACCGCAGGGTGGAGCGGGGCACCGACTGCGTGGTCGCCTTCGTGGAGCACCACGGCAGGGCCCGCACCGAGGTGATGCTGCACGGTCTGGAGCAGGTCCCGCGCGCGGAGCTGGCGTACCGGGGGACCGTCTTCACCGAGATGGACGTCGACGCGGTGCTGCGCCGCGCCCCCGCCGTCGCCCTGGTGGACGAACTCGCCCACACCAACATCCCGGGCTCCCGCAACACCAAGCGCTGGCAGGACATCGAGGAACTCCTCGCCGCCGGCATCGACGTCGTGTCGACCGTCAACATCCAGCACCTTGAGTCCCTCGGTGATGTCGTCGAGTCGATCACCGGGGTCCGGCAGCAGGAGACCGTGCCGGACGAGATCGTCCGTCGGGCGGACCAGATCGAACTCGTCGACATGTCGCCACAGGCGCTCCGCCGCCGCATGGCGCACGGCAACATCTACAAGCCCGACAAGGTCGACGCGGCCCTCTCGAACTACTTCCGGCCCGGAAACCTCACCGCCCTGCGGGAGTTGGCGCTGCTCTGGGTGGCCGACCGGGTCGACGAGTACCTCCAGCAGTACCGCAGTGAGCACCAGGTCTCGGCGATCTGGGGCTCACGCGAGCGCATCGTCGTAGGGCTCACCGGCGGCCCCGAAGGGCGGACGCTGATACGGCGAGCCGCGCGGCTCGCCGAGAAGGGGGCCGGCGGCGAGGTGCTGGCCGTCTACATCTCCCGCAGCGACGGCCTGACCTCGGCCTCACCGAAGGAACTCGCCCTCCAGCGCACCCTCGCCGAGGACCTGGGCGGCACCTTCCACCACGTCGTCGGCGACGACATCCCGGCGGCGCTGCTCGACTTCGCGCGCGGGGTGAACGCCACGCAGATCGTCCTCGGCTCCTCGCGGCGCAAGACCTGGCAGTACGTTTTCGGGCCGGGGGTGGGTGCCACGGTCGCCCGCGAGTCCGGGCCCGATCTCGACGTCCACATCGTCACCCACGAGGAGGTCGCCAAGGGGCGCGGGCTGCCCGTGTCCCGGGGCGCGCGGCTCGGGCGGGCCCGGATCGTCTCGGGGTGGCTGGTCGGGGTGGTCGGGCCGGTGGGGCTCGCGCTGCTGCTGAACGCCGTCCATCTCGGGCTCGCCAACGACATGCTGCTGTTCCTGTCGCTGACGGTGGCTGCGGCGCTCCTCGGCGGGCTGCTGCCGGCGCTGGTCTCGGCGGCCCTCGGATCGTTCCTGCTGAACTACTACTACACGCCCCCGCTGCACCGGCTGACCATCGCCGACCCCAAGAACATCGTCGCCATCGCGATCTTCGTCGGAGTCGCCGTGTCGGTGGCCTCCGTGGTGGACCTCGCCGCGAGACGCACCCAGCAGGCCGCCAGACTGCGCGCCGAGTCCGAGATCCTGTCCTTCCTCGCGGGCAGCGTGCTGCGCGGCGAGACCAGCCTCGAAGCGCTT
Organism: Streptomyces sp. NPDC050508; assembly: GCF_040655155.1. Classification (NCBI taxonomy): domain Bacteria; kingdom Bacillati; phylum Actinomycetota; class Actinomycetes; order Kitasatosporales; family Streptomycetaceae; genus Streptomyces; species Streptomyces sp. NPDC050508. The sequence continues at coordinate 70,259 of NZ_JBFAJJ010000033.1, forward strand.
CTGGAACGGGTCCGGGAGACCTTCGGCATGGAGTCGGTCGCCCTGCTGGAGCGCAAGAGCGACGTGGACCCCTGGACCTGCGCGGGCCGGGTCGGCGTGGGCGCGCCTCTGGAACGGCCCGAGGACGGCGATGTGGACATGCCGGTCGGCGACCACATGGCCCTCGCTCTGACCGGCCGGGTACTGCCCGCCTCCGACCGCCGGGTCCTGGCCGCCTTCGCCGCGCAGGCCGCCGTGGTCCTGGATCGCAGGCGTCTACGGGAGGAGGCCGACCAGGCCCGCGCGCTCGCCGAGGGCAACCGCATCCGTACGGCTCTCCTGGCGGCCGTGAGCCACGATCTGCGGACCCCGCTCGCCGGCATCAAGGCGGCCGTGTCCTCGCTCCGTTCCGACGACGTGGCGTGGTCCGAGGAGGACCAGGCCGAGCTGCTGGAGGGCATCGAGGACGGCGCCGACCGGCTCGACCATCTCGTGGGCAACCTGCTGGACATGTCCCGGCTGCAGACCGGCACGGTCACCCCGATCATCCGCGAGGTGGACCTCGACGAGGTCGTACCGATGGCGCTGGTGGGGGTGCCCGAGGGCAGTGCGGAACTGGACATCCCGGAGACGCTGCCCATGGTGGCCGTCGACCCGGGGTTGCTGGAGCGGGCGGTGGCCAACCTCGTCGAGAACGCGGTCAAGTACAGCCCGGCCGACGAAACCGTCCTGGTGTCCGCCAGCGCCATCGCCGACCGTGTCGAGGTGCGGGTGGTCGACCGCGGCCCAGGAGTCCCGGACGAGGCCAAGGAGCGCATCTTCGAGCCCTTCCAGCGCCACGGCGACGCCCCGCGCGGCGCCGGAGTCGGCCTCGGTCTCGCCGTCGCGCGCGGCTTCACCGAGGCCATGAACGGCACCCTGAACGCCGAGGACACACCCGGCGGCGGCCTCACCATGGTCCTCACCCTCCGCGCGGCGCCGCCGCTCGATCCCGCGCCGGCGGACCGGGCCGTAGAAGATGTGCACGACGTGCAACCGGAAAGGCAGGTCTCATGACCAGGGTCCTCGTGGTCGAGGATGAGCCGCAGATCGTGCGGGCCCTCGTGATCAACCTCAAGGCGCGGAAGTACGAGGTCGACGCGGCGGCCGACGGCAAGACCGCACTCGACCTCGCCGCCTCCCGCCATCCCGATGTCGTCGTCCTCGACCTCGGGCTGCCCGACATGGACGGCGTCGAGGTGATCAGGGGGCTGCGGGGCTGGACCCGGGTGCCGATCCTGGTGCTGTCCGCCCGGCACTCCTCCGACGAGAAGGTGGAGGCGCTGGACGCGGGCGCCGACGACTACGTCACCAAGCCCTTCGGCATGGACGAGCTGCTGGCCCGGCTGCGGGCCGCCGTGCGCCGGGCCGAGCCCACCGGGGGCGGCGAGGACGACGTCCTGGTCGAGACCGAGGAGTTCACCGTCGACCTGGCCGCCAAGAAGGTCCACCGGGACGGGCGGGACGTACGGCTGACTCCCACGGAGTGGCATCTGCTGGAGGTGCTGGTGCGCAACACCGGGCGGCTGGTCAGCCAGAAGCAGCTGCTCCAGGAGGTGTGGGGGCCGTCGTACGGGACCGAGACGAACTACCTGCGCGTGTACATGGCACAGCTGCGGCGCAAGCTGGAGACGGACCCGGCGCATCCCCGGCACTTCATCACGGAGCCGGGTATGGGCTACCGGTTCGAGGGCTAGGGCCGTGGGTACGTGACTGTCGGTGGACCCCGGTACGCTTCAGATATGAGCGCTGTCCCTCGTTCCGAAAAGCCGGCCGGACGGTTCCGGCGCATGCTCGACCGGCTCTCCACCTCGCAGGAGGACCTGGAGTCGGAGGAGCTGCGTGAGGACACCGCGACCGAAGGCTGTGTACGGATCGGCGACTGCCACGACCGACAGATCGTGACGGTTACTGGTACCTTGCGCACGGTCACGCTGCGCCCCCGGGCAGGAGTCCCGGCCCTGGAGGCCGAGTTGTTCGACGGCTCCGCCGCCCTGGACGTGGTGTGGCTCGGCAGGCGTTCCATCGTGGGCATAGAACCGGGGCGCAAGCTGATCGCGTCCGGCCGGATCTCGATGAGCAGAGGCCGCCGGGTGCTCTTCAACCCGAAATACGAACTGAGACCCCTCGGACGGGAGTAGCCGGTGACGTCGCTCGACAAGCCGACCGCGGACACCGTGGACGCCGAAGACAGCGAGCAGGATGTCCGGGCGGTGACCGAGGCGGCCCTCTTCGAGGCGTTCGGCGGACTGCGCGGCATGATCGAAACGGTCCTGCCCGGCCTCCTCTTCGTCACCATCTTCACGATCAACAAGGACCTGCACTGGTCGGCCATCGCCGCGCTGGCCGTGTCGCTGGTCCTGGTCGTGGTCCGGCTGGTGACCCGGGACACCGTCAAGCACGCCTTCAGCGGTGTCTTCGGCGTCGCCTTCGGTGTGGTCTTCGCGATGATGACGGGCAACGCCAAGAACTTCTATCTCCCGGGCATGCTCTACACGTTGGGGCTCGCACTCGCGTACATCGTCACGACGCTCGCGGGCGTCCCGCTGATCGGCCTGATCCTCGGGCCGGTCTTCAAGGAGAACCTCTCCTGGCGGACCCGTAACCCCGGCCGCAAGAAGGCGTACGCGAAGGCCAGTTGGGCCTGGGGTCTGATCCTGCTCGCCAAGTGCGCGATCCTCTTCCCGCTGTACTGGTGGGCCAACACCGCCCAACTCGGCTGGGTCCTGGTCGCGTTGAAGATTCCGCCGTTCCTGCTTGCCGTCTGGCTGACCTGGGTCTTCCTCGCGAAGGCGCCCGCGCCGATCGACGTGTTCGCGGAGATGGAGGCGGAGGAGCAGGCGGAGAAGGAACGGAAGGCTGCCGCCGAGGCCGCAGGCGAGGCACAGGACGCCACGTCGGGACGACGGCACCGGCGCGACGCATAGTTCTCCGCTACGACGTGGAAGGGCGCCCTGATTACAGCCGTGCACCCACACCCAAAAAGAAAAAAAAACCCAAAAAACCACCCCCGCGCCACCCGGAACAAACACACAAAAAACGCAAAAAA
>NZ_JBFAJJ010000034.1:0-72385 GCF_040655155.1 Streptomyces sp. NPDC050508
CGGCTGCGCCGATTCCGCTGCGCTCCACCCTTGACTCGTCTCACGCAATCCCGTTTGAGAAGCGAGCGGGCGGCCCCGAGGGATGGGTGGCCCAGCCATGAACTCCCTTGCCTGTACTGCCTTGCGGGCCGGGGTGAGGGAGCGCGTCAACGTCTCGCCTGCACGCCGGGCCGGCTCAGCGGCCAACGGTGAGTGGGGACACCCGCAACAGGCGGGATGGAGGATGGATGGAGCCTCCGGGCCGGTCACCGACGGCCGCCGGCGGCCGGTGGCGACTGGGGGCCGGTGGGGCGAGCGCGTCGGGCAGCACACTTCCGAGCCCACCACTCTCTGTGGTGTGGGGTCATTTCTAACCAGTCACAGGGTCGGTGAGCGGTTAGTCTGACCCACACACCTTCCAGCACCCCCACCCAACCGCCCATCCACCCACTCGCGGTTGGCCGCCGAGACGGCCCGGCGTGCAGGCGAGACGCTGACGCGCCCCTCCACCCCGGCCAAGAACGCAGCCCACCCGACGGCCTTCATGCCTCGGCCACCCGCTCCTCCGGGCCGCTCGCTCGCTTCTCCAACGGGCTGGAGCGGACCGAGTCAAGGGTGGCCCGCAGGGCCATCGGCGCAGCCGACGCGACCGCAGGGAGCGCCCTTTACTCGGGCCGCGGAAGCCCGACACTGACCAAGAAGCGAGTGGCCCAACGGTCACTACAAAACACCCTGGCCGCAATTCCGGCCCGCAGCAGGTTCAGCCACAGTGATGATCTCCGGGCTCGTAGACGTGAACGGCCCCCGCCCCCAGTCGCCGTACCGCTCGACAACGCCAAACCCAGCCTCGCGGAGGAAACGGTCCAGGGTGCCGGCGTCGAGGAACCGCAGGGTGGTCCGGTCGACCCGCGGCCGTTCCCAGCGAGCACCTTCGAAGGTCTCGGTGAACGTGACGCGTTGTCCGTCCGCCGCCACGGACTTGACCTCGTGCCACACGCGTACGACTCCGCCGTACCCGTCGGAGATCTCCCGCATGCGGTCCGGCGTCCACGCCTCCCAGGCCCGGGCGCCCGGATTGCGCGTCTCGAACACGAACCGGCCGCCGGGTACGAGGGCGGCGCGTACGGCACGTAGGGCGAGGCGCAACTCCTCGTCGCCGAGCAGCACTTGGAAGGCGTGTCCGGTCATCACGGCGAGCTCGAACTCGCCGTGCCACTCCCGGGCCCGTAGGTCTCCGAGGACCCACTCGATGCCGGGTTCATGGGCTCGCGCCTGCACCAGCATCGCGGCGGCGGGATCGAGCCCCATGAGCCGCCCCCGATGCCCCTCCCGCCGGGCCCGCCCGAGCAACCGCCCGGTACCGCACCCGATATCGAGCACAGCGCCGGCGGACATCACGAGCCCGAGGTAGAAGTCGTCGCCGGGCCCCCAGGGGTTGAGGGTGTCGTACAGCGCGGCGAGCGAAAGATCCGCGAACGAACGATCAACCACCGCGGCAGTTTGTCATACGGGGAGGAGATGGTTGGCGGGCTCGGCCGTTTCTTCCCGACTTCCGAACTCCGGGCGAGGACAAGGGGATTGTGCGTTGCTGCATCACGTGGAGTTGTGGGTGCCGAATCTCGGCCGAGCCGTCACCTCATGGGGCTGGCTCCTGGAGAGCCTGGGCTACGAGCCCCACCAGAACTGGGCTGCCGGCCGGAGTTGGCGGATGGGACGGACGTACATCGTGGTCGAGGAGTCACCTGCGCTGCGCGGAAACGGCCACGGCCACGATCGGATGCTGCCCGGCCTGAACCACCTGGCCTTCCACGTCCCGGGCGACCGTACCGAACTCGACGCCCTCGTGGCCGCGCACGGCAAGAAGAAGGCCCGCGCTCGGGTAAGCGCGGGCCTTCGTCCCCTGGAACCGGACGTTCGTGGGCTCGGGTCAATGGGCCTTGAAAGTCCGTTCCGAAAGGGGGCGGCTGACTAAAGGGGTGTGTCAGGCCGCCGCCTCGGGGTCCTTGGAGAGACGGGGTGCCGGAACGGTGTCCGCCGTCTCGGGGTAGTGGCACGCGGTCAGGTGGCCGGGCTTGTTGCCCTCGACCTGGACCAGCGGCGGGGCGTCCGTCGCGCACTTCTCCGTCGCCTTCCAGCAGCGGGTGCGGAAGCGGCAGCCGGTGGGCGGGTTGATCGGCGACGGCACGTCACCGACCAGCCGGATGCGGTCCCGGGCGGGCGTCTCGTCCACCGTGGCCTCGGGCACGGCGGACAACAGGGCCCGGGTATAGGGGTGGCGCGGGTTGCCGTACAGGTCGTCGCGGTCGGCGATCTCCACGATCTTGCCGAGGTACATCACCGCGACCCGCTGTGAGAAGTGCCGGACGATCGCCAGGTCGTGGGCGATGAACACGAAGGCGATGCCGAGTTCCTTCTGGACCTTCTGGAGCAGGTTGACGACCTGCGCCTGGATCGAGACGTCCAGGGCGGAGACCGGTTCGTCGGCGACGATCAGCTTCGGTTCCAGGGCCAACGCGCGGGCGACGCCGATGCGTTGGCGCTGGCCGCCGGAGAACTCGTGCGGGAAGCGGTTGTAGTGCTCGGGGTTGAGACCGACGATCTCCAGCAGCTCACGGACGCGGGCCTCGCGGCCGCCGGCCGGGTTGATGTTGTTGATCTCCATCGGGCCGGCCACGATCTTGCCGACCGTCTGCCGCGGGTTCAGCGAGGCGTACGGGTCCTGGAAGATCATCTGGATCTCGGACCTGATCGGCGCCAGCTGCTTGCGGCCCGCGTGGGTGATGTCCTGGCCGCGGTAGGAGATCTTGCCGCCGCTCGGCTCCAGCAGGCGGGTGATCAGCCGGCCTGTCGTCGACTTGCCGCAGCCGGACTCGCCGACCAGGCCCAGGCTCTCGCCCTCGCCGACCTGGAAGTCCAGCCCGTCGACCGCCTGCACGGCACCGACCGTACGCCGGATCGGGAAGCCGCCCTTGATCGGGAAGTGTTTGGTCAGCCCGCTGACGTCCAGGAGGGGGTTCGCGTTGCTCATGATGGGAAGTCCCGTTTCTAGTACGTCAGTTGTGCTGGGCTACGGCGAGAAGGTCGGCGAAGAGTTCCTGGCGCTGCGCGGTGGTGAGATGGCAGGCGGAGCCCCGGCCGTCGACCACCTCCAGTACGGGCCGCTCGCTGGAGCACAGTCCGCCCTCGACCTTCTCGGCGAAGGTGCACCGCGGGTGGAAGCGGCAGCCGGACGGCGGATTGAGCAGCGAGGGCGGCGAGCCCGGGATCGGCATCAGCGGTACGTCGACCGGACCTTCGAGGGTCGGCATGGAGCTGAGCAGACCGAGCGTGTAGGGGTGCTGCGGGTCCGTCAGCACCTCCTTCTTGGTGCCGCGCTCCACACACCGGCCGCCGTACATCACGAGGACGTCGTCGGCGATGTCGGCGATGACGCCGAGGTCGTGCGTGATGAACACGATGGCGGTGCCGAACTCCTGCTGGAGGTCCTTCAGCAGGTCCATGATCTGGGCCTGGACCGTCACGTCGAGGGCGGTTGTCGGCTCGTCGGCGATCAGCAGCTCGGGGTCGCAGACCAGGGCCATGGCGATCATCGCGCGCTGGCGCATACCGCCCGAGAACAGGTGCGGGTAGTCGTCCACCCGGACCTCGGGCTGGGGGATCCCGACCCGCTTCAGCATCTCGATCGCCCGCTCGCGGGACTCCTTCTTGGAGGCGCCGGTGTGCTTGCGGTACACCTCGCTGATCTGCTTGCCGACCGTGTGGTACGGCGACAGCGAGGCGAGCGCGTCCTGGAAGATCATGGACATCTTGTTGCCGCGCAGCCGCTCCAGTTCCCGCTCGCTCGCGGTGAGCAACTCCTTGCCGTCGAGCAGGATCTCGCCCTCGATCGCCGTACGGTCGCGGTCGTGGAGGCCCAGGATCGTCAGGTTGGTGACGGACTTGCCGGAGCCCGACTCGCCGACGATGCCGAGCGTCTTGCCCTTGGCGAGGTCGAAGGAGAGCCCGTCGACGGCCTTGACGATGCCGTCCTCGGTGGAGAAGTGGACTTTGAGATCCCTGACGGAGAGGAAGGGCTGCTGATCGGTGCTCGTCACGGAGACGCTCCTGGGGGCGATGCGGGGGGTAGGGGTTACGGGCGGAGGGTCAGGCGAGCCGGATCCGCGGGTCGATGAAGGCGTAGGCGGCGTCGACGATGATGTTGAAGAACACGATCGCGGCGGCCGCCAGCACGGTGACGCCGAGCAGCATCGGCAGGTCGCTCTGGATGACGGAGATCACCGCGAGGCGGCCGATGCCCTGGAGGCTGAAGACCTGCTCGGTGATGATCGCGCCGCCGATCAGCGTGCCCAGGTCGATGCCGAACACCGTGACGATCGGGCCCATGGCGCCGCGCCAGGCGAAGCGCAGGAACACGTTCGTGCGGGAGAGGCCCTTGGCGCGGGCGGTGCGGACGTAGTCCTCGCTGAGCTGCTCGACGAGCTGGGAGCGGGCCATGCGGGTGTAGTTGGCGGTGAAGATGATCGACAGCACGATCCACGGCAGGAGCAGGCCGGAGAACCAGGAGGCGGGGTTCTCGGTCAGCGGCGTGTACGAGGGCTGGTCGAGGATGCCCGTCTTGAAGACCAGGAAGTACAGCGCGATGTAGCCGACGAAGTAGATCTGGAGCGAGGAGCCGAGCAGTGACGCCGAGGTCGCGAACTTGTCCAGGAACTTGCCCTGCTTCAGCGCCGCGATCATGCCGGTGCCGACACCGAAGACCAGGAAGATGGCCGCCGAGCCGAAGGCGAGCGAGAGGGTCAGCGGCAGTCGGTCCATGATCGTGCCGAAGACGGGCTCGTTGTTGGCGAAGGAGTAGCCGAGGCACGGAGCGTTGCACATTCCGAAGCCGCTGTAGTCCCGCCCGACGAAGATCCCCTTCAGCCAGTACCAGTACTGGACCGGGATCGGGTGGTCGATGCCCAGGTTGTGCCGGATCTGCGCGAGCGAGGCCGGCGTGCAGTTCTTGCCGCAGGACATCATGGCCGGGTCACGCGGGACGGCGTAGAAGAGCCAGAAGGTGATGGCGCTGATGATCAAAAGAATGACCAGCGCGCCGATCGTACGGCGGACAAGGAAGCGGAACATGGGGTCAGGACTCTCCGGGCGAGGCGCCGTTGCCGGGGCGTGAGGGGTGAGGGGCCGGTGGGGGCGGCCCGGTGAAGGCCGCCCCCTGGTGCCGTGTGGTGCCTACGCCTTGGCGTAGAGCCTCGTGAGTGCGATGCCGGTGTTTCCGGCGTCGTAGACGAAGCCGCCGACCTTCGAACCGTGCATCCAGTTGCGGATGGCGTGGTAGTCCGGGACGCAGGCCGCGAGCTCCATGATCTGCTTGTCGACGGCGCCCCAGGCCTTGTTGGCCGCGTCCGCGTCGGTGATCAGCGAGGCGGCCGCGATGGCCTTGTCGACGCCGGTGTTCTTCAGCTGCGCGTAGTTGCTGCGGCCGTCGCCGATGTTGGCGCCGTCCCAGCAGGGGTAGAAGACCGAGTAGCCGCCCGGCCAGTCCGGGCTCCAGCCGGCCGCGAACAGGTCGTACTGGTTGTCGATCTTGCCGATCTGGGTGTAGAAGGTCGACTTGTCGATCTGCTTGTTGACGACCGTGAAGCCGGCCGCCTCCAGCGCGTTCTTGATCGCCACGGCCTGCTTCACCGCGTTGTCCGACGTCTGGTAGGCGATGACCAGCTTCTGCCCGACCTTGCCGGCCTCCTTGAGGAGGGCCTTGGCCTTGACCGGGTCGCCGCCGGGCTTCGTGGTCTTGCCGTAGAGGTCGAACTCCACGTAACCGGGCGTCACCGGGGAGAGGATCGTGGTCGCGATCTCGCTGGTGGACGCGCCACCGCGGATGGTCTGCAACTGCTGGTTCGGCCAGGCGTAGTTGATCGCCTGGCGGACCTTGACGTCCGTGATCCGGGTGGTGTTGATCGGCCAGTAGTAGGTGACCGTGTCGACCGCGGTGAGCACCCGCTGCTTGAGCTTCGTGTTGGTGAGGACCGTGGCGATCCGCTCGGGGGCGATCTCGTTGAAGATCGACATCGTGTACTGGTCGTTGCCCTTGTCCGCGATGTAGCGGTCGGTCGAGGCCAGCAGCTCGAAGCCGAACTGGAAGAGGTACTTGTCCGGGTAGGCGTTGCGGATCGGGTCCGTCGCCGCGTCCCAGTGCTCGTTGCGGGTGTACGTCAGCGACTTGCCGACGTCGCGGGCGGAGATCTTGTACGGGCCGCAGGAGAACGGCTGCTTGTCGTACTTCTCCTTGGTGTCCTTCGACTTCTTCACGAAGGAGTACGCCCGCTCGGCGAGCGTGAAGTTGAAGTCACCACGGGCCTCGGTGAGGCGGAAGGTGATGGTCTTGCCGTCGATCTCGATGGAGTCGAGGCTCTTGCCGTCGTAGGGACCCTTGTACTTGTCGCCGCCGACCAGGAACTGCTGGACGTAGCGCGGGCCCTCGGTGACGAAGGAGGCGAAGAGGCGCTCGAAGGTGTGGCGGACGTCGTCCATGGAGAGGTCGGAGCCGTCCTCCCACTTGATGCCGTCCTTGATGGTGAACGACCAGGTCTTGCCGCCGTCCTTGGCCGTGCCCGCGTCCGTGGCCACGTCGCCGACCAGGGTGGCGCCGCCCTTGGCGTCGAGCTTGTAGCCGGTCAGGCCGCGCATGATCGGCGTGGTGATGAGGATCTCGGTGGAGACGTAGATCTGCGCCGGGTCGAGGTGGTCCATGTCGAACTGGTCGAGCCCGTAGATCGTCCCGCCCTTGACCGCGCCGGCGACCTCGGGCGCGGGGCCCGTCGAGTCGGCCTTGGTGCCGACCTCGATCTTGGTCTGCTTGGCCTTGCTGACCGAGGGGACCTTGCTGTTCGAGGTCGAGTTGCCGCCGCCACAGGCGGTCAGCACCGAACTCGACGCGGCCACCACACCGGTGGCGATCATGAAGTTTCTACGGGAAAAAGACACAGTAACCCTGCCTTACGGGTGGGACGGGCCAGCCGGACGACATTGACCGGGCCGGAGATGAGAGGTGTGTCAGCGCTTGGACTTCGGGTCGAGCGCGTCGCGCGCCGAGTCGCCGAGCAGGTTGAACGCCAGGACGAAGATCACCATGGCCAGGCCCGGGAAGAGCATGAAGGTGAAGTCCTGGGTGTAGAACTGGGCGCCCCGCTGGATCATGACGCCCCAGTCGGGAGTCGGGTCGATCATGCCGACCCCGAGGAAGGCGAAGCCCGCCTCCGCGGTCACGTACGCCGGGAGCATGAGCGTGGACTGGATGAGGATCGGGGTCCACAGGTTGGGCAGCAGTTCCTTGAACACGATGCGCGCCGGTGACGCCCCGGTCACCTTGGCGGCCTCGATGAACTCCCGCTCGCGCAGGCCGAGTACCTGGCCGCGCAGCAGACGGGCGATCGACGCCCAGCCGAAGAAGGACATCATGATGATGAGCGCGGTGGCCCGCAGCCAGGTCGGGATGTTGTCGTCGGCGGCGACGAAGAGCCCGAACACCACCGGCATGAAGGCGATGATGAACAGCGTCGAGGGGATCGACAGCACGATGTCGACGATCCGGCCGACGATGTAGTCCGTCCTGCCGCCCAGGTAGCCCGCGGTCACGCCGATCACCACGCCGACGGCGGTGGTGATCAGGGTGGCTGCCAGGGCGATGCCCAGCGAGGTCCGGATGCCGTAGATCAGGAAGGTGAAGACGTCGCGGCCCAGCTGCGGCTCGATGCCGAACCAGAACTGCGAGCTCATGCCGCCGTTGGGACCCGTCGGGTACGAGAAGGCGTCGAGCAGACCCGGGTCCTGGCTCGCGTACGTCGTGTACGGATTTTTCCCGTAGAGCTTGGATATCAGCGGTGCGGCCAGCGCGATCGCGAAGAAGAAGATCACGATGATCGCCGATATGACGCCCGTACGGTCCCGTTTGAAACGGCGCCATGCGAGCTGACCCGGGGACCGGCTCTCGTTGGCCTTCGAGGCGGGAGAAGTGATCGACTTCTCGACGCTCTCGTCGGTCACCTCAAGCGGGGCCGCGGATGGAGTTGGGGGGGTCATGGTGCTCCTGGCCCAAGGGAGGGTCTGATGAGACTCCGCAGGGCACTCCCCTACGGGCTACGCCGGACTTTTTCAACGCAATTCATGCAAGGTCAATAAAATCTGGTCCGACTTGGGTTTCTCTTTACTTTCTTTGCCCATACTTGACCAATCCGTAGCTACGCGGGTAGCATGCCGTGATCGAGCCGTGCTTTATGTCGGGCCAACTGCGCGAAACGGGCAATGAGTTCGTTATCCGGACGCCTCTGTATCGGAATGCGTACATCGGGGCGTCGTAATCCAACGGTTCCGCATCGCTTCGCGGTGATCCATTGTGCGCTGCACCGAAGATCCTCTGAGCGGACGTCAGGGGTCCCCCGAAAGGGTGGGCCAGCAGGCGATGTGCCACCTTTGGGCCGATATTGACCGGTAACGGACCGGAATGGATCGGCTTTCCTGAGGAGGCACTCGATGCGTGGAGCCACGCACGCCAAATGGGCCGCTTGCGCGGCGGCGGTAGCCCTCGCGGCGACCGCCTGTGGGGGCGGCGGGAGCAGCGGCGGTGGCGGTGGTGACGGCAGCGCGGTGGTCAGCGCCTCCTGGGGAGACCCGCAGAACCCGCTGGAACCGGCCAACACCAACGAGGTGCAGGGCGGCAAGGTCCTCGACATGGTCTTCCGCGGCCTGAAGCGGTACGACCCGAAGACCGGCAAGGCCGAGTACATGCTCGCCGACAAGATCGAGACCACGGACTCGCAGAACTTCACGGTCACGGTCAAGAGTGGCTGGAAGTTCAGCAACGGCGAGGCGGTCACCGCGAAGTCGTTCGTCGACGCGTGGAACTACGGCGCCAGCCTCAAGAACAACCAGAAGAACGCGTACTTCTTCGGGTACATCGACGGGTACGACAAGACCCACCCCGACAGCGGGTCGCAGAGCGCCGACACGCTCTCCGGGCTCAAGGTGACCGGCACGGACACCTTCACCATCAAGCTCACCCAGAAGTTCTCGACCTTCCCGGACACCCTCGGCTACGCGGCCTACTCCCCGCTGCCGCAGACGTTCTTCTCCGACCACGCGGCCTGGCTGAAGAAGCCGGTCGGCAACGGGCCGTACACCATCGCGTCCTACACCAAGGGCTCGGAGATGCAGCTCAAGAAGTGGGCCGGCTACACCGGTGCGGACAAGGCCCAGAACGACGGGGTGACCCTCAAGGTCTACACCGACAACAACACGGCTTACACCGACCTGCTGGCCGGCAACCTCGACCTCGTCGACGACATCCCGGCCTCGCAGCTCAAGAACGTCAAGAGCGACCTCGGCAGCCGGTACATCAACACGCCCGCCGGCATCATCCAGACCCTCGCGTTCCCGTACTACGACAAGGACTGGAACAAGAGCGGCTCGGAGAAGGTCCGCCAGGGGCTGTCGATGGCCATCAACCGGGAGCAGATCACCAACACCATCTTCCAGAAGACCCGCACCCCGGCCACCGACTGGACCTCCCCGGTGCTCGGCACCGAGGGCGGCTTCCAGGACGGGCTGTGCGGGGACGCCTGCAAGTACAACCCGACCGAGGCGAAGAAGCTGGTCCAGGAGGGCGGCGGGCTGCCCGGCGGCCAGGTCAAGATCACGTACAACGCGGACACGGGCTCGCACAAGGAGTGGGTGGACGCCGTGTGCAACTCCATCAACAACGCGCTCGGCAACGACAAGGCGTGCGTCGGGAACCCGGTCGGTACCTTCGCCGACTTCAGGAACCAGATCGGCCAGCACAAGATGACCGGGCCGTTCCGGGCCGGCTGGCAGATGGACTACCCGCTCATCCAGAACTTCCTGCAGCCGCTGTACTACACCAACGCCTCCTCCAACGACGGCCAGTGGTCCAACAAGGACTTCGACAAGCTCGTGAACCAGGCCAACGCGGAGACGGACACGAGCAAGGCGATCAAGCTCTTCCAGCAGGCCGAGGGCGTCGTACGGGACAACATGGCCGCCATCCCGCTCTGGTACCAGAACGGCAGCGCGGGCTACTCCGACCGGCTCTCCAACGTGGCGCTCAACCCGTTCAGCGTCCCCGTCTACAACGAGATCAAGGTCGGCTGAGCGCGGCGGGGCTGTCCCTGGGGCAGCGTTTCCCCAGGGCCAGTCCCGCCGGCACGCTGTCGGGGTTCTCGCGCTTCGGTGCCAGGCAGTCGAGCAGTCCGAAGGTCACGGACTCCTGGTCCCAGGTCGTGACGCGCCCCGTGCCCCGGTCCGGGCCCGCCCCCTTCGCCGTACAGCGGTACCGGTAGGTGGCGGTGACGGTGCGCAGGCCCTGGAAGTAGACGGCCTCGGCGGCCTTCTCCCGGAACGTGACGTCCGCCCTCCTCGCCAGCCCGGAGGTCGAGGTGCCGGGCGCGGCGAGCGCGGCGCCGGTCCTCGCGTGCAGGGCCGTCAGCACCTCGGAGTCGGTGGGCGCGTTCCGGCCGCCGGTGACCGACACCGCCGAGGTCAGCGGCTCGTACGGCTTCGCCCTGATCTTCAGGGTGCCGCCGCGTGCGACCTTGACGAGGTCGTCGAGGGTGATCAGGCGCCACGACCGGGCGATGTCCCAGTCGAAGACCGGAGCGCAGGACGAGGCCCGCTCGACCCGGTCGGCGCGCGTGGGCGACGACCCGGACGAGCAGGCCGTGGCGGCCACGACGACGGATGCCGTCGTGACCGCCACGGCCCAGGCCCGACGGGCCGTCAGGTGACGCCGCCCTTGTCCATGCAGCCGCCCTTGGAAGGCTGCCAGTGCGTCACTTCGAGTTGCACCTTCTGGCCTTCGGGACGGTCGAAGTCATGCGTGAGGTCCTTCTCGTGACCTTCCATGTTCCAGTGCCAGGTCAGGACGATCCTGTTGCCGGAATAGAAGTTGGCGTAGAAGTCGACGTTGTCCTTGCTGTCGTTCCACTGCAGCACTTTCTCGCTGCTCGCCGTGAAGTTCATTCCGGCCCGCTGCCCGTTGTCCGGGTTCACATGGGTGACGTACGAGTCCCGTCCCCCCTTGTCGTTCGGGCTGGCGGAACTGGCGTGATGACACGTCCACTGGTCGCCGTCCACGGCCTGGGCCGTTCCGGTCACGGTCGTCGCGGTGACGGCGCTCATGGCGGCGACGGTGATCAGCGCGCGCCTGGCCAGGTGTGACATGAATTCCCCCTTCTTGCTGGTCTGGCCGTGACGTTATCCAGGGAATTTCCTGTGAGTCAACTGTGGATATCTGAATGCCGATCAATTCCCCCGGGCGGTACGGCAATTCGGCGCCCCTCGCCCGTCCGGGTGAGTGGACCGCGCGGACCTACCCGAAAGGCGGCGCTGGAGGTGCAGTCTTTGTCCGCGTGCGGTGTATTTGGGCTGAGGTGTCTCCACCGGCCTGAAGGAGGGAATCGGTGCCCACACCACCGTGCCGAGCCGACCTGTGGAGGGCCGCATGGGCAGTTATGTGATCCGCCGGCTGCTCCAGATGATTCCGGTGTTCTTCGGGAGCACCTTCCTCATCTTCTTCATGGTGTATTCGCTCGGTGACCCCGTGGCGGCCCTCTTCGGCGACAGGGCCCCCGACCCGGCCACCGCGGCGCGCATCCGCCGCGAGCTGTACCTGGACCAGCCGCTGTGGAAGCAGTACCTGCACTACATGGGCCAGTTGTTCCAGGGCGACTTCGGTACCGCCTTCAACGGCCAGAAGGTCACCGAACTGATGAGGGACGCCTATCCCGTCACCCTGCGGCTCACCCTCGTCGCCATCGTCATCGAACTCGTCGTGGGCGTCACCCTGGGCGTGCTCAGCGGACTCAAGAGGGGCCGGCTCATCGACAGCTCGACCCTTTTCGCCACCCTGCTGGTCATCTCCGTACCGACGTTCGTCACCGGCTATGTGCTGCAATATCTCCTCGGTGTGAAATGGGGAATCGTCCGCCCGACGGTTTCCACCGACGCCCCGCTCAACGAACTCATCCTGCCCGGCGTCGTGTTGGCCATGGTCTCGCTCGCCTACGTGACCCGACTGACGAGAACCTCCATCGCGGAGAACTCCCGCGCGGACTACGTGCGGACCGCCGTGGCCAAAGGACTTCCCCGACGGCGCGTCATCACCCGTCATCTGCTGCGGAATTCACTGATTCCCGTCATCACCTTCATCGGCACCGACATCGGCGCGCTGATGGGCGGTGCCATCGTCACCGAAACCATCTTCAACATTCACGGAGTCGGTTACCAGATCTATCAAGGGATCCTGCGCAACAACGCTCCCACCGTCGTCGGCTTCGTGACGATCCTGGTGATCGTCTTCCTGCTGGCGAACCTCGTGGTCGACCTGTTGTACGCGGTTCTCGACCCGAGGATTCGCTATGTCTGAACCCCAGGACCCACGGGAGGCCATCGCGGCCACCGGCACCGGCGGCGCGATGGACCTCGCGCTCAGCGAGGCGACGTCCCTTTCCGTGCCACCGGACGGCCGGTCGGAAGGCCAGGGGGAGGACGAGAAGGCGCGCAGCCTCTGGTCGGACGCGTGGCACGAGTTGCGGCGCAACCCGGTCTTCATCGTGTCCGCGCTCCTCATCGCCTTCCTGGTGGTCATCTCGATCTGGCCCTCGCTGATCGCCTCGGGCAACCCGCTCTCCTGCGACCTCGCCAAGTCCCAGGAAGGGCCCACCTCCGGCCACCCGTTCGGGTTCGACACCCAGGGCTGCGACGTCTACACCCGCACCGTGCACGGGGCGCGCGCCTCCGTGACGGTGGGCGTCTGCGCCACCCTGGGAGTCGCCCTGCTGGGCAGCGTCCTCGGCGGACTCGCCGGGTTCTACGGCGGCTGGTGGGA
Organism: Streptomyces sp. NPDC050508; assembly: GCF_040655155.1. Lineage (NCBI taxonomy): Bacteria > Bacillati > Actinomycetota > Actinomycetes > Kitasatosporales > Streptomycetaceae > Streptomyces > Streptomyces sp. NPDC050508. Next base: position 12,875 of record NZ_JBFAJJ010000034.1, read on the forward strand.
CGCGCTGCTGTCCCGCGTCACCGACATCTTCTTCGGCATCCCGGTCCTGCTCGGCGGGCTCGTGTTCCTCTCGGTCGTCACCAGCACCACGATCTGGCCGGTGGTCGGCTTCATCGTCCTGCTGGGCTGGCCCCAGGTGGCACGCATCGCGCGCGGCGCGGTCCTGACGGCCAAACAGAACGACTACGTACAGGCCGCCCGGGCCCTGGGCGCCGGCAACGGCCGGATGCTCCTGCGACACGTCGCGCCGAACGCCGTAGCGCCGGTGATCGTCGTGGCGACCATCGCCCTGGGCACGTACATCTCGCTCGAAGCGACCCTGTCGTTCCTGGGAGTGGGGCTGCGCCCGCCCACCGTCTCCTGGGGCATCGACATCTCCGCGGCCGCCCAGCACATCCGCAGCGCCCCGCACATGCTGCTGTGGCCGGCCGGCGCCCTGAGCCTCACCGTGCTCGCGTTCATCATGCTCGGCGACGCGGTCCGCGACGCCCTCGACCCGAAGCTGAGGTGACGGCGCGATGGTGCTGCAAGTGCGTGGTGCGCGGCGGGAGTTGCAGGGTGGTACGGCCGCTCCGTGGGTCCGGTGCGGGCCGCGCGGCGGGCAAGCGGTCACGGTGCGGACGTCCATGGTGTGCGGCGGGCGCGGGGACGCGGGGCGGCCACTGTGCCGGGCCGGCGACCGACGACCGGCGCGCGGACGTCCTTCCTGCTCGGCGACGCGGTGTGTGATGCCCTCGAACCGGAGCCGAGGCGACGGAGCGACGGTCCTGGAGCCGGAGAGGCCGGGATTCCGGGCCGCCGTGAGGGACCGGGCGCGAGCTGTTGTCGGGGGTGACGGACGCAGGCGCACCGTTGGCTCCGCCCTGTGTGCCTCGGCCGTGTCGGCGTCGCCGTGTCCGCGTTCTTCCTGCCCGGCGGCGCCCTGCGCGACGCCCTCGACCCGAAGCTGAGGTGACGGCGCGATGGTGCCGGAAGTGCGTGGTGTGCGGCGGTGGTTGGGGGCTCCGCCCCGGGCGCGGGATGCGGGTGGGGTGGTCGCCCTGCGTGTCCGGTGGCGACCGTGGAGCGGTTCGGCAGTCTCGGTGCCGTCGTTCTTCCTGCTCGGCGGCGCGGTCCGCGACGCCCTCGACCCGAAGCTGAGGTGACCGGCGTCATGTTGCTCGAAGTGCGGGACCTGCACGTGGAGTTCAGGACCAGGGACGGGGTCGCCAAGGCCGTCAACGGGGTCAACTACAGCGTGGACGAGGGGGAGACCCTTGCCGTGCTGGGGGAGTCGGGGTCCGGGAAGTCCGTGACCGCGCAGGCTGTCATGGGGATCCTCGATGTGCCGCCGGGGAAGATCACCGGCGGGGAGATTCTGTTCCGGGGCAAGGACCTGCTGAAGTTCAAGGAAGAGGAACGGCGCAAGGTCCGCGGTGCCGAGATGGCGATGATCTTCCAGGACGCGCTGTCCTCGCTCAACCCCGTGCTCTCCGTGGGCGACCAGCTCGGCGAGATGTTCATCGTGCACCGGGGCATGTCCCGAAAGGACGCGCGGGCCAAGGCAGTTGAGCTGATGGACCGGGTGCGGATCCCGGGGGCGGCGCAGCGCGTCCGCGACTATCCGCACCAGTTCTCCGGCGGTATGCGCCAGCGCATCATGATCGCCATGGCGCTGGCCCTGGAGCCGGCGCTCATCATCGCCGACGAACCCACCACCGCCCTCGATGTCACCGTGCAGGCCCAAGTCATGGACCTGCTGGCCGAGTTGCAGCGCGAGCTCAACATGGGGCTCATCCTCATCACCCACGACCTAGGAGTCGTCGCCGACGTCGCCGACAAGATCGCCGTGATGTACGCGGGCCGGATCGTCGAGTCGGCCCCCGTCCACGACATCTACAAGGCGCCCGCCCACCCGTACACCAAGGGCCTGTTGGACTCGATCCCGCGCCTGGACCAGAAGGGCCAGGAGCTCTACGCCATCAAGGGCCTCCCGCCGAACCTCATGCACATCCCGCCCGGCTGCGCCTTCAACCCCCGCTGCCCGATGGCCCAGGACGTGTGCCGGACGGACGAACCACCCCTCTTCGAGGTGGACGAACACCGCGGCAGCGCCTGCCACTTCTGGAGGGAGTGCCTCAATGGCTGACTCGACGGCCTCAACAGGATCAGCAGTTGAGCCGATCCTGGAAGTGACCGGCCTGGTCAAGCACTACCCGTTGACCCAGGGCATCCTGTTCAAGAAACAGGTCGGTGCCGTCAAGGCGGTCGACGGCGTGGACTTCACGCTCAACAGGGGAGAGACCCTCGGCATCGTCGGGGAGTCCGGCTGCGGCAAGTCGACCGTCGCCAAGATGCTGGTCAACCTGGAGCGGCCGACGGAAGGCTCGATCAAGTTCAAGGGCGAGGACATCAGCAAGATGTCGGGCCGCGCCCTGAAGGCCGCCCGCCGCAACATCCAGATGGTGTTCCAGGACCCGTACACCTCCCTCAACCCCCGCATGACGGTGGGCGACATCATCGGGGAACCGTACGAGATCCACCCCGAGGTGGCCCCAAAGGGCGACCGGCGCAAGCGAGTTCAGGATCTGCTGGACGTGGTCGGGCTCAACCCCGAGTACATCAACCGGTATCCGCACCAGTTCTCCGGCGGCCAGCGTCAACGCATCGGCATCGCCCGGGGGTTGGCGCTGCGTCCCGAGGTCATCGTCGCCGACGAACCCGTCTCCGCGCTCGACGTCTCCGTCCAGGCCCAGGTCATCAACCTCCTCGACCGGCTCCAGGACGAGTTCGACCTGTCGTACGTCTTCATCGCGCACGACCTGTCGATCGTCCGGCACATCTCGGACCGGGTCGGGGTGATGTACCTCGGGCGGATCGTGGAGATCGGCAGGGACGAGGAGATCTACGACCACCCGACGCACCCGTACACCCAGGCGCTCCTGTCCGCGGTGCCCGTGCCCGACCCGGACGCGCGCGAGCACCGGGAGCGGATCATCCTGGCGGGTGACGTGCCGTCGCCGACGAACATTCCGTCCGGGTGCCGCTTCCGCACCCGCTGCTGGAAGGCGCAGGAGCGCTGCTCACTGGAGGTGCCGCTGCTCGCGGTACCGGCCGAGTTCCGGCTCGCGACCGGGCCCGCGGCACACGACTCGGCCTGTCACTTCGCGGAGGAGAAGACGGTCGTACCCCAGGACGCGACCCCCGCGGAATCGACGGACGATCTTGATCAGGGGGCGGAATAACCGCACAAACATGCATCAACCGCGTTAACACGCAGGCAACTCGGCCGACCCGATCTCGATATACGGACGCGTCAACCTGATTGACGTACGGCCGTGCGGGTGCCGTAAACGGACCGGGGCGCGCCATGTCGCCCCGGTCCGTTGCCGTACCTAGACCATCCCCAACGCCCGCTTCAGGAAGTCCACTTGGAGTAGCAGCAGGTTCTCCGCGACCTGCTCCTGCGGGGTCATGTGCGTGACGCCCGACAGCGGCAGCACCTCGTGCGGGCGGCCGGCGGACAGCAGCGCCGAGGACAGTCGCAGGGCGTGCGCGACCACCACGTTGTCGTCGGCGAGGCCGTGCACGACCATCAGCGGGCGGTGCGGGTCGGCTGGGGAGGACAGGCCGTCGTCCGTCACCAGGCTGCTCTTCGCGTACGACTCCGGGTCCTTGGCCGGGTCGCCCAGGTACCGCTCCGTGTAGTGGGTGTCGTAGAGCCGCCAGTCGGTGACCGGGGCGCCCGCGATGCCCGCGTGGAAGACGTCCGGGCGGCGCAGTACCGCGAGCCCCGCGAGCCAACCCCCGTACGACCAGCCGCGGATGGCCACCCGGGAGAGGTCCAGCGGGTGGGACTTCGCGAGGTCCTGGAGGGCGTCGATCTGGTCGTCCAGGGAGACCGTGAAGTCGCGGTGGACGGCCTTCTCCCAGGCCGGTGAACGGCCGGGAGTGCCGCGGCCGTCGGCGACGAGCACCGCGAAACCCTGGTCGGCGAACCACTGCGAGGTGAGGTGCGCGTTGTGCGCGGCGACCACGCGCGGGCCGTGCGGACCGCCGTAGGGGTCCATCAAAACCGGCAGCGGGCCGGCCCCGTCGTAGTCCCGTGGCATAAGCAGGGCGCACGGGACGCGCCGTGCGCCCCCCTCGGTGAACGTGATGCGCGGGGACATACCGGGATCTTCGGCATACGACGCGATGGTCACCGTCTTCTTGCCCTCGCGCAGCACCTGTACCTGGGTGCCCGGCCGGTCCGGCACCGCCGACAGCAGTACGGTCACGCCCCCGGCGCGTACCGCCGAGTGCACGCCGGGCTCCTGCGAGAGACGCTCCAGGCCGAGCTCGTTGACGCGATAGACGTGCACCTCGCCGGTCTCCGGGGCGGGTGCGGCCTCGCCCGCCGACGCCGAGACCAGCAGGTTGTCGTCGGAGACGTCCAGCACCGCCCGGATGTGCAACTGCGGTCCGGTGAGCAGGCGTTCACCGACCGCGAGCACCCGGGCGCCACCCTCGTCGGCGATCCGTACGAGCTGCCCGGAGGGGCTCCAGCACGGCACGCCAGGGAAAAGATCAAGCCAAATTGGATCTTCGTCGGCGTGCACCATCCGGGTCGCCCCGGAGTCCGGCTCCACGGCCAGGAACAGCTGGCTGCGCTGGTCCCGGGCCTGCACGAGCAGCAGTGGCGCACCCGCCGCTGACCAGTGCACTCGCGCCAGATACGGGTACCGCGCCCGGTCCCAGACGACCTCCGTGCGCACCCCGTCCAGACCGATCACGTACAGCCGTACGTCCGCGTTGGCCGTGCCCGCCGCCGGATACGCCACCCGCTGCGGCTCGCGCTCCGGATGGGCCGGGTCGGCGATCCACCAGCGCTGTACGGGCGTGTCGTCCGCGCGGGCGACCAGCAGCCGGTCCGACTCCGGCGACCACCAGAAGCCGCGCGTACGGCTCATCTCCTCGGCCGCGATGAACTCGGCCAGACCGTAGGTGACTTGCTCCGACTCGGGCTCGGCGAGCGCCCGGTCACCGTCGCCCTCGGCTCCCACGACGCGCAGGGCGCCGCCCGTGACGTAGGCGATGTGCCGTCCGTCGGGGGCCGGGCGCGGGTCGATCACCGGTCCGGGGACGGGGAGTTCGCGTGCCGTGCCGGCCCGCAGCTCGGCCGTGAAAAGCCGTCCTGACAAGGCGAAAGACGCCAACTCGGCCTCGCTGTCGGTGGCGTAGCCGACGATCCCCGCACCGCCCTCGCGGCTGCGTTCGCGGCGCGCCCGCTCCTGGGGCGAGAGGTCTTCCGAGGCGCCGCCGAGGAGGGTGCGCGGGTCTGCCGCGAGGCGCTCCTCGCCGCCCGCCGGATCGAGGACCCACAGCGCGTTCGCCCGGTCCGTGCCGGAGGGGGAACGCAGGAACACGACCCGGGAACCGTCGGGCGACACGGTGAACGCGCGCGGCGCGCCGAGCGTGAACCGCTGGGTCCGGGCGTGCCGTCGGGGGAAGGAGTCAGCCTCGGTCGTCATACCCCGACCATATTGGCCATGCGCCCCCTTGTGCGGCTGTGCGCCGAGCGATGCGCGAGCGCGGATAGTTATGATCACTAGCGCTGCGTGGGTATGAACCTGCTGGCTGCTGTATGGATTTGCTCTACGGATCCACGCCATGGATCCATTGCCCCCATAGTCCGACCCCCCTAGTCCCTGGGATCATTGGAGGTGAGCCGCCGTGGCACTCTCGATTTCGGCGGTGGTGCTGCTGGCGATCGTCGTCTTCCTTCTGGTCAAGAAATCAGGGCTGAAGGGCGGACATGCGGTCGTCTGTGTCCTCCTCGGGTTCTATCTGGCCTCCTCGACCATCGCGCCCACGATCAGCGATCTCACGACGAACATCGCGAGCATGATCGGCAGCATCAAGTTCTGACGGCTCACCTTTAGGGTGGGCCCATGACGGAACTGCCCTCCCCCACCCTGCGGGCGGGGGGACCCCCATCTCGCTGCGCTCGTCGTCTGCTTCTGGTGCACGCGCACCCGGACGACGAGTCGATCAACAACGGCGCGACGATGGCCAAGTACGCGGCCGAGGGTGCCCTGGTGACGCTGGTCACCTGCACCCTCGGTGAGGGCGGCGAGGTCATTCCGCCCGCGTCGCGGCATCTGGCGGGCACCGCGCTCGGGGAGCACCGGGTGGGCGAGCTCACGGCTGCGATGGGTGAGCTGGGCGTCGACGACTTCCGGTTCCTCGGCGGCGCGGGCCGCTACCAGGACTCCGGGATGATGGGCACCTCGGACAACGACAACCCGTCCTGCTTCTGGCAGGCCGACGTCGACGAGGCGGCCGGACAGCTCGTCGAGGTGATCCGCGAGACGCGCCCCCAGGTCCTGGTCACCTACGACCCCGACGGCGGCTACGGCCACCCCGACCACATCCAGGCCCACCGCGTGGCCATGCGCGCCGCCGAACTCGCCGCCGACGCCGGGCAGCCGATCGCCAAGGTCTACTGGAACCGCGTACCCCGGACCGTCGTAGAGGAAGGCTTCGCGCGGCTCCGTGACGCGCTGCCGGACCTCCCGTTCGGCAAGACGGCCGCCGTGGACGACGTACCGGGTGTCGTGGACGACGGGCAGATCACCACCGCGATCGACGGCACCGCGTACGCCGACGCCAAGACCGCGGCGATGCGCGCGCACGCCACCCAGATCGAAGTGGCCCCGGATCAGCCGTACTTCGTGCTCTCCAACTACCTCGCGCAGCCCGTCTTCACCACCGAGTACTACGAGTTGGTGCACTCTGCTGTGAACGGCGAACCCGGCGGGACGCCCGAGACCGACCTCTTCGAAGGGCTGGACCTGTGATGAGCGCCACCAACGGCGGGAGCCTCCTCGCCCAGCCGCTGCAACGGCCTTCCGGACTACGGGTGTTGGCCTACCTCGGGCTCTTCGTGCTCGGCGCGGTCGTCGGGGCGGCCGGGGCGCTGGTGCAGGCCGCGTGGTTCCCGGGCGGGCTGCTGCTCGCGCTCGTCGGAGCGGCCGGACTGTTCCTCGGCGGAGCGAGAGCCGCCGACGGCAGGGGCGGTGCCGTCGCGCCCGCCGCCGGCTGGATGGTCGCCGTCATCCTGCTCACGGCCAGCCGCCCGGAAGGCGACTTCCTCTTCGGCGCGGGAGTCGGTTCCTATCTCTTCCTGCTCGGTGGGATGGCCGTAGCTGTGATGTGCGCCACGTTGGGTTTGGGGCGGCAACCAACCAGCCCTGACGTCCGACTTGGCAAGTGACGTACCACTTCGCGGTGACGCGCGCGTGCGAGTCCGGTGTGGGTTTCCCCAGCGGCCGTGGGATACCGCCAAGAAGTGGCCAGTATGGTGGTGCGCGCCGCCGAGTCGCCCGTGGGTGTCGGGCGGCGGAGCCAACCGGGAGAACCTGCCTTGAGTCGTGAAACTGACACTCCGTCCTCCGGGCCCGACGGGCGCGGCGGAGCCGCCTACCCCTCGGGGACCCCGCCGTACGGGACGCCCGCGGCTTCCGACGACCGTACGGATGCGGGGCGTTCGGCCGCGCAGCCGGAGGAACGCAAGACCGAGACGACGCTGACGACCCGGATCCGGATCAACATCCCCGGTTCCCGGCCCATTCCGCCTGTCGTCGTGCGCACGCCCGTCGCGGACACCGAGGGGTCCACGACCGCCGAGGTGCAGTTGCCGAGTTCCGCGCTGCCCGAGGGCATCGTCGAGCCGACCGGTGAACTCGCGCTGCCCGGCGCCGAGGAGAAGCCCAGCGACTGGTTCGCACCCCGCAAGTCCGGCCCCGCGAAGGGCGGTCAGGGCGGTGGCGGCACCAACGGGGCGGGAATTCCCGGCGGTTCGGCCGCGGGCAACCTGAGTGCCCCGGGCGCCGGTGCCCCGGGCGCCGGTGCCCCGGGCCCCGGTGCCTCCGGTGCGCCCGGTGGTGCGCGGCCGAGCGGTGGCCGACCGGGTGGTGTGGTCGGCGCCATGGGCCTGCCGAGCGGCTCCCGGCCGGGTGGCGCGAACGGCGGTACGAACGGTGCCGGGTTCGCCGGTGCGACCGGTGGCGGACCCGTGGCCCCCGGGCACGGTGGCGGCACCGGCTCCTTCGACGTGACCGAAGCGCTGGCGGCGGGACCGCTGGGCAACGGGTCCCGTCCGAACGGCGGCCCCGGCGAACCGCGCCGCGACGAGCTGCCGTACTTCGCGGAGAACGGGCAGCAGGGCGGTTTCCCCGGGCCTGGCGGCCAGAGCGAGCAGGGCGGCTATCCCGGGATCGACGGTCACGGCGGCGGGCGAGCCGAACAGTTCCCCGGCCCTGGCGGCCAGGGCATGGGTCCCGGCGGCCCGGGCGGACCCAGCGGTTTCAACGGCCCGAACGGGCGCGGTGGTCAGGGCGGCCCTGAGGGTCCCGCGGGTCCGACCGGCGGTCCGGTCACCGGAGACGGTCTGATGCTGCCGCCCGGCCCGATGGGTGGAGCACCGGGCGCGCCCAGCGCGCTGAGCGGCTACGCGGACGGACCCGGCGGTACGAACGGCACCGGTGTTCCCGGCGGCCCGGGCACGGGCTCCGGCCGACACGGCGGTCGCGGCAGGGCACCGGGCGGTCCCGGCGCAGGCCCCGGTGGTCCCGGTGGTCCCGCCACGGGCGTCCCCGGTGGTCCCGGAATGGGCCCCGGCGGTCCCCGCTCAGGCCCCGGCGCCGGTCTCCCCGGCATGATCCCCGGCGGTGGTCTCAGTGACGACACCGCGATCCTCACCCCGCAGAAGCCGGCCCCCGGACCCGGTATGCCCGGCTACGGCGCCCCCGCGGACCAGGTCTCCGGACACACCGTCACCAGCGGTATGCCGGTCGTCCCCGGCGCCGGGAACTCGCCGTTCGGCCCCGGTACCCACCCCGACGGACCGCTGCCGCACACGCCCCCGAAGCTGCCCGAGCCCGGCTCGGCACAGAGCGCGCCCGCCGCCGCCAAGAACACCGGCAAGAGCGCGGCGAAGAAAAAGAAGGGCCGCAGCAAGCTGGTCCTGCTCTGCGTCGGCGTGATCGTCATCGGGGGCGGCGCCTACTGCGCCGGGCTGCTGATGAACCACACCGACGTGCCCAAGGGCACCACCGTGCTCGGCGTCGACATCGGCGGCGGCACCCGCGACGACGCCGTCAAGAAACTCGACGACGCGTTCGGCGGCCGTGTGAACAAGCCCCTGAAGCTGTCGGTCGGCGGCAAGACGGTCTCGCTCAAGCCGGACCAGGCGGGGCTGCAGTTCGACTTCGCGACCACCGTCAGCAAGGCGGCCACCAGCGACTACAACCCGGTCTCCGTGATCGGCTCGCTCTTCGGCCAGCACCGGGTCATCGAGCCCGAGATGCCGATCGACGAGGAGAAGCTCCAGGCGGCTCTCGCGGACCTCGGCGGCGGCTCCGGCTCCGGCGCGGTGACCGAGGGCACGATCCAGTTCACGTCCGGCAAGGCGGTCGCCGTCTACGGCAAGGCGGGCAAGGCCATCGACGCGGCCGGTTCCACCGGGGCCGTGGGCGAGGCCTACCGGGCCGAGGTGGAGACGGGCACGGCCACCGCGGTGACGGTCCCGACGACCACCAAACAGCCCACGGTCACGAACGCCGAGGTCGACCGCGAGATGAAGGCCTTCGCACAGCCCGCGATGTCCGCCAAGGTGACCGTCCAGACCGACGCGGCGCACTCGGTCCTGATGAGCCCGCAGAACTCGCTGTGGAAGTTCCTCAAGGTGTCCGCCGTCGACGGCAAGCTGGTCGACAAGCCCGACCTGACCGCCTTGAAGGACCTCTACGGCCAGACCTTCGACGGCGTGCTCATCAGCCGGGCCAACGGCAAGAAGACCGCCGTCACCCCCGAGGACGTGTACCTCGCCCTGCGCAAGGCCCTGACGAGCACGAGCAACCGGGTCGCGGTCATCGACACGAACCCGAGCTAGCGGCACGACCGAACGAGGGGGCACCCGGCACAGCGCCGGGTGCCCCCTCGTCGTATGCCACCGTCCCACTGCCCCGCCGTCCCACCGCCCCGGCATGACATCTGTCATGCGGCACACCGGACCCGCGACACTGCCGCGCACCGGCCCGCGACGGCCACGATGGTTGCCATGACGACAACAGCGGCGACCACCGGCAGCCCGGTGGTCGGGTTCGACCAGGTGAGCAAGAGCTACGGCGAGGTCCGGGCCGTCGACGGGCTGTCGCTCGTGCTGCACCCGGGGGAGACGGTGGCCCTGCTGGGCCCGAACGGGGCCGGCAAGTCGACCACCCTCGACCTGCTGCTCGGCCTCAAGCAGGCCGACCGCGGCACGGTCAGCGTCTTCGGCACCAGCCCCCGCGAGGCCATCGTCGCCGGGCGGGTCGGCGCGATGCTGCAGAGCGGCGGACTGATGGACGAGGTCACGGTCGGCGAACTGGTCAAGCTGGCCTGCGACTTGCACCCCAAGCCGCACAAGGTCGGTGACGTGATCGCCCGCGCGGGCATCGCCCAGATCGCCGACCGCAAGGTCAACAAGCTCTCCGGCGGTCAGGCCCAGCGCGTCCGCTTCGCCCTCGCGACCGCGGGCGACAGCGACCTGATCGTCCTCGACGAACCGACCACCGGCATGGACGTCACCGCCCGGCAGGCCTTCTGGGCCACCATGCGCGAACAGGCCGACCAGGGCCGTACGGTCCTCTTCGCCACCCACTACCTCGAAGAGGCCGACGCCATCGCGGACCGCGTCCTCGTCCTGCACCGCGGCCGGCTGCTCGCCGACGGCACCTCCGCCGAGATCAAGGCGAAGGCCGGTGCCCGCCGGGTCGCCTTCGACCTGGAGGGCGAGATCGACGAGGCCCCGCTGCGGTCCCTCCCGTTCCTCACCACCATCGACATAAGCGGCTCCACGATCCGCATCCAGTCCACCGACGCCGACGCGACCGTCCACGCGCTCTACGGCCTCGGCGTCTACCCCCGCAACCTCGAAGTCGCCGGGCTCGGCCTGGAGCAGGCCTTCGTCGCCATCACCGCCGCCGAGGAGGCCAAGCAGTCATGAACAGCCTGATCAAGCTGGAACTCACCCGCGCCCTGCGCAACCGCAAGTTCCTGTTCTTCTCGGTGATCTACCCCTCGGCCCTGTTCCTGCTCATCGCGGGCAGCGCCGGCGGCACGGACAGGGTCGACGGCACGGGCCTGACCGTGGCGACCTACATGATGGTCTCGATGGCCTCCTTCGGCGCCCTGACCGCCGTCCTGATGGGCAACAGCGAGCGCATCGCGAAGGAGCGGGAGAGCGGCTGGGTACGGCAGTTGAGGCTCACCACGCTCCCGGGCCGCGGCTATGTCCTCGCGAAGACGGCCAGCGCCGCGGTCGTCAGCCTGCCCTCCATCGTCGTGGTCTTCATCGTCGCCGCGACCGTGAAGGACGTACGCCTGGACGCCTGGCAGTGGTTCGCGCTGACCGGCGCGATCTGGGCCGGGAGCCTGGTCTTCGCCGCGCTCGGGGTGGCCATCGGGTACATGGCGAGCGGGGACGCGGTCCGTCCGATCACGATGATCACCTACTTCGGCCTGTCGATGCTGGGCGGCCTGTGGATGCCCGCCACGACCTTCCCGACCTGGCTGCAGGACATCGCGAAGTGGCTGCCCACCCACGCGTACGCTGCCCTGGGGCAGGCCATCGAGCAGAGCCAGTCGCCCCACGCCAAGGACGTCACCCTCCTCGTCGTCTACTTCGCCCTGTTCGCGGGCGGGGCGGCGTGGCTGTACCGGAAGGACACGCTGAAGGCGTGAGCGCGATGACCGAAGACCCGCTGCCGGAAAAGGCCAGGGTGGAGCGGCTGATCCGGATCGGACAGCCGCCCCGTGACCGGGGCGAGATGCTGCGCAAACTGGTGTGGATCCTGCCCTGGCTGGTCTTCCTCGGCGCACCCGTGCAGGACCTGACGGCCGGCCACCACACCACCCCGGCCACGGTGTCCGGCTGGGTGGGCCTGGTGGCCTTCACCGGGATCTACCTGGCAGTCGTCTTCCGCACCATGGGCCGCCCGTACTCCGGCTGGATGGTCGCCGCCCTGGTAGCCGTCCTGTGGGTACTGGCAGTGGTCCTGGCCCTCAGCCTCGGCAACTCCTGGCTCGGCCTCTTCGTCTACGTCTCTGTCACCTGCGGGGTCACCCTCCCCCTACGGGCCGCGTACTGGACGATCCCGCTGACCACCGCCGCGATGATGCTGGCGGGATGGTTCGTCGACGACCTGGACGAGGCCTGGGGCCTGTTCCTGATCGTGCTGCTGGTGGGCTACTCCATGACGGGCGTACGGCAACTGGTGCGTACGACGGTCGAGTTGCGCAAGGCCCGCGCCACAGTCGCCCAACTGGCCGCTAATGAGGAGCGATTGCGCCTGGCCCGAGACCTGCACGACCTACTGGGCCACTCCCTGTCCCTGATCACGTTGAAGAGCGAACTCGCCGGCCGCATGCTCCCCGAGCACCCCGACAAGGCGGCCCAGCAGGTCGCCGACATCGAACAGGTCAGCCGCCAGGCCCTGGTGGACGTCCGCGAGGCCGTCACCGGCTACCGCCGCCCCCGCCTCCCCGGCGAACTCGCGGGCGCCCAGGTGGCGTTGACAGCCGCCGGAGTCACAGCCGACCTCCCCACCGACCCGAACCTCACCGACATCCCCGAACTCAGCGAGTCCGCCCTCGCCTGGGCCCTGCGCGAGGCGATCACCAACGTCGTACGGCACAGCGGCGCCCGGCGCTGCGTGGTCGAACTGGTCCGGCGCCAGACCCTGGACGGTCCGGTGCTCGAACTGTCCGTAGAGGACGACGGCACCGGCGGCTCCGGCAAGGGCCCCGGCAACGGTCTGACCGGGCTCGGCGAGCGCCTCGCGAAGGTCGGCGGCTCCCTGGAGGCGACCCGCCTCAAACGCGGCTTCCGACTGGTCGCGAGGGTGCCCGCCGGCACTCCGGCCGTCCCGGCGGACGTAGGATCCCCCGCATGAGCCGCACGATCAAGGTCCTCCTCGCCGAGGACCAGTCGATGGTCCGCGAGGCACTGGCCGCGCTGCTCGGCCTGGAGGACGACATCGAGGTCGTCGCCCAAGTCGCGCGCGGCGACGAGGTGTTGGCGGCGGCACGGGAGCACGCCGTGGACGTGGCCCTCCTAGACATCGAGATGCCGGGCTGCACGGGCATCGAGGCGGCGGCCCAGGTCCACAAGGAACTCCCCGCTGTGAAACTCGTCGTCCTCACGACCTTCGGCCGCCCCGGCTACCTCCGCAGCGCGATGGAGGCGGGCGCCGACGCCTTCCTGGTCAAGGACGCCCCGGCGGCCCAACTGGCGGAAGCGGTAAGGAAAGTACTGACGGGAGAGCGGGTCATCGACCCCACCTTGGCGGCAGCGGCGCTGGCAGAGGGCGCGAACCCTTTGACGGACCGCGAGCGCGAGGTGCTGCGGGCAGCGGCAGACGGCTCCACGAACGCGGAACTGGCCGTGGCCTTGCATTTGTCGCAGGGCACGGTCCGCAACTACTTGTCGACAGCGATCCAGAAGTTGGCGGTGAGGAACAGGGCAGAGGCGGTACGCATCGCGAGAGAGAAAGGCTGGCTGTAGAACACCGGTCAGGGCAGCCCACCCAGGGGCGCGGGGAACTGCGCGACCAGCCACGACGCACCCGCAGACGCACTACTAGTTCAGCATCGCCCGAGCCGACTGCGCCTGCCCCCGCACCCGATCAGCGGCAGGTTCATCCACGACAGCCACCACCTCGGCATACGCCTCCAGTTCGGCGGCCCCCGTCAGGAAATCCCCCCGCTGAACCAACAGTTGAGCCCGCTCATACCGCAACCGAGCCGAATGCGACGGCAGCAGCAAGGCCAACTCAACGCCCCACAGGGCCACATCCGACCGCTCAGGCCGAGCCGCAGCCCACGCCCGGATGTTGTTCAGGACCCGCGACACAACCTCAAGAGGCGCCGCAGGCACAAGCATCCCGGGCTCCAGCGAAGCCCCCGTCGCCCCGGCGACCAGCAACTCCGCATCGCCGCCCGACAACACCCGCCCCCCGTCGAAGGGATCGGCCAGCACCTGATCCTCCGCCGGCCCGAACCCCACCACGAAGTGCCCCGGCAACGCCACCCCGTACACCGGCGCCCCCGCCCGCCGGGCCACCTCCATCCACACCACGGACAACAGGATCGGCAACCCGCGCCGCCGCCGCAGCACCTCGTGCAGCAGCGAGGACGACAGCCGCTGATAGTCACCCGGCGTACCGCGGAACTCGAAACGGACGCCGAGGAGTTGGTGCAGCGCGGTCGCCCAGGCCAACGGCGCGCCGGGCCGGTACGGCACCTGCCCGGCCAGCCGGTCCAGTTCCATCTGTGCCGCGTCGATGCCGGAATCCTCCAGCGTCCCGTCCGCCGCCGCCCCCACCAGCAGGCACAGCGTGGTCAGATCGGGCCGCTCGGACCGAACTTCCTCGGCGAACAGCCGACGCACCTCGGCGGACCGCTCGGGCGGCGGGGGACAGGGACCGGACATGGCGAACTCGTACCCCCTCACGACGAACCGTCACGACCGGTGACACCGGTGTCACCGGCGTCACCGATCGAGGCCGCCGGCTCGCGATAGTGGTGGTAGGCGTGATGCGCCCCGAACCCCATCCCGGCGTACAGCGCCCGCGCCCCCGCGTTGTCCGCCTCGACCTGCAACCACGCGACCGAGGCCCCCTCGTCCAGCGCCCGCGCGGCCAACGCGGCCATGACGAGCGAGCCCAGGCCCCGCCGCCGTAGCGCCGGATCGACCTCGACCGCGCCGAAACCGGCCCACCGCCCGTCGACGACACACCGCCCGATCGCCGCAGGAGCAGTATCCGCAGCCTCACCGGGCACGGTGGCGAACCACACCGAGGGGCCGCTGCCCAGCACCTTCAGGGCCACGTCGCTCACCCCCTTGCGCTGATAGCGGGCCAGCCACGCCTCGTCGGCCGCCCTGGACAACACGACCCCGGCCGCGTCGGCGCGGTCGGCGACCGGGGCCAGGGCCCCGACCCACAGCTCGGCCGTGACCTCGCGGGTCCAGCCGCGCTGTTCCAGCTCGGCACAGAGCAGCTCCTGCGTGCCCTCGGCGCCGGTCGCGGTCTGGACGTACGCGGGCAGGCCGCGGTCGCCGTACCACCGTCGTACGACAGTGAGGGTCTCGTCGAGGGGCAGGCCGGGATCGCCGAGCGGCAGCACGGAGTTGGCGCGCCGGGTGAATCCGGCGGCGGCCCGCAGCTCCCACTCACCGAGCCGCTCGCTCTCCACCGGCCGCCAGGCACGCGAGGAGACATGGGCGAGTTCGGCGTACGAAGCGGACGGTCCCCGTCGGCGGGCCGGAGCGGCCGGGACGACCTTGCCCGCTACCAGCGCGGATTCCGGAATGCGGACGGACTCGCCGCCCTTCCGTGTGATCGTGAGCACACCGCTGTCCCATGATGTGAGAACACCCACCGTGTCGGTGAACTTCTCCGTCGTGTCTTCCGTACCTGCCAAGCGCCTGACGGACACCCGTTTGCCCACGTCAGCAGCGGTGATGCGGACCTCAAGACGTCCAGCCGCAGAGATTTCCACAGGTCAGTTCACCCCTCCTGTATGGATCACGCCCCGGAACGGAGATACTAGGTGGCGGGCATGGACGACGCCGCGCTCCCGCGCGCCGGGCGGCGGAGCCTACGGAGGCCCGCCAGCGCCCTATCGAGGAGGAACGACAGCGTGACCTACGTCATCGCGCAGCCTTGTGTAGACGTCAAGGACAAGGCGTGCATCGAGGAGTGCCCGGTCGACTGCATTTACGAGGGCTCACGGTCCTTGTACATCCACCCGGACGAATGCGTCGACTGCGGAGCCTGTGAGCCGGTGTGCCCGGTCGAGGCGATCTTCTACGAGGACGACACTCCGGAGGAGTGGAAGGACTACTACAAGGCCAACGTCGAGTTCTTCGACGAGCTCGGCTCCCCCGGCGGCGCCAGCAAGCTGGGTCTGATCGAGCGCGACCACCCCTTCGTCGCCGCGCTGCCGCCGCAGAACCAGTAAGAGCGGCCCGCACAGACGCGCCGCCTCGGTCCCGTACGGCCTGATCGCCGTACGGGGCCGAGGCGTTTGCCGTACGACGGTCTGACGACGGCTGTACGGGGCGCACGCACCAGAAAGTGAGCCAGACACCGTGTCCGCAGTCACCGACCGCCTGCCCACCTTCCCCTGGGACCGGCTGGAGCCGTACAAGAAGACGGCCGCAGCGCACCCGGACGGCATCGTCGACCTCTCCGTCGGCACCCCGGTGGACCCGGTCCCCGAGCTGATCCAGAAAGCGCTGATCGCCGCGGCCGACTCGCCCGGCTATCCGACGGTCTGGGGCACGCCGGCACTGCGCGACGCGATCACCGGCTGGGTGGAGCACCGCCTCGGCGCCCGCGACATGACCCACCGCCACGTCCTGCCCATCGTCGGCTCCAAGGAACTCGTCGCCTGGCTCCCGACGCACCTGGGCCTGGGCCCGGGCGACCGGGTCGCCTACCCGCGCCTCGCGTACCCCACGTACGAGGTCGGCGCCCGCCTGGCCCGAGCCGAATACGAGACCTACGACGACCCGACACAGCTGAACCCCGAGGGCCTGAAGCTCCTCTGGCTCAACTCCCCGTCGAACCCCACCGGCAAGGTCCTCTCCAGGGACGAGCTGACCCGGATCGTCGCCTGGGCCCGCGAGCACGGCGTCCTGGTCTTCTCCGACGAGTGCTACCTCGAACTGGGCTGGGAGGCCGACCCGGTCTCGGTCCTGCACCCGGACGTCAACGGCGGTTCCTACGACGGGATCGTCGCCGTCCACTCCCTCTCCAAGCGCTCCAACCTCGCCGGTTACCGCGCGGCCTTCCTGGCCGGCGACCCGGCGGTCCTCGCCCCGCTCCTGGAGATCCGCAAGCACGGCGGCATGATGACCTCGTCCCCGACCCAGGCGGCGGTGATCGCGGCCCTCGGCGACGACACCCACGTCCAGGAACAACGCGAGCGCTACAAGGCCCGCCGCACGGCCTTGCGCGAGGCCCTCGTGTCCCACGGCTTCCGCATCGAACACAGCGAGGCCAGCCTCTACCTCTGGGCAACAAGGGACGAGTCCTGCTGGAAGACGGTCGCCCACCTGGCCGACCTGGGCATCCTCGTGGCCCCGGGCGACTTCTACGGAGAGGCCGGCGAAAACTTCGTAAGGGTGGCTTTGACGGCGACGGATGAGCGAGTCCGGGCAGCTGTAGAGAGGCTGGGCTGAGGTTTTTAGGGGCGCGGGGAACTGCGCGACCAGCCCCCACCGGCCGTCAGTCGACGAACGACCGAAAAAAGGGGCCCAGGGAACTCCCTGGACCCCTTCAACGCAGCCGGACTAGCCGAGCGGCAGCCCCTTCAACGGCAGCTCCTGAGCCGTGGGCAACCCACCCTTGGTCACCGCGTCAGTCGGCAACCCGCCACCCGCAGTCGCCGTCTTCGCGGTCTCACCAAGCAGGCCACCCGCCTGACCCGCCGTGTCCCCGGCAACATGCTGCGCAGCCGGCGCCACCGTCTTGGCAACCTTCCCGCCGGTCTTCCCGGCGGCCGGCACCGCCTTCTCCAGCGTCTGGCCACCGGACTTGCCGGCGACCCCCGTGACGTTCTGGCTCGCGCCGTCGACCGTGTTGCCGACGCTCGCCCCGTCCAGGGCGGTCAGCGCGCCCAGGTTCGGGGTGGCCGGCAGGGAGGGGGCCGCACTGGCGGAGCCGGCCGCACCGACCCCGGCTGCCGCTCCCGCTGCGACGAGCAGCGCGGCACGGGCGATCCGGCGGGTCAGGGGGAGGGACATGATGCTCCTTGTGTTGATCTCCGGGCTCGGACGCAGTGACTACCGCTCGAAGCGCGCGAAGGTTGCGGAGCGCCAACGTAAAGAGTTGGCAATGCGTCGCATTATCAGCTACGGATAAAAACGGACAAAGAGCGCCCGGCCCGAAACCCCGTCGAATGGTCGCAGCCCTTTGTTTTCAAGGACTTCGGTACACACGAGGGTGACCGCGCGAAAACCTGAGCACCCCCGGGCCCGGATCGACCGCGCACGACCCTTACGGGTGAGGCCCCGTACGACTGCCCGACCGCGACTGCCCGGCTACTTCTCCCCGCCCTGCCGCTCGGTCACTATGCGAACCCCGCCGGCGGCCTTCGTGGCGGTCGAGTGCCACGGGTCGTCCGCACTGCCGGCGGCCCATTCGCGACCGGCGTACGACACGCGCTCGATGTGCAGTTCCGAGGAGTTGGCCACCGCCCAGTGCGCGAGCTGCCAGCCGGTCCTCGTGCTGCCGGACCGCACCGGCAGGGTCACGGTGCTGCTCCCGCCGGTCGCACTCGCGCTGGGCGCCGGCGTGGACTTGGCCTTCGCCTTGCCCTTCGACGTCGAGCCGCTCCCGGTCACCTCCGCACCGGTCTCCTTCAGTACCGTGCGCCCGAAGTCCCGTACCAGCGCGGCCCGTACGGCGTCCGGGCCGACGTTCGCCTGCGTGCTGTCCGGGAGGCCCTGACAGGTCAGCGTGGCGGCCGCCTGCCCCGTGAGGGCGGCGGACAGCAGCGTGGCCTCGGGCTCGTGCTTGGCGTACGCCTCCGGGTAACCGCTGCGCTGCACGCGCTGCGCGGCGACGGTGAGAGGGAGCTTCTGGTAGTCGTCCACCTTGGACAGGTGCTCGTAGAAGACGCCCGCCGCGTACGTCGGGTCCAGGATCTCCTTCTTGGTGCCCCAGCCCTGCGAGGGCCGCTGCTGGAACAGGCCGAGCGAATCCAGGTCGCCGTGCTGGATGTTGACGAGCTGCGACTCCTGGAGGGAGGTCGCGAGCGCGATCGTCACGGCCCGTTCCGGCATCCCGCGCCCGGTACCGACGGCGGCGATCGTCGCCGCGTTCATCGTCTGCTCCTGCGAGAACTCGTACTCCTGGCCGTCGTTCTTCCCGGAGACGACCTTGCAGCCGGGCCCGCCCCGGCCGCCGGTGACGTACTGAACGACCAGATAGCCCGCGACCGCGAGCAGCACCACGAAGGCCGAGGAGATTCGGAAGAGGCGGCCGCGTCGACGCTTCTTTGGGGTGGGGGACTGCTCAAGCATCCCCACAAGGTACTGGAGGCTCCTGTTACCGCTGCGCCGGGTGTGGACAGTCGGCGCACAGGCCGTTCGCGTTAGGGTCGACGCCATGGCCGACACCCCACTTGACCTCACGCTGGACGCCGCACGGCTCACCGCGCAGCTCGTCGACTTCCCCTCGGAGAGCGGCAGCGAGAAGCCCCTCGCGGACGCGATCGAGACCGCGCTGCGCGCCCTGCCGCACCTGACGGTCGACCGGTACGGCAACAACATCGTCGCGCGCACCACCCTCGGCCGCCCGGAACGCGTCATCCTGGCGGGCCACATCGACACGGTCCCGATCGCCGACAACGTCCCCTCGCGCCTCGACGAGAACGGCGTCCTGTGGGGCTGCGGCACCTGCGACATGAAGTCGGGAGTGGCGGTCCAACTCCGCATCGCGGCCACGGTTCCGGCCCCCAACCGCGACCTGACGTTCGTCTTCTACGACAACGAAGAGGTCGCCGCCCCTCTCAACGGCCTCAAGCACGTCTCCGAAGCCCACCCCGAGTGGCTGGAGGGCGACTTCGCGGTCCTCCTGGAGCCGACGGACGGTCAGGTCGAGGGCGGCTGCCAGGGCACGCTCAGGGTGTTCCTGAAGTTCAAGGGAGAGCGGGCGCACTCCGCGCGCGCGTGGATGGGCTCCAACGCGATCCACGCCGCCTCCAGGGCGCTGTCCAAGCTCGCCGCGTACGAACCCCGTACGCCCGTCGTGGACGGCCTCCAGTTCCACGAGGGCCTCAACGCGGTGCGCGTCGAAGGGGGAGTGGCCACCAACGTCATCCCCGACGCGTGCACCCTGGTCGTCAACTTCCGCTACGCGCCCGACCGCAGCGAGGAGGAGGCGGAGGCCTTCGTGCGCGACTACTTCGCCGACTGCGGGGTCGACGAGTTCGTCGTCGACGACCACACCGGCGGCGCCCGCCCCGGCCTGACCCACCCGGCCGCCGCGGCCTTCATGGCGGCCGTCGGCGGCGAGGCCCGCCCCAAGTTCGGCTGGACCGACGTGGCCCGCTTCAGTGCGCTCGGAGTGCCCGCGGTGAACTACGGCCCGGGTGCCCAACTCCTCGCCCACAAGGTGGACGAGCGGGTCGAGGCGGCTCTCATCCCCGAGGCGGAGCGGCGGCTGCGGGACTGGCTCACCGTCTGACATCCGTATGTCCCCCCTCCGTAACCCGCGTAGACCTACGCTGAAGTACGAAACACCTGCAAGTGGAGGGAGCGCACATGGCTACAGGCAACCCCGAGGGCAAGCAGCAGCCACCGGAGGAGCAGCGCCTGGGACCGGTCCTCCGGCGGCGCGGCCAGGTGACCGCGAGCACGACCGACCAGCGCCTCCTGGACGCGGGCGGCCCCTCGGACTGGGTCCACACCGACCCGTGGCGTGTCCTGCGCATCCAGTCGGAGTTCATCGAGGGCTTCGGCACCCTGGCCGAACTGCCGCCCGCGATCAGCGTGTTCGGCTCGGCCCGCACCAAGCCGGACTCACCGGAGTACGAGGCGGGCGTACGCCTCGGACACGCCCTCGTGGAGGCCGGGTGGGCCGTGATCACCGGCGGCGGCCCCGGCGCCATGGAAGCGGCCAACAAGGGCGCCCTGGAGGCCAAGGGCATCTCCGTAGGCCTCGGCATCGAGCTGCCCTTCGAGCAGGGGCTCAACGCCTACGTCGACATCGGCCTGAACTTCCGCTACTTCTTCGTCCGCAAGATGATGTTCGTCAAGTACGCCCAGGGCTTCGTGGTCCTCCCCGGCGGCCTCGGCACCCTCGACGAACTCTTCGAGGCCCTCACTCTCGTACAGACCCAGAAGGTCACCCGCTTCCCGATCGTCCTCTTCGGAAGCGAGTACTGGGGCGGCCTGGTCGACTGGCTGAAGAACACACTGATCGCCCAGGGCAAGGCATCGGAGAAGGACCTGCTGCTGTTCCACGTGACGGATGACGTGGACGAGGCGGTCGCGTTGGTGTCGAAGGAGGCAGGCCGCTGACGCAGCCTGCTTTCAGCCCGTCCGGCGTTTGAGGACGAGGCCCCTTCAGGGCCGAAGCGGGGGTCTGGGGGCGGCAGCCCCCAGGGACGGGACGGGTAGGGGCGGCGGGGGCGAAAAAACCTACGCCAGCCCCCGCCGCCCCACCGCCGGAGGCCGATGCCCAGCGATCGACGCCACCATGTCCAACACCTGCCGCGTCTCCGCGACCTCGTGCACCCGATACACCTGAGCCCCCAGCCAAGCCGACACGGCAGTGGTCGCGAGCGTGCCGACAACCCGCTCCTTGACCGGCTTGTCGAGCGTCTCGCCCACGAAGTCCTTGTTGGAGAGGGAGACCAGCACCGGCCACCCCGTCTCCACCATCTCCCCGAGCCGCCGCGTCGCCTCCAGACTGTGCCGGGTGCTCTTCCCGAAGTCGTGCCCGGGATCGATCAACACCGACTCCCGGGGCACGCCCAGTTCTACGGCCCGTTCGGCGAGCCCCAGGGTCACGCGCAGGATGTCGGCCATGACGTCGTCGTACGTCACCCGGTGCGGCCGTGTACGCGGCTGTGCGCCACCCGCGTGCGTGCACACCAGCCCCACGCCGTACCGCGCGGCGACCTCCGCGAGCCGGGGATCGACGCCGCCCCACGCGTCGTTCAGGAGATCCGCGCCGACCTCGCAGACGGCCTCGCCGACCTCGTGCCGCCAGGTGTCGACGCTGATGATCACGTCAGGGAAGCGTCGCCGTACCTCGGCCACGAAGCCGACAGTGCGCCGGGCTTCTTCCTCGGCGGTCACTTCCTCGCCGGGCCCGGCCTTGACCCCGCCGATGTCGATGATCGCGGCGCCCTCGGCCACCGCCTGCTCCACGCGCGCGAGGGCGGGCTCGTCGCGGAACGTGGCCCCCTGGTCGTAGAAGGAGTCCGGGGTCCGGTTCACGATCGCCATGATCACCGGCTCGTGCGCGTCGAATTCACGCCTGCCCAGCCTGAGCATCCCCTGTGACCTCTCCTAGTGCGTACCGGTCTTCAGCCGCCTGTGACCCTAACTGTCAGCGTCGCATGGCACGATCGGACCCTGACACATTCGGCTTCGGCACGTCCGACATCGACGCCCGTGGAGACCCCAGCGATGTTCATGTTCCTGTTCCTGGTCGTCGCGCTCGCCGTCGTCGTCGGCGCCGTGACGCTCTCGGTGATCGGCGGTGGCGACAGCGCCCCGCTTCCCGACGCCGCGCCCGAGCGCCTCGACGACCCGCTGCCCCTGGACCGGCCGGTCAACCACACCGACGTGGAGACTCTCCGCTTCCCGCTCGCCGCGCGGGGCTACCGCATGGACGAGGTGGACGACGTGCTGAGCCGCCTCGCCGCCGAACTCGCCGAGCGCGACGCGCGGATCGCCGACCTGGAGTCCGCGCTCGCCGGCGCGCAGGCCAGCGCCCATGTCTCCATGCAGAAGCCGGTGGAAGGCGACCAGCAGTGAGCGAGGGCGGGGCCGTCGCCGGTCCGGACGGCGCCCTGCGCTGCCCCTGGGCGCTGTCCACGGAGGACTACGTCGCCTACCACGACGAAGAGTGGGGCCGTCCGGTCCACGGCGACGACGCCCTCTACGAGAGGCTCAGCCTGGAGGCCTTCCAGTCCGGCCTCTCCTGGATCACGATCCTGCGCCGCCGCGAGGGCTTCCGCGCCGCCTTCGCCGGCTTCAAGATCGCCGAGGTGGCGACCTTCACGGACACCGACCGCGAACGCCTCCTCGCCGACGCGGGCATCATCCGCAACCGCCTCAAGATCGACGCGACGATCGCCAACGCGCGCGTGCTGGCGGACTGGGCCCCGGGCGAGCTGGACGAGTTCATCTGGTCCCACGCCCCGACCCCGGGCCCGGCCCCGAAAACCCTCGGAGACGTCCCGGCGGTCACGGCGGAGTCGACAACCCTGTCCAAGGCCCTCAAGAAGCGGGGCCTGAAATTCGTGGGCCCGACGACGGCGTACGCCCTGATGCAGGCGTGCGGCTTGGTGAACGACCACTTGAAAACATGCGTGGCCAGGAGCGCCCCTTAAGGGGCGCGGGGAACTGCGCGACCAGCCACAGCGGACCCGCAGCCCCCCCACGGCGCTACCGACCCAAGTACTTCGGCTTCTCCTTGTTGACGAAGGCCTGCACAGCGATCGCATGGTCCTCCGACGCGCCCGCCCGAGACTGAAGTTCGTCTTCTTTCTCCAGGGTCTCCTCAAGCGTGTGCGTCAGGCCATACGCCACCGCCTCCTTCAGCGCCGCATACGCCACCGTCGGCCCGTCCGCCAACTGCCGAGCAACCTTCTCCGCCTCGGCATGCAGCTCACCGACGGGCACGAGACGGTTGGCGATCCCCAGGTCGTACGCGTCCTGCGCGGAGATCGTGCGCGGAAACAGCAACAGGTCGGATGCCCGCCCCGGTCCGACGACCCGCGGCAGCGTCCAGGAGATGCCGGAGTCAGCCGTCAGCGCGACCCCCGCGAAGGACGTGTTGAAGCCGGCCGTCTCCGCCACGACCCGGTAGTCCGCCGCCAGGGCGAGACCAAAACCGGCGCCCGCGGCGACCCCGTTGACCCCGGCGACAACAGGCTTCGCCATCCCGGCCAGCGCCCGCACGATCGGGTTGTAGTGCTCCTTCACCGTGGTCATGGTGGCCCCGGTCCCGGCCTCCCGGTCGGACGCCAGCAGCGTGATGTGCTCCTTGAGGTCCTGGCCCACACAGAACGCCCGCTCCCCGGCCGCGGTCAGCAGCACGGCCCGTACGGCGTCGTCGGCCGCTGCGGACTCGACCGCCTCCCGGAGGGCGACCTTGGTCGCGATGTTCAGCGCGTTCATCGCCTCCGGGCGGTTCAGCGTGATCGTCGCGAGTCCGTCGCTCACCTCGTAGAGCACGGTGTCGGCCATGGCGTATCCCCTCCGGTGTGGCGGCTCCGGCGTACCGGTCGGTACGTCCTACGTCCGTAGGACAGCATGGCGGAGATCGCCGTCCACGCACCGGACCGGACGTGTGACCTGCGTCAAAGAATTCCGCTCCGGATTCGGTCGGCCGGAGTCCGCGCGGCGGCGAAGTATCGCAGTCACATCGGCGAATTGGGTGGTTTTGCTCGCGCGCGTTGCCCAAGCGATGCCGACTGATGTTGGTCATCGGGTCCTGAGATGCGGGATAATGGCTTGGAAGCAATGTGTTCGATGCCGGTGACGCGTGTCTCATTAGGGGCCGCGCGTGCCCTCCATGGGGCCGTCGGCGACGATGAGCTGGTTTCAGGAAGGGGAACGAGCATGGCGGCCATGAAGCCGCGGACGGGCGATGGCCCGCTCGAGGTGACCAAGGAGGGGCGGGGCATCGTCATGCGCGTTCCGCTCGAAGGCGGCGGTCGGCTCGTCGTCGAGCTGACCCCTGACGAGGCCGACGCGCTGGGCGACGCCCTCAAGAAGGTCGTCGGCTGACGCGGCGGAACGCGACCATACCCCTTCAGCTGCCCCGGCACCCGAGACGGTGCCGGGGCAGCTGCTTTCCCGAAGTCCTATGGCCTGTCGAGTGGTTGAGGCCTGTTCACCGTTTGACGGCGCACAGTAGCCCGTCGCCCACCGGGAGCAGCGAGGGCACCAGCTCAGGGCTCTCGCGCACGGCGCGCAGCAGTTCGCGCAGCCGGAGGACTTCGGTGGGCTGGGGGCCCGAGTCGACGGTGCGGCCGTTGGCGAAGACGCCCTCGAAGACCACCAGGCCACCCGTACGCAGCAGGCGCAACGATTCAGCGAGATAGTCCAGGAACTCCAGCCGGTCACCGTCGCAGAACACGAGGTCGTAACCGGCGTCCGCGAGCCGGGGCAGCACGTCCAGGGCGCGGCCCGGGATGAAGCGGGCCCGGTTGCTGGCGAAGCCGCAGGCGCGGAAGGCCTGGCGGGCGAACTGCTGGTGGTCCGGCTCCGGGTCGACCGTGGTCAGTACCCCGTCCGGCCGCATGCCGTACAGAAGATGCATGCCGGACACGCCGGTCCCGGTTCCGATCTCCGCGACCGCCTTCGCGTCCACGGTGGCGGCGAGCATCCGCAGCGCGGCGCCCGTGCCGGGCGACACCGAGCGCAGCCCTGCCTCGCGGGCCCGGTCCCGGGCCCAGCGCAGTGCTTCGTCCTCGGCGACATAGGCGTCGGCGAACGCCCAGCTCGTCTGCCGGTTGCCGGTAATGACCCTCTCCTGTCCCCGTGGTTGCCTGGGCGTGACTGTATCCGTTGGTGCCGGGAACCTGCTGATGGGACCGGGCGTTTAGAGGGGGGAGGAAAGCACTGGGGGACGCGGCCGGAGGGAAGAGCGGGGGATGAGGATGGATCAGTACGTCGGGCAGCGGCCCGAGCAGGGGCACGAGCATCGGCTCACACCACCGGCAGGTCGGTATGAGCGTGTATCAAATTCTCGTAAAACCGCTTATCCGGAGCTAACGGGCGAGGTGGCTATGGTAGGGGCTCCACTGGACACCACCAGAGCCGACAGGGGAGGTGCGGCTGTACCTGTGGATCGGGGAGGAGTGCTCCGGCGCTTTCTCGGATCGGCGGGCAGGCCGAAATCCGTGAACGACACCGCTGCTGACCACAGCCACGCCGCTGACCATGCCCAGACCGCGACCTTCTCCACCGACGCGGACGGGCAGGCGTGGACTCCGCCCACCTGGGAGGAGATCGTCAGCACCCACAGCGGCCGTGTGTACCGGCTCGCGTACCGCCTGACGGGGAACCAGCACGACGCCGAGGACCTGACGCAAGAGGTCTTCGTCCGGGTCTTCCGTTCCCTGTCGACGTACACGCCCGGCACCTTCGAGGGCTGGCTGCACCGCATCACCACCAACCTCTTCCTGGACATGGTCCGCCGCAAGCAGCGCATCCGTTTCGACGCGCTGGGGGAGGACGCGGCCGAGCGCCTGCCCAGCCGCGAGCCGTCTCCCCAGCAGGTCTTCAACGACGCGCACTTCGACGCCGACGTCCAGCAGGCCCTGGACACCCTCGCCCCGGAGTTCCGGGCGGCGGTCGTCCTGTGCGACATCGAGGGCCTCTCCTACGAGGAGATCGCCGCGACCCTGGGCGTCAAGCTCGGCACGGTCCGTTCCCGGATCCACCGTGGCCGCTCCCAGCTCCGCAAGGCCCTCGCGCACCGCTCGCCGGAAGCACGGGCCGAGCGCCGTTCCTTCGTGGCGCGTGTGCCCGCGCTGGGGGGAGGGGGCGCGACCGCGTGAGTGGATCTCGTCCTACGCCTTCGGAGCAGCATCTGGGAGACCGACTTTCCGCCCTGGTGGACGGGGAGCTCGGTCATGAGTCGCGCGAGCGCGTACTGGCGCACCTTGCCACCTGTACGAAGTGCAAGGCCGAGGCCGACGCGCAGCGCCGACTGAAGAACGTGTTCGCGGAAATGGCCCCACCGCCCCCCTCCGAGAGCTTCCTGGCCCGCCTGCAGGGACTCCCCGGGGGAGACGGCGACACCGACAGCGAGGAGCCGCCCGGCGGGGGACTCTTCGCCGGGGTCGGCCTCTTCGGCGTGAAGAGAAACGGGCCGCTCGACGTGTTCGAGTTCGGCTACGTCCCGGCGGGCCCGCACGCCGCGACAGCCCTGGCCCCTTCGTCTCCCTCCGCCCGCGAGGGTTTCCGTATCCATGACGTCAGCCGGCACGACGCCGACCGCTCCGCCTCGCGCGGGATGCGGTTCGCGTTCGTCGCCGCCGGCGCGGTGTCGCTGGCCGCGATCGCGTTGGGCGGGGTGGCCACGGTCACGCCGGGCGACACGGCCGCGGAAGCGCGCGGTGGCGCGGGTGTGACGCCGGCTCGGACCCAGGGGACGGGCGCCGCGACCCCCGACGCGGGGCGTCGCCGTGGGGTCGGACCCCTGCTCGCCCAGGGGACGAGTCAGCGATCGATGCTCGGCGACACAGCGATGGCGCCGACCTCCGTCTCCGCACCGCTGCTGCCCGGGGTGCCGTCTCCGGCGGCCGTCCAGCGCGACGAGGTCATGCACACGCTGACCACGCCGGTGATGGCCGGAGCGGCTGCCATGTCCCCGCTGATACGCCCGCTGAACGCGACCACACCGGTCGCCCTCACGACGTGGTCCACGGCCCCCGAGATCATGTCCCCCGGCCTGCTCGCCGCGCCCCTCCCCGACACCACCTCTTCCCCCACTCCCACCCCCTCCGCCTCCTCCCGCCCACTCCGCTGACCGGCCCCTGCGCCACGACCCGCGAACCTGGTTGAATCCGGGGAGTACGGGGTGGCACGGCGGGCTGTGGAGAGAGCATGAACGAGGCGACGCCGAAACCAAGGCCCACGAAACCGAAGTGGTGGGGTCGGGCCCGCCCGGGAGATCCCGGGGACCTGGCGACGCCGGACGCGACCGGGGTCGAGCCCGCTGAGCCCGGGCGTGCGGCTGATGCCGGCGCGGATCTCGATGGGCCTGCAGATGCCACCGACGGGGACTTCGCGCTACGACCGCCGGGTGCGCTTCGGGAATCGGACGACGAGTCCTTCGAGCTGCGCGCACCGACCGAGGAACTGAGCGCCGAATCGCCTTCTGCCGAGGGCGACTTCGAGTTGGCTCGTCCTGTGTCGGGGGCCTCGGTGGGTGGTGCGGCTGAGGGTGCCGATGGTGGCGTCGGGCCGGGCCGTCCTGTGTCCGCGTCCCCGGTGGGCGGTGGCGCTGGGCCGGATCGTTCCGTGTCGGAGTCCTCGGCCGGTGGCGTGGTCGTAGACGCCGGTGGTGGTTTCGAGGCGGGCTCTGGCGTCCGGGAGTCTTCGGTGGGCGGTGGGACCGTGGACGCCGGTGGTGGTGCTGAGCCCGGTCCTCCCGTGGTCGAGTCGGCAACTGGCGGTGCGGCTGCGGGTGTTGACGGTGATTTCGAGTTGGGCCGTCCTGCGTCGAGGACCTCGGCCGGTGGCGTGGCCGTGGATACCGGTGTTCCGGAGTCCCCGGTCGGCGGCGTGGTCGTAGACGCCGATGGTGGGTTCGAGTCGGGGCACCCCGCGTCGGAGTCTCGGACCGGCGGTGCGGGTGACGAAGTTGACGGTGGCTTCGTGTCGGATCTTGTCGCGTCCGGACCTTCGGTGACCGTCGGCGCGGTCCTTCCGCCCAGCGACCGGCCCAAGCCTCTCCACGACCCCGATCCCTACAGCACCCCGCCGTACGGCGAGCCGGGGCCCTGGGCGCCCGCGCCGCCCGTTCAGCACCCTGCGGTCGCCTCCGTGCCCGGCGCCGCCCCACAGGCCCCCACAGCGGCTCCCGGTACTTCCGTCCCGCCGGCTCCGCACACCGCGCCCGCGGCCCCCGGCATCCCTGCGCCACCTTTCTCCGACGCCGCGACCGCTGGTGTCCCTGCGACACCCTCCTTCTCCGACCCCCCGACCGCTGGCGCCCCCGCACCCGTGCCGGACCCCACCACCGACCCCTGGCACCGCTACGACCCGTGGGCGTCCCCCGCCCCCCTCCAACAGAACGGCGCCCCCACCCCCACCCACCAGCAGCGTCGCAACCGCAGCCGGAAACTCCTCATCGTCTCCGCGCTCGCGCTCGCTCTTCTCTCCGGGGGCGTCGGAGGTGTCGTAGGGGCGTACGTCGAGCGGGACAGTGGTGGTGGGGACATCGTGTTGCCGCAGGCCGGGACGGAGGACGGTGGGCGGGTGCCGGGGAGTGTCGCCGGGATCGCGGCTCGGGCTCTGCCCAGTGTCGTGACCCTGCATGTGACCGGTGACGAGGAGTCGGGGACCGGTACCGGGATCGTGCTGGACACGCGGGGGCACATCCTCACCAACAACCATGTGGTGCAGCCCGCGGGCGCCGACGGCGAGATATCCGTGAGCTTCAGCGGGGGACAGACCGCGAGGGCCAAGGTCGTCGGGCACGACACCGGGTACGACCTCGCCGTCGTGCAGGTGAGCGGGGTGCGTGGGCTGAAGCCGATGCCGCTCGGGAACTCCGACAACGTGCGGGTCGGCGACCCCGTCGTCGCGATCGGCGCGCCCTTCGACCTCGACAACACCGTGACCTCCGGCATCATCAGCGCCAAGGACCGGCCCATCACGGCCGGCGGTGAGGCGGCGGACGGGAGCGACGTGTCGTACGTCGATGCTCTGCAGACCGACGCGCCCATCAACCCCGGCAACTCCGGCGGGCCGCTGCTCGACTCGCAGGGGCGGGTCGTGGGGATCAACTCGGCCATCCGTTCCGCCGACGACGGTACCGACACGGGAGGCGGTCAGGCCGGTTCCATCGGGCTCGGTTTCGCCATCCCCGTCAACCAGGCCAGGCGCGTCGCCGAGGAACTGATCAACACCGGGAAGGCCACCCACCCGGTCATCGGCGTCACCCTCGACATGGACTACACCGGCGACGGAGCCCGCGTCGCGACGAAGGCAAGTGACGGTGCCCCGGCCGTCACCGTCGGCGGGCCCGGTGCCGAGGCCGGCCTCAAGGCGGGCGACGTCATCACCGAGGTGGACGGCGTGCGCGTCCACTCCGGCGACGAGCTCATCGTCAGGACCCGGGCCCACCGCCCAGGCGACCACCTGCGCCTGACCCTCCGACGCGGTGGCAGGGGCCTGACCGTGTCGCTCGTCCTGGGCTCCTCGACCGGTGATTGACAGAAACGTCACAGGTGAGAGCCCTGCGACCCGTCCCACTAGGCAAACAACCCGGAAAACCGGTCGCGTACACCCACTCGTAGCCCCCGGGACAGTACCGGTCGGGTGGGATCGCCGGGTACCGTGGACCCGGCCCGGACCACGGAAGACGCGCACAGACCACCGAGGGCCGAGGGCCGAGGACATCGCAAGGAGCTTCAGGTGTTCAATGACATAGGACCGCTAGAGCTGGTGACGATCATTGTCCTCGCCGTGCTCGTTTTCGGTCCGGACAAGCTCCCGAAGGTCATCCAGGACGTCATGCGGACGATCCGGAAGATCCGAGAGTTCTCGGAGAGCGCCAAGGCGGACATCCGCGAGGAGCTCGGCCCGGAGTTCAAGGACTTCGACTTCGAGGACCTCAACCCCAAGACGTTCCTGCGCAAGCAGCTGGACAACGACGAGCTGGGGCTCAAGGAGATCCGCAACGGCTTCGACCTGAAGAAGGAGATGGCCGAGGTCACGGAGGCGGTCCAGAACGCGGACACCCCCTCTGCCTCCTCGTCGTCGTCCTCCTCCGGCAGCGGTCGTCTCGATATGACCAAGAAGCCCGAGGACCCGGAGAAGGACGACCGCCCGCCCTTCGACGCCGACGCCACCTGACCCCCTCGCGCGGCTTTTACGTGACGCGTTTCATACCTTCACCACGCCCCCGTACGGCCTGAACAAGGCCCTTGCGCGCCTCACGCGCCGGGCGCTTTCCGGGCTGCCTCGCACGAGGTGGCTATGCTGCCGAGTTGTTGTGCGGACCGGGCGAGTCGCCCGAAGGGGGGCGGGCCGCCCCGGTCCGACGAGAACGAGGAGGCGTCCGGAGCATGGAGACGACGAGTCGGGTAGGCGCGCAGGCGCCGGCCGCGGAGGGTGGACAACAACTCCCCTCCGCCCGGCGCACGGTCGACGGCTACCTGCTGGCGCCCTTCCCGTGGTACGGCCTCGACGAGGCCTTCACGGGACCGCGCTGGCTGATGCAGGTGGGCATGGCGGCGGACGGTGCCGTCGAGCACGGTTCGATCGGGCACGGCGACGAGCCCTCCGTACGCAACGAAGGCACGGAGGACAAGGAGAAGTTCGCGGTGGTCGTCACCGTCGCGGGCAACCCCGCCCGGCGCACCGCGGACGGCACGGGCCTCCTGGAGGCCACCTCGGTGTCCTCGGCGGCCTGGCTCGCCGGTGTGGGGCTGCTGTCCTTCACCTGGCCCGGCCAGATGGACCACACCTTGCGCGACGACTGGCTGGAGCAGCAGACCGAGACGGCGTGGGTGCTGGCCGACGACCTCGCCGGCGACGACTGGTCGACCCTGTCCCTTCCGGTGGACGGTGTGCCGACGCCCTTCCACTACCGCGAGTCCGAGTTCGGCTGGGTGCTGGCCGGGTCCACTCAGGCGGGGGTCCACGTGGGGGCGTACGGCAGGGGCATGAGCGCGTACGGGCTCGGCTTCGCCATGATCAAGGACATCGCTACGTACGCCCAGTAGCGGTTACGACGATGGGGGCGCCGTCCGGTGAGACGGCGCCCCCATCGTCGTAAGAAGATCCCTAGAACTTGTTCTTGGGAGTGATCCCCAGCGACAGTCCCGAAAGGCCCCGCTGCCGTCCCCCCAGCTTCCCCGCGATCGCGCGCAGCGCCGCGCCCGCCGGGGAGTCGGGGTCGCTCAGGACCACCGGCTTGCCCTCGTCGCCGCCCTCGCGGAGGCGGACGTCGATCGGGATGGAACCGAGGACGGGGACGTTCGCGCCCGTCGTGCGCGTCAGGCCGTCCGCCACCGACTGGCCGCCGCCCGTGCCGAAGACGTCGACCATCTCGCCGCAGTGCGGGCAGGGCAGGCCCGCCATGTTCTCGACGACGCCGACGATCTTCTGGTGGGTCTGTACGGCGATGGAGCCCGCCCGCTCGGCCACCTCGGCCGCCGCCTGCTGAGGGGTCGTCACGACCAGGATCTCGGCGTTCGGGACGAGTTGGGCGACCGAGATCGCGATGTCGCCGGTGCCCGGGGGCAGGTCCAGCAGCAGCACGTCCAGGTCGCCCCAGTACACGTCCGCCAGGAACTGCTGGAGCGCGCGGTGCAGCATCGGGCCGCGCCACACCACCGGCGCGTTGCCCGGCGTGAACATGCCGATGGAGATGACCTTCACGCCGTGTGCCGACGGCGGCATGATCATGTTCTCGACCTGGGTGGGACGGCCGTCGGCGCCCAGCATGCGCGGCACGGAGTGGCCGTAGATGTCGGCGTCGACGACACCGACCTTCAGGCCGTCGGCGGCCATCGCGGCGGCGAGGTTCACCGTCACCGAGGACTTGCCGACGCCGCCCTTGCCGGAGGCGACCGCGTACACGCGCGTGAGGGAGCCGGGCTGCGCGAAGGGGACCTCGCGCTCGGTCTTGCCACCGCGCAGGGCGGTCGCGAGTTCCTTGCGCTGCTCGTCGCTCATCACGTCCAGGGTCACGTCGACACCGGTGACGCCCTCGACACCCAGGACCGCCTCCGTCACGCGCTGCGTGATCGTCTCGCGCATGGGGCAGCCGGAGACCGTCAGGTACACGGTGACCGCGACCGCTCCGTCCGCACCGATCTCCACCGACTTGACCATCCCCAACTCGGTGATGGGTCGGTTGATCTCGGGGTCGTTCACCGTCGACAGCGCTTCACGCACCGCGTCTTCCGTAGCCATGGGGTCGATGGTACGGCGCCGCGCGGGGCCCCGGCCAAGCCGGTCACCGGTCGTCTACGTCACGTCCGTGCGACCGTTCCGCCGGGAATACGACGTGCTTGTGGTGGCCGTTCTCCCGTTCGTCGAGCTCTTTCACCAGGTCCTGCAGCTCGGAGCGGA
Organism: Streptomyces sp. NPDC050508; assembly: GCF_040655155.1. Lineage (NCBI taxonomy): Bacteria > Bacillati > Actinomycetota > Actinomycetes > Kitasatosporales > Streptomycetaceae > Streptomyces > Streptomyces sp. NPDC050508. Next base: position 45,456 of record NZ_JBFAJJ010000034.1, read on the forward strand.
TCCAGTCCCGGGTCGCCACCTCGCCGAGGCCGATGCGCAGGGCGGCGATCTCGCGGGTGAGGTACTCGGTGTCGGCGATCGACCGCTCGTTCTGCTTGCGGTCCTGTTCGAGGTTGACCTTGTCGCGGTCGTCCTGCCGGTTCTGCGCGAGCAGGATCAGCGGGGCCGCGTAGGAGGCCTGGAGCGACAGCATCAACGTCAGGAAGATGAACGGGTAGTTGTCGAACCGCACGTCCCGCGGCGCGAAGATGTTCCACAGCACCCACGCGATGATGACGACCGTCATCCAGACGATGAACCGCCCGGTCCCCAGGAACCGCGCGATCCGCTCCGACAGCCGCCCGAAGGCCTCCGGGTCGTACTCGGGCAGGAACCGGCGCCGGGGCGGGCGCGGCTGGTCGAGCCGGGCCCGGGTCCGGGTGGTGGCGGTCGCGCCCGCCGGTGTCCGCTCGCGCGTGGTCTCGCGCTCAGGAGTCATGAGCCGCCACCTCCTCCGCCTCTGCCGATGCCTCGTTCTCGCCGTCGCCCTCGTCGAGATGGAACTCGGTCTCCCGCCAGTCCTCCGGCAGCATGTGGTCCAGCACGTCGTCCACGGTCACCGCACCCAGCAGCGACCCGGTCTCGTCGACCACGGGCGCCGCGACCATGTCGTACGTCGCGAAGAACCCGGCGATGAGCTGAAGCGTCGCGTCCGGGTCGAGCGGTTGCAGGTCGTCGTCGATGATCGCGCTGACCAGGGTGTACGGCGGGTCGCGCAGCAGCCGTTGGAAGTGGACCGTGCCGAGGTACTTGCCGGTCGGGGTGTCGTCGGGCGGGCGGCAGACGTAGACCTGGGCGGCGAGCGCGGGGGAGAGGTCGGCGCTGCGGACCCGGGCGAGTGCGTCGGCGACGGTCGCGTCCGGCCGTAGGACGATCGGCTCGGTCGTCATCAGGCCGCCCGCGGTGTGCTCCTCGTACGACATCAGGCGGCGTACGTCGGCTGCCTCGGAGGGCTGCATCAGGTTCAGCAGGCGCTCCTTGTCGTCCTCGGGGAGTTCGGAGAGGAGGTCGGCCGCGTCGTCCGGGTCCATGGCCTCCAGGACGTCCGCCGCGCGCTCCTCCTTCAGCTTGCCGAGGATCTCGATCTGGTCGTCCTCCGGCAGCTCTTCGAGGACGTCGGCGAGGCGATCGTCGTCGAGGGCGGCGGCGACCTCGGCCCGTCGCTTGGGGGAGAGATGGTGCAGGACGTTGGCGAGGTCGGCGGGGCGCAGCTGCTCGAAGGTGGCCAGGAGGCTCTCCGCGCCCTGTCCCTGCTCCTCCAGGGAGAAACCGGTGACGGCGGACCACTCCACGGTCAGCGTCTCGCCCTTGGCCCTCCTGAAGGCTCCGCCGGTCCTGCCCTTCCGTACGAAGATGCGGTCGATCTCCCAGTCCCGGCGGGCCGGCAGATGCTGCACGGACAGGTCGAGGACGGTGACCTCCTCGTCGGTCTCGACGAGGGTGACGCGCCGGTCCAGGAGTTCGCCGAACACCAGCCGCTCGGTGGGCCGTTGCTCGAAGCGGCGGACGTTCAGTACGCCGGTCGTGATGACCTGGCCGGACTCGATGCCGGTGACGCGGGTCATCGGGAGGAAGATGCGGCGCCGGGTGGAGAGTTCGACGACGAGGCCGAGCAGCCGAGGGGGCCGCCGGCCCACGCGGAGCATGACGACGAGGTCGCGGACGCGGCCCACCTGGTCGCCGTTCGGGTCGAAGACGGCGACACCGGAGAGGTGCGACACGAAGACTCGGGGAGCGCCGGCTGCCATGGCCGCACCTCCTTCTTTCTCTTCTGATCCGCCGATGGATTCTGTGCTTTCCGGATCTTCCGAAATGCCTGCTCGGACGGGCTTCAGGCTAGCCCGTCCCTATGTGATCCGCGCTGGTGGACGGTCCGGACGGACTGGCTCCGCCGACGCCTCGCGGCCCCGGTACGCTGCCGTACGCCATCGCCCCCGCACGGAAGGCAACCCACCTGTGACTGCGCTCCCCCAGGTCCGAAACCCTCGTGCGGCGCTGCTCGGCGCGGTCTGTGTCCTGACCCTGACGGGATGCGGCGGCGGGGACCCGGACGCGGGGACCAACGGGGTCGGCAAGCTGGCCGCCGACAAGATCCAGTCGACGTCGGTGACGGCCGCGGGCGCCGCCGACGCCGTACGGTTGTCCGGGACCGTCGTCACCAGCGGGCGGACGTACACGCTCGACATGCGGCTGAAGTCCGACGGCGGCAGCGGGTCGGTCACCTCGAAGGGGTCGACCTTCGGGCTGCTGCGGATCGGCGAGGAGCTGTACCTGAAGGCCGACGCGGACTTCTGGAACAGCAACGGGGACTCGGGCGTCGGCGACTCGCTGCACGGCAAGTACGTGAAGGTGCCGCAGGGCGACCCCTCGTACAAGAAGTTCAGTGGTTTCACGGACAAGGACGTCCTCCTCTCCAGTCTGCTGACCCTGCACGGCTCACTCGCGACGGACGGACACCACGACCAGAACGGCGTCCGTACGATCCGCATCACCGGCGACGACGGCTCCGGCGGCACCCTCGACGTCTCCCTGGAGGGCAAGCCGTACCCCCTCCGCCTGGTCCGCGCGGGCGGCGCGGGCACCCTGACCTTCTCGGACTGGGGCAAGAGCTTCACAGTGAAGGAGCCGAAGGACGACGACACTGTCGACTACGGCAAGCAACTGCCGTCTTCCTAGCGGCAGTTACCGGCGTTTGCGTTTCTTCAGGAGCAGGCGCGGCAGGCCGGCCGGGACCGGATGCCGGGTCGTCGCCGTGGACGGCAGCGGGGGCTCCGCCAGCGAACCCTCCGGCAGGTCGGCCGTCGCTCCCGTCGGTTCAAGGCGCAGCACCCGGCACTCGCGCGCCCAGCGGGCCGTCATCGCCTCGCCGTCGGGGGCGTTGAGGCGCTTGCCCTTCAGCTCGGCGACGGTCGCCGTCCAGGCCTCGGAGTCCGGTGCCAGTTCGACGACCTTCGCGGTCCACGAGACCAGCCGGCCGCCCTTGTCCTTGCTGCGGACCGTGACCTCGGCACCGCCGCCGTCGGTCAGTCCCGGCAGCGGCTGCTCGCCCGGTCCGTCGCCGATCAGGCAGGCCGCGCCCTCGTGCCAGACGTGCCACAGGGCACGGGCCGGGACTCCGGGACCGTTGACCCAGACGAGGCCGGACTTCTTCGTGGCCTCCTCGACGAGGGCCTGGTCGAGCAGCTCGCTTGTCATGGCGCTCAGCCTATCCAGGCCGCTCACAGCCAGCCGTTGCGCTTCAGCGTGCGGTGGATCGCCAGACAGACGGTCACGGTGAAGGTCAGCACCAGCGGATAGCCGTACTTCCAGTGGAGCTCCGGCATGTTGTCGAAGTTCATGCCGTAGACGCCCGTGACCATCGTCGGTACGGCGATGATCGCGGCCCACGCGGTGATCTTCCGCATGTCCTCGTTCTGCGCGACGGACGCCTGCGCGAGGTTGGCCTGGAGGATCGAGTTGAGCAGCTCGTCGAAGCCGATGACCTGCTCGTGGACGCGGGCGAGGTGGTCGGCGACGTCCCGGAAGTACTTCTGGATGTCCGGGTCGATCAGTCGCATCGGCCGCTCGCTCAGCAGCTGCATGGGACGCAGCAGTGGCGACACCGCGCGCTTGAACTCCAGTACCTCGCGCTTGAGTTGGTAGATCCGCGCCGAGTCGACACCGCGCGAGACCCCGCCCTTGCGGCCCGGCGTGAACACCTCGGTCTCGACCTCGTCGATGTCGTCCTGCACCGCGTCCGCGACCGCGACATAGCCGTCGACGACGTGGTCGGCGATCGAGTGCAGCACCGCCGAGGGACCGCGGGCGAGCAGCTCGGGGTCGTCCTGCAACCGGTGCCGCAGCGCCCGCAGCGAGCCCTGGCCGCCGTGCCGGACGGTGATGAAGAAGTCCCGCCCGGTGAAGCACATGACCTCGCCGGTCTCAACTACCTCGCTGTTGGCCGTGAGTTGGTCGTGCTCGACGTAGTGGATGGTCTTGAAGACGGTGAACAGGGAGTCGTCGTAGCGCTCCAGCTTGGGCCGCTGGTGGGCTTGTACGGCGTCCTCGACGGCGAGCGGGTGGAGTCCGAACTCCCGGGCGATGACGGCGAATTCGGCCTCGGTCGGCTCGTGCAGGCCGATCCACACGAAGCCGCCGTCACGGCGCACCAGGCGCATCGCCTCGTGCGGGGTGAGCGGCTTGCCGATGTCGATACGGGCACCGTCGCGGTAGACGGCGCAGTCGACGACGGCCGAGGGGGTGCCGGGGTCGCGGGTCGTGTCGTACGCGCCGCCGTCCTTGCGCAGGGAGGGACGGGACGGGCGGACCACGGCACGCAGGTCGCGGATCATCGACATGGCGGGCTCCTTCGCGACGAGCAACGAAAGGCGCCAACGACGGTTGGAACTGCCCGGAATGGGGACGTCCTGAGTGCGGATGTTTGGCACGTCCACAAAGCGGGGAGCACCGCACCGTCGCGGTGGCGAACTTCGCTACTGATACAGGCACTGACTTCGGAACAGACAGATCGGTCGGATCGGATACACCGAACAGATCAGGCAGATCAGGAAAAAGAAACGAAGTGCTCTTCCGCGACAGTGAAGAAGTGCGAGCGGCGGCAGCCGACTGGAGGGGCTAGAGCCAGAGCGACGACATCAGCGGCCGGAAGAGCGGGTGGTACTGCCAGGCCGACTTCGGTCCATTGCAGCCCCACCTCCTCCGGCCGGTCCCCCGTAGGGGAGTCTCAACGGCGTCGGGACTTGATCGCGACGCTTCTGCGTGCTGCCCGAACGACCGGCCCAGACTAGCAGCCGGCCGAAGTGTCAAGGCGCTGCTTTGCCCGGTACTGACGAGTTCTATGCTCGCCGCATGGTTGATGTTCTTGCTCTGGTCGAGGCACGGTTGCGTACCGCGCTGGGCGATCCGGACGCCCGCGCCGCGGTCACTTTCCTGGGGACGGACCGCGTCGAGGTACTGCGTTTCCCGGGCGACAACCAGGACGGGCCCGTCGTCCGCTACGCCACCCTCGGCATGTCCGCGCAGCCCATGAGCGACCCCACGGCGATGCTCGCCGACCCGGTCGCGGGCCCGCGCGCAGAGCTGGTCCTGTCCGTCCGCGGCGGCCTCGCCGACACCGACAAGGTGCTCCGGCCCCTCGCCGTGCTCGCCGCGTCCCCGCAGGTCGAGGGCGTGGTCGTGGCCCCCGGCGCCTCCCTCGACGTGGGCGAACCCCTGTGGCCCGGCGCTCCGTTCACCTCGGTGCTGGTCGCCGAGCCGGGCGGCCTGGTCGAGGACCTGGAACTCGACGCGCCCCTCGACCCGGTCCGCTTCCTGCCGCTGCTCCCCATGACCCCGAACGAGGCCGCCTGGAAACGCGTCCACGGCGCGCAGGCCCTCCAGGAGCGCTGGCTGACGAACGGGACGGACCTCCGGGATCCGTCCCGTAGATCCGTCCCGCTCGACTGACAGTCAGAGTGAGCAAGCTCACCAACGTCGGCCGGTAATCGGCTAGTTGGCGAACACCCCGACACTGTCCTCCACCGCGTGCCTCGGCTCCAGCTCCTCGGCCTCGTGCGTGAGCGCGTTCCGTCGTACGAGGACCACCAGCGCGCCCAGCGCCGCGGTGACCGCCGCGACCACGAACGGGATATGGATGTTGGTCCAGCCCTCGATCTTCGGCGCGAAGAACGGCGCGGCAGCGGCGGCGAACCAGCGGACGAAGTTGTAGCCCGCGCTCGCCACCGGGCGCGGCGCGTCCGACACACCCAGGGCCAGCTCGGTGTAGACGGTGTTGTTCACGCCGATGAAGGCGCCGGACAGGATCGTGCAGACGACGGCGGTGGTGTGGCTGCCGTAGCCGAGGACCAGGACGTCGACGGCGAGGAGCACCAGCGAACCGCCGAGCACCTTCAGAGAGCCGAACCGGGCCTGCAGGCGCGGGGCGACGAAGACCGAGAAGACGGCGAGCAGGACACCCCAGGCGAAGAACACGGCGCCGGACTTGTACGGGGTCATGTTCAGCACGAACGGGGTGAAGGCCAGCACGGTGAAGAACGTGTAGTTGTAGAAGAACGACGAGATCGCGGCCGAGGCCAGACCGCCGTGGCCGAGCGCCTTGAGCGGGTCGAGCAGTGACGTCTTCTGTGCGGGCTTCGGCTGTTCCTTCAGGAACACCGTGATGCACAGGAAGCCGATCGCCATCAGGAACGCGGTGCCGAAGAAGGGGTAGCGCCAGCTCTGGTTGCCCAGTAGCGCGCCGAGCAGCGGGCCGCAGGCCATGCCGAGGCCGAGGGCGGACTCGTAGAGCAGGATCGCCGCGGCGCTGCCGCCGGCCGCCGCGCCGACGATGACCGCGAGGGCCGTGGACACGAAGAGCGCGTTGCCGAGACCCCAGCCCGCCCGGAAGCCGACGAGTTCGCCGACCGAGCCCGAGGTGCCGGCGAGACCGGCGAAGACCACGACGAGGGCGAGGCCGAGCAGCAGGGTCTTCTTGCCGCCGATCCGGCTGGAGACGAAGCCGGTCACCAGCATCGCGACGGCGGTGATCAGGAAGTACGAGGTGAAGAGCAGGGAGACCTGACTCGCCGTGGCGTCGAGGCCCTTGGCGATCGACGGCAGGATCGGGTCGACGAGTCCGATGCCCATGAAGGCGACGACCGAGGCGCCGGCGGTGGCCCATACGGCCTTCGGCTGCCGCAGAAGGCTGCCGGTGCCGGTGTCGGCTCCCGCGTCGGCTCCCGCACTGAAGGGGTCGTCCATGCTTCCTCCCGAGTAGTTGGTATATGCACATAGTAAGTTAGGCAAGGTAATTAATGCAAGCTACATCTAGATTCGCTCCGTGAGTGGTCCGGGCCGGACGGGTGATCGTCCTTGACGCGGGGGAGTGAGGGTAGGACCGTGGGGCCCTATGAGGGGCGAACCCAGTTGCCCGAAGTGTGGTGGCCGGGTCAGGGCTCCCGGACTCTTCGCCGATTCCTGGCAGTGCGATGTCCACGGGACGGTGCATCCGCTGCAGCCCGTGATCCCGCCCAGCGTCGAGGCCCTCAGCGTTGTCGTGCATCGGACGAAGGTGCCGGTGTGGATGCCGTGGCCGTTGCCGGTCGGATGGCTGTTCACCGGCGTGGTCTGCGCGGGGGATGACCGTAGTGGGGGGCGGGCTACGGCCGTGGCCTGTTCCGGGCCGGGGCCGCTCGGGGGGATCGGGGAGTTGATCCTTGTCGCCGAGGAGCTAGGGGTTGGGCTCGGGGCGCGGTATGCGGGGATCGACGGGCCGGATCCTGGGCCCTATATGAACGTCGAGAAGCCTCCTCAGGCGAAGTTGCTGGCTGCGGGGCGGCCTACGCCGTTGTGGCATGTTGCTACGGCGCCGGATGATCGGGCGGTGTTTGCGGGGGAGGCGTTGGGGCTGTGGCTGTGGGCTGTTGTCTGGCCTGAGCAGTCGGGGTTGTTGATGTATGACGAGCTGGTGTTGACGGATTTGCGGGATGCGGGGGCCGAGGTTGATCTGGTGCCGTGTGGGGCGTTGTCGCCGCGCTTGCTGGAGCCGTAGCGCCTAGGGGGGTGCCGGGTTCTGTTGTGGGGCGGGTGCGGGTGTGTGGGGGCTTGTCGCGCAGTTCCCCGCGCCCCTTAGGTGGGATGCCCTAAGCGGTGTCCTGGAGGCCCTCGGGGTTGCCGTTACCCTTGAGTGGTCCCCTTCGTATCGTCACCGTCTGGAGTCTGCGCGTGCGTATCGATCTGCACACCCACTCCACGGCCTCCGACGGTACGGACACGCCTGCTGAGCTGGTGCGGAATGCCGGTGCCGCCGGGCTGGACGTTGTCGCGCTGACCGATCACGACACCAGTCGTGGGTACGCCGAGGCGATCGACGCGTTGCCCTCGGGGCTCACTCTCGTCACCGGGGCCGAGATGTCCTGTCGGATCGACGGGGTGTCCATGCACATGCTGGCCTATCTCTTCGATCCGGAGGAGCCTGCTCTGTTCGCCGAGCGGGAGCTGGTGCGGGACGATCGGGTGCCCCGGGCTCGGGCCATGGTGGGGCGGCTGCAGGAGCTGGGTGTGCCGGTGACCTGGGAGCAGGTTGCCCGGATTGCCGGTGAGGGGTCGGTCGGGCGGCCTCATGTCGCCACCGCGCTGGTCGAGCTGGGTGTCGTACCGACCGTGAACGACGCCTTCACCGAGGACTGGCTCGCCGACGGCGGCCGGGCGCATGTGGCCAAGCACGAGACCGATCCGTTCGAGGCGATCCGACTGGTCAAGGCCGCGGGCGGGGTCACCGTCTTCGCGCATCCCGGGGCCAGCAAGCGCGGTCACACCGTGCCCGAGGCCGCCATCGCCGAGATGGCCGCCGCCGGGCTCGACGGCATCGAGGTCGACCACATGGATCACGACGCCGAGACGCGGGTGCGGTTGCGGGGGCTCGCCAAGGAGCTCGGGCTGCTGACGACCGGGTCCAGCGACTACCACGGGAGCCGCAAGAGCGTGCAGCTCGGGGAGTACACGACCGATCCCGAGGTGTACGGCGAGATCACGCGGCGCGCTACCGGGGCGTTCCCGGTGCCAGGGGCCGGCGGAGCCTGACGCCCGCACCGATCTCGTACGTCTTCTCTCCGCTCACCTCTCTGCAAGGCTCGTGGCTCACCCATGTTCGACGTCGCTGTTTTCGGCTCTCTCTTCCTGACCCTTTTTGTCATCATGGATCCCCCTGGGATCACCCCCATCTTCCTCGCCCTGACCGCCGGACGGCCGTCCAAGGTGCAGAAGCGGATGGCGTTCCAGGCCGTCTGCGTGGCCGGCGGTGTGATCACCGTCTTCGGGCTGCTCGGGCATCAGATCCTCGACTACCTGCACGTCTCCGTGCCCGCGCTGATGATCGCGGGCGGGCTGCTGCTCCTGCTGATCGCGCTCGACCTGCTCACCGGCAAGACCGACGAGCCCAAGCAGACCAAGGACGTCAACGTCGCCCTCGTACCGCTGGGCATGCCGCTGCTCGCCGGGCCCGGTGCGATCGTGTCCGTCATCCTCGCCGTGCAGAAGGCCGACAGCGTGGCCACCCAGGTGTCGGTGTGGGCGGCGATCCTCGCGATCCATGTCGTGCTGTGGGTGGTGATGCGGTACTCGCTGCTGATCATCCGGGTCATCAAGGACGGCGGTGTGGTGCTGGTGACGCGGCTCGCCGGGATGATGCTGTCCGCCATCGCCGTGCAGCAGATCATCAACGGGATCACCCAGGTGATCCGGGCGAGCTGATCGCCGCGGTCGCCCCGTACACGCAGAACCCCCGTACGGCGTCGGTGCCGTACGGGGGTTCTGAAGTGTGGTGGAGATCCGCGTGAATGTCGTAGGTGTTACGCGGCGTCGTAGGTGTTACGAGGCCTTGGTCTCGGCGGGGCGGATCCACAGTCGCTGTCCTATGGCGGCGGCCTGTTGCACGATCCGATTGACGGAGGCGGCGTCCACGACGGTGCTGTCCACGGTGGTGCCGTCGACCTCGTCGAGACGCATGATTTCGAAGCGCATGGGCTTCTCCCTTCGTCTGGTCATCCTCCTGAGGAGAACTACTTGGTTACGTATGTAGTCAACGGGATGCGTGTTACAAACATTCCCTACGCTAAGGAAATTTTTCGCACGCCTAATTACTGACCGGTAAGAGATCGGTGCGGGACTGACCGGGACCGGTTGTGTTCGCAGCGTGACCGCCGGGACAATGGAGGCGATGAACGACGACCTCGCGGCCCTCAGCGCCCGCATCGACCGCACGAACGAGCTGCTGCAGCGCATGCTCGCCGAAGTGGCGAAGACGCCCTCGACACATGCGATCTTCGTCGACGCCGGGTACTTGTATGCAGCCGCGGGCCGGCTCGTCTCCGGGACCGAGGACCGACGCACCTTCGACCTCGACGCCGAGGGCCTCATCGAGGCGCTCATCGACAAGGCCCGCACGATCTTCGCGGACAGCCGGCTGCTGCGCGTGTACTGGTACGACGGCGCCCGGCGCCGCATCCACACCGCCGAGCAGCAGGCCATCGCCGAACTCCCGGACGTGAAGGTGCGGTTGGGCAACCTCAACGCCAACAACCAGCAGAAGGGCGTCGATTCACTCATCCGCTCCGACCTGGAGTCCCTCGCCCGGCACCGCGCCATCAGCGACGCGGCCCTCATCGGCGGCGACGAGGACCTGGTCTCGGCGGTCGAGGCGGCCCAAGGGTACGGCGCCCGCGTCCACTTGTGGGGCATCGAGGCCCCGGACGGCCGTAACCAGGCGGAGCCCCTCCTCTGGGAGGTCGACAGCCAGCGCACCTTCGACCTCGACTTCTTCAAGCCGTACGTCTCCCGGCGCGCGTCCGCCGTGTACGAGGCGGCCGCCACCCGGCCCACGCGGGAGGACGTCCGGTTCGTGGGCGCGCAGATCGCGGCGAAGTGGCTCGCGGCGCGGGGGCGGGAAGCGCTGGTGGAGCTGCTGCCCGGGCATCCGTATCTGCCGGGTTCGGTCGACCAGGACCTGCTGGTGGAGGCGGAGGGGCTGCTGCAGTACTCGCTGCGCGGGCAGGCCGATCTGCGGCGGGCACTGCGGGACGGGTTCTGGGAGCACCTGCAGACGCAGTACTGAGTCTTTCTATCGGCTTGTGGTGTCCCAGAAGTCGGCGAGTGCCTGGGCCGTCGCGAGCGGCTGGTCCGTGTTCGGCGAGTGCTCGGCCCGCGCGACGACCGTCCGCCGCGCCTTCAGCCGTACGGCCATGTCGTCGAGGAGCGGTACCGGCCAGGTGTCGTCGCGTGAGCCCGACAGGACGTGGAAGGGGAGCGGGACGGCGGCCAGCTCGGCGACCCGGTCCGGTTCGTCGCACAACTGGCGTCCTGTGGCGATGAGTTGGGCCGGCTGGGTGCGCAGCCAACGGCGCCGCAGGTCGTCCCGGTCGTCGAGCCCCTCGTCCAGCGCGCCGCCGGTCTCGGTCTCCTCGGGCGCCTCCATCGCCTGGATCGCCTCCCACACCTCGGCCGACGACATCACGGCGAGCGCGTCCCGCAACAGCTTCACGCGCTGCTGCTGGGCGGCGGAGATCTGCGCCGGCCCCGACGCCATGAGCGTCAGCGACACGAACGGCGCGTCGTCGAGGAGCACGGCGGCCCGCGCGATCTGTCCGCCGAGGGAGTGCCCGAGCAGTTGCACCGGCGCGCCGACGGCCTCGGCCAGGGCGAGCACGTCCCGCGCCAACTCGTCCTGGGCGTAGGCGGATTCGTCGTGCGCGGGGCCGTCCGTCTCGTACTGTCCCCGCCCGTCCACGGCGACGGTCCGGTACCCGCGCGCGCCGAGCGGCACGTGCAGCGGGTTGAAGTCCTCCTTGCTCCCGGTGAATCCCGGCAGCAGCAGAGCGACCCCCTTCGGCTCGACACCGTCGGCCACGGGCGAGTCCACGACGGCGAACTCACCGCGAGCGGTCCGCAGCGGGTACGCGCGAGCGCCGGGGGGCGGGGTGAAGGAGGGTGGCCTACTCATGGGGTGAGGTTATCCGGCGAGGCTGAGCGGGCCGGGAACGGGAGGGTGTAACCCGGGTTAACGCGGTGGTGGGCGGCAGAGGGAACGCCGACGGCCCGGCCCACTTCACGTGGGCCGGGCCGTCCGGTGTCGTGCTGGCCTTCGGGGGCGGATCAGCCCTCGGTGGCCTCCGCCGCGGCGGTCGCCGCGGTCTTGCGCGGACGACGCACCCTCGGCTTCGCCTCCGACTCCTCGGCCACCTGGGCCGGGATCTCGGCGGCGGCCGTCTTGCGGGTACGGCGCGGCTTGGCCTCGACCGTCTCGGCCGTGTCGACAGCGGCAACCGCTGCCTTACGGGTACGACGCGGCTTGGCCTCGGCGACGACCTCCGCCGGTGCCTCCGTGGCGACGGCAGCGGCCGTCTTACGGGTGCGGCGCGGCTTGCTCTCGACGGCCTCGACCGTGTCCACGGCGGCCTCAGCGGCAACCGCAGCCTTACGAGTGCGACGCGGCTTGGCCTCGGCGACGACCTCCGCCGGTGCCTCCGTGACAACGGCGGCGGCCGTCTTGCGCGTACGGCGCGGCTTCGTCTCGACGGCCTCGGCGGTGTCGACAGCGGCAACCGCCGCCTTCCGGGTCCGCCGCGGCTTGGTCTCCGCCACGACCGGCGTCTCCGCGATCTCCACCACCGGCTCCGCGACCTTGCGGGTACGGCGACGGGGCGTGACCTCGGCGGCGCTGCCCTGCTCCTCGACCACCTGCGCGGGGATCTCGGCGACTGCCTTGCGGGTCGCGGTACGGCGACGCGGCTTGGTCTCCTCGACGGCCTCGACCGTGTTGACGACCTCGACCGCTTCGGCCGGAGCCGCGGTCTTCCGCGCCCGGGTCCGACGCGGCTTGGCCTCGACGGCCTCAGCCGTGTCGACCGCGGCCACGGCGGCGGTGTCGGTGGCAACCTCGACCGGCTCCGCGACCTGTACGGCCTTACGGGTCCGGCGGCGCGGCTTGGTCTCCTCAACCGGAGCCTCGGCCACCGGGGTCACGACCACAGGGGCCTCGGCGACGGCCGGCTCCGCCGACTTCCGCGTACGGCGGCGGCGCGACGTCGCCGGGGAGTCCAGGGCCGGCCCCTCAGCTGTCGCTACGGCGCTTTCCGCGACCTCGGACACGGGCGTGACGGGCGTGGCGGCGACTGCCGTAGCCGGCAGCTGCTCTCCCGCCGTTCCGCGAGTGCGGCGACGGCGGCGCGGGGTGCGGGTCGCGGTGTCCTCGGAGGCGGCCACCGCGGTCTCCTCCGGAGTGGACGACGTCACGGCCGTGGCCGCCGAAGTCCCTTCCATCGGGGCGCCGTTGCGCGTACGACGGCGGCGGCGCGGGGTGCGCGCCGCGCGCTCGGTGTCGGCGGAACGGGACTCGTCGCGGCTGTTGTCACGGCCGCTGTCGCGACCGCCCCTGCCACCGTCACGGCCACCACGGTCGTCGCGGCCACCACGGCCGCCCCGGCCACGCGGGCCGCCGCGACCGCCGGTCTCGCCGAGGTCCTCGACCTCTTCCGCGGCCAGCCCGGCGCGGGTGCGCTCCGAGCGGGGCAGGACACCCTTGGTGCCTGCGGGGATGTTCAGTTCCTCGAAGAAGTGCGGGGACGTGGAGTACGTCTCCGGCGGGTTCGGGAAGCCGAGGTCCAGCGCCTTGTTGATGAGCTGCCAGCGCGGGATGTCGTCCCAGTCGACGAGAGTGACCGCGATGCCCTTGGCGCCCGCGCGACCGGTACGGCCGATGCGGTGCAGGTAGGTCTTCTCGTCCTCGGGGGACTGGTAGTTGATGACGTGCGTGACGCCCTCGACGTCGATACCGCGGGCGGCGACGTCCGTGCAGACGAGCACGTCGACCTTGCCGTTGCGGAACGCGCGCAGCGCCTGCTCGCGGGCGCCCTGGCCGAGGTCGCCGTGGACCGCGCCGGAGGCGAAACCGCGCTGCTGGAGCTGGTCGGCGAGGTCGGCCGCGGTGCGCTTCGTACGGCAGAAGACCATGACCAGGCCCCGGCCCTCGGCCTGCAGGATGCGGGCGACGAGCTCGGGCTTGTCCATGTTGTGCGCGCGGTAGACGAACTGCGCGGTGTTCGCGACCGTCGCGCCCTCGTCGTCCGGCGAGGTGGCGCGGATGTGCGTGGGCTGCGACATGTAGCGGCGCGCGAGACCGATGACCGCGCCCGGCATGGTCGCCGAGAACAGCATCGTCTGACGGCGGGCCGGCAGGAAGTTGATGATCTTCTCGACGTCGGGCAGGAAGCCCAGGTCGAGCATCTCGTCGGCCTCGTCCAGCACGAGCGACCTGATGTGCTTGAGGTCGAGCTTCTTCTGGCCCGCGAGGTCCAGCAGTCGGCCCGGGGTGCCGACGACGACGTCGACGCCCTTGCGGAGCGCCTCGACCTGCGGCTCGTAGGCCCGGCCGCCGTAGATGGCGAGGACGCGTACGTTGCGCACCTTGCCGGCGGTCAGCAGGTCGTTGGTGACCTGCGTGCACAGCTCGCGCGTGGGGACCACGACGAGTGCCTGCGGGGCGTCGGTCAGCTGCTCGGGCTTGGCCCGACCTGCTTCGACGTCGGCGGGTACGGTGACGCGCTCCAGGAGCGGGAGGCCGAAGCCCAGCGTCTTGCCGGTGCCGGTCTTGGCCTGGCCGATGACGTCCGTGCCGGAAAGGGCTACGGGGAGCGTCATCTCCTGGATCGGGAAGGGGGAGACGATACCGACGGCCTCAAGGGCCTCAGCGGTCTCGGGAAGGATTCCGAGCTCTCGGAAAGTAGTCAGGGTGCTGCCTCTTCTGTGTGCGCGGTGCGAGGCGAGCGCGGGGGTCGTGTCAGGACCGTGCCGGGACGTCGGCTGCCTTACGGACAACCCGCGAGGGCAAGCCGTACTGCACGGGACCACTGCCGACGCTCTAGCGCTCGAACCGCTGAGGGTCCCCCTCCGAACTCCGTACGAAAAATGCCGTACGGGCGAGGAGGGCTGTCGGGTCGGAGCCGATCGGGCCACCGACCGGGCATCCTCATTCGTGCGGCCCGGCGAATACTCGGCGGGCGCATTACCACCATACCCCGGAATCACGCACATGCGTTGGCCGATTTGGTCACGTAGTCGTCGTCACACTCATTGACCAGGGACTTCCGCCGTGCTGTGAGCGGGCTATTGTGCGCTTCATGACGACCGCTGACAACGCCTCCGACGCGCCCGCCGAACCCACCGGAGTCGCCGCCCAGGAGTGGGCGACGGCCGCCGCCGACCCGCAGTACCGCAACGCGGTGGTGGACCTGCTCGGCGCGCTCGCGTACGGCGAGCTGGCGGCGTTCGAGCGGCTCGCGGAGGACGCCAAGCTGGCGCCGACGCTCGCCGACAAGGCGGAGCTGGCGAAGATGGCGTCGGCCGAGTTCCACCACTTCGAGCAGCTCAGGGACCGGCTGACGGAGATCGGGGCCGAGCCGACGGAGGCGATGCAGCCGTTCGTCGCCGCGCTCGACGGCTTCCACAAGCAGACGGCGCCCTCGGACTGGCTGGAAGGGCTCGTCAAGGCGTACGTCGGCGACTCGATCGCCAGCGACTTCTACCGCGAGGTCGCCGCCCGCCTCGACGGGGACTCCCGCTCGCTCGTGCTCGGGGTTCTCGACGACACCGGGCACGCCAGTTTCGCCGTGGAAAAGGTGCGTGCGGCGATCGACGCGGACCCGCGCGTGGGGGGCCGACTCGCCCTGTGGGCACGGCGGTTGATGGGTGAGGCGCTGTCGCAGTCCCAGCGGGTGGTCGCCGACCGGGACGCCCTGTCGACGATGCTGGTGGGTGGCGTGGCGGACGGCTTCGACCTCGCCGAGGTCGGCCGGATGTTCTCCCGGATCACCGAGGCGCACACCAAGCGGATGGCGGCCCTGGGGCTCGCCGCCTAACCAGGGTTATGCGGGGGCGGACCGTCCCCGGAGTCGCCTCGCGGGTCGAAGGAGCAGCGAGAGCGAGGCGGCCGAGACGACCGCCGCGCCGAGCAGGCTCGGCAGGCCGCTGCCGGGGCCCAGCGCGCTGTGGGTGACGAAGTCACCGAAAAGGGCTCCGGCGACACCCGTGGAGAAGACCAGGGCGCGGGCCGGCAGACGGTCCGCGAGCCGGTGGGTGGCCGCCCATGCGAGCAGCAGACCCAGCACAGCGGAGCCGAGCGCTTCCAGGATCATCACGGGGGTCCCTCCCACGGCCGGCGTCGTTGTGCGGTCGTAGCCGGTCATACCCGTGACCTGCGGAATGCAATCCTCACCTGTGGGTGACTTGTGCTCCATCTGTGGTGGAAACGCGAGGGGGCCCGGTGACCTTCTCGGTCACCGGGCCCCCTCGTCCGTGCGTGACTACAGCGCGCCGAAGCCCACCTTGCGCGGGGCCGCCTCGCCGAGCTCGACGTAGGCGAGCCGGTCGGCAGGGACGAGGACCTTGCGGCCGTGCTCGTCCACCAGGCTCAGCAGCGGCGACTTCCCGGTCAGCGCCTCGGCCACGGCCTGCTCGACCTCCTCGGCGCTCTGACCGGTCTCCAGAACGATCTCGCGAGGCGTGTGCAGCACGCCGATCTTGACCTCCACGGCTATGTCCCTCCGACGGTCAGCAAAGTGCGCGATCTTCCGCGCCGTACGCAGCACACATTAGCCCGGTGAGGGGACGTACATGGTCAGCGCGGGAACGCCAGGAGCGAACAGCTCCCGGGAACAAACGGCGGTCGGCGGCCGTCAGTGGTGCTGTTCGTTTCCGTGCAGCGGGAAACCGGCGATGCCGCGCCACGCCAGCGAGGCCAGCAACTGGACCGCCTGGTCGCGCGGGACACTGCGGTCGCTGTGCAGCCAGGAGCGGGCGACGACCTGGGCGAGGCCGCCCAGACCCGAGGCCAGCAGCATCGACTCGGCCCGTGACAGGCCGGTGTCCTCGGCGATGACGTCGCAGATCGCAACGGCGCACTCGTGCGTCACCTTGTCGACGCGCTCGCGCACGGCCGGCTCGTTCGTCAGGTCCGACTCGAAGACCAGCCGGAAGGCGCCGCCGTCGTCCTCGACGTAGGCGAAGTACGCGTCCATCGTCGCCCGGACGCGCTGCTTGTTGTCGGACGTCGACGCGAGCGCGGTCTGCACCGCCTGGATCAGCGACTCGCAGTGCTGGTCGAGGAGGGCGAGGTACAGGTCGAGCTTGCCCGGGAAGTGCTGGTAGAGGACCGGCTTGCTGACGCCGGCGCGCTCGGCGATGTCGTCCATCGCGGCCGCGTGGTACCCCTGCGCGACGAAGACCTCCTGGGCGGCGCCCAGGAGCTGGTTCCGTCGGGCACGGCGCGGCAGGCGGGTGCCCCGCGGGCGCGCCGCCTCTGTCTGCTCGATGGCTGTCACGCCGCCTCCCAATGTCGTCCTCATGCGGTGAGCGCCGCGCCGCCATCGTACTTTTCGGTAACCGTGGTGTGCGCGGTGCGAGCGCAGAATTTCACGGACCGGACGGTGACGAAAGCCGCGCAAAGTGTTTCGAAGGGGTATGGAGCGGGCAGGAGCGCGTGCTTCGGCGCCCCTTTCCGGCTCGGTGAGGACAGCGGTGACAGCGGGGTTGTCAGCGATAGTCGTCCTCGTCGATGGAGACGACCCGGGCCTGTTCGATGACGTCGGCCTCGTTCGCGGAGTCCGGGTGCACGCCGGTCAGTGGGACGTCGCGATCGGGTGTCACCTCGGCCAACTGCTCGGCGGCGTCGCCCTCGGGGGCTTCGACATCGAGCTCGGCGGCGTCGTTCTCGTCCTCGAAGGTCTCGGGGTCGGTGGGGTCGACGGCCATTGCGGGCTCCCTTCCTAGTACGTCCCTGTGTACGTCCCTGTGCGTATGCGACGAAGCAGGGGGCCACATACGGGTGCCCTGTCTACGAGCCTAGGAGACACCCGATCCGCACGCCATGCGATGTGCGTGGCATGCGTTCGCCGTCTGTGACGGCGAACACACGAGCCACTGCGTGATCGTCTCGTAACATTGCCGCATGTCTTCGACAGAGCTGCCCTCCGTGTCGGTCGCCGCCGTACTTCCGAAAGCGGCGCCCGTCAGGGTCGGCGACGGCGAGCGGCTCAGGTCGGTCGGGCTGCCGGGGATCACCCTCACGGTGCGGTCGAGGCCGCCGGTGCACGAAGGACTGCCGCCCGCGCTGTACGTCCACGGGCTCGGCGGTTCCTCGCAGAACTGGTCGCTGCTCATGGCCGAGCTCGACGGCCTGGTCGACAGCGAGGCCCTGGACCTGCCGGGCTTCGGCGACTCCCCGCCACCGGACGACGGCGACTACTCCGTCACGGGGCACGCGCGCGCGGTCATCCGTTACCTCGACGCGGCCGGACGCGGCCCGGTGCACCTCATCGGCAACTCGCTTGGCGGCGCGATCACGACCCGCGTGGCCGCGGTGCGCCCGGACCTCGTCCGCACGCTCACGCTGGTGTCCCCGGCCCTCCCGGAGATCCGCGTCCAGCGCACGGCGGTGCCGACGGCACTGCTGGGCGTACCGGGAGTGGCCTCACTGTTCACCCGCGTCAGCAGGGACTGGACGGCCGAGCAGCGCGTCCGCGGCGTCATGGGCCTCTGCTACGGCGATCCCGGCCGGGTGACCCCGGAGGAGTTCCACCACGCGGTCGAGGAACTGGAACGGCGCCTCCAACTGCCGTACTTCTGGGACGTGATGGCCCGCTCCTCACGAGGCGTCGTGAACGCGTACACCCTGGGCGGCCAACACGGCCTCTGGCGCCAGGCCGAGCGCGTCCTCGCACCGACCCTGCTCATCTACGGCCGCCGCGACCAACTGGTCGGCTACCGCATGGCCCAGCGAGCGGCCCGCGCCTTCCGCGACTCCCGACTGCTGTCCCTGCCGGACGCGGGACATGTCGCGATGATGGAGGACCCGGAGACGGTGGCCACCGCGTTTCGTGAACTTCTCGCGGATGCGGGGGAGTTGGGGAAATCGGCTCCGGCACGTGCCGCTACCGGTGCGGATGCGGTGAGCGGTCGTCGTGCGGTCGAGGCGGACGGCTTCGGCCGAGCCGGCCGGGGCGCCGCGCGGGGGGTCCGTGACGGCGGTTCGGTGAGTACGGTGGGCGACGGTGGCGGCGCTGCCGCGGGCGCCGGAGCTGGTTCCGGCACCGGAAGCGATGGCAAGGCCGACGATACGAACGCGGGGAGCTGAGGGGGCGACGTGGGACGCCATAGTCGCCGTAGGTCCACCGTCAAGGGTGACTCCTCGGATGTAGGCATAGGCACCGGCAAGGATGCTCGGGACGCTCAGGGGAGCCAGGGGGCTCAGCCTGGGGTGGGTCGGCAGGGTGCGGCCCGGGAAGGTGACCGGCCGGGGCAGCGTGCGGTGCCGGGGAGTCGTTCGGGGCCGGGTGCGGGTGCAGCCGGTTCCGGTGCCGGTGGAGGGGTTGGACAGCGGTCCGGGCCTGGGGTGATGCCCGGCCGGCCGCAGGCTTCGGCGGGCGGGAATTCGGGGTACGGGGCGTCGCGGTTGCCGGATGGAACCCCGGTTCACGGAATACCGCGGGTCGGGGATGGCTCGCCTGGGCGGGGCGTACCGCGTCCTCAGGGGGCGGCGTCCGTTCAAGGGGGGCCGCGGCTGCCGGACGGGACTCCCGCCCATGGCATACCGGGGTTCCCGGGTGGCATTCCGCCTCACGGCGTGCCGCGCTTCCAGGGGGCGCCGCCCGTGCAGGGTGGGCCGCGGTTCGCGGATGGGACGCCGGCCCACGGCGTGCCGCGTTTCCAGGGCCCGCCGCCTGCTCAGGCGGGTCCACGCCCCTCTGGTGAGGCCCCGACTCAAGGGGCACCGCGCTACTCCGGCGGTACTCCTGCGACGGGAGTCCCACGCTTCGCTGATGGCACCCCCGCGCGCGGTGTCCCGCGTCTGCCGGACGGCACCCCCGCGCGCGGTGTCCCGCGTCTGCCGGACGGCACCCCCGCGCGCGGTGTCCCGCTTTCGCCGGACGGAACGCCTGCTCACGGCTTTCCCAGGCTTCCGGACGGCACTCCGGCGCACGGCTTTCCCAGGCTTCCTGATGGGACTCCCGCCCACGGCGTGCCGCGACTGGCGGACGGGACTCCCGCCCACGGCGTGCCGCGACTGGCGGACGGGACTCCCGCCCACGGCGTGCCGCGACTGGCGGACGGGACTCCCGCGCACGGCACTTCTCGTCTCCCCGACGGCAGCCCTGTGCGTGGCACTCCTCGTTTCGCCGACGGCACCCCTGCGCACGGCACTCCCCGTCTCCCCGACGGCACCCCCGCGCACGGCTTCCCCCAGGCCCGTGCCGGACATCCCGAGCAGGCTGAATCCGGTGGTGGCTGGGGTGAGTTGAGGGGGCGGGCCGGTGTAGGACACGGCGGGCCGGGTGGGCCCCTCGGTGTTCCGCCAGGTGCGCCCGGCGGGCCTCAAGCCCCTGGCGTCGGTGTGCCCGGAGCCTCCGGTGCGGGCCCGGTGCTTCCCATTCCCCGGCAGCGGCAGGCCCCTCAGGGCGGGGCTCGGCGAGGCGGGCAGGGTGGCCGGGGGCCCCGGCAGGACTACGTCGACGCCTTCGAGCAGGACGACGACGTCTTCGCGCCCCGGACAGGTGTCGCGACGCATCCCTCCGACCCGTATGCCTCCGTCACGGACTGGACCCCCGAGAGCGACACCGAGGCCGACACCGACGGCGAAGGCGCGCCTCCCGCCGACCGCGACCGGCCCGGATCCGACTCCGCGTCCGTTCCCGCCAAGGGCGGCAAGGGGCGCGCCTACACCGGCATCGCGGCCGCCGCCGTCACCACCGTGCTGGCCGTCATCGTGGCCGGACAGGTCGCCCGGGACGGTGACAACGGCGGCGTGCGGTCGGAGGCGGCCACCGACCAGGCCCGCGACGTACGGGGGAGCGCCTCCCCGCAGTCCAGCCCCTCCGCCTCTCCCCGGCTGGCGACCCTGACGTACGCGCAGAAGATGGACAAGAAGTACCCGCTCGGCGCCAAGCTCAAGGGCCCGGACAAGTTCGACGCGGTGCCCGGTGTCGACAAGGCGCCCGGCAAGGGGCGCAAGTACACGTACCGCGTGGACGTGGAGCAGGGGCTCGGGCTCGACGGCGCGCTCTTCGCCGAGGCCGTGCAGAAGACGCTGAACGACAAGCGGAGTTGGGCCCACAACGGGGCCCGTACCTTCGAGCGGATCTACACCGGCAAACCGGACTTCGTGATCACCCTCGCGAGCCCTGGTACTACTGCCAAGTGGTGTGCCAAGTCAGGTCTGGACACCACCGAGGACAACGTGTCGTGCGACTCGGCCTCCACCGAACGCGTGATGATCAATGCGTATCGATGGGCGCAGGGGTCGTCAACATATGGGGACAAGATGTACGCGTATCGACAGATGTTGATCAACCATGAAGTCGGTCATCGTCTCGGCTACGGGCACGTCACCTGCGACAAGGACGGCGAGTTGGCGCCGGTCATGCAGCAGCAGACCAAGTTCCTCGACCACGACGGGATCCACTGTCTGGCGAACCCCTGGCCGTACCCGGGCAGTTGACGGGCGACGCTTATGTCACATTGACACGAGCCGCAACTTCCTTCATATTTTTGGGCATGTGGTCTAGTCATGTTCCGAACCGCGCCGCCATCGAGCTGGCGCTCATCGGCGTGACCCCGCTCTGCGTGGCCGACATTCTCTGTCGCTGAACACCGCCTCTGGCGTTCGTGTCGCGACCCGCACCACCGCGCCCTTGCCCGTGTGACCTTGGCAGGGCTTTTTCGACGACCTGACGCCGGGGCAGACGGCTGTTCACTTCCGTCTCACTCCTCGTCCATCTGTCTCACTATTCGAGAGATCTGCGGGAGATCTGCGCGAGAACCGCGAGAACCGCGAGAGATCCTCGAAAGTCCCCCCGAGAGGTCGTCATTCCGATGCGTCAACCGTCCGTCATAGCCCGGCGCGTGGCCGTGGCATCCGTCAGCCTGGCCGTGGCAGCGGGTGCCGCCGCCTGCGGGCCGAAGGACAACGATGCCAACGGCTCAAGTGGCGACTCCACGCCGCACAAGGGCGGCACGCTCACGGTCCTGAACTCCAACCCCCAGGAGGACTTCGACCCGGCGCGCCTGTACACCTCCGGCGGCGGCAACGTCCCCTCCCTCGTCTTCCGTACGCTCACCACCCGCAACCGCGAGAACGGCGCGGCCGGCGCCAAGGTCGTCCCGGACCTGGCCACCGACACCGGGCGCCCCAACAAGGACGCGACCGTCTGGACGTACACCCTGAAGAAGGGCCTCAAGTACGAGGACGGCACCGCGATCACCTCGGCCGACATCAAGTACGGCATCGAGCGCTCCTTCGCCCCCGAACTCTCCGGCGGCGCGCCCTACTTGCGGGACTGGCTGGTCGGCGCGGCCGACTACCAGGGGCCGTACAAGGACAAGAAGGGGCTCAGCGCCATTGAGACTCCCGACAGCCGGACCATCGTCTTCCATCTGAACAAGCCCGAGGGCGAGTTCCCCTACCTCGCCACGCAGACGCAGTTCACGCCCGTCCCGAAGGGGAAGGACACCGGGACGAAGTACGAGGAGCACCCGGTCTCGTCCGGCCCGTACAAGGTCGTCAGCAACCAGAACGACGGTGAGACGCTCGTCCTGGAGCGCAACAAGTACTGGTCCACGGCCACGGACGCCGAGCGCAAGGCCTACCCGGACAAGATCGACGTGAAGTCGGGGCTCGACTCGTCCGTGATCAACCAGCGGTTGTCTTCGTCCCAGGGTGCGGACGCCGCTGCCGTGACGACGGACACCAACCTCGGTCCTGCCGAGCTCGCCAAGGTGACCGGCGACAAGGAGCTCGCGGCGCGCGTCGGCACCGGGCACTTCGGTTACACGAACTACATCGCGTTCAACCCGACGGTCGCGCCGTTCAACAACGTCAAGGTGCGGCAGGCCATCTCGTACGCCATCGACCGGTCGTCGGTCGTGAACGCGGCGGGCGGTTCGTCGCTGGCCGAGGCCGCGACCACCTTCCTGCCGAACCAGAAGTCCTTCGGCTACGACCCCTACGATCTCTTCCCGGCGGGCGCGTCCGGCAACGCGGCGAAGGCCAAGGCGCTGCTGAAGGAGGCCGGTTACCCGAAGGGGATCACCGTCACCCTGACGCACTCCAACGACAAGGACTTCGAGACCAGCCCGGAGATCGCGACCGCGATCCAGGACGCGCTCAAGAAGGCCGGCATCACCGTCAAGCTGCAGGGCCTGGAGATCAACGACTACAAGGACAAGATCCACAGCGTCAAGACCGAGCCGGGCTTCTTCCTCGCCCACTGGGGTGCCGACTGGCCCTCCGGCGGTCCCTTCCTCGCCCCGATCTTCGACGGCCGCCAGATCGTCAAGGACGGCGCGAACTTCAACTCCGGCCTGCTCAATGACAAGTCGGTCAATGCCGAGATTGACGCGATCAACAAGTTGACCGATCTTGACGCTGCCGCCAAGAGGTGGGGTGCACTGGACAAGAAGATCGGCGAGCAGGCGCTGACTGTGCCGCTGTTCCACCCCGTCTACAAGCGGCTGGTCGGCAAGGACATTAAGAACGTCGTGATCAGCGACTGGACCGGCGTCCTGGACATCTCCCAGGTCGCGGTCAAGTAACCCCATGAGCGAGGCACTTGTCGCCTCCCAGGCCGCCGGGGCGGACGTCTCCGTCCCGGCGGCCTCGGGGGCCCGTCAGTTCTGGCGGCGGCTGCGTGCGCAGCGCGCCGCCCTCGTCGCGGCGGTCGTCGTCGCCCTGCTCGTCCTGGTCGCCCTCGCCGCGCCGCTCCTCACCGCGATCGAGGGCCAGGACCCCTTCACCTACCACCCCTCGCTCATCGACTCCGCGCGCGGCGGCGTGCCGACCGGCTCCTTCGGGGGCATCGGCGCCGACCACTGGCTGGGCGTCGAACCGCAGACCGGCCGTGACCTGTTCGCCCGGCTCGCGTACGGCGCCCGGGTCTCCCTCGGCGTCGCGCTCGGGGCGACCGTCGTGCAGGTCTTCATCGGAGTCGTGATCGGCGTCGCCGCCGCACTCGGCAGTCGATGGGTTGATCAACTGTTGAGCCGGATCACCGAGATCATCATTGCGATGCCGTTGATGATCATGTCGTTGGCGCTGCTCGCCATCGTCCCCAGCAGCTTCCCGCGCCCCCTGCTCGTCGCGCTCATCATCGGCCTGATCGCCTGGGG
Organism: Streptomyces sp. NPDC050508; assembly: GCF_040655155.1. Lineage (NCBI taxonomy): Bacteria > Bacillati > Actinomycetota > Actinomycetes > Kitasatosporales > Streptomycetaceae > Streptomyces > Streptomyces sp. NPDC050508. The sequence goes on from NZ_JBFAJJ010000034.1 coordinate 69,180, forward strand.
CAACGTCGCGAAGATCGTCCGCGCCCAGACGCTCACTCTCAAGGAACTCGACTACGTCTCCGCCGCGAGGCTCAGCGGCTGGGGTACGTGGCGGATCGCCCGCCGCGAACTGCTCCCCGGTCTTGCCGCGCCCGTCATCACCTACGCGGCGCTCCTCGTCCCGATCAACATCACCGTCGAGGCCGCGCTGTCCTTCCTCGGTGTCGGTGTGAAGCCGCCGACGCCCTCCTGGGGACAGATGCTCACCGCCGCCGACGTCTGGTACCAGGCGGCCCCGCAGTACCTGCTGCTGCCCGCCGGCGCTCTCTTCGTCACCGTCCTGGCGCTGACCGTCCTCGGCGACGGCATCCGCACGGCCCTCGACCCGCGCGCGGCATCCCGCCTGCGGATCGGCACCGGCCGCAAGCGGGAGGCCAAGGCGGACGCGAACTCGAAGAAGGAGGCCAAGTCGTGAGCGGCTTCGGAGGCTTCGTCCTGCGCCGCGGCGTCGGCACCGTGATCACCCTGCTCGCCATCTCGGTGATCGTCTACGTCGTCTTCTTCGTCACTCCCGGCAACGTCGCCCAGATCACCTGCGGTCCGCGCTGCTCCCCGGAGCAAGTGCACCAGGTCGCCCAGCAGTTGAGGCTCGACGACCCGCTGTACCTCCGCTACTGGCACTTCCTCCAGGGCATCCTCGTCGGCCAGGACTACTCCACGGGCACCTCGGTGGAGCACTGCTCGGCGCCTTGCCTGGGGCTGTCGTACCAGGGTGACCAGCAGGTCACCCAGCTGATCCTGGCGAAGCTGCCGGTCAGTCTGTCGCTCGTGTTCGGGGCGATGGTGCTGTGGCTGATCCTGGGGGTCGGCACGGGCATCCTGTCCGCGTGGCGGCGCGGCCGGTTCACCGAGCGTCTGCTGACCGGCATCACCCTCGCGGGCGTCGCCACCCCGGTGTTCGTGATCGGTCTGGTGCTGATGATCGTCGTCTGCGGGCAGCTCCAACTGCTGCCCTTCCCGCAGTACGTCGGCCTCACCGACGACCCCGAACAGTGGGCCTGGAACCTGCTGTTGCCCTGGCTCTCCCTGGCCCTCATCGAGGCCGCGACGTTCGCCCGGCTCACCCGGGCGTCGATGCTGGAGACGCTCGCCGAGGACCACATCCGCACCTTCCGCGCGTACGGCGTCGGTGAACGGTCGATCATCGGGCGGCACGCGCTGCGCGGGGCGTTCGCGCCGATCATCGCGCTCAACGCGAACAACGTCGGCTCGGCGGTCGGCGGCGCCGTGCTCACCGAAACGCTCTTCGGACTGCCCGGCATCGGACAGGAACTCGTCCATGCCGTCAATGTCGTCGACCTTCCGGTGGTCGTCGGCATGGTCCTGGTCATCGGCTTCTTCGTGGTCATCGCCAACGCCGTCGCGGACGTGCTGTACGCGGTGGCCGACCGACGGGTGGTGCTCGCATGAGCTTGGTGGAAGTCACCGACCTGACGGTCGGGTTCGGGTCGCTGCGCGCCGTCGACGGCCTCTCCTTCCGGCTGGAGAAGGGCGCCGCACTGGGCCTGGTCGGCGAGTCCGGCTCGGGCAAGTCCACGGTCGCCTCGGCCCTGTTGGGGCTGCACCGCGGCACAGGGGCCGACGTCGGCGGCTCGGTGCGCGTGGCCGGCATCGACGTACAGGAGGCGTCCGACGCGGACCTGCGACAGCTGCGCGGCGGCAAGGCCGCGATGGTCTTCCAGGACCCGCTGTCGTCCCTGGACCCGTACTACGCGATCGGCGACCAGATCGCCGAGGTCTACCGGGTGCACGCGCGCGTGTCGCGTCGGGTGGCACGCGCGCGTGGCGTCGAGGTGCTGGACCGGGTCGGAATTCCGGACGCACCACGGCGATCCCGTTCGCGCCCGCACGAGTTCAGCGGCGGTATGCGGCAACGCGCCCTCATCGCGATGGCGTTGGCCTGCGAGCCGGACCTGCTGATCGCCGACGAGCCCACGACCGCGCTCGACGTGACCGTCCAGGCCCAGATCCTCGACCTGTTGCACACACTCCGCGAGGAGACCGGCCTTGGGCTGCTGCTCGTCACGCACGACGTGGGTGTCGCCGCCGAGAGCGTCGACGAGATCCTGGTCATGCGGCACGGGCGGGCCGTCGAGCACGGACCGGTGGGCGCGGTCCTCGGGGCGCCGACCGAGACGTACACCCGGGACCTGCTCGGCGCGGTCCCGCGCGTGGACGCGCCGCGCGCGCTCTCGGAGGCGCCCTCAGCGCCCGCGGAGGTCGTCCTGGAGGCGACGGGCCTACGGCGTGAATTCGGGCGCGGGAAGCGGGCGTTCGCGGCCGTGGACGACGTGTCGCTGACGATCCACCGGGGCGAGACCCTCGGCATCGTGGGCGAGAGCGGCAGCGGCAAGACGACACTCGGCCGGATGCTGGTCGGGCTGCTGCAGCCGACGGCGGGCGAGATCAAGCCCGGCGGCGGCGTACGCCCCGACGTCCAGATGGTCTTCCAGGACCCCGTCTCCTCCCTCAATCCCCGCCGCAGTGTGGGCGAGTCGATCGCCGACCCGCTACGCGCGCGTGGCGAGCGCGACGAGCAGCGCATCCGGGGGCGCGTACGCGAACTGCTGGAGCGCGTGGGGCTCGAAGGGGCGCACTACGACCGCTACCCGCACGAGTTCAGCGGTGGCCAGCGCCAGCGCGTGGGCATCGCACGGGCGCTCGCGGCCGACCCGCGCGTGATCGTGTGCGACGAGCCCGTCTCCGCGCTCGACGTCACCACACAGGCCCAGGTCGTCGCCCTGCTCGGCGAACTCCAGCGCGAACTCGGCCTCGCGCTCGTGTTCGTCGCCCACGACCTCGCCGTCGTGCGCCAGGTCAGCGACCGGGTCGCGGTGATGCGACGCGGGAGGATCGTTGAACAAGGCCCCGCCGACCAGGTCTACGACGCACCCCGGGACCCGTACACGAAGCAGCTCCTGGCCGCCGTACCGGCCCTCGATCCGCAGGTCGCGGCCCAGCGCAGGGCGGCCCGACGGGAGTTGGCAACGGCGTGACACACCGGCCTGTCGGCATGAGGGGACGGCCCGTTCGGGCATGACGATCCGTGCGCGATTGATCTCCTAGCGCGACGGAACGCGACCCGCACGGGAAAGTTACGACCGTTCACCCCTTTTGGTGGCGCGATGGCACGGCGGACGGCGAGGCGCCCTCAGGAAGCCCGGCGA
>NZ_JBFAJJ010000035.1:0-72340 GCF_040655155.1 Streptomyces sp. NPDC050508
CTGCCCGTGAACCAGGGGTGCGAGCGCCGTCTCCCAAGAATCTCTAGTTGGGTCGGCGCTGTTGCCGGCCGGAGGGAAAGCGATGGGTAGGACCCTCCGGCCGGACCGGGACTCGGGGGTCACTCGTGCGGGAGGATCGCGACCGGGCAGCGGACGTGGTGCATCACCGCGTGGTCGACCCGACCGGTGTGCGTGCCGACCCTGGCCGGGCGGTTGCGGCGGCCGACGACCAGCAGGCCGGCGTCCGCGACCGCGCTCTGGATCAGGTGCGCCGCATGGTCGTTCGCCACGCGCTCGTGGACCTCCACCGTCGGGTACTTCTCGCGCCACGGCCCGAGGACCCTGGCCAGCTCCCGCTCGGCGTCGTCCTGCGCGCTCATGTTCTTCGCGCCGGGCCCTGGTGCGATCGACTGCTGCCACGCGTGCACCGCACGCAGGGGCGCGGACCGCAGTACAGCGCTCTCGAAGGCGAACGCGAGGACCTCCTCACACGTACGCGCCGTGTCGACACCCACGACGACCTCCCGGTACGGGGCACGGGCCGACGGCTTGCCGTCGGCGTCGGGCATCCGCTCGCTCGCGGGGGTGTCGTCGGCCCGGACCAGCACGACCGGCCGCGTCACGTGGGCCACCGTCGCCAGCGCCACGGAGCCGGCCAGGAACCCGCCGAATCCGCTGAACGCACGGCTGCCCAGCACCAGCAACTCGCCCTCCGCGCACGCCGACACGAGGGCGTCGGCCGGGGGCCGGGCGATCTGTTCGGCACTCAGATAGACCTGCGGATAGCGCTCGTTGACCCGGTCCATGGCTTCGCGCAGAATCCGCCGGGCCCAGAACCGGGGCGCCTCCAACTCGGGCAGCGTCGACGGTTCGGGCGACGCCGCCTGCCACGCGTGCACCAGGCGCAGCGGCAGACCGCGGCGCAATGCCTCCCTGGCCGCCCAGTCCGCGGCGGCGAGGCTCTCGCGTGAACCGTCCAGTCCTACGACAACAGGACGCAGCACGGTCAACACCTCCCTGGATCGGTGGCCGCGGGCTGGTCCGCGGACCCTGTACCACCAGCGTCGTCCCGACGGCACCGCCGCAGGAGAGCCCATCGGGGCCCGGGTGGGGACCGTTCGGCCCATGCACCGGGTGCTGCCGTGACTGAGGCTGAAGGTGTCCCGTGACAACGCCGGAGGACGTCATGAACAGCACCCCGCACATCGTCAGCGATGTGATGACCCGCACCGTCGTCGCCCTCGGGCGCGGGGCCGGGTTCAAGGACATCGTCACGACCATGCAGCAGTGGAAGGTCAGCGCCCTTCCCGTCCTGGACGACGAGCGTCGGGTGATCGGCGTCGTCTCCGAGGCCGACCTGCTGCCCAAGGAGGCGTTCCACGACGGCGACCCGGACCGGTACTCCGAACTGCGCCGCCTGTCCGACCTGGTGAAGGCCGGGGCCGTCACCGCTGCCGACCTGATGACCGCACCGGCTCTCACGGTCCACGCCGACGCCACTCTCGCCCGGGCCGCACGCACCATGGCCCAGACCCGGACCAAGCGGCTTCCCGTGGTCGACGGCCAGGGTGTGCTGAAGGGCATCGTCAGCCGCTCCGACCTGCTGAAGGTGTTCCTGCGGGACGACGAGGACATCGCGGGCGAGATCCGCCGCGAGGTCGTCGCCCACCTGTTCCCGGAGCAGGTCGAAACGATCCGCGTGGAGGTGCACGACGGCGTCGCCACTCTCACCGGCCGCATCCCCGACACCGCCCTCGTGCCCGTCGCCACCCGCCTGGTGCGCGCGGTGGAGGGCGTGGTGGACGTGGACTGCGCGCTCCTCGGACCGACCCGCCGTCCGGACCTCGAACCCCTGTGAACACGGCGGGCGTTCGGCTGCCAGGGCCGACCGGGTCGACCACGGGCCCGGTCGGCCCACGCGTGCGACGCCTGCGCGCGGGACGCTGGAAGTGAAGAAGAAGAGGAGGGAGAACATGAGCGGCATGATCGAGCGGCTCCCCGGCTGGCCGACACTCCCCGAACTGTTCGGCTGGGTCGAGACAGGGCTTCCGGGCGCGCACACGATCCCGGGACTGCACACCATCCGGGTCGAGGAGCACCTGACGGACGGGACGTATGTGCTGCGGGCCGAGCTTCCGGGCATCGACCCCGCCAAGGACGTGGAGATCACGGTCACGGAAGGCGTTCTGACCCTGCGGTCCGAGCGCGGTGAGGAGATCACGGAGAAGCACCGCACGGAATTCCGCTACGGCAGTTTCGCCCGCTCCGTCCGGCTGCCGGCCGGCGCGAAGGGCGACGAGGCCACCGCCGCGTACAAGGACGGTGTCCTGACGATCACGGTCCCGGTGCCCGAGACGAAGACCGGCACCCGGACCATTCCGGTGCAGCACGGCTGAGCGCGCGCACGCGCCGTGTCGCACCACGTGTGCGCGGCCGGGACAGGGCCCCCGGCCGCGCACACGACCGAGCCCCGCTCCTTCGACGAGGAGAGCGCCATGACCCCGAACGAAGCACCACCGCCGGCACGACCCGCGCAAGTCCGTACCAGACCCGCACTGCTCACCTTTCTGGGCGGCGTCGGGACGGTCACCGGCAGCAAGTTCCTCGTCGAGAGCGACCACGCGCGCGTACTCGTCGACTGTGGCCTCTTCCAGGGCCTCGCCGATCTGCGCCGGCTCAACTGGCGGCGGCTGCCGTGCGACGCGACCGACATCGAGGCGGTCGTCGTCACGCACGCCCACCTGGACCACTGCGGATACCTGCCCAGGCTGGTGCGTCACGGTTTCCACGGCCGCATCGTGACGACCGAGTACAGCGCACGCCTCATCGAGATCGTCCTCAGGGACAGCGCCAAGCTCCAGACGGAGGCCGCCCAGCACGCCAACGACCACGGCTGGTCCAAGCACCGGCCCGCACAGCCGCTGTACGACGACTCGGACGTCGACCGCACCCTCAAACTCCTCGACCCGGTACCGACTGGCGTGACCACCGAAATCGCCCCGCACACCCGGCTCACGCTGCATTCGGCCGGCCACATCCTCGGCTCGGCCTGGGCGCTGCTCACCCTGGAGGACGGGCACACCCTCGCGGCCAGCGGCGACCTCGGCCGCCCCGGACACCCCCTGCTACGGCCCCCGGAGCCGTTCTCCGGAGCGGACGTCCTCCTCATGGAGTCGACGTACGGAAACCGCCGCCACGAGGAGGACTCCGGGCGGGCCCACTTCGCCGACGTCCTGGCCCGCACCCTCAGGAGGGGCGGCACGGTCGTCATCCCGGCGTTCGCCATCGACCGCACCGAGGTCGTCCTGCACGAGCTCGCCGCACTCCGCCGCCGGGGCCTGCTGCCCGCCGCCGTACCGGTGTACGTCGACAGCCCGATGGCCCTCGCCGCGTTGGACGTCTACCGGGACGCCGTCCTCGCCAAGGCCCCCGAACTGCACCCCGAGGTCACGGCCGACGGCACGGACGCGCTGAGCCCCGAGCCGTTCCTCGCGGCACGGACCGTCCAGGAGTCCATCGAGATCGGCCGCTCCACCGGACCCGCCGTCATCGTCTCGGCGTCCGGCATGGCCACCGGCGGCCGTGTCCTGCACCATCTGGAGCGGCTGTTGCCCGACCCGCGCAACACCGTCATGGTGGTGGGTTTCGCGGCGCGGGGCACCCGGGCCCGCGACCTCGTCGACGGAGCCAAGGCGCTCAAGATGTTCGGCGAGTACGTCCCGGTGCGTGCACAGGTCGCCGACGTACCGCACTTCTCGGCCCACGCGGATGCCGCCCAGATCATCGACTGGCTGCGCGGCGCGCCCGCCCCGCACACCACGTACCTGGTGCACGGTGAGCCCGACGCCGCCGAGGCCCTGCGGGACCGTATCGATCAGATCCTGGGCTGGACGGCCGTCGTGCCGCGCTCGGGGGAGCGGGTCCTCGTCCGCTGACGGGGCGGTACCGGGTCAGTACGGGAGACGCCGTCCGGACGGGGTCCGCAGATCGAGCGGCGCGGGCCGGCGCGGGATCGAGGGGCGCTTGGTCTCCTGTATGCGCTTCATGACCGCCGCCTCCTGGATTCCCGTGGGCGGGGTGCCTCTCACCCTGCCACCGCGCTCGTACGACGACGGGGCCTCCGACTCCGGTCCGTGGGCATCAACGACCACGTACCAGAACCGAACGGCCCCACTCCCTCGTACCCGTACGGCACACCCCGTACCCCTCCGGCACGAGAACCGGCCCGGACTCCAGGTCCGAGCCGGTCGGTCTTCCGCCCGCCACGGCGCTACGAGGCACCACTCCTGGCCAGCGAAGGCGAGTCGACGCCTTCCCACGGCTCCCGGGACCGCTCCGCCACCGGCACGGTCACCACCGGAACCGTCGCGTGCCGCAGGCACTCACGGCCCACCGGGCCGACGGAGGGCAGTCCGAAGTCTCCGTGCGCCTTGCGTCCCAGGGCCAACAGCAGGGCGCCGCGCGCCTGTTGGAGCAGCACGCGTGCGGGCGGCCCCTCCACCACGACGCGAAGAACGGCATCGCTGGTCCGGGGTCCCAGAGCCGCGCGCACGGTGGTGGCGAGGACCTGGGCGGCCTGTTCGCGCTCCTGGGCGACCGTCGGACGAGCGGGTACCGGAGCGTAGGGTGCGTGTCCGCTCGCGGCCGGCTCCCAGGCGTGCACGGCGACGAGGTCCGTGTGCAGGACTGTCGCCTGCTCGGCCGCCCAGCGCAGGGCCGCCATCGACTGCTCGGATCCGTCGACGCCGACCACGATGCCGGTGCCGTCGGTGTGTTCGGTCATGGGAGCCTCCCTGGTCGGTCTCTTGTCACCCGGTGGCCCGGACACGGCGGCCGTGGCGTGGGCCGACGGGGCCGTGTCCGGGCCCGGACGGGTGCCGTGCTCAGGGCGCGACTTGGGGTTCGTCACCGCCCTGGTCGAGCCGGAACGGCGGGTACACGTCGGTGAGGAGTGCCGCGTAGGCGATCACGCGCAGCACCCACCGGTTGAGTCCGATCACCAGGTCGAACAGGCCGCGCGGGTAGCGTCCGGTGGCGGCCAGCGAGACCCCGGCGAATATGGCGAGCAACGCGATGAGGCCGCCCGAGGCCCAGGGCACCTTCAGTCCGCCGAGCAGGAACGCCAGGATCAGATAGTGCGGGACGGCCAGGAGCCACCACTTCACCAGGACGAGACCGCGGGACAGGTGCTCCGGATGGGCCATGTCCCAGTGCGTCGGGTAGTCGGGTACGTCGGCGAGGGTGAAGGGCGGGTACCGGTCGGTGCCCAGGGCGCCGTACGCGTAGTACGCCACGCGCCAACTCCAGCGCAGCACACCGGTGTTGAAGTCGAACAGCGGGCGCGGGTAGCGGCCGGTGAACAGGATCGAGAAGAAGGCCACCGCGCTCGTCCCCACGAACGCCACCCACAGGAAGAACAGGACGACGTAGTGGGGGAGGGCGAGCAGCCACTTCACCAGCCACAGCCAGCGCGACAGGGCCGGATCGAGGTCCGCGGTCAACCGGGCGGGGTGGACCGCGGGCATCGCTTCATTCATGGCGAACGATCCTTTCGGGGGCTGATGCGGTCAACTCCGGTAGTTCCGGTGGTCGTCGTGCTTGCCGATGTAGTGCCGTTCCTCGATGACGGCCTCGCGCTCGCCCGGTCGCAGGACAGTGCCCCGGGTGCTCATGAATGTGATGAGGCCGATGACTCCCGCCACCATCAGGAAGAAGCCGACGATGAACGAGTTGTAACCGAACACCAGGCAGCCGCCCAGTACGGTCGCGCCGAGCAGAATGAGCGGAATCATGACCGTCTCCTTCAGTTGGACGCGCGGTACTCGGGATGCCATCTCGGCCGCGGGCCGGCGGCATCCTTCATCCGGCATCAGCGCCAGCGTCCCGCTCCGGTCTCCGGCAGCACAGGGGCTGAGTGGGCAGGCAGCCGGGCCGAGTGGCCCTCGTCCTGCCCGGACTCGCGAACTGACCGCAGACGACGGGGACATGGGGCCGGATGGCCCCGCGCATGCCCCGGAGGCCCCTCCCGCCCGGGCGGTCGGGGAACGACGCTGGCATCGAGGAACACACCGAGTGTGGGGAGGTGCGGATCATGCTTGCGTCCGTCATGGCCGGAGTGGACGGATCTGCGGAGAGCCTGGCCGCGGCCGAATGGGCGGCCCGAGAAGCGTTGCGCCGCGGCCTGCCGTTGCGGCTCGTGCACGTCTGGGACCGGCATCCGCATCCGGCGCAGGAAGAGTCCGTGAGCGCGGTCCAGCGGCATCTCGCGCGCAGCGCCCTGCGGCAGGCACAGGACCGGGCCCGGGCGGTGTGTCCGGACGTGCGCCTGGCCAACGAGCTGGTGGAGGGTCCCGCGATCGCGGAGCTGCTGAAGGCAGCCGAAGACGCTGAACTGCTGGTGCTGGGTTCGCGCGGCCTGAGCGGGTTCACCGGGTTCCTGGTGGGCTCGGTCGCGCAGGGCGTGGTGGCCCGTGCCACGCGTCCCGTGGTTCTCGTCCGGGCCGGCGAGACGGCGGCCGACGAGCTCGTGTCGACCGACTACGACAGTGACGGCCCGCGGACCGGGTACCGGGACGTGGTACTGGCCGTCGACCTCGACGCACCGGGCGACGCGGAGATCGAGTTCGCCTTCGAGGCGGCCCGGCTGCGCGGCGCGAGGCTCCGCGTCGTCCACGCCTGGCAGACGCCGATCCTGGGGCTCGGCCCCGGCGAGGTCGACCTGCTCAACGACCCGCACCGGGCCGAGGAGTGGCAGAACGCACTCACCGGCGCGCTGCGGTTGTGGTGCGACAAGTACCCCGACGTGGAGGTCGTCGCCACCGTGACCAAGGACCAACCCCGGACCGCGCTGATCCGAGCCGCGTCCGGAGCGGGCCTGCTCGTCGTCGGCCACCGGATCGCCGAGCGGCCTCTCGGCCGCCGTACCGGCCCCGTGACCCACGCCGCCATCCATCACGTCGACTGCCCGGTCGCCGTGGCCCCGCACGTCTGAGGAGTGACCCCGTGATGATGTACTGGAACCACCACGACATGAGCGGCTGGGACTGGTTCGCGATGTCGATCGGCTCGGTCCTGCTGTGGGCCCTGCTCCTGACCGTCGCCATCCTGCTCATCCGCAACCTGAGCCACACCTCTCAGCGTCCGCACACCCTCGCCGCGCCCCCGCCCGAGCAGGTGCTCGCCGACCGGTTCGCCCGCGGGGAGATGGACGAGGAGGAGTACCGCAACCGCCTGGCCGTCCTGCGTACGGACGGCTCCAGGCTCACCGAACACTGAGGCCCGGGGTGGGACGACGAACTACGGCAGAGGCCCGTCCGTCGTCCCACCCCGGTGCGTTCCGGGGGGCGCGGGACTGTCCGCCGAGGGCCCAACGGGTCCGCGGGCGGGGACCGGTCGGTGTGCCGAGGGGCCCGTCCGGCCCCTGTGGAAGTACCGGAGACCGCACGAGTCTGGAGTCCAGTGGAGCGCCTCTTCCGACCAGGGAGGGTGCCTGGAGAGGGGTGGACTGTGATGAGTGGACCGGTGGTCGTGGGAGTGGATGGTTCGCGGTCGAGCCTGGCGGTGGTGGAAGTCGCCGCGCAGCAGGCCGAGCGGCTCGGAGTCGGCCTGGAGCTGATGCAGGTCATCGGCTGGCCGACCGCGGGCGCACCGTCCGCGATCCCCTCGTGGGACGCGGACAGGACCGGAGGACGTGCGTCGTCGACCGGTGCACTGGCAGAGGCCGAGCGGTGTGCGCACAGCGCCGCACCGGGCGTGCGGATCTCGCGCGAAGTCCTTGTCGGCGAACCCGAGAACGTGCTGTTGGCGGAGTCGCACCGCGCGTCCCTGACCGTCGTCGGAAGCAACGGCACTCGAGGGCACGGCACCCCGCGCAACGACCCCCTCGCCGGCCGCCTGTCCGCGCGTGCGTCCGGTCCGCTGCTGGTGGTGCGCGGCAGGCCGAACCCGGCCGGTCCCGTGCTGCTCGCCGTCCACGGCACGTCGACACTTCGCGAAGCCGCCGAATTCGCCTTCGCCGAGGCCTCGTTGCGGGGAGCCGACCTGGTGGCCGTACATCTGCGGCCCGTTGTCGCGACAAGGCCGTACGGCGAGTCCGATGTCGCCTCCGCGGCGGAGGACGACGAGGACTTCGCGCTCGCCGAGACCCTGTCCGAGCTGAGCAAGCGCCACCCGGACGTCACCCTGCGCTGCCGTCGGCCACAGGGCCGATCCCGCCGGGTCCTCGTCGAGGCCAGCAGCGACAGCCAGCTCCTGGTGGTAGGGGTACGTGGCCGGTCCCGGTTCGGAGGCGGCCTGCTGGACCCGGCCGCCCGGACCGCCCTGCACGAGGCCGACTGCCCAGTCGCCCTCGTCCGCTGCTAGCCGCAGCGGAGAGTGGCCGGTGGAACACCGTCCGGTGTTCCACCGGCCACTCTCCTGTGCGACGACGGTCACTTCAACGGGCGGCCACACCGGACCCCGCGCCCTGCTCCAACGACTGACCCGCCGACCGGCGCGGTGAGGCGGGCCCCTGCCTGCCGTAGCCCAGACGGAGCACCATCTGTGCGTGCTCCCGTCGGCCGTCCGCGAGCTGCTCACGCAGGTCGGGCCATTCCAGTGCCTGGTGCAGGAGCGATGCCCGCACGCCGTGGGCGGTGGCCACCAGCAGGACGCGTTCGAGCGCCTCCCCGGCGCGCAGCCAGTCGGTCCTGCGGTCGTGGAGGGTGGACAGTACGGCGATGGAGGGCCGCTTCTCGAAGGGGCGGGCGGCGAGTGCCGTCTGGTGCCGGTGGGCGCCGAAGTCCCGCACGGGTACCTGCTCCCGGAAGTCCTGCGGGCCGATCGCCTCGGGTGGCATGCCGAGCGACTCGGCGTCGGGAGGGTGGACCCAACGGCGGCTCTCCACGGCCCGTCCGGTGTCCGCGATGTTGCGCTGTTCCGCCTGTCGCGTCAGCCGCAGCAGCCGGTCCGTCGCCGTGGGCCCGGGAAGGTCCAGCACGGCGCCTTCAGCATGCGCGGCCTCGGTCAGTTCGGTCAGTACGGAGGCCGGCACCGGCCGGTCGGAGAACGGGAAGCGGCTGCTGCGCCGGCGCCACAGGGCGTTGTACAGCTCCGGAGCCGCTGAGAACCGGGTGGTTCCGGCGAGCCGTACGGTGGCCAGCAGGTCCGGTTCGCCGGGCCGGGGGAGACGCCGCGTCACGGGCTCCCAGCCGTAGTGGGCGACCGCGACGCGCAGGTTGTACAGCGCGCACCCGACCGAGACGTGCAGGGCGCGTCCCGACGGGTCGATGTGCGGCAGGCCGCGTTCCACGACGGCCCGGATCTCCAGCGTGACCGTGTCCGGGTCGAGCCGGAACCGCCAGGGCTGGGTGTTGTGGATCGAGGGCGCGGCGACGGACGCCGCGATCAGCGTTTCCAGGGTCAGGACGTCGAGAACCGTGCTGGACATGGGGTCTCCTCCCCGCCCCGCGCCCGAAGGGTGGCAGGGCTGTTCGCCGTTCCTGTCCAGCGTGGTGCTGCGGGGAGGGCCGGAGGGAGGGGCCGTACGGCCTCGGGTCGCGCCGGACGGCCCGGCGCGCGGCTCAGCCGCCGGAGCGGTTCCCGGACTCGGACTGCTCCAGGTGCGAGGCGAGTACCGCGGCCTGCACCCGGCGCTGGACGCCCAGCTTGGCGAGCAGCCGGGAGATGTGGTTCTTGACCGTCTTCTCCGAGAGGTAGAGCCTCTTGCCGATCTCGCGGTTGGTCAGGCCGTCCCCGATCAGCGCGAGGATCTCGCGCTCGCGTGGTGACAGGCTCGCCAACTCGGGTGCGATCTCCGGGGTCTGGGCGGGTTCGGCCCGCAGGGAGCGCATCAGACGGGCCGTCGTCGCGGGGTCGAGCATCGACTGTCCGGAGGCGACCGTCCGTACCGCCGAGACCAGGTCGGAGCCCTTGATCTGCTTGAGCACATAGCCGGACGCCCCGGCCATGATGGCGTCGAGCAGGGCGTCCTCGTCGTCGAACGAGGTGAGCATCAGTACGGCCAACTCCGGCATCTGGTCGCGGAGTTCGCGGCAGACGGTGATGCCGTCGCCGTCGGGGAGGCGTACGTCGAGCACGGCGACGTGCGGGCGCACCGCGGGGGCTCGTACCAGCGCGTGCTCGACGTTCTCGGCGTCGCCGACCACCGAGATGTCGTCCTCGGCGTCCAGGAGGTCGGACAGACCGCGTCGCACGACCTCGTGGTCGTCCAGCAGGAAGACCCGGATCGGGTCCTGTGCGGTGAAGGTACGTGCCTCGGTCATCTCGACCCCTCGTTCCCCGGAGTATGAACGGACTGCGGGCCGTCCGTGAACACGATCATCACGCGCCCGGCCCGGAAGTACTAGGGCCGACCGGCCCAACCGGCACCGTGGGCGTGTCCTCACCGGCCCCCACACGACGGTCGGGTGGCCCATCCCCGCGGCGATCACCCGGTGGGACCGTCCTCTTGTCCTTGTCTTCATGATGCCCGCGAGGGGGTGTGACCGATGCCGAAGACCAAGCGCCCGAAGGTCCTGGGGTGGCGCTGGCGGCACAACGAACTGCGCCGGCACAGTGACGCGGTCGAGGCGTGGATCGTCCTGGCGGCCTGGGCGTTCGCGACAGCCGGCGGTGTCGTGGCCGGCGTGGGCGGCGCCCAGGCCGTGGCGGCCGGGCAGGCGAGGGACGCGGCGGAGCGCCGGCCGGTGACCGCCGTGATGCTCGGTACCGCGCCGGGCGCCGCGGCCGAGTACAACCGCGTGAAGGCGACCGTGCGCTGGACCGACGCGCAGGGCACCGTCCGTACCGCCACGGCGGACGTGAAGGACGGAACGGCCGTCGGCGGCACGGTACCGGTGTGGACGGACGGGCACGGCCACCTGGTGGACGAGCCCGCGAGCCCGGTCGTGGCGACGGCACGCGTGGTGCTGGCCGGAACGGGAGCCGGGCTGGCAGGCGGACTGTTCGTGCTCGCGGGTGGTCGTCTGATCCGGCTGCGGGTGGAGCGGCGGGCCACCGATCGGTGGGGCGAGGAGTGGGAGCTGACCGGGGAGCGGTGGGGGCGCAAGGCCGGCTGAGACGCCGTTGCCTCGCCGGCAGTCGGTGGCCGACGGGGCAACGGCTTACGGGCCCAGGGCACTTTGCGCTACCGGGATTCATTCGCAGTGCATCGGGCTTCAGTCCGGTGGTGAAGCGAATCTGATGGTTGCGACGCGGAGCGTCGCGGATTCTGGTCCGGCGGAGCCGGATGGTGTGTGTCGATTACCCGTGGCGCGGAGCGCCGCGATGGCTGGGCCCCGGTTGAGCCGGGCGGTGCTCACACGGGCCGGTTCTGCTGTTCGATGTACTGCTTGACCATGGAGAGCGGGGCACCGGCGACGGTTCCGGCGAAGTAGGAACCGGACCAGAGCTTGTTGGCCCGCCAGTAGTGGCGTACCAGGTCGGGAAACTCCTGCCGCAGACGGCGGGAGGACACGCCCTTGAGGGAGTTGACGAGCTTGGTGACGGTAACCTTGGGAGGGAAGTTCACCAGGAGGTGGACGTGGTTGTTCTCGCCGTTGAACTCCACCAGCTCGCAGTCGAAGTCCGCGCACACCGATCGCATGATCTCCTCCATGCGCGCCAGATGAGCATCGGTGAACACTTCATGCCGGAACTTGGTCACGAAGACCAAATGGACATGCATCACGAAAACACAGTGCCGACCAGTTCTGATGTTCTGCATATCGCCCATAACCCAAGTATGTACGGTGGGTCTCATGCGGCTTCGGTACAGCTTCCGCCTGTACCCGGACACCGGCCAACGCACCGCGCTGGCCCGCGCGTTCGGGTGCGCCCGCGTCGTGTTCAACGACGCCGTGCGTGCCCGTGAGGACGCCCGGACGGCGGGCGGGGCGTTCCCGACGGCCGGCGAGCTGTCCAAAAGGCTGATCACCGTCGCGAAGCAGACCCCTTCACGGCTCTGGCTGGGTGAGGTCTCCGCGGTCGTGCTGCAGCAGTCCCTGCGCGACGCGGAGGCCGCCTACAAGAACTTCTTCGCCTCCCTCAAGGGCGAACGCAAGGGTCCGAAGGTGGGTACGCCCAGGTTTAAGTCCCGCAAGGACAACCGTCAGTCGATCCGCTTCACCGCCAATGCCCGCTGGTCGGTCACCGACTCCGGGCGGTTGAACCTTCCCAGGATCGGCGCGGTGAAGGTGAAGTGGTCACGGACCCTGCCCGCACAGCCGTCCTCGGTCACCGTGATCAAGGATGCGGCCGGTCGGTACTTCGCCTCCTTCGTCATCGAAACCGACCCGGCCGCTGACGCGACCCGCATGCCCGACTCCGACCAGATGGTCGGCATCGACCTGGGGCTGACCCACTTCGCCGTCCTGTCCGACGGCACGAAGACCGGCTCCCCGCGGTTCCTGCGCCGCGCGGAGAAGAAACTCAAGAAGACCCAGCGGGAGCTGTCCCGTAAACAGAACGGCAGCAAGAACCGCGACAAGGCCCGCCTGAAGGTCGCCCGCGCCCATGCCCAAGTGGCCGACGCGCGCCGGGAGTTCCACCACCAGCTCTCCACGAAACTGATCCGCGAGAACCAAGCGATCGGCGTGGAGGACCTGGCGGTCAAAGGACTCGCGCGCACCAGGCTGGCCAAGAGCGTGCACGACGCGGGCTGGGCACAGTTCGTACACATGCTGGAATACAAAGCAGCCAGGTACGGGCGGACCCTGGTGAAGATCGGCCGCTTCGAACCGACCAGCCAGGTCTGCTCGGCCTGTGGGACCAAGGACGGGCCCAAACCCCTGAACATCCGGGAATGGACCTGTGCCGCCTGCGGTGCGGTCCATGACCGGGACCACAACGCCGCGAAGAATGTCAAAACGGCCGCCGGACTGGCGGTGACAGCCTGTGGAGCGCAGGTCAGACCAGGACACGTCCTGGCACAGCGTGCTGAAGCAGGAAGCCACGGATTCTCACCCGAACCCCGTGCCGCGTAGCGGCACAGCAACGGACGAGAAGGCCAGAATCCTCGGGCTTCAGCCCGAGGAGCAAGTCAAGCGGAGCGCTCGTCGGGCCCGTCGAGTCCGAATTCCACGTCCACGACCCCCTCGATGGCTCGCACCAGCCGCGCGGCCACGGGGACCAGGGACGTGTCCCGCACCCGGCCGCCGAGCCGTACGACACCGTCCCGGACCTCGACCCGCACCGCCGACGCCGGACCGGGGAACAGGTACGCCACCACCTCGCGCCGTACCTCCTCCGCGATCTCCTCGTCGTCCCGGAGAAACACCTTCAGCAGGTCGGCACGGCTGACGACACCCTCCAGCCGGCCCGCGTGATCCACGACGGGCAGCCGCTTGACCTTGGCCCGAGCCATGGTCCGCGCCGCCTGCGCGAGGGTCGCTCCCGCGCCCACGGTCAGGGCGGGCGACGTCATCAGCTCGCCCGCCGTCACCGAACCGGCCTTCGCGAGGTCGGACAGCCGGCGCCACTGCGTGTGCCGGTCGGGGTCGCTGTCGCGGAACTCCTCCTTGGGCAGCAGATCCGCCTCCGAGACGATTCCGATCACCCGCTCCGCCGCGTCGAGCACGGGCAGGGCGCTGACCTTCCGCTCCTGCATGGCGCGCACGATGTCCTTGAACGCGGCCTCGCGGCGGACGGTGGCGACGGTACGGGTCATCACGTCGCTCACGATGTGCGGGGATCCGTGCATGGTCACTCCCAGTTCGTCGCGGCCCGTCGACGCGGTCATCGCATGCCGCCGCTGCCGTAGGGGGCGTACAGGTCCAGCAGCCGGGTACGGGCCGAACGGAGCCGGTGGGCCACGATGTCGCCCACCCACTGGAAGACGTTCACGCCGAGCGCGGGATCGTCCCTGCACAGGGTGCGGACGGCCGTGGCGTCGAACTCCCAGGCGCGCACCGGCGTCGTCGCCTCGGCGCCCAGATGCCAGGTGTGCGGGGCGAACAGCCAGGACCAGCCGACGAGTTCGTTGTGCCCCAGCGACTCGATGACGGCGGCCTGCCGGCCGGGCACGCGCATGTCGAGGGCGACAGTGCCGGTGCGGATGATCCAGAACCGGTCGGCGCGCGCGCCCTCCGCGAAGAGCCGGGTGCCCTGCGGGATCGACACCTCGCGGGCGAGCTTCATCAGCTGCTCGCGGTGCTCCGGGGGCAGGGCCCGCGGCATGCTCATGGTCGGGGAAGCGTTCATGGCGTACCTCCGGAAAGCGTACGTATCTACCACTTCCAGCGTCCGCCCGTGTGTCCCGACGGGCCATGGGCCACTCGGCCCGCGGACCGGGCCGACCGGTGCCCCGGGGGAGCCCTACGGCACCCTGTGCCACCCGGCTGCCCGCGGTTCGATGAAAGCGAGAGAGGTACTCGACCGACATGAGCATGAGGGGGTGAACACCGTGGGTACGACCTTGACACCGGAGTTCTGGAGGCAGTTCGCCGTCCTGCTGGTGATCGCGACCGTGGCCACCGCCGTACTCAGCGCCGTACTCGACGCGCTGGTGCTGCGGATGCGCGCCCACCGGACACCGCAGCGGCCGCCGGCCACACCGGTGGTCCGCACACACCGGCCGATCCGGCGGACACCCGTCCACCACTGACGCACCGTTCGCGAAGGGCTGACCCCGGAGCCGCCGACACGGAATGCGGTGACCTGAGAGTCTGTCGCTCGTCGGAAAGGAAGCAGGGGTGCCGCCGGCGTCCCGACGGACGGTCCCTACGATCGGACAGTGATCAAGCAGACCACGGTGCGTACCGGGCGGGGGAAGGTCTTCGGGACCGTCCTCTGCTGTGTGATCGCCCTTTCCCTCTTCGGCGTCGCCGTCCACATGGCCGTCTCGGCCGTCGGGCGCCTGGGGCTGGTGGGGAAGGAGCTGACCATGCGGGTCACGGTCTGTGACGCGTCCGCGCCGGTCACGACATCCCGGGGCGGTGGTCATCCCGACCTCGACTGCCGGGGGTTCGTGGATCCGGCGCAGGTCCCGGGTGGTGGGACACGCCGGATCACGGCGACCGGCTTCTCCTCCGAACCCGTCTTCGGCGCGCCGGTGAAGGTGGCCCAGGAGCCGTGGGGGTCCTGGGTGCCGGTGGACCAGGGCGACTGGAACCGGCTGGGCCGCGCGCTCTCCCCGCTGATCCCGCTCGCCTTCGCCGGCTTGTTCGCCAACGTGCTCTTGGCCGCCCACCGCCGACGGAAGAGCGCTGGGCAGTTGCCCGCAGGGGCCTCGACGGAGAAGTAGAGAAGGAGAAGGGCCCTTGCTCCCGAAGACGGCGCAGGGCCCATCGGGCAGGGCCGGCACCGGCAACGCCCTCCCGCACCCGGGCGAGTGGCCGAAGCCCTGCCCGGCCGTTCCAGGTATCCGTACTCACAGCGCGCCCTCTTCTGCTGCTGAGCGCAGTGCGAAGAGTCGAGGCTTCTGCTCCTTGGCCCGGCGGGCCGCCCGGTGGCCGATGCCGGTTGCCACGCAGACCGTTCCGGCAGGTGGCCCAACAGGCCCTGCGGAAGGGGTCGTTCAGCCCGCCGCCGACGGACCAACGGCATCAGGTGACGGACGTCCCGGCGCACCAGAGTGAGGGGTGCAACGAACGACCCGACACCTCGAAAGGAACACGATCATGGCCGTGCACGAGCACCCGCACCGCAGCTCCGGCTTCCACCTGCCCACGTTCCGCAGGAACGGCTCGGCGTCGGACGGCGCCGTGACGGCAGTTGCCACGCCGACCACCATGACGCGTGCCTACGCGTTCGCGTCCCTGCGTCTGCTGACCGGGTTCGTCTTCCTGTGGGCTTTCCTGGACAAGACGTTCGGGTTCGGTTATGCGACTCCGTCCGGCAAGGGCTGGATCGACGGCGGCTCGCCGACCAAGGGTTTCCTGAGTTCGGTGGCGGCGGGTCCGATGGAGTCGACGTTCCATGACTGGGCCGGTGCCGGCTGGGCGAACTGGCTGTTCATGCTCGGTCTGCTCGGTATCGGT
Organism: Streptomyces sp. NPDC050508; assembly: GCF_040655155.1. Taxonomy (NCBI): domain Bacteria; kingdom Bacillati; phylum Actinomycetota; class Actinomycetes; order Kitasatosporales; family Streptomycetaceae; genus Streptomyces; species Streptomyces sp. NPDC050508. The sequence goes on from NZ_JBFAJJ010000035.1 coordinate 15,957, forward strand.
GTCGCGCTGGTCTCCGGTGTCGCGCTGCGGCTGGCCGCTGTGGCGGGTACGGCGATGATGGCGCTGATGTGGATCGCCGAGTGGCCGCCGGCGAAGCACCTGTCGGACGGCACGCTGAGCATGTCGTCGAACCCGTTCGTGGACTACCACCTGATCTACGCCGTCGTCATCATCGCCCTCGCGGTGGCGGGCGCCGGTGCCACGTGGGGGCTCGGCAAGGTCTGGGCCACGCTGCCCATCGTCCGCGACCACACCTGGCTGCGCTGACCGCAGGAGAAACGCTGGGCCCCCTTGTGAGGGGGCCCGGCCTGCCGCTGCCCATTGGGCCGAACGGCCCCTGTCGGGGACCTGCGGCCCCTGCTGCGGGAACCCCTACGGCGCGAAGCTGAAATCAGACATCCGTTCAGGAGGAAGAGTCATGGTGCGCACTGTTGTCGCAGGTCTCGATGGTTCGCCCGAAAGCGGTGCCGCCGCAGAATGGGCGGCCCGCGAGGCGGAGCTGCGCGGCCTGCCGCTGAAGGTCGTCCACGTCTGGGAGCCCGTCCCGGACCCGCTGGCCCAGGCCCCGCTGATGGGCGCGGAGACGCAGCAGCACTGGAGCGAGCGGATTCCGCGCGAGGCGGGCGAGGGCCTGCGCCTGCGCCACCCCGGCCTGGACGTCTCCGAGGAGCAGGTGACCGGTTCGCCCGGGGACGCGCTGGTGGACGCGGCGAAGGACGCCGAACTGCTGGTCCTCGGCTCCCGCGGACTGAGCGGCGTCGGCGGATTCCTCGTCGGATCCGTCGGCCTCTCCGTCGTCGCGCACGCCGAACTCCCCGTGGTCCTGGTCCGGGCCGGCGAACAGGCCGCCGACGAGCACGAGAGCGACCCGGCGGGCAGCCCGTCGACCGGCACCTCGTACCGGCCCGTGGTCCTGGGCCTCGACGCCGACGCCCCCGCCGACGCGGTGATCGAGTTCGCGTTCGCCGAGGCCGCCCGGCGCGGTACCGGCCTGCGGGTCGTCTACGGCTGGAACCTGCCGCCGTACTACGCCTACGGCCTCGCGATGGACGCGGGCCTCAACGACGAACTCTCCCGCGAGGAGACCACCGCCCTCACCGAGGCCCTGCGCCCCTGGCGCGAGAAGCACCCCGCCATCGAGGTCGCCCTGGAGCCCCGCGTCGGCAGCGCCGCCGACCACTTGGTGGACGCCTCCCGCGAGGCCTCCCTGGTCGTCATCGGCCGCCGTATCCGCCGCAATGCGCTCGGCGCCCACATCGGCCCGGTCGCACACGGAGTCCTGCACCACGCCATCGCCCCCGTCGCCGTCGTCGCGCACGACTGACCCACCCCTCAAGGAGCAGGAATCATGAAGGCAGCCGTTGTACGAGCGTTCGGTGAGCCCCTCGTCATCGAGGAGCGCCCCGATCCCGAGCCCGGCCCCGGCCAGGTCCGTGTCCGCGTCGAGGCCTCCGGGCTGTGCCACACCGACATCCACGCCGCGCACGGCGACTGGCCCGTCAAGCCGAACCCGCCGTTCGTGCCCGGCCACGAGGGCGTCGGACTCGTCGAGAAGCTCGGCGACGGCGTCACCCACCTGGCCCTCGGCCAGCGGGTCGCCGTGCCGTGGCTCGGCAAGGCCTGCGGGCGGTGCGAGCACTGCCTGTCCGGCTGGGAGACGCTGTGCGAGCAGCAGATCAACACCGGGTACGGCTGTGACGGCGGGTACGCCGAGAAGATGCTGGCCTGGGCCGACTTCGCCCAGCCGGTGCCCGACGGCGTGAGCGCGGTGGACGCCGCCCCGCTGACCTGCGCCGGCGTGACCACGTACAAGGCCCTCAAGGTCGCCGGTGTGCGGCCCTCCCAGCTCGTCGCGATCTCCGGGATCGGCGGGCTGGGCCACCTGGCCGTGCAGTACGCGAAGATCGCGGGGGCGACGGTCGCGGCGATCGACGTCACCGACGAGAAACTCGAACTGGCCGCCGAACTCGGCGCGGACCTCGTCATCGACGCCCGCAAGGAGGACGTCGGCCAGGTCCTCAAGCAGCACGGAGGTGCCCACGCCGCCATCGCGCTGGCCGTGAACGAGGCCGCGTTCACCGCAGTCAACTCCGGTCTGCGGCGCGGCGGCAAGCTCGTCATGGTCGCCCTGCCCGCGCACGGCACGATCCAGGTCCCGATCTTCGACACCGTGCTGAACGGCACCTCCGTGATCGGCTCGATCGTCGGCACCCGGCAGGACCTCGACGAGGTCTTCCGGCTGCACGCGGCGGGCCGTACGAAGGTCATCCACGAGACCCGTCCGCTGGACACCGTCAACGAGTCCATCGCCGACGTGCTGCGCGGCGAGATCAAGGCCCGGATCGTCTTCGACCTCACGTCGGGGCGGTGACCACGATGACACTCCCCATGGTCGTGGGCGTGGACGGCTCGGAGCCGAGTCTGCGCGCCGTCGACTGGGCGGCCGACGAGGCCGCGTTGCGCGGAGTTCCCCTGAGGCTGGTGTACGCCTCGCTGTGGGAGCGCTACGAGGGCACCTCGATCGCCGAGGACCTCGCCAAGCCGGACGAGCAGGTGATGGCCGAGGACATCGTCGACAACGCCGCACGCCGGGCACGTCGCCGCCGTCCGGAACTCGACGTGAGTGTCGAGGTGTTGGCGGAGGAGCCCGAGTACGCGCTGGTGCGGGAGAGCCGCAGCGCCTCGGTGCTGGTGACGGGGACCCGCGGCCGGAGCGGTCTCGCCGAGGCGCTGCTGGGTTCCGTGAGTCTGGTCGTGGCCGGGCACGCGCAGTGCCCGATGATCGTCGTGCGCGGCAACCACGACAACCAGGCCCGCACCGGCACACACGGCCGCGTCGTCGTGGGTGTCGGAGAGAAGCCGGCGGGCTCTGCGGCGGTGCGCTTCGCCTTCGACGAGGCGCGGCGACGCGGGGTGCCGGTGGAGGCCGTACGGGCCTGGCGCTGGCCCGCGCACGAGACCACCGACCATCCGCTGATGTCCGGCGAACCCGCCCGGCTGCACGAGCAGCAGGCGGTGGAGGCGCTGGACACGGCACTCCAGGACGCTCCCGCCGATGTCGACGCACGCCGCCGTACGGTCGAGGGCCCCACCCGGAAGGTGCTCGTGGACGCCTCGCGTGAGGCCGACCTCCTGGTGGTGGGGGCCAAGCGCCGTGCCGGGCACTACGGGCTCCAACTGGGCCGAGTGGCCCACGGGGTACTGCACCACTCCGCCTGCCCGGTGGTCATCGTGCCCGAAAAGGGATGAGCACGATCGTCCCCAACTCCGTCTGCTGACGCAGTAGTTCAGCCTCCACCACCCGTTGACCCATGCCGATGACTTCCGGAGCATCCGATGCCCAAGGTCGCACACCAGGACGCCACCGCTCTGTCCGTACAATCCGAACTCTCCGACGACGAACTGCGCACCCTCGACGCCCACTGGCGGGCCGCCAACTACCTTGCCGCGGGCCAGATCTACCTGATGGCGAACGCGCTGCTCACCGAGCCCCTGAAGCCGGAGCACATCAAGCCCCGGCTGCTGGGCCACTGGGGGACCTCGCCCGGCCTCAACCTCGTGTACACCCACCTCAACCGGGTGATCAAGGCGCGCGGTCTGGACGCACTGTGCGTGTGGGGGCCCGGACACGGCGGTCCCTCCGTGCTCGCCAACTCCTGGTTGGAAGGCAGCTACAGCGAGACCTACCCGGACGTGTCGCGCGACGGTGCGGGGATGGAGAGGCTCTTCAAGCAGTTCTCCTTCCCCGGCGGTGTGCCGAGCCATGTGGCGCCGGAGACCCCCGGTTCGATCCACGAGGGCGGTGAGCTCGGCTACTCGCTCGCCCACGCGTACGGCGCCGCCTTCGACAACCCTGACCTGCTGGTCGCCTGTGTGATCGGCGACGGGGAGGCGGAGACCGGGCCGCTGGCCGCCGCCTGGCACTCCAACAAGTTCCTCGACCCGGTCCACGACGGCGCCGTCCTGCCGATCCTGCACCTCAACGGCTACAAGATCGCCAACCCGACCGTGCTGTCCCGCCTCCCCGAGTCCGAACTCGACGAGCTGCTGCGCGGCTATGGCCACGAGCCGATCCACGTCACCGGCGACGACCCGGTCAAGGTGCACCGGGCGATGGCCGCCGCGTTCGACGACGCACTGGACCGCATCGCCGTGATGCAGCAGACCGCCCGCGAGGACGGCGTCACCGAACGCGTCCACTGGCCCATGATCGTGCTGCGTACGCCCAAGGGCTGGACCGGACCCGCCGAGGTCGACGGCGTCCCCGTCGAGGGCACCTGGCGCGCGCACCAGGTCCCGCTGTCCGAGGTGCGCGAAAACCCCGAGCACCTACGGCAGTTGGAGGCCTGGCTGCGGTCGTACCATCCGGAGAAGTTGTTCGGCGCCGACGGCCGGCCCGTCGCGGACGTCCTCGCCTGCGTACCCGAAGGCATCAAGCGGCTCGGCTCCAGCCCGTACGCGAACGGCGGTCTCCTCGTCCGCGATCTGCCGATCCCGTCCCTGGACCGATTCGCCGTCCCCGTCGACAAGCCGGGCACCACCCTGCACGAGCCGACCCGCATTCTCGGTGACCTCCTCGAAGAGGTCATGCACGACACCGCGGCGAGCCGCGACTTCCGCGTCGTGGGCCCCGACGAGACCGCCTCCAACCGCCTCCAGGCCGTCTTCAACGCCAGCGGCAAGGCCTGGCAGGCAGGGTTCCTGCCGGTCGACGAGCATCTGGACCGGCACGGCCGTGTGATGGAGATCCTCTCCGAACACACCTGCCAGGGCTGGCTGGAGGGCTACCTCCTCACCGGCAGGCACGGGCTGTTCTCCTGCTACGAGGCGTTCGTCCACATCGTCGACTCCATGGTCAACCAGCACATCAAGTGGCTCAAGACATCACGGGAGTTGGCGTGGCGGGCGCCGATCGCCTCCCTCAACTACCTGCTCACCTCGCACGTGTGGCGCCAGGACCACAACGGCTTCTCGCACCAGGACCCCGGCTTCGTCGACCACGTCCTCAACAAGAGCCCCGAGGTCGTCCGCGTCTACCTCCCGCCGGACGCCAACACCCTTCTCTCGGTGGCCGATCACGTCCTGCGCAGCCGCGACTACGTCAACGTGGTCGTCGCCGGCAAGCAGCCCTGCTTCGACTGGCTGTCCATGGACCAGGCCCGCGCCCACTGCGCGCGCGGCGCCGGGATCTGGGAGTGGGCCGGCACCGAGAACGGCGGCGAGCCCGACGTCGTGCTGGCCTGTGCCGGTGACGTTCCCACCCTGGAGGTGCTGGCCGCCGCGCAGCTGCTGCGCCGGCACCTGCCCGGTCTCGCCGTCCGGGTCGTCAACGTGGTCGACATGACGAGGCTGCTGCCGCGCGAGGAACACCCGCACGGGATGAGCGACTTCGAGTACGACGGCCTGTTCACCGCCGACAAGCCGGTCATCTTCGCCTACCACGGCTACCCGTGGCTCATCCACCGCCTCGCCTACCGCCGTGCCGGTCACGCCAACCTGCACGTACGCGGCTACAAGGAGTCCGGCACCACGACCACACCCTTCGACATGGTCGTACGCAACGACCTCGACCGCTACCGCCTCGTCATGGACGTCATCGACCGCGTCCCCGGCCTCGCGGTACGCGCCGCCGCCGTACGCCAGCAGATGGCCGACGCCCGTACTCGCCACCAGTCCTGGATCCGCGAACACGGCACCGACCTGCCCGAGGTCGCCGACTGGACCTGGAACGCCTGAAATCCGCGACCCGGTAAATCCCCTGCGACGCAAAGGAGTTCACCGTCATGACCGTACGCGTCGGCATCAACGGCTTCGGCCGGATAGGCCGCACCTATCTGCGCGTGGCACTCGACCGTGCCGAGGCGGGCACCCAGGACGTCGAGGTGGTCGCGATCAACGACATCACCTCGCCCGCCACCCTGGCCCACCTCCTGGAGTACGACTCCACGTTCGGCCGGATCGGACGGGAGGTCAGCCACGACGACAGCTCGATCACGGTCGACGGCAGGCGTATCGCCGTCAGCGCCGAGCGCGATCCGGCAGCCCTGCTCTGGTCCGACTACGGCGCCGGCATCGTCATCGAGTCCACGGGCCGCTTCCGGGACCGCGACTCGGCCGCCCTGCACCTGAAGGCGGGCGCGCACACCGTGCTGCTGTCCGCGCCCGGCAAGAACGCGGACGCCACCATCGTGATGGGCGTCAACGACACGACGTACGACCGCAGGCAGGACCGGATCGTGTCGGCCGCCTCCTGCACCACCAACTGTGTCGCTCCGATGGTCAAGGTGCTGAACGATGCCTTCGGTATCGAGCGCGGCATGATGACCACCATCCACGGTTACACGAACGACCAGTCCCTGCTGGACGGTCCGCACAAGGACCTGCGCCGGGCCCGGTCTGCGGCCCTGAGCATCATCCCGACCAGTACCGGTGCCGCGCGTGCTGTCGGCCTGGTGCTGCCGGAGCTGGCCGGCGCCCTGGACGGCATCGCGGTGCGGGTGCCCGTCGAGGACGGCTCGCTGACCGACCTCGCGGTGGTGCTGCGCCGCGAGGTGACGTCCGAGGAGATCAACGCGGTCTTCGACGAGGCCGCCGAGGGCCCGCTCAACGGCATCCTCCGCGTGTCGAAGGCCCCGATCGTCTCCCGTGACGTCATCGGCGACCCCGCGTCGTGCATCTTCGACCCGGCCCTGACCCAGGCGCACGGCACCCTGGCCAAGGTCTTCGGCTGGTACGACAACGAGTGGGGCTACACCAACCGTCTCCTCGACCTGACGGCGCTGGTCGCCGACGACTGAGCGCGACCGGGAGAGGCCCCGTGCGGTGGGCCTGTGCGGCGGGTTCCTGAGGGCCGAAAGGCCCATCGTCCGCCCCCAGGCAGCCCATGGGGCCTCTCTCCGTTCCGCGGGACGCTCGAAGTGCCTAAGAATCCTGGAGGGGATCCGCGATGACGCACGACACACTCGGTCGACCCGGTGTCCACGCCCTGCTCGCGGACGGCACCACCGTGTGCATCCGCCCCGTCGAGGCCGGCGACCACGACCAACTGCAGGGTCTCTACGAGGAGATGTCCCCGGAGAACCTGCGGCTCCGCTTCTTCGGAGTGAGCCGCCGGTCCGCCGAGACGGCGGCCGACCGGGCCTGCCGGGCGCACCCCGGATACCGGGCCCTGCTGGCCGAGTCCAAGGACCAGGTGATCGGACTCGCCGAGTACGACACCGGTGGCACCGGGACAGCGGCCGACATCTCCATCGCGGTCGCCGACGGACTGCACCACCGGGGTATCGGCACCCTTCTCGTCGAGCACCTGGTCTCCGCCGCGCGCGCCGAGGGCGTCACCACGTTCACGGCCGACGCGCTCAGCGAGAACCACGAGATCCTGCGGCTCTTCGCCGACCTCGGCCTGCGCACCGCCCGCCGCTTCGAGGGCCCCGAGATGCGCTGCACCATCGAACTCGACGAGGACGAGAACTACTTGTCGGCCACCGAGGCGCGGGGCCGTGCCGCCGACGTCGCCAGCCTCGAACCGCTGCTTCGCCCGGACGCGGTCGCCGTCGTCGGTGCCGGGCGCAAGGCCGGTTCCGTGGGCCGGGCGATCCTGCACCACCTGAAGGCGGGCGGCTTCACCCGCCGCCTCTTCGCGGTGAACCCCGCCGCGACCTCGATCCTCGGCGTGCCGAGCTACCCCTCGGTCGGCGCCCTGCCCAGGACGCCCGACCTCGTGGTCGTCGCCGTACCCGCCGCCGCTGTTCCGGCCACCGCCGAGGAGTGCGGCAAGGCGGGCGCACGCGCCCTCCTCGTCGTCACCGCGGGACTCGACCCGGCCCAGGCCAAGGCGCTGACGGAGGCCTGCCGGACGTACGGCATGCGGCTCGTCGGCCCCAACTGCCTCGGCGTCTCGAACACCGATCCGGAGCTGAACCTCGACGCGACCTTCGCCGCCGACCACCCCCGCCCCGGCACCGCGGGCATCGCCGTGCAGTCCGGTGGCGTCGGCATCGCCCTGCTGGACGGGCTGTCCCGGCTCGGCATCGGTGTCTCGACCTTCGCGTCCCTGGGCGACAAGTTCGACGTCAGCGGCAACGACATGCTCCAGTGGTGGGAGAGCGACGGCACCACCGACCTTGCCCTGCTGCACTTGGAGTCCTTCGGCAACCCGCGGGCGTTCTCCCGCACCGCGCGGCGCGTGACGCGCCGTATGCCCGTGCTGACCGTCGACGCGGGCCGCACCGACGCGGGCCGTCGTGCCGCCGCCTCGCACACCGCGGCAGCGGCCACCCGCACCATGACCCGCGGGGCGCTGTTCACGCAGGCCGGCATCACCGCGACCCGCTCCGTCGGTGAACTCCTGGAAGCAGCGGCGCTGTTGCACTCCCAGCCGCTGCCGGCCGGATCCCGCGTCGCGATCGTCACCAACGCCGGGGGAGCCGGGGTCCTCGCCGCCGACGCCTGCGCCGAGGCCGGGCTCAGCCTGCCGACGCCCACCCCCGAACTCGTCGACGACCTGCTCGCCGTACTGCCTGAGGGCGCTGCTATCGGCAACCCCGTCGACGCCACCGCGGCCGTGTCGGAGGAGCAGCTCAAGGACTGCGTGGACCGCATCATGCGGCACGCCGGCGTCGACGCCGTCCTCGTGGCCCTGGTCCCCACCGCGGTCGCCGAGGCGACCGGCGACGACCTCGTCAGGGCGTTGACCCAGGCAACGGGACACAGGCCCAAGCCGGTTGCCGTGATACGGCTCGAACAGGCCCTGCCCGTCGAGCTGTTGCCCACCACCGACCTGCGTACCGTCCCCGCCTACTCCGAACCCCAGGCGGCGGCACGGGCGTTGGCGCACGCCGCCCACCGCGCGGCCTGGCTCGCCCGGCCCGCCGGGACGATCCCCGACCTCGACGAAGTCGATACGGCACGCGCCCACGCCGTCGTCGAGGCCTACCTCGACGCCAACCCGGACGGCGGCTGGCTCGGCCCGCGCGAGTGCGCCGAACTCCTCGGCTGCTACGGCATTCCCCAGCTCGCCTGGGCCTGGGCCGACACCGAGGACGACGCCGTCCTCGCCGCCGACCGGATGCGCGGCGCCGACGGCCGGGTGGTCATGAAGGGCCACTGGCCGGGCCTGCTGCACAAGAGCGAACAGCACGCCGTCCACCTCGACCTGCGCGGCGACGCCCAAGTGCGCGCCGCCTTCCGGGACTTGGAGACCCGATTCGCCGGACTGCTGACCGGCGTGGTCGTACAGCCGCTCGCTGCGCGCGGCACCGAACTGTTCGCCGGCGTCGTCCAGGACCAGGTCTTCGGACCACTCGTCCTCTTCGGCCTCGGCGGCACCGCGACCGAGATCCTCGCCGACCACACCGCCAGGCTCGCCCCGCTCACCGACCACGACGTGCACGACCTGATCACGGCCCCGCGCTGCGCCCCGCTCCTGTTCGGCGCGCACGGCAGCCCGCCCGCCGACCTCGAAGGCCTCGAACAACTGCTGCTGCGGCTGTCCCGGATGGCGAGCGACCTGCCGCAACTGGCCGAGGCCGACTTCAACCCCGTACTCGCGGCACCGGGCGGAGTCTCCGTCCTCGACGCCCGCGTCCGCCTGCTGCCCAACCGGCCGCAGGACCCGTATCTGCGCCGACTTCGCTGAGGAGGGAACACCATGAAGCACAACAAGGTCGGCTCCGTGATGACCACGGAGGTCGTTCGCGCCACGTACGACACGCCGTTCAAAGAGGTGGCACGCCTGCTCGGCGAGCACCGCATCAGCGGCCTGCCCGTGGTCGACGAGGACGACCAGGTCGTCGGAGTCGTCTCCGAGACGGACCTGATGGCCCACCAGGCCGAGGCCCCCGACCCGTACGAGCCGAAGAAGCGGTTCCGGTTCGCCGGCCTCACGCGCACCGCCAGGCAGCGCGCCGTGAAGGCCACTGCCCGCACCGCCGGCCGGCTGATGACCGCGCCACCCGTCACCGTGCACGCCGACGACACCATCGTCGAGGCCGCCCGGACCATGGCGCAGCATCGCGTGGAACGGCTGCCCGTCCTCGACGAGGAGCAGCGGCTCGTCGGCATCGTCACCCGCCGCGATGTGCTCCAGGTCTTCCTGCGACCGGACGCGGAGATCCGCGACGAGATCGTCGCCGAGGTGCTGGTGCGTGCCCTGTGGCAGGCGCCGAGCACCATCGACGTCGCCGTGGTGGAGGGCGTCGTCACGCTCGCCGGTCGGATGGAGCGCAAGAGCGAGACGGAGATCGCCGTCTCCATGACCCGCCAGATCGACGGCGTCGTGGCAGTCGTCGACCAGCTCTCCTACCGGCGGGACGACTCGCACATCCAACCCGAGGAACAGACGTACCGCGGTGTCACCGACACCTGGGTGCGTCACCTGTGAAGTGAGAGGAGGCGGACCGCCATGCCCACCAGCGTGCTGGTCGCCTACGGGACGACGAACGGATCGACCGCGCGGATCGCCGAGGCCGTGGCCGAGGTCCTGCGCAAGGAAGGGCTCACCGCCGACCTGTTGCCTGCCAGGTCCGTCGTGGACGTGCGGCCGTACGGCGCCGTGGTGCTCGGCAGCGGGCTGTACATCAACCGCTGGCACCGCGACGCCCGCCGGTTCCTGCGCCGGCACGGCCGCCAACTGGCTGAGCGTCCGGTGTGGTTGTTCAGCAGTGGCCCGCTGGACGCCTCGGCCTCCGAGCGGGACATCCCGCCCGTGCGTGGCGTACGGCGTGCCATGGTCCGGCTCGACGCCAGGGGTCATGTCACCTTCGGCGGTTGTCTGGAGGAAGGGGCCAAGGGACGTATCGCCCAGTCGATCGTGCGCAACGGAAAGGGCGGAGACTTCCGCGACTTCGGCGCGATCGAGGAGTGGGCGGCGCGGATCGCGGACGAGTTGATGTCGGCGCGAGAGGAGGGCTGACCTGTTGCACCTTCCTCATGGAGGGCCCCGGCGCGGAACCGATGCGCCGGGGCTGTTCCGCGTCGTGGGCCGGTGCCAGCGGTTCACGGTCAACGGCACGGAATAGACGGTCACCCTCCTGCCGTCCTTGGGGGACAGGAAGTACGCGGTGAGCAGACCCGGGCGAGGCGCTCCCGCATCGACAGGCTGCCGCCTCCGGGGTCGTAGCGGCGGGGCTGGGGAGACCTTGTCGCCGTGCAGGAAGTACATCCCCGCACGGACTCGCGTCCCCGAAGTGCCGCCTCTGCCACCGGAGTTGCTGGTGGGGGGGCGCCGCCGTCTCCGGGGCCGTTGTCCTGCACGGAGCGGGAGCGTCCGCCCGGGGTTCCCGCACCGGTGGTCGTACCGCACGCGGTGAACGCGAGCAGAGGCAGCGTCAGCGCCGCGTTGAGCACAGTGGTGCGGCGGCGACGGCTGGTGGACGCGAGTGGTGATGCGCTGTTCATGGCACTCTCCGCCGACACTTCCAGCGAGCTCCTCCCGGTGGGCGGTCACCAGTGCCGCACGACCCGTCTCCAGGGCCGGAAGGCTCATGCGCGGGGCTCCGGTGGCGAGGACCCTGAAAGGGAACGGTCGACGAAGGGGGCACCATGTCTCTGGCCTACGAACAACACGGCCGCGCGGCCCTGCACCTGGCCCACGCCGCATCCCTCGCGCCCTCGCCGCACAACAGCCAGCCCTGGTTCTTCGCCGAGGAGGGCCACGACCACGGCTTCGAGATCCACGCGGACCGCGAGCGGCGCCTGGCACTGACCGATCCGGGCGGCCGGGAGGCGGTTATCGCCTGTGGGGCGGCGCTGTTCAACGCGCGGATCGCCGTGCGCAACCTCGGTTTCCGGCCCGCCGTCGACCTGCTGCCGGAGTCCGGGAACCCGGCATACCTGGCCCGTGTGGCCTTCGCGGCCCACGCCCCGGTGACCTACGACGAGGCGCTGATGGCGGGCTCGATGGCACACCGGCACACGCACCGCGGACCGTTCACGGCCGAGCCCGTCCCGGAGGAGCTGCTCGACGACCTGCGGGAACACGCACGGGCCGAGGGCGCCGTTTTTCAGGTCGTCGATGACTCGGACCAACTGGACCAGCTCGCGGATCTGGTGCGCACCGCGGAGGACGTGCACCGCGCCGACCGGGGGCACGCCGCCGAGATCGCGGGGTTCGTAGGGCCGGCCGGGGTACCGGCCGAGGGGTGCCTGTACCACCCGGACTGCGTACTGCTGGCCGGCCGTGACTACCTGGGCCTGGTCCGGCAGTTCGCGGTCCCGCCGCAGAGATGGGTGTCGCGCACCGGCACGGTCGTTGTGCTGGCCACCCCCTACGACACCCGCGCGGACTGGCTGCGCGCGGGGCAGGCGCTCCAGCGCGTGCTGCTGTACGCGGCGGCCCACGGGGTCCGGGCGGCCTTCCACACGCAGCCTCTCGAAGTGCCCGCGGTACGTGGGGAGTTCCGCACGCGCATCGCCTTCGGCCGGTTCCCGCAGCTGGTCCTGCGCCTCGGCCACACGAACCAGACGTGGGCCACGCCACGGCGCGGGCCCGCCGAGACGCTGCTCCGCAGTGACCTGCCGGTCAGGTGAGGACCATGACCCTCAGCAGGCGCGGAAATCCGGCCGGAGTGCGCTGGTGGCGGCTTCGGCCCAACCCGCTCAGGCGCCGCAGCTACCTCGTCGAGGCCTGGCTGCTGCTCGCGGCCTGGGTCCTCGCGGTCGTGGCGGCGGTCGGCGTGGGCGCATGGACGGCCCTCGCCGTCGAGCGGCACGTCGACGCTCTGCGGGCCGAGCGGCACCCGGTGCCGGCTGTGCTCGTCGAGGACGCCGTGCGCACCGTGGGCACGAGCGACGGCAGCGACAACTACCGGGCCACAGTGCGCTGGACCGCGGCGGACGGGACGAAGCGCACGGGCCTGGCCCACGTGGACTCCGACAGCAAGGCCGGGGCCACCACGCATGTATGGCTGGACGCCCAGGGTCGTCTCGTGCCCACCCCCGCCGGCCCGGCTCAGGCGCGACTTGAGGGTGTGGTGCTGGCGGTGTGGACCGCCGTGAGCGCCGGCGGGGCGGTGCTCCTCGTCGGCCGGGGGATGTCCTGGCGGCTGGAACGGCGGCGCCTGGACCAGTGGGACGCCGAGTGGGCGCGCGTCGGTCCGCAGTGGGGTCACAAGACCGGCTGACGAGCCTCTGCGTCAACGGTCAGCAGATGCGCGGGAGTTGCTCACCGAGCGGCATCTCCACGATGCGCCGGGCACCGACCAGGGTCCGCAGCGTCACTCGCTCCAGCGATCCCTCTCGCAGCACCTCGCCGATCCGCACGGCCTGCGCCCCCTCGGGCACCGACCGCATCGCGGCCAGCGCGTCCCCGGCCGCGTCGGCGTCGACGAAGGCGACCAGACAGCCCTCGTTGGCGACGACCAGCGGGTCCAGGCCGAGCAGGTCGCAGGCCGAGGCGACCGCCTCGGGCACGGGAACCGCGCTCTCCTCGATCTCGACGGCGGCGGAGGAGTCGCGGGCGATCTCGTTGAGCGCGGCGGCCAGTCCGCCCCGGGTCGGGTCGCGCAGCACGTGCACGGCGTCGCCGAGCGGTGCCAGGGCCCGTACCAGCCGGTGCAGGGGCCGGGAGTCGGAGGCGATGTCGCCCTCGAAGCCGAGGTTCTCGCGGGTGCTGAGCACGGTCGTGCCGTGCAGTCCGATCGGCCCGGAGAGCAGGACGGCGTCCCCGGGGCGGGCCGACGCGGCGGACGGGGCGAGGAGTTCGTGCCGCTGTCCGACGCCGGTGGTGTTGATGAACAGCCGGTCGGCCGCACCGCGCCCCACGACCTTGGTGTCCCCGGTGATGACGGGGACGCCGACGTCCTGGGCCGCTTTCCCCAACGACTCCATGACGGCCCGGAGTTCGGACAGTGGCAGCCCCTCCTCGATGATCAGGGAGACCGACAGGGCGAGCGGCCACGCGCCCCGCATCGCGAGGTCGTTGACCGTGCCGTGCACGGCGAGGGAACCGATGTCCCCGCCGGGGAAGAAGAGCGGGCTGACGACGAAGCTGTCCGTGCTCATCACCAGGCCGGGGTGCCCGGGCAGCAGCGCGGCGTCCTCCATGGGTCCCGTGCCGCCGCCGACTGCGGGCAGCACCAGTTGGTCGAGCAGCTCCTCGGTGAGCCGTCCGCCGGCGCCGTGGCCCAGCAGGACGACCTCGTCCTCGTGGGCGGGGGTGGGGCACTGGATGTTCATGCCGTGCTCCTCGTGGGCGTGCGTCCGGCCGCGTGGAAGGCGGCGCAGGTGCCCTCGGACGACACCATCGGGGCGCCGAGGGGATGACGGGGCGTGCAACGGGTGCCGTACGCGGCGCAGTCGGTGGGCAGCCGGGCCCCGGTGAGAATGGTCCCGGCGATGCACTCGGGGTCCTCGACCGGGCACAGCCCGCCCACGTCGAAGCGCAGGGCGGCGTCGAACTCCTGGTATTCCTTGGCGAGTTGGAGCCCACTGTCGGGGATTTCGCCGATACCGCGCCAGGCCCGGTCCGTCACCCGGAACACCTGGCGGACCGCGTCCTGCGCCGAGGTGTTGCCCGCCCGCTGCACGGCCCGCGCGTACTGGTTCTCCACCTTGCAGCGGCCCGACTCCAGCTGCCGTACGGCCATGAGGATGCCCTCCAGCAGGTCCAGCGGCTCGAACCCCGTGACCACGATGGGCACTTGGTACCGGGCGGCGATTGGCTCGTACTCCCGCCAGCCCATCACCGCGCACACGTGCCCGGCGGCCAGGAACGCCTGTACCTCGCAGTCGGGGTCGTCGAGCAGTGCGGTCATGGCCGGCGGCACGAGGACGTGACTGACCAGCATGGAGAAGTTGGCCAGCCCGAGGCGGGCCGCGTGCAGCACCGCCATCGCGTTGGCGGGCGCCGTCGTCTCGAAGCCGACGGCGAGGAACACGACCTCGCGGTCAGGGTGTTGGGCGGCCAGGCGTACGGCGTCCATCGGGGCGTAGACCACCCGTACGTCCGCGCCCCGCGCCCGCAGCGACAGCAGGTCGGTGTCCGTGCCGGGCACCCGCAGCATGTCGCCGAAGCTGGTGAAGAGCACGCCAGGGTGGGCGGCGACGGCCATGGCCCGGTCCAGGGTCTCCAGCGGGGTGACGCAGACCGGGCAGCCCGGACCGTGGATCATCCGCATCCCGGCGGGCAGCAGCTCGTCGATGCCCTGACGGACCAGGGTGTGGGTCTGGCCGCCGCACACCTCCATGATCCGCCAGGGCCTGGTGGCCGTCCGCCGCAGCTCGTCCAGCAGCCGCCGGGCGAGCACCGGATCCCGGTACTCGTCCAGGTACTTCATCGCTGAGTGAGGTCGAGCCGGATGTCGACGACCCCCTCCACGGCCCGCACCGCCCGGGCCACGACGGGCACGAGCGACCGGTCGGGCAGGAGACCGCCGAGCGTGACGACGCCCTCGGTGACACGCACCGTCAGGGCGGTGGTGACCGGGAGCCGGCCGAGCACGTGGTGCCGGATCTCCTCGGCGATGTCTTCGTCGCTCCGCAGGAACACCTTCAGCAGATCGCTGCGGCTGACCACACCTTGCAGGATGCCGACCGCGTCCACGACGGGCAGTCGCTTCACGCGCCGGCGCGCCATGATGCGGGCTGCCTCGGCGAGCGAGGCGTCGGCGTGCACGGTCACCGCCGGGCTGCTCATCAACTCGCCCGCGGACACCGCGACAGCCTTGGTCCGAGCCTCGGGGTCGCCCTCGTCGGTGTCCCGGAACTCCTCCTTGGCCAGCAGATCCGCCTCGGACACCACCCCGACGACCCGTCCCTCGCCCGCCAGCACCGGCACGGCGCTGATCTTCCACTGGTCGAGGAGCTCGACGATCTCCTTGAAGGGCGCCTCGCTTCCGATGGCGATGGCGGTGTGGGTCATCACATCGCTCACGGTGTACGGAGATTCAGACATCACAGCCTCCCGCGGTTATGTCCGAGGTACGGACGACGGTCAGGTCGAGGAAATGGGTGGAGCACGAGATGCACGGGTCGTGATTGCGGATCGCCCGCTCGCACAGGGCCGTCAACTCGTCGTCGTCCGGGTCGTGTTCGCCGATCGCGCGCTGGGCAAGACGGCGCAGGTCGTCCTCGATCGCGCCCTGGTTCTGCGCGGTGGGCGGCACCAGCAGCGCGCTCTTGACGATGCCGTCGGCGTCGATCTCGTAGCGGTGGTAGAGCAGCCCGCGCGGCGCCTCCGTGGCACCGTGTCCGATGCCCGCGACCGGCGGCACGTCCGTGTACGGGTGCGCGGGCGGCTCGTAGCCGTCGATGATGCGCAGCGCCTCGGCGACGGCGTACACCGTCTCCACCGCGCGCACCAGGATGGACCGGTACGGATTGCGGCACACCGCGCCCTTGCGCGGATCGCCGAGCCCCGCCTCGACGGCCGCCTCCAGCGCCACCGGCGACAGCAGTCGGCCGCTGATGGCGAACCTTGCGAGGGAGCCGGTGAGATGCAGGCGTCCGTCGAGCCGTGAGTGCAGGGCGGTGGAGTGGGCGACATGGGTCTCGACCACGTGCTCGGTGAAGTCCCGTACGGGGAAAGAGGAGTTGGTGCCGTCGGCCCGCAGTACGGTCGGGGTGCCGCCCTCGATGGCGTACGTGTCGGGTTCGGCCAGTGCGAGCAGGTCGGCCTCGACGCTCGCGTCCGGGAACTCGAAGCCCGCGACCCAGCGCACGGTGGCCCACGCGTCGTCGAGAGCGTGCTTCAACTCCTCGGTGAGCGAACGGAGTTCGGTGCGTGCCGGGGCCCGGTGGAAGCCGCCGAGGCGGACGTTGACCGGATGTATGGCCCGTCCGCCGAGCAGCTCCATCAGGGAGTTGCCGGCCTTCTTCAGGCGCAGCCCCCGCTCCACCTCGGCGCGGTGCGTGCGGGCCAGGTCGATCGCGCTGGGCCTGCCCAGGAAGTCCGGGGCGTGCAGGAGGTAGATGTGCAGGGCCTGGCTCTCGATCCACTCGCCGCAGTACAGCAGCCGGCGCAGATCACGGATCACCGGGTCGACCGTCACCCCGCAGGCGTCCTCGATCGCCGCGCACGCGCTCATCTGGTAGGCCACCGGGCAGATTCCGCAGACCCGGGCCGTGATGTCCGGCGGCTCGGTGTACGAACGGCCGCGCAGGAACGCCTCGAAGAAGCGCGGCGGCTCGTAGATCTCCAGCCGCGCGTCGGTGACCGTGCCGTCGTGCACATGCAGGCTCAGCGCGCCCTCGCCCTCGACCCGCGACAGCGAGCCGACGTGCAGCACACGGGATCCGCGGTGCGTCACTTTCCCAACTCCTTGTCGAAAGCAGGGGCGTTGAAGGTGTGCAGGAACCGGACCACGGCGTCCTCGTCGAGGCCGTCGCGGCGCAGCAGCGGGATCAGCGCGGGCAGGTTCACCGAGCCGGACGGGCCGAAGCAGCCGAAGCAGCCGCGGTGGTAGGCCGGGCACAGCGCCCCGCATCCGGCGTGCGTGACCGGGCCGAGGCAGGGGGTGCCGTGGGCGACGGTGACACAGACCGTGCCGCGCCGCTTGCACTCGAAGCACACGCTGTGGTCCGGGACGTCCGGCTTGCGGCCGGCCAGGAACGCGGTGATCACCTCGATCAGCTGCCGCCGGTCGACCGGACAGCCGCGCAGTTCGAAGTCGACGTCCACATGGGCCGACACGGGGGTGGAGGTCGCCAGCGTGGAGATGTACTCGGGGTGCGCGTAGACCGTGCGCCGGTACTCGTCCACGTCCGCGAAGTTGCGCAGCGCCTGGATGCCGCCGGCCGTCGCGCACGCGCCGATCGTCACCAGGTGGCGCGAGTCGGCCCGGATCGCGTGGATGCGCTCGGCGTCCTCGGGCGTGGTGACCGAGCCCTCGACGAGGGTCAGGTCGTAGGGGCCGGGGGTCATCGTGCTGGACGCCTCCGGGAAGTGCGCGATCTCCACCGCGCCCGTCAGCGCGAGGAGTTCGTCCTCGCAGTCCAGCAGGGTGAGCTGGCAGCCGTCGCAGGAGGCCAGCTTGAACACCGCGAGTGTGGGCGCCATCTCACAACTCCCTTACGGACAGCAGGGGTTCGGCCAGGTCCCAGCCCACGACCGGACCGGCCTGGCACACCAGCAGCGGACCGAGCTGGCAGTGCCCGCAATGTCCGGTCGCGCAGCGCATGTTGCGTTCCAGGGAGACCCGGACGCGGTCGCGGGGCACGCCGCGGTGGGCGAGTTCGCGCGCGGTGGCGCGGATCATCGGCTCGGGACCGCAGACGAACGCCGTCGTGTCGTCGGGGTCGAAGTGCGCCCGCCCCAGCAACTGGGTGACCACACCGACGTCCCCGCGCCACTCGGCGTCGGGCTGGTCGACCATCACGCCGGTGTAGGCGGTGGCCCAGCTCTCGATCTCCTTGCGGCCGATCAGATCGTCCGGAGTGCGGGCCCCGATCAGCACGTTGAGGCGGCGGTACGCCTCCGGCTCGGCCAGCGCGCTCAGGATCAGCGGCCGCAGCGGGGCGAGCCCGATGCCGCCCGCCACGACCAGCACGTCCCGGCCGCGCGCCCGCTCCAGTCCCCAACTCGTGCCGTACGGGCCGCGGATGCCGACGACGTCACCGACCCGGGCGGCGCACAGCCCGTCGGAGACCGCGCCCACCGAACGGATCGTGTGCGCGAGTCCTCCGGTGGCCTGGACGGAACTCACCGAGACGGGAATCTCGCCCCGCCCGAAGCAGTGCACCATCGCGAACTGCCCCGGCACGAAGTCGGGCAGCGCGGCGTCCACCGGTTCGAGTCGCAGCGTCACCGTGTCGCCGGTCTCCTGCCTGCGAGCGACCACGCGATGGGGGACCGGTACGGCGGTCATCGCGGTTCCTTCGTCTCGTACGTCCCGTACAGGTCGATCAGCCGGGCGCGGGCCGCGTTGAGCCGGTGGGCCAGCACGCGGCCGACCCAGTGCTCGATGGCCTGCCCGAAGGCGGGGTCGTCCAGGCACATCAGCCGGACGGAGACCGCGTCGAACTCGTAGGCCCGCAGTTGGGTCACCGACGCGGCGCCCAACTGCCAGACGTACGGCTCGTACAGCCACGACCAGCCGACGAGATCTCCGATGCCGAGCGTCTCGACGACCGGGGGCCGGCGGCCGGGCACGTGCATGTCGAGGGCGGCGGTGCCGTCCCGGATGATCCAGAACCGGTCGGCGTTCCCGCTCTCCTCGAACAGCCGGGTTCCCGGCGGGAATTGGACCTCGCGACCGATGTGCAGCAGTCGGTCACGGTGGTTGTGGGGCAGCGCGTGGTTCATGCGGAGAGCCATCGAGGGAGGCATCAGTCCGTCTCCGTTCCGTGTTCGGCATCCAGGGCAGCGACTTCCTTCGTGATGTCGATACCGGCCGGGCACCAGGCGATACAGCGCCCGCAGCCCACACATCCGGAGGTGTCGAACTGGTCGTGCCAGGTGGAGAGTTTGTGGGTGAGCCACTGCCGGTAGCGGCTGCGGGGCGAGGAGCGGACCGACCCGCCGTGCAGATAGGAGAAGTCCAGGTCGAAGCAGGAGTCCCAGCGCTGCCAGCGCTCGGTGTGGTCACCGGTCAGGTCGGTGACCTCCTCCGTGGTGGTGCAGAAGCAGGTGGGGCAGACCATCGTGCAGTTGCCGCAGGTCAGACAGCGCTCGGCGACGTCGTTCCAGCGCTCGGCGTCCAGGCTCCCGCCCATCAGTGCCCGCAGGTCCACCGGCGGCATGGAGCGGCCCATACGGTCACGTGCCGCGTCCACCGATTCGCGGGCGATGGTCTCCGTACCCAAGTCGGCTGCGAGGTGCGGGACTTGCTCGATCAGCCGGGCCCCCTCCTCGCTGCCGACGCGCACCAGGAACCGGTGACCGTCCTCGTCGACCACCTCGGTCAGCGCGAGGTCATAGCCGGGATCGGCCGCCGGCCCGCCGCCCATGGACACGCAGAAGCAGGTCGCGCCCGGCTCGGTGCACTCGGCGGCGATCAGCAGTGCGCGCCGCCGGCGCTTCCCGTACCCGGTGTCCTCGTGCTGTCCGCCGGTCAGGACCCGGTCCTGGATCTTGATGGCCCGCAGATCACAGGGCCGGACCCCGAGGAACGCGTACGGCGGCGGCTCGGCCTCCTGCTCGGTGAAGACCACGCGGCCCTCCGGCGTCCGGTCGGCGCTCCACAGCCGCTCACGCGCGGGGTGCAGATACGACTTCCAGGACTGCGGGCCCGCGCTGTGCGCGAAGGCGGCCCCGTCCTCGCGGGCGACCAACCGGTAGTGTCCGGCGTCCAGTTCGACGCCCCAGCCGTACGGCAGTGCGTCCGCCGAGGTCAGCTCCGACAGCACGATCGCGCCGTCGCGGACGGTCGGTCCGACGACGGTGCGACCCTGTGCCACCAGAGCCGCGACCAGGGCGTCCAGACCGTGCCGGTCGAGTACGGCGGCCGGGGCTGTGGTGGCGGTCATGTCGTTCCTTCCGGTCCAGGGATTCGTCCGAGGTGGCTCCGTGTTCCTCCACCATCAGGTTCGGCCTCGGCCGGGTCTGCGGGCAGGGGCCGACCGGCCTCACCCGACCGGGCTGACCGGCCCCTGAACCGTCAGGGAAGTGGCTCGCCCAGCTCGCCCTCGACCGCGCCCGCCATCGCCCGCAGCACGTCGAGCGTGCGCTGCGCCTCCGCCTCGTCGACCAGGGTGATCGCGAAGCCGACGTGCACGATGACGTACGACCCCACGTCCGCCTCGGGCGTGCAGCTGAGGCAGACCTCGCGCCGAATGCCGCCGAAGTCGACCGTGGACATGAGCAGTCCGGCGTCGTCGTGGATCTCCAGGATCCGTCCCGGTATGCCGAGGCACATGCGCGTTCACCTCTCCCCGGCCAGGCGTGCGGCCGCGACCGCCGCCTGGCCGTAACTGATTCCGCCGTCCCCGACGGGGACTTGGCCGCCGACCAGCACCCGTAGTCCCTGCGCGTGCAGCCGGCGTTTCACCTCGGTCAGCAGCCGCCGGTTGACGAAGCAGCCGCCGCCCAGACACACCGTGCGGGGCGCGCCCTCGGCCACGGCTCGTGCGACCAGGTCCGCGGTGACCAGCCCGAGCGTCACGTGGAAGGCGGCGGCCAGCCGGTTCACGGGCTCCCTGTCGGCCTGCCGTTCCAGGAGGTCGGTGAGGGTGGGCGTGGGGTCGTACACCCACAGGCCCTGCGCCCGTACGACGCGGTGGGCGAGCGGTACGGCGTGTTCGTCGCCCGCCGCCGCTTCGAGCAGGACGGCCGCCTCGCCCTCGTAACTCACCCGGTCGGCGAGGCCGAGCAGGGCGGCGACCGTGTCGAAGAGCCGTCCGGCGCTGGAGGCCTGCGGGCAGTTGACGTTCCGGGCGACCATGGCGCGCACGATGTCGACTTCCGCCGGATCGAGCCGGTCCGTGAAGGACCGGGTCAGCCACGGGTAGGGGAGTGGGGAGCCCAGGGTCTCGGCGCCGAGCAGCCGGCCGAGGGCCGTACGGGAGGGATGGCGTACCGCCGCGTCGCCGCCGGGCAGGGGCGCGGTCGCGAACCTGCCCACGCGGCGGTAGCCGCTCAGGTTGGCGACGAGGATCTCGCCGCCCCACAACGTGCCGTCGTCGCCCAGCCCGAGGCCGTCGTAGGCGACCCCGAGGAACGGGCCCCGCACTTCGTGCTCGGCCGCGCAGGCGGCCACGTGCGCGTGATGGTGCTGCACCGGGACGCGGCGCAGTCCCTGCGCCTCGGCCCACCGCGTGGACAGATAGCCGGGATGCAGATCGTGGGCGAGGGCCACCGGGTCGATGCCGGTGAGCCGCTTCAACCTGTCGTACGACGTCAGGAACGCGTCGTGGGTCGCCACGTCCGCCAAGTCGCCCGTGTGCGGCCCGAGATGGGCCCGGCCGTCGGCGGCGAGCGTGAACGTGTGCTTCAGCTGGGCGCCGGCCCCGGCGACGGGTTCGCGCACGCGCAGCGGCAGGGGGGCCGGGGCCAGGCCGCGCGCCCGGCGGACCGTGATTCTGGTGCGGCCGGTGCACTGCACCACGGAGTCGTCGTAGCGGGAGCGGATCGGCCGGTCGTGGGTGAGGAAGCCGTCCGCGACGTCCGACAGGACGCGCAGGGCCTCCTCGTCCTCGATGGTGATGGGCTCGCCGCCGAGGTTGCCGCTGGTGACTACGAGTGGACGGTTCAGTTCGTCGAGGAGGAGGTGGTGCAGGCCGGTGGTGGGCAGGAACAGGCCGATGCGGTGCAGGCCGGGATGCACCTCGGGCGCGAGCGGGGCCGTGCCGTGCCACGGCATCCGGGCGAGGAGCACCACGGGACGCTCAGGGGATGTCAGAACTCCGCGCTCGGTGGCGCCGATGCGGGCCAGTCGGACCGCCGTGCCGAGGTCGCGGACCATCACAGCAAGGGGCTTCGTCGGGCGGCGCTTGCGGCGCCGCAGCTCGGCCACGGCCACCGGATCGCCCGCGTCGCACACCAGTTGGTAGCCGCCGAGTCCCTTCAGCGCGATGATCCCGCCCCCGGCGACGGTCTTGACCGCCGACCGCAGCGCCGCCTCGCCGCGCAGTTCCTCCCAGGCCAGCTCCGGTCCGCAGACGGGACAGGCGATGGGCTCGGCGTGGAAGCGCCGGTCGGTCGGGTCGGCGTACTCGGCCGCGCAGTCCGGGCACAGCGGGAAGCGGTTCATGGTCGTGCGGATTCGGTCGTAGGGCAGGTCCTCGATGATGGTGGCCCGTGGCCCGCAGTCCGTGCAGTTGATGAACGGGTAGCGGTGGCGCCGGTCGCGGGGATCGCGCAGTTCGCGCAGACAGGCCTCGCAGATGCCCGCGTCGGGCGGGACCTCGCGGGTCGTGTCGTCCGGGTGCGCGGGCGCGCTGTGCCGGACGTGGAATCCCGGGCGATACGCCGACTGCCGTGCGCCGTCGGCCAGTTGGACCCGGCGTACGCGGGCCAGGACAGGTGCGTCGGTGCGCAGCCGGGTGGCGAACTCGTCGATCGCGTGGGGTGGTCCGGCGACCTCGCCCTCCACATGACCGTTGACGTTGGCCACCCAGCCGTCGAGGCCGAGCCGGGCCGCCGTGCGGTACACGAAGGGACGGAAGCCGACACCCTGGACCGTGCCGTACACCTGGAACCGCCGCATCATCACGATCGCCCCCCGGCCAACTCGTCCTGATGCCGGGCGAGTTCGTCCTCGACGGCCGTCACGAGCGGGTCCACGGCGGCGGCGACTGCGGGGGAGAGACCGGTGCCGAACGAACCGTCGGCGCCCTCCACGGCGTACACGACGAGGCGGTCCGGGAGGAGTCCGAGGACCCGGGCCAGTTCGACGGCCTCGCCCAGGCCCAGTCCGTGCGAACTGGTGGTCCGCGGCCCGTCGAGGCGCTGGGCGTCGAGTGCGAGCCGGTGGACGCGGCCGGGGGTGCCCGGGTGCGCGTGGGCCGCGTCGACGACCACGGCGAGCGCGGCGCTCTCCCACAGTGCGATCAGCCGGCCGGGATCACCGTCGCAGGTCGCCCACACGGTGTCCGAGGGGTGCGGCCCGGCCTCGGCCCGCTTCCGGAGCTGTTCGACCACGGCCCAGCCCACACCGTCGTCGCGCCGGAACTCGTTCCCGACGCCGATGACGGCGATGCGCGTATGCGTCCGCATGTCTCTGACCTCCCCGGTCTATGACGGCACGACGGCGACCGGGCATCGCGCGTGCTCCAGGAGGGCCAGGGCGGTGGTGCCGGGGGCGGTGTGCCGGCCGACCACCACCAGCCCGGACGTCTCGGAGGCGTGTGCCAGGGATCCGGCAGGGGGAAACAGCAGCACGTCCGCCCGGACCTCGACGTCCGGGTACTTCCCGCGCCACGGCCGCAGCGCGTCGGACAGCAGGTCCTCCTCGTGGTCCTCCAGGGCGGCGCGGTCCTTCTCCGGCAGCGGGAAGGGCGACTCGGCGGCGCTCGCCGGCAGTGCCCAGGCATGCACCGCGTGCAGCCGGACGCGGTGCAGGCGGGCCGCCTCGAAGGCGAAGCCGAGCGCGCCGCCGGACGGGTCCCGCGCGTCGACCCCCACGGTCACGGCGTCGGTGTGACCCGGCACATCGAGCCCCGCGAGGGTTCCGGGTACGAGCACCAGCGGCCCGGCGCACCCGGTGGCCAGGGCCGCCGCGGTCGAGCCCAGGGGCATCCTGGCGTGCTGACCCTCGCCGCGCAGACCGAGCACGACCAGCTCCGCGTGCGCGCTTGCCGCCCGCAGCTCGGGGACGGGCGCCCCGGCGAGGCTCACTGCCCGGACCGTCAACGACGGGTGGCGGGCGGTGAGTTCGGCGACCACGTGGTCCGCCACGGTGTCCGGGCGGTAGGGCCACTGCTCCACCGGGTCCAGGTTCTCCGGCGGTGCCACATGCACCACCCGCAGCGGCAGCCCGCGCCGCAGCGCCTCGCGCGCGGCCCAGTCCGCGGCGACACGGCTGCGTGCCGACCGGTCGACTCCGGCGATGATCACTCGTTCCATGGTGTGCCGCCCTCCAGGTCCGTGGCCCCTCCACCATGACGGTCCGGGGCGATCGCGCGCTGGGGCCGAACGGACCTGGGCCGGAGACCTGGCGGCCCATTCCTGATGGCGAGCCGCGGGGCGAGGCTGGAGGGGAGGAGCAGACCGAGCGCAGGAGGTGCGGATCATGCTGCCGCCCGTCATCGCCGGAGTCGACGGTTCCGCCGAGAGTCTCGCCGCCGCCGGCTGGGCGGCCCGCGAAGCAGCGCGCCGCGACCGGCCGTTGCGGCTCGTACACGCCTGGAACTGGCATCCGCGCCAGGAGGACGGCGAGCCCGTCACGGCCGCCCAGCGGCATCAGGCGCGCCGCGTCCTGCGGCAGGCGAAGGAGAGGTGCCGTGCCGTCGCCCCGGGCGTCCGCCCGTACGACGAGCAGGTGGAGGGTCCCGCGACCGCCGCCCTGCTGAAGGCAGCCGAAGACGCTGAACTGCTGGTGCTGGGTTCGCGCGGCCTGAGCGGGTTCACCGGGTTCCTGGTGGGCTCGGTCGCCCAGGGCGTGGTGGCCCGTGCCACCCGCCCCGTGGTCCTCGTCCGGGCGGACGAGGAAGCCGCCGACGAGCACCTTCCGGCGCACGGCGGCCGCCCCTCCGTCCTGACCGGCTACCGGGACGTGGTCCTGGGCGTCGGCCTGGGCGAACCCTGCGACGCGGTGATCGAGTTCGCCTTCGAGGCGGCCCGGCTGCGCGGCGCACGGCTCCGCGTGGTCCATGCCTGGCGGCAACCCTCCCCGCTGGGGCTCGGCCCCGGCGAGATCGGCCTGATGGGCGGACCACAGCGAGCCGAGGAATGGCACGGCTTCCTGTCCGCCGTACTTCAGGTGTGGCGCGACAAGTACCCCGGCGTCGAGGTCGCCGAGACGGTCGCGGAGGGCCGTGCGCAGTCCGCGCTGCTCCGGGCCGCGTCAGGGGCGGGCCTCCTCGTGGTCGGCCGGCACCTCACCGACCGTCCGGCGGGCCCGCGCATCGGACCCGTCACGCACGCCGCCATCCATCACGTCGGCTGCCCCGTGGCCGTCGTACCCCACGAGTGAGAGGCCCGAGTCCTGATGACCGCACCGACCAAGTACGTGTACGCGTTCGCCGAAGGCGGCCGGGAGATGGCCGCCCTGCTGGGCGGTAAAGGAGCGGGCCTTGCCGAGATGACCCGGCTCGGGCTGCCCGTGCCGCCCGGATTCACCGTCACCACCGAGGCCTGCAAGGCCTATCTGAAAACGGGCGAGGAGCCGGCCGAGCTGGCCGTCGAGGCGGCCCGTGCGCTCGCCGGACTGGAACGGACGATGGGCCGCACCCTCGGCGCGCCGGACGATCCGCTGCTGGTGTCCGTCCGTTCGGGCGCCCGCTTCTCCATGCCCGGCATGATGGACACCATCCTCGACATCGGCCTCAACGACCGGTCCGTCACCGGGCTCGCGGAAGCGTCCGGGCAGGAACGGTTCGCCTGGGACTCCTACCGGCGGCTCATCCAGATGTTCGGGCACACCGTGATGGGCGTGGACGGCGACCTGTTCGAGCAGGCCATCGCCGAACACAAGGCACGGCGTGCGGTGACCGGCGACCACGACCTCGACACCGCCGAACTCGCCCTGATCACCGAGGAGTTCAAGACCATCATCCGCAAGGAGACCGGCGAGGACTTCCCGCAGGACCCGGCCGAACAGCTGACCCGCGCCATCCGCGCGGTCTTCGACTCCTGGAACGGCGAACGCGCCCACATCTACCGCCACCGCGAACACATCTCCGAGGACCTCGGCACCGCTGTCAACGTCCAGGCGATGGTCTTCGGCAACCTCAGCTCCCCTGTGACATTCGAGAGCAGCGGCACCGGCGTCACCTTCACCCGCGACCCCGCCACCGGCGAACGCGGTATGTACGGCGACTACCTGCCCGACGCACAGGGCGAGGACGTCGTCGCGGGGGTCCGCGACGCACTGCCCCTGAGCGAGCTGAAGCGGCTCAACCCGCGCGCCTACATCCAACTCGCCGATCACCTGCGCACCCTGGAGGACCACTACCGCGACCTGTGCGACATCGAATTCACCGTCGAGCGCGGCAAGCTGTGGATCCTGCAGACCCGCGTCGGCAAGCGCACCGCCGAGGCCGCCTTCCGTATCGCCCACGATCTGCGCGAGGAGGGCACGATCACGCCGGACGAGTCCCTGGTCCGTGTCGACGGCGCCGAACTCACCCGCCTGATGTTCCCCCGCTTCGACACCACCCCGGCCGACGTGCCCTTGGCCCAGGGCGTCGCCGCCTCCCCGGGCGCGGCCGTCGGCGTCGTGGTCTTCGACTCCGCCGAGGCCGTACGACGCGCCGCAGCAGGCGAGGACACGGTCCTCGTCCGCCGCGAGACCACTCCCGACGACCTCCCCGGCATGATCGCCGCACAGGCCGTCCTGACCAGCCGGGGCGGCAAGACCAGCCACGCCGCCGTCGTCGCACGTGGCATGGGCAAGGTGTGCGTCTGCGGCGCCGAAGCCCTCACCGTCGACCCGGCGGCACGCCGATTCACCACGGAATCGGGCGTGGTGGTGCACGAGGGCGACACCGTCTCCGTCGACGGCACCGCCGGCACCGTCCACCTCGGCGCACTCCCGCTGACCGCGTCCGACGTCGGCCGCGCACTGGAGACCGGCACCGCGAGCGGCCCGCTCACCGAGGCGGTCCTGGGCGCCCTCACCCACGCCGACTCCGTACGACGCCTCGAAGTGCGGGCCAACGCCGACACCCCCGAGGACGCCGTACGTGCCCGCAGTCTCGGCGCGCAGGGCATCGGCCTGTGCCGCACCGAGCACATGTTCCTCGGTGAGCGCAGGGCACTGGTCGAGGCGATGATCCTGGCCCGCGACGACAGCGCCCGCCAGGAGGCGCTGGCCGCCCTGTTGCCGCTGCAGCGCGAGGACTTCACCGGCATCCTGACGGCGATGGACGGACTGCCGGTGACCATCCGGCTCATCGACCCGCCGCTGCACGAGTTCCTGCCGGACCGCACGGAGTTGGCCGTACGCCTGGCCCGCACCGAGCACCCGGACCCCCACGACCGTGAACTCCTCGCCGCCGTCGAGCGCATGCACGAGCAGAACCCGATGCTCGGACTGCGCGGAGTCCGACTCGGCCTGGCCGTGCCCGGTCTGATGGCCATGCAGGTGCGGGCCGTCGCCGAGGCCGTGGTCGCCCGGCTGCGAGCCGGTGGTCGGCCCCGCGCCGAGATCATGATCCCGCTCGTCGGCACGGTCGAGGAACTGCGCCTCGCACGCACCGAGGCGGAAACGGTCCTCGCCGAGGTCCAGGAGGAGACCGGCACGACTCTCGACTGCCCGATCGGCACGATGATCGAGCTGCCGCGCGCCGCACTCACCGCGGGCCGCATCGCCGAGTACGCCGACTTCTTCTCCTTCGGCACCAACGACCTGACCCAGACCACCTGGGGCCTGTCCCGGGACGACGCCGAGGCCTCCTTCTTCCCGCTGTACCTGGAGAAGGGCGTCTTCAGCGTGTCGCCGTTCGAGACGATCGACCAGGAGGGCGTGGGCCGACTGGTACAGCTGGCCGTCGAGGCGGGCCGGGCCGTCAACTCCCGCCTGGAGACCGGGGTCTGCGGCGAACACGGCGGTGACCCCGAGTCCATCCACTTCTTCCACCGGGTGGGCCTCGACTACGTCTCCTGCTCGCCGTTCCGCATCCCGGCGGCACGGTTGGAGGCCGGACGGGCGGCCCTCATGGACACGACCGGGGGCAGCGACAGCAGGTAGGAAGAGCGCCATGGGCGGCGGGTGCAAGGTCTCTGAGGACCCTGCACCTGCCGCCTCGGTGCCTCAGAACAGCGCCGGTACGACGGCCTCGACGAGATGGGGCCCGGGCTCGGCGAAGGCCTGGCGCAACCGGGCCGTGAAGTTCTCGGCGGTGGTGGCACGCGACGCCGGTACGCCCATGCCCCGGGCGAGGGCGACGAAGTCGAGGCCGGGCCGGGTCAGATCGAGCAGGTCGTGGTGTGCGGAGCCGTCCGCCGGCATGCCCAGGCGCCGGGACTCCATGTCGAGGATCGCGTACGAGCCGTTGGCGAAGATCACGGTGGTGATGTCGAGCCCTTCGCGGGCATGGGTCCACAGGGCCGAGATGGTGTACATGGCGCTGCCGTCGGCCTCCAGGCACAGCACCGGCCGGTCCGGACACGCGAGTGCGGCGCCTGCGGCGAGCGGCAGGCCCTGGCCGATGGCGCCGCCGGTGAGAGTGAGCCAGTCGTGGCGTGGTGCGCCCGCGGTGGCGCCGGGCAGCCAGAGCCCCGAGGTGTTGGCCTCGTCCACCACGATCGTCCCGTCCGGCAGCAGCGCCCCGACGACGGCAGCAGCGGTCTCGGCGGTCAGTGCCCCGGTGGGCAGTGGCGGCCGTACGGCGGCCTGGAGCACCGCGGCTGCGTCCGCGGCGACGGTGTCCGCCAAGTCGCTCAGAGCCGCGGGGATGTCGTCGGCCGTCGTGGCCAGGGTGTGGATCCGGCAGCTGTCGGGAGCGAGCAGACCGGGCAGGGTCGGGTGGGCGAAGAACGACACGGGCGCGCGGGCGCCCACCAGCACCAGGTGCTGTACTCCGCCGAGTTGGGCCATCGCTCCTTCGGCGAGGTAGCCCAGCCGCTCCACGGCGGGCAGGCCGGCGCCGCGTTCCAGGCGGGCCGGGAAGGTCTCGCACAGGAGGCGGGCACCGGTGGCCGCGGCGATCCGGCCGGCGATGCTCAGGGCCGGTTCGCGGGTGGCGGCGCCGCCGAGGAGCAGAGCTGCGGGCTCGCCGGTGCGCAGGGCCGCGACCACAGCGGCGACGGTCTGCTCGGGTACGGCAGTCGGCGGCCGGGCCGCGACCGGCGGCGCGGGCCGGGCACCGTCCGACCAGGACACGTCGGCGGGCAGCAGCACGGTGGCCACCCGGCCCGGGGCACCGGTCGCAGCGGCCACCGCCTCTGCCACGTCGGTGCCCACCCCGACGGCGTCGTCGCAGCGACGGACCCAGCCGGAGACGGTACGGGCCAGCGCGTCGACGTCCGACTCCAGCGGCGCGTCGTACTTCTTGTGGAAGGTCGCGTGGTCGCCGACCAGGTTCACCACCGGGGTTCCGGCGCGACGGGCGTTGTGGAGGTTGGCCAGACCGTTGCTCAGCCCGGGGCCGAGATGCAGCAGGGCGGCGGCGGGGCGTCCGGTCATCCGGCCGTAGCCGTCGGCCGCGCCGGTGGCCACGCCCTCGAACAGGCAGGGCACGGCCCTTAGGGCGGGCTCGTCGTCCAGGGCGGCCACGAAGTGCAGTTCGGAGGTGCCGGGGTTGGCGAAGCACACCTCGACGCCGGAGTTCAGGAGGGTGCGGGCAACGGCATGGGCACCGTTCACGGTGATTCCGCCTTTCACGCGCTCAGTCGCGTTCATTCCGGTTCAGTCGAAGAGGACACCGGGATTCAGGATCCCGTCGGGGTCGAAGGCTCGCTTGATCCCGCGCATCAGCTCCACCTTGGCGGGGTCTTCCAGCTCCAGGAAGAAGCGCTTCTTCGTCGTACCGACGCCGTGCTCGCCGGAGACGGCCCCGCCGAGGTCCGCTCCCGCCCGGAACAGCCGCCGTAGGACCTCGTCCCGCAGCTTCGTGTCCGGCTGGAAGACCGCGAGGTGCACGTTGCCGTCTCCCGCGTGTCCGCAGCCGGTGACGATCGACGCGCTCTCCCGGGCGATCACGTCCGCCTCGGCGAGCAGCCGGGGGAGGGAAGCACGGGGTACGACGATGTCCACGACCTCGTCGGCGCCGGCCGACTTGGCGGCCCAGAAGGCCCGTTCCCGGGCCTCGATCAGTTGGCGTGCCGCCGCTGCCGGCAGTACGTAGACGTCGGCGGCGCCCAGGTCGAGCAACTGCCCGCCCAGGGTTTCCACATCGGCTTCGATGCGCTCGGCCGACTGCGCTTCGAGGACCACGACCAGATAGCCGAGCGCGGTGGCGCGGACCTGTTCGGGGATGCCGAGCCCGAGATCCTGCTGGGCGGTCATCGCGGCCATCGTGAGCATGTCGACGTACTCCAGGGCCAGCGGGTCCAGGCCTCCGGCCAGCAGCCGCGGCACCGCTCGCGCGATCTCCTCGGCCTCGGCGAAGGGCGCCAGCACCGTCGCGCCGTGCCCGGCCCGGGGTTTCAGGCGCAGGACCGCCTCGGTGACGAGGGCCAGGGTGCCTTCGGAGCCGACGATCAACTGCGTCAAGTCGTAGCCGGTGCTGGTCTTCACGTACTTTCCGCCGCTGCGCACGACCGCGCCGGAGGCCAACACGGCTTCCATGCCGAGGACATGGTGCCGGGTGACGCCGTGCCGGACGGCGTGCATGCCGCCGGCGTTGGTGCCGATCGTGCCGCCGACCGACGCGCTCTGCTCACCCGGGCGTACCGGGTAGCACAGCCCCGACTCGGCGGTCCGGCG
Source organism: Streptomyces sp. NPDC050508 (assembly GCF_040655155.1). Classification (NCBI taxonomy): domain Bacteria; kingdom Bacillati; phylum Actinomycetota; class Actinomycetes; order Kitasatosporales; family Streptomycetaceae; genus Streptomyces; species Streptomyces sp. NPDC050508. The sequence goes on from NZ_JBFAJJ010000035.1 coordinate 46,862, forward strand.
GTCGAGTTCGGCCAGGGTGACGCCGGGCTGGACGACGGCGACGTGGTTGTCGGTGTCGATCTCCAGCACCCGGTCCATCCGCTCGAACGACACGACGATGCCGTCCGCGCGGGGTACGCAGGCTCCGGACAGCCCGGTGCCGGAACCCCGTGCCGTCACGGGGACCTGCCGCGCGGCGGCGACCGCGACGACCCCCGACACCTCGGCGGTCGACGCGGGCCGCACCACGAACGTCGGCCGCCGTGCCACGGCGTTCAGCGACTCGTCGTGCCCGTATTCCGCCGGCACACGGTCTTCCGTGAGCACGTGCTCCGCCCCCACCACTTTCGCGAGGAGCGTTCCGGTGTCGGTCATTGTCCGGTTCCCTTCGTAGGGTCTCCCGCCCCGGGCCTCCGCGCGCGGGCCGGCCACGCACTCACCAGAATGTGGGCGTGGCGGCGGACCGGGGATCAGGTCAACCGGCCTTACCGCAGGGCCGGTTGACCCAGCTGCTTCCGCTCAGGCCAGCGCGGCCCTGAGCACCTCGAAGGCGGTCGTCGGATCGGCCAGGGCGTGGTAAATGCCGGGTATCTCGCGGTTGTCGAGGCCGAACAGGCCGTAGACGGCGTGCATCGCGCCGCGCACGGAGTACTCGACGGTGAAGACCACGTCCTCGGGGATCTCCGTGAACTGCCCCAGGAAGGCGAAGTTGGCGGAGCCGCGCGGGATGACCGGCGGGCGGTCGTGCACGGTGCGCGGGGCGAACTGGCTGGTGATGTACGGCATCATCACCGGGATCACGGTCGTGGTCGCCGCGACCTGCTCCTCGATGTCCGACATACCGAGGTGGCCGAGGAGCTCGGTGAGAATCTCCCGGCCGGTGGCCTCGGCCATCGGCTTGCCGACGAAGTCGCCGTCGCGGTCGGTGAACAGGCCGTAGCCCCACACGGTGCAGACGTCCGCGGGCTGCCCGTCGAAGTGCGGGGCATGCGGTACGACGACGGACATCAGCCAGTTGGAGTCCTTGAAGGTCATCAGCGCGCCCGTGCCGGGGAGGTTGCCGGAGAGTTCCTCGATGCGGTGCAGGAGCAGCGGGTCACGCAGGGTGAGGGTGAAGGACTCCCACTTGGCCTCGTCCACGTTGCCGTTGAAGGTGGTGGGCCGGCCGAAGTCGTCGGCCTTGGAGGCGAGGGTCTCCCAGAGCCGCCAGCCGCCGTCCCGCTTGGTGCGGACCAGTTCGGGCGCGGTGTCGTCGCTGCCGTAGGCGGCGTCGGCGGTCATCGATCCCAGAGTGAGGAACGCGTAGTCGTCGACGCCGAGTTCGCACGTGTCCGGGTGTCCGTCGCGTTCGAGGCGCAGGCGTTGTGCGCGCCGTACGCCGTCCTCGGTGGTGAAGTCGACGTCGGTGACCCGCACGCCGTACTCGAAGACCACGCCACGGGCCTCCAGCCAGGTGCGGAGCGGCCGGATGATCGAGTCGAACTGGTTGAGGCGGGTGCGGCGCACACCGGCGAGGGTGTGCATGCGGGGGAACTCCTGCATGAAGCGCAGGAGGTAACGCTTGAGTTCGATCGCGCTGTGCCAGTTCTGGAAGGCGAACGTGGTGCGCCACATCGTCCAGAAGTTGGTGGCGAAGAAGTGCGGAGAGAAGAAGTCCTCGATCCTGCGGGCGCCGATGACCGCTTCGGGCAGCACCAGCAGGCGGGTCAGTTCGAGGCGGTCGCGGGTGTCGAGGCCGTAGTCGGCGGCGTCCAGGATCGTGGTGCCGCGGCCGATCAGGCGGGCCCTGGCGTCGGTGGGCCACTTGGCGTTGAACTCGGTGATCTCCTCGCGTACCGAGACCGTCTCGTCGGTCAGGGTGGGGATCGTCTCCAGGAGGTTCCACAGGCAGGTGTAGGCCTCCTCCTCCAGCATCCGTCCGCCCCGGGTGACGTACCCGGCGGGCTCCCCGCGACCGTCCATCGAGCCGCCGGCGATGGGGAGTTCCTCCAGGATGTGGATGCGCTCGCCGGGGAAGTCCGCGTCGCGGACGAGGAAGGCGGCGGCCGCGAGGGAGGCGATGCCGCCGCCCACGAGGTAGGCGTGGGATGAGCGCGGAGCGTCTGCCATGACGTCCCTCCGTTCTGCCGCCCGGGTTCCCCAGGGCGGCCGACAGTGTTCGGGATCCTGCGCGCCGGACACCCGGTGTGACCGTGCGGGGTGGGGCGCGGGGACGGCGCCGGGCTGCTCGGGGCGAGCGTGGCGGCCGTGCCACCAAGCCAACGCGCGGGGTGATCGCGAGGACAGGGGCCGAAGGTCCCCGCCCACCGGCCGATTGCCCCTGGCCGGAACCTCGCGCTCATCGCTGAGAAGACCTCCACCCGCACCCGCCGCACCTTCGAGGTCGCCGACACCGCCCGGGTGCCGGGCCGGATGTTCGACGGCATCGAGTACCGCGGCTCCGCCCGGAGCCTGTGCGACGTCCTGACCATGGACGAGCACAGCCCCGAACCGCCGCCGGACATCAGCTACTGCTACCTCGGCGACGCCCGCAACAACATGGGCGACTCGCCGCTGTCGAGGGGTGCCCTGCTCGGCATGGACGTACGCCTCGCCGCACCCCGGGCGCTGTGGCCGACGGTCGAACCGGTCGCCTCCTACCGGGAGTTGGGCGAGCACCGCAGCGCCCGGATCACCCTCACCGAGGACGTCGGGGCCGCCGTACACGGTGCGGACTTCCTGCACACCGACGTCTGGGTCTCGATGGGCGAGCCCGCCGACTCCCGGCAGAAGCGGAGAGAACTGCTCCTCCCGTACCAGGTGAACGACAAGACGCCGACCGCCACCGGAAACCCGGATGTGAAGTTCGTGCACTGCCTGCCTGCCTGCCCTGCACGACCGTCGCACCCACCTCGGCCTCGATCGTCTTCGACCAGACGGAGAACGCCGGGGTGGCTTCCCCGAGGGCTCGATGGGCCCCAAGGCCGGGGCAGCCACCCGCTTCGTCGAACACACCGGGGGACCGGCCGCGATCGGCGCCCTGGACGCGGCGTACGAGATCGTCCACGGCCGGTCGGGCACGCTCGTCCGCCCTGAACTGCCTGCCGTATGAGCGTCCGCGACAGGGGAGGGCCGTTCGGCCCCGTGAGAGGGCCGGACGGCCGGGACCAGGGCCCTGGGCGGCCCTCCCCGCGATCACGGCGCCGCAGGACCATCGACAGAGAGGGATTCAGGTGCGAAGCAAGGGAGAGAACCGGCGATGACAATGACAGCGGTGGCTGGCACGCGCGCCTCCGAGGCATGGCGCGGCTTCGCGGGTACTTCTTGGCGCGAAGGCATCGCCGTACGTGACTTCATCCAGGCCAACTACAGCCCGTACGAAGGAGACGCGGCCTTCCTGGCCGGTGCTACCGAGCGCACGCGAGTCGTGTGGGAGAAGGTCAGCGCCCTGTTCCCGGAGGAGCGGCGCAAGGGCATCCTCGATGTCGACACGGCGACACCCTCCACGATCACCTCGCACGCGCCCGGATACATCGACCGCGAGCGCGAGTTGATCGTCGGCCTGCAGACGGACGCCCCGCTGAAGCGCGCGATCATGCCCAACGGCGGCCTGCGCATGGTCGAGAACAGCCTGAGGGCCTACGGTTACGAGTCCGACCCCTTCGTCTCGCGCGTCTTCGGCACCTACCGCAAGACCCACAACGACGGCGTCTTCGACGCCTACACCCCCGAAATGCGGGCGGCCCGCAAGGCCGGCATCATCACCGGACTGCCCGACGCCTACGGCCGCGGCCGGATCATCGGCGACTACCGGCGCGTGGCGCTGTACGGCACGGACCGGCTGATCGAGGCCAAGAAGGCCGAGCGGGCCATGCTCGACGCCTGTGCGTCCAGCATCGAGGTCATCCGGGACCGGGAGGAACTCGCCGAACAGATACGGGCGTTGGGCGAGCTGACGCGGATGGCGGCCACATATGGCTGTGACGTCGCCCGGCCCGCCGCGACCGCCCACGAGGCCGTGCAGTGGCTCTACCTCGGCTATCTCGCCGCAGTGAAGGAGCAGAACGGCGCCGCGATGTCACTCGGCCGCACCTCCACCTTCCTCGACATCTACCTTCAGCGAGACTTGGCGGACGGCGTCCTCGACGAGACGCGCGCCCAGGAACTCATCGACGACTTCGTGATCAAGCTGCGGATCGTACGGTTCCTGCGCACCCCCGAGTACGACGCCCTGTTCTCCGGCGACCCGACCTGGGTGACGGAGTCCATCGGCGGCATGGGCGGCGACGGCCGGACCCTGGTCACCCGCACGTCCTTCCGGTTCCTGCAGACCCTGTACAACCTCGGCCCCGCCCCCGAACCCAACCTGACGGTCCTGTGGTCGCCCCAACTCCCCTTCGCGTTCAAGGAGTTCTGCGCCCAGGTCTCGATCGACACCAGCGCGGTCCAGTACGAGTCGGACGAGCTGCTGCGTCCGTGCACCGGCGACGACACGGCCATCGCCTGCTGTGTGTCGGCGATGCAGGTCGGCAGGCAGATGCAGTTCTTCGGCGCCCGGGTCAACCTCGCGAAGGCACTGCTGTACGCGGTCAACGGCGGCCGCGACGAGATGACCGGCGAACAGGTCGCGTCGCCGACGCCCCCGCTGACCGGCGACTACCTGGACCACGAGGAACTGGCGAAGGCCTACGACCACGTCCTGGACTGGCTGGCCCGGACGTACGTCAACGCGCTCAACGTCATCCACTACATGCACGACAAGTACGCCTACGAACGCATCGAGATGGCCCTGCACGACTATCCCGTGCACCGCTTCATGGCCTGCGGCATCGCCGGCCTGTCGGTCGCCGCCGACAGCCTGTCCGCCGTCAAGTACGCACGGGTGAAGGTGTTCCGCGACGCCACCGGCCTCGCCGTCGACTTCCGGACCGAGGGCGACTTCCCCGCGTACGGCAACAACGACGACCGCGCCGACAGCATCGCCGTGGGCCTGGTGGAGTCGTTCATGACGAAGGTGCGCCAGTACCCCACCTACCGGAACGCCGAGCACACCCAGTCGGTCCTCACGATCACCTCGAACGTCGTCTACGGCAAACACACCGGCAACACCCCCGACGGCCGTCCTACCGGAGCGCCGTTCGCGCCCGGAGCCAACCCGATGAACGGCCGCGACCGGCACGGGGTCGCCGCCTCCGCGCTCTCGGTCGCGAAGCTGCCGTACGAGCAGGCCCGTGACGGGATCTCGCTGACGACGACGATCACGCCCGAGGGACTGGGACACAACCCGGACGAGCGCGCCGGACACCTGGTCGGCATCCTCGACGCCTACACGGCCGCCGGCGGCTTCCACATGAACGTCAACGTGCTCGACCGCACCACCCTCGAAGACGCCATGGAACACCCGGACAAATACCCGGACTTGACCATCCGTGTGTCCGGCTACGCGGTCAACTTCGTCCGCCTGACCCGCGAGCAGCAGCTCGACGTGATCAGCCGCACCTTCCACGGATCGCTGTGAGCACCGTGCGCACCGCGACCACCGGCCGGATCCACTCCTGGGACCTGTCCACCGGCGTGGACGGTCCCGGGACCCGGTTCGTCCTCTTCGTCAGCGGCTGCCCGCTCCGCTGCCTGTACTGCGCCAACCCCGACACCTGGCACATGCGTGACGGCCAGGAGATGAGCGTCGACGCGGTGATGGCGGAGATCGGGAAGTTCGAGGGCTTCGTCACCACGGCCGGCGGCGGGGTCACCCTCACCGGCGGCGAGCCACTGCTCCAGCCCGCGTTCACCGCGGAAGTCCTGCGCCGCTGCAAGGAGGCCGGCCTGCACACCGCCCTCGACACCTCCGGCTTCCTCGGCGCCCGCGCCACCGGCCAACTCCTCGCCGACACCGACCTGGTGCTCCTGGACATCAAGTCCTTCGACGTCAACACCTACCGGAAACTGACCGGCGGCGAACTCGCCCCCACCCTCAACTTCGCCACCCGACTCGACCGACTCGGCGTCCCGATGTGGATCAGGTACGTTCTGGTCCCGGGCTGGACCGACGATCTTGAGTCGGTGGACGCCCTGGCCCGTTTCGTGGCGGGACTCGGCGCGGTCGAGCGGGTCGACGTGCTGCCCTTCCACAAACTCGGCGCCGCAAAATACGAAGCCCTCGGTATCCCCTTCCCGCTGCGCGACAACCCGGTCCCCGAACCTGCGCTGATCGAGAGCGTTCTCGAATGCTTCAGGGGACGGGGAGTTCAGGCTCACTGACTGCCGAGCCGTATCCGACAGGACTCAGGCGCCCGACCACCGCTCGCTGCCCTGGTCACCGGCGGGAGCGCGACCGAGCCGCGTTCGTCGGTGAGTTGCTCGCTCGCCCGCTCAAGGACCCCTCAGCCGCCCCATGTGAGTCGGCGACAGCGGGAGCACGCGGTCGAGGAGCTCCTCTCGCGCCTCACGCGGCAGTTGGCCGGACGATGGTGTCTCGCCGCGCCGGTTTCACTCACCCCGAAACCCCTGAGAACGCCCTGCAACCGCGCTGAATCCGTGGTCGGTCACGCTCTGTGGCATGACGACGACGGCCCCGCCAGGGGTAGCGGACGGGGAGGGGATCACCATGAACGGCCTGCGACTGATCCGTCGGCACGCGGCGGCCTTCGGGCGCTTCGCCGGGCTGGGCAGCGGGGTCACTCTGGCGGCCTCGGCGGCCCTGGTCCTGCTCGCGCAGTGGATACCGTGGATGGCTGCGAACGCACTGACTACCGTCGTCTCTACGGTAGTTGCCACCGAGCTGCATGGCCGCGTCTCGTTCGGCCACGGACGGCCCGGCCTGGTCGGCCACCTGAAGAGCGCGGCAACCATGGCCCTCGGCTGGCTGGTCACCTCCGCCGCGGTCGCCGTGCTGGCCGCGCTGCGTCCCGGCGCCGGGCTCGTCCTGCAACAGACGGTGTACCTGTCCGCCACCGCGCTCGTCGGGATCGGCCGCTATCTCGTGCTGCGTCTGGCGGTGTTCGCGGAGCGCACTCCGGGCTCCCGGACGGGCGGCGGCGTCCGGTCACGGGCCGCGTACGACGCGGCGGCGTGAGGGCCGGAGGGGAAGGCGCTGCGGCCCGGGGTCGGCGCGGGCCGCGCGTCCCTCGGGGACACTCGTCGCAGCCCGCACCCGCACGGTCGACGGCAGCGGGGCTTTCGACGAGGCGGATCCTCACGGCGCGGACTGTCCGGAGTATCGGACACCCGCGTAGGGTCACTGTTACGATTCAGTGAAGCCAGCTGCTCAGTCGGACGCCCCCGTAGCAGGATTGTCCAAGATCCCCCCAGGAGGCTGCCATGGCGCGCAGGACCGGCCGCGTGACGGCGACCGATGTCGCCAAGGAGGCAGGAGTCTCGCAGACGACGGTCAGCTATGTGCTGAACGACGTGTCGCACCAGAAGATCTCCGAGCAGACCCGGCGCAAAGTGCTGGACGCGGTGGCGAAACTGGGCTACGAACCCTCGGCCGCCGCCCGCGCGCTGCGCCTGGGCCGCAGTGATCTGGTGCTGCTGTTCCTTCCCGATGTTCCTGTCGGCGGAACTCTGACGGCCCTGGTCGAGCTGCTCGGCGACGAACTGGAGCGGCACGGCCTGAACCTCGTCACCCGGCGCGAGCGGCACGCCCCGCTCAAGGCGCTGTGGCGTGAACTCATGCCGGCTGCCGTGATGACGGCCTTCGATGTCGGCGCCGATGACGTGGCCAGTATGCGGGCGGCCGGCATCCACGTGGTCAGCGCCGGGATGGGTCCCGCGGTCGCCCCGGGCGTCCTGACCGTTCCGCAGAACCGGATCGGCATGATGCAGGTCGAGAGGCTGGCGGCGACAGGACACGTCCGCATCGGCTACGCCGCGCCCGGGGACCCCCGGCTCCGGGACTTCTTGGACCTGCGGCTCGGCGGCGCCCGTACCGCCTGCGCTGAGCGCGGTCTTGAGCCGCCCGTCGTGCTGGACGTGCCCCTCGACATCTCGGCCGCCGCCGCGGCGGCCGAGCAGTGGCACGCGGCCGTCCCCGCCGTCACGGGAGTGTGCGCCTACAACGACGAGACGGCCTTCGCCCTTCTCGCGGGCATGCGCAGGGTGGGGCTCGCCGCCCCCGGCGACCTGGCCGTGATCGGCGTCGACAACGACAAGCTGGCGCCCTTCGCGGTACCGCCGCTGACGACGATCGACAACAACCTCGACGTCGCCGTGGGCCGTCTCGCCCGCATGATCGTGAATGGCGTGACCGGCCAGTCCCAGCCGCCGGCACCTCAGGTGACTCCGCTGACCCTGGTCGTACGCGAGTCCGCCTGACGCGAGTCCTCTCGGCGCGCGCCGGTCTGACCAGTACGTTTTCGGGCCGAGGTCGGGGAAAGTCGTACCCCGGCGTGCCATGCGGCCGTTCGTCCGGATTGCCGCTTCCCAAAAAGCTGATGCACGGGCCTTGTGGTCCTCCAAGTGCGGGGCTACGTTACGCATACGTTTCACTTGTACGTATCAGTGGCTGATTTCGGACCCACCGAAAAACGGTGGACATATAGCCCCCTTCTGCCAGGAACGGCTGACCGCCAAGAACGGTCCAGGCCGCGTCAGGACCTGGTTTCCCACTCCCTCCGAGGCCCTTGAGGGCGGCTCGCTGTCCGATGCCGCCCGGTCATCCACTTATCAGCGGAGTACCCATGCGAAGAATCGCGCTGACCGCCGTATCGGCTGTCCTGATGTTGTCCGCGGCCGCGTGCGGCTCGGGATCGGGTTCCGGTTCGGGCAGGGCGGCCACCGGCGGCACGCTCACCCTGGCCCCTCTGGTCGCGGCGCAGCCGTGGGATCTGGCCGACGCCGGACTCGGCAACAACACGCAGTACTACCAGCCCGTGTACGACTCGCTGCTCCGGCTGTCCCCGACGGCCGACGTCAAGCCGAACCTGGCGACCAAGTGGTCGTACGACGCGGCCCGCACGGTACTCACGATGACCCTGCGCACCGGCGTCAAGTTCACCGACGGCACCGCCCTGGACGCGGCGGCGGTCAAGGTCAATCTGCTGCACACCGAGAAGGGCACCAGCGAGGCTGCGGGCCAGCTCAAGGGCATCAGCGGCGTCGACGTCGTCAACGCCACCACGGTCGCGATCAAGCTCTCGGCGCCCGACCCCTCCCTCGTCCCGAACCTCGGCAACGTGGCCGGAATGATGGCCAGCCCCAAGGCCATAGCCGCGGGGACGATCAAGACCACCCCGGTGGGCTCCGGGCCGTACACCCTGGACAAGTCCGCGACCACGGCTGGCAGTACGTACACCTTCGTGCGGAACCAGGGCTACTGGAACAAGGCCGCCTTCCCCTTCGACAAGATCGTCCTCAAGCCGCTGACCGACCCGACCGCCGTGCTCAACGCGCTGCGCTCCGGGCAGGTCAACGGTGCGCTGCTGGCCAGCGCCAAGAACGTCGCGCCGGCGAAGAGCAGCGGGCTGAACGTCACCAAGTACACCTCCGGTGACGTCGAGGGCGTGTACATCTGGGACCGCGAAGGAAAGATCGTCAAGGCGCTCGGCGACGTCCGGGTCCGTCAGGCCCTGAACTACGCCTTCGACCGCTCCACGATCGTCAAGACGGCCAAGCAGGGACTGGGCAGGGCGACGACCCAGATCTTCAACCCGGGCGGCTCGGCCTTCGACAGCTCGCTCGACTCCAAGTACACCTACGACCCGGCTAAGGCCAAGCAGTTGCTGGCCGAGGCCGGCTACCCGCACGGCTTCTCGGTCACCGTCCCGGACGTGTCGTCGGTCTTCCCGGACCAACAGGCCGCCATGGTCCAGCAGTTGGAGGACATCGGGATCAAGGTCAAGGTCGACAAGATCCCGGTCACCCAGTTCATCAGCGCGCTCCTCGCGGGCAAGTACCCGCTGTCGTACATGACGTTGGCCTCCTTCCGCCCCTGGGACACCATCCAGATCGAGGTGGGCAAGAGCACGCTGTGGAACCCGCTGCACAGCGCGGACCCGAAGGTCACCGACCTCATCACCAAGGCCCAGTCGGCGACCGGAGCCGCCCAGGACGCGCTGTTCAAGCAGCTCAACACCTACCTCGTCGACCAGGCGTGGAACGCGCCCTGGGACTCCGTGGAGAACACCTACGCGACGACCAAGGGCGTGACCTTCACACCGCAGACGTTCGCCGCCGTCCCGCCGATCTACAACTTCAAGCCCACTGGCTGACCCGGACGGCGCACCGGGCGGGAACGGTGGTGCCGCCCCCACCCGGGCGCCGGTCAACACCGGTCAGGGAAAGGCAAGGTGGAGAGACTAATGATCGTTTTCTTGGTCCGGCGCATCGCGGCCGGGCTGGTCCTGGTCCTGGTGATCGCGACCACGACCTTCGCGCTGATGGGCCTCACCGGCTCCGATCCGGTGCGCCAGATCGTCGGGCAGACCGCGACCCGGCAACAGGTGACCGCCAAGTCCGCCGAACTCGGGCTCGACCAGCCCTTCGTGGTCCGCTACGGCCACTGGCTCGCGGACGCGGTGCACGGCAACCTCGGCAGCTCGTGGTTCAGCGGTGAGTCCGTGACGAGTTCACTGGAGAACAAACTGCCGGTGACCCTGTCGATCGTGCTGGCGGCGCTCCTGCTGTCAGCGGTACTGAGCACGGTGCTGGGCGTGGCCGCCGCGGTCCGCCGGGGCGCCCTGGACCAAGTGGTGCAACTGCTCGCGGTGTTGGGGTTCGCCGTACCCAGCTTCCTGGTCGCCCTGGTGTTCGCCGTCGTGATCGGCGTCGACCTCGGCTGGCTGCCCGCGACCGGATACGTCCCGCTTGCGGACTCGGCGACCGGCTGGCTCCGGTCGATCACGCTGCCGGCGCTCTCGCTCGCCGTCGGAGCGATCGCCGCCACCGCCCAACAGGTACGTGGCTCCATGGTCGACGTCCTGCGCGCCGACTACATACGCACCCTCCGCAGCCGTGGCATCAGCGAGCGGAGCCTGCTGTTCCGGCACGCCCTGCGCAACGCGGCCCCGGCCGCGCTGACCGTACTGGCACTGCAGTTCATCGGCCTGGTCGGTGGCGCGGTGGTCGTCGAGAAGGTCTTCGGCCTCAACGGCATCGGAAGCCAGGCCACAAGCGCCGGATCCCAGGGCGACACCCCGGTGGTCATGGGCGTCGTCGTGGTCATGGTCGCCCTCGTCGTGGTCGTCAACATCCTGATGGACCTCGCGTACGGCTGGCTCAACCCGAAGGTGCGTGTCGGATGACGCTTCCCCAGTCCGAGGAAACGGCAGGCGCGGTCGCCACAGCCGTCGCCGCGCAGGGGCGGGCGGGACTGCTGCGTCGGCTGCTGCGCAACCCGGTGGCCGTGGCCTGTCTGGTACTCCTCGCGCTCATCGCCCTGGCCAGCCTGTGCGCACCGCTGTTGACCAGCCAGGACCCGGCCCACACCTCACTGACCGACAGCCTCGCCCCGATCAGCGGCAAGCACCCGCTGGGCGGCGACGGCGTCGGCCGGGACGTCCTGGCCCGCCTCCTCTACGGCGGCCGCACCAGCCTGCTCGGCGCCCTGCTCGCGGTGGCCGTCGCCGTGGTGATCGGCGTTCCGGCCGGTCTGGTGGCCGGCTACTACCGCAAGTGGTTCGACGCCGTGAGCAGTTGGGTGTCCAACCTGCTGATGGCCGTACCGGCGATCATCGTGCTGCTCGTCGTGATGTCCGCGGTCGGCCAGAACACGTACCTCGCCATGGCGGTCTTCGGCGTGCTGATGTCACCGGGCGTCTTCCGGCTGATCCGCGCCTCGGTGATCTCCGTACGCGAGGAGCTGTACGTCGACGCGGCGCGGGTGTCCGGCCTGACGGACGCCCGGATCATCCGCCGGCACATCCTGCCCGTCGTGCAGGCGCCGACCATCATCCAGGCCGCCCAGATGCTCGGGCTCGGCATCGTCATCCAGTCCGGGCTGGAGTTCCTCGGCCTGGGCTCGGCGACCCAGGCGAGCTGGGGCTCCATGCTCAACGACGCCTTCGGCAACATCTACACGAAGCCGGTCCTGATGGTCTGGCCCGGAGCGGCGCTCGCGGTGACCGTCGCCGCCTTCGGCCTGCTGGGCAACGCCCTGCGGGACGCGCTGGACGGGAGCGCGACCGGCGGGCGGAGGGCATCGCGTGGCGCTACGGCCCGCAAGCCGGTCGCGCACAAGAAGGCTCGACCCGTCACGTCCGAGGCGGGAAAGGCGGATGACGCCCTGCTCGTCCTCGACGGCCTGACGGTCTCCTATCCGACGGCCCAGGGCGAGAAGACCGTCGTCGACGGCGTCTCCCTGACCGTGCGCCGGGGTGAAGTCCTGGGACTCGTGGGGGAGTCGGGGTCGGGCAAGAGCCAAACCGCCTTCGCTGTACTGGGGTTGCTGCCCAGGGAGGCCCAAGTCACTACCGCCCGGCTGGTGTTCGACGGCACCGAACTGGGACGGCTCGGCCGCGCGGAGATGAACCGCTACCGCGGTCGCAGGATCGCCTACGTGCCCCAGGAACCCATGTCCAACCTCGACCCCTCGTTCCGTATCGGCGCCCAGTTGGTCGAGCCGGTGCGCCGGCACCTCGGACTGTCGGCGGCCGAGGCGAGGGCGAAGACCCTCGGCCTGCTGGAGCGGGTCGGCATCTCCGACCCGGAGCGGGTCTTCCGCGCCTATCCGCACCAGATATCCGGCGGTATGGCGCAGCGCGTCCTCATCGCCGGCGCCGTGTCCTGCGAGCCGGACCTGCTGATCGCCGACGAGCCGACCACGGCCCTCGACGTGACCGTGCAGGCCGAGGTGCTCGACCTGATGCGGTCCCTTCAGCGCGAGCGGAACATGGGCGTGATCCTGGTGACCCACGACTTCGGCGTGGTGGCCGACATCTGCGACCGCGTGACGGTCATGCAGACCGGCACGGTTGTGGAGTCCGCACCGGTTGCGCGGTTGTTCGCCGCTCCGCAGCACCCGTACACCCGCATGCTCCTGTCCTCCACGCTGGAGGACACCGAGCCGCGGTCCGCGCTGGACCTGAGCCGCACCGTGCCGGTGAGCGTCGCGGGGGCCACGAGCGTCGCCGAGCCGATGGACATCGCAGGGGTCACGAACACCGGACGTCAGGAGGGTCCGGCATGACCGGGACAGCCAACGGCACTCTGAAGAAGGAACTCCCCGCGGAACCCCTGCTCGTCGCCGACGACGTGGTTGTGGAGTACCCGGCGAAGGGCTGGCGCAAGCCGCCGTTCCGGGTACTGAAGGGGGTGTCGATCACCATCGCCGCGGGCGAGACCCTCGGGCTGGTCGGCGAGTCGGGATCCGGCAAGACCACCCTGGGCCGGGCCGTCCTCGGACTGACCCCGGTCGCCTCCGGCACCGTCCGCTACGCCGGCAAGGTCATCTCGGGCCTCGGCGCGAAGGAGCGCCGGGCGCTCAGCGACGACATCCAGGTGGTGTTCCAGGACCCGTACACCTCCCTCAACCCGGCGATGACGGTGAACGACATCCTCAGCGAGCCGCTGAGAGTCGCCGGAACGCCTCGGACGGAGGCCGAGAAGCGGGTGCAGGACCTGCTCGACCAGGTCAGGTTGCCCGCCGACGCGGGGGAGCGACTGCCGCGGGAGTTCTCCGGCGGCCAGCGGCAACGCATCGCCATCGCACGGGCGTTGTCGCGGAACCCGCGCGTCATCGTCTGCGACGAACCGGTCAGCGCACTGGACCTGTCGACCCAGGCCCGGGTACTGGACCTGTTCGTCGAGATCCAGGAACGCACCGGCGTCGCCTATCTCTTCGTCACGCACGACCTGTCCGTCGTCCGGCACATCAGTCACCGGGTGGCGGTCATGCGCGGCGGCGAGATCATCGAGACCGGGGACACCACGACCGTCACCTCCACACCCCAACACCCCTACACCCAGCGCCTGTTGCTCGCCGCGCCCGTACCGGATCCGCAGCGGCAGGCGGAACGGCGGGCCGAGCGACGCCGTCTGGCGGCGGCCAACGCATCCCTGGACGGATCCCCGGACGTGTCACCGGACGTGTCACCGGGCGCCTCCACGGCCGTATCCACGACCGCCTCCACAGCCGCCTCCACGTCGGGAGACCGAGCATGACCCTGCCCAACCCCACCGTCCCCGGCTTCCACCCGGACCCCAGCATCACCCGCGTCGGCGACGACTACTACCTCGCCTGTTCCAGCTTCGAGTACCTCCCCGGCCTGCCGCTGTTCCACAGCCGCGACCTGCTCCACTGGGAGCAGATCGGCAACGTGGTGACCCGCCCCGGGCAGTTGGCGGTGGAGAAGGTCCCCACGCTCGGCGGTGCCTGGGCGCCCACCATCCGGTTCCACGACGGCCGTTTCTGGCTGGTCGTCACCGACGCGATGGGGCGCGGCAGTCTGATCTTCAGCGCCGACCGGGCCGAAGGGCCCTGGTCCGACGGCATCGTCATGCAGGGGGTCCCCGGCATCGACCCCGACCTCGCCTGGGACGCCGACGGCACCTGTTTCGTCACCTACTCCGGTCTCCAGCTCGACGGCGACCGCGCCGGCGAGCATCTGGGCATCCAGCAGGTCCGCATGGACCTGGAGACCGGCCGGGCTCTCGAAGAACCCCGGTCGCTGTGGTCGGGTACGGGCCTGATGTTCCCCGAGGCCCCGCACCTCTACGAGATCGACGGCACCTGGTACCTCCTGATCGCCGAGGGCGGCACCGAGCGCGGACACTCCGTGAGCATCGCGCGCGCCACCCGTCCGGACGGCCCCTTCGAGGGCTGCCCGGCCAATCCGGTACTCAGCGCCCGCAGCACCGACCGCCCGGTCCAGAACACCGGACACGCCGATCTCGTACGCACCCCCGACGGTGGCTGGGCGCTGTTCCTGCTGGGTATGCGACCCGGCGGTCTGACGAGGGCCTTCTCTCCCATGGGCCGGGAGACGTTCAGCACCTCGCTGGTCTGGGTCGACGGCTGGCCGGTGGTGCAGCCGGTCCAACTGACCCCGCCCACCGGACCAGTTGAGCACCGCGACGACTTCACCGGCGCTCAACTCAGCCCGGAATGGCTCTCCATACGGACACCGGCCGCCGACTGGTCCTCGCTCACCGAGCGCCCGGGCCACCTCGTCGTACACGCGGACGGTTCGACCATGGACGACCCACGGCCACGATTCGTCGGCCGCCGCCAGCAGCACCAGGCGGCCGTCTTCTCGGTCCGGGTGGACGCCGCCGGGGGAGTGGGCGGGCTGAGTCTGCGGATCGACGAACGCCACCACTACGACATCGAGGTGGGGGCCGATATCGCCCGTGCCCGCGCGCGGGTGGGCGGGCTCTGCCAGACCTGGGAGCAGCCGATTCCCGCGGGGACGGGGCCGATGACCGTACGGATCGAGACCGAGCCGGTGGTCGGCATGGGACTCGATGCCCTCGGCCCGGACATGGTCCACCTGTCCGTCGACGCGGACACCGGACCGGTCGAACTCGCGGCGCTCGACGGCCGCTACGTCTCCGCCGAGACCGCCGCCTCCTTCACGGGCCGTGTCATCGGCATGTACGCCACTGAAGGCTCGGTCGCCTTCGACCGGTTCAGCTACCGGGGCGAGGACTGACGCCGTCATTCCGACCTGAACAGCCGACCGGCATCCGACAGAAAGTCACCAGCACCGTATGGGCACTTCCTCCTCACGCATGCTCTTCGGAGCCGCGTACTACACCGAGTACCAGCCGTACGAGCGGCTCGCGCAGGATCTCGATCTGATGGCAGAGGCCGGGTTCAGTGTCATCCGGGTCGGCGAGTCGGTCTGGTCGACCTGGGAACCCCGCGAGGGTCACTTCGCACTCGACTGGCTGCAACCGGTGCTCGACGCCGCCCATGACCGCGGCATCAAGGCGATCGTGGGCACCCCGACCTACGCCGTCCCGCCGTGGCTGCGCCGCAAGTACCCGGAAACGGCGGCCCGTTCAGGCACCGGGCAGGCCATCCCGTACGGCATGCGACAGGACGCGGACTACTCGCACCCCGCCTTCCGGCATCTCGCCGAGCGCCTGGTCCGCAAGATCGTCGGGCGCTACGCCGACCACCCGGCGGTCATCGGCTGGCAGGTCGACAACGAACCCGGCCTGCGCCTCTTCCACAACGACTCGGTCTTCCAGGGCTTCCTCGACCACCTCCGCGAACGCTACGGCGACGTCGAGACCCTCAACCGCCGCTGGGGGCTGACCTATTGGTCCCACCGCTTGCAGGACTGGGCGGATCTCTGGACCCCCGACGGCAACTCCACCCCGTCGTACGACCTCGCCTGGCGCCGCTATCAATCGCAGCTGACGCAGGAATACATCACGTGGCACGCCGAGTTGGTGCGCGGCCTCGTCCCGGATCACCACTTCGTCACCACCTGCGTCGCCCTCGGACAGCAGGGCCTGGACATCTCGGCCATCGGCCGGCCCCTCGACATCGCCGGGGCGAACATCTACTACGCCACCCAGGAGGGGCTCGCGCTGCCGGGTCCCGACGAGCCGGATGGCGGCCTGTATCCGTTCTTCGTCGCCTGGTCAGGTCCCGCCTGGCTCTACCTCCAGAACGACATGGCACGCGGCATCCGCCAAGAACCCTTCCTCGTCATGGAGACCAACGCCACCTCGATCGGCGGCTCCGCGGACAACTTCCCCCTCTACCGCGGCCAAGCCCGCCAAGCCGTGTGGAGCATGGTCGCGCGCGGCGCCCGCATGATCGAGTACTGGCACTGGCACTCCCTGCACTACGGCGCCGAGACCTACTGGGGCGGCATCCTCGGCCACAGCCTGGAACCCGGCCGAACGTACGACGAACTCTCGCTGATCGCCGGGGAGTTCAGGCAGGCCGGCAGCACGATCGAGGGACTGCGGCCTCGCAGCGACGTCGCGATGCTGCTGTCCGCCGACAGTCGCTGGGCCATGGAGTTCATGGCGCCGCTCAGGGGCAACACCCCTGCCTGGTTCGGCGATCCGCAGTCCTACGAGCGCATCGTCGCCGCGTTCTACCGGGGACTGTTCGACGCCGGGCTGTCCGTCGACATCGTTTCCCCGGAGCAACTACCGTCCAGTCCTGCGGAGTTGGTGGACCGGTGGCCGGTGCTGGTCGTCCCGGCGCTGTACGTCGCGGACGACGCGACACTCGACCTGCTGCGCCGGTACGCCGAAGCCGGCGGCCATCTCGTCCTCACCCCGCGCACCGGCTACGCCGACGAGGAGGCCGTCGCCCGGCATACGGTGATGCCCGGAGTGCTGCGCCCTGCCGTAGGCGCCCGCTACCAGGAGTTCACCAACGTGCTGACCCCGGTCCCGGTCACCCAGGGGGACCGGACGTCGAACGGCCCCGCCCTGCACGGGCAAGCCACCGCCTGGGCCGATGGATTGATCGCGGAGGACGCCACCGTCCTGGCCGGCTATGACCATCCGCACCTGGGCCAGTTCGCCGCCGTCACCACCCACGAGTACGGCAACGGCCGCGTGACGTACGTCGGTACGGTCCCGGACCGCGAGCTCTCGCACAGCCTCGCGGACTGGATCGCCGCGATCTCGGTCCCGTTCGACGCCTGGCGCGAGGACCGACCGCCGTCCGTCACCTGTACGTCGGCCACCACCGCCGACGGCGCCGTCCTGCGCTTCGTCCACAACTGGGCCTGGGATCCGGTCGGTTACCGCCTCCCGGGAGATGTCCGCGACCTGTTCACCGGTGAGGCCCTCGCCGCCGGAACCGCGCTCGAACTCGGGCCCTGGGACGTCCGGTTGCTCATCGAGCGCGATGGCGACCCCACTTCACCTACACCCTCACCCTCACCTTCACCGAGGAGGACGCCGTGACCCGGCAGCCCACCACCGACGCCCCCTCTGCCCCCTCCGCCGCCGACGAAGCCGAGATCGCCAGGCGCCTCTGCGCACTCACCCTGGAGCAGAAGGTGCGGCTGCTGACCGGCGCGGACTTCTGGTCCCTCCACCCCGAACCCGCCGTCGGCCTACGCCGGTTGGTCGTCTCGGACGGACCCGCCGGAGTCCGCGGCGAGCTGTGGGACGAACGCAGCCCCTCCGCCAACGTGCCCTCGCCCACCGCACTCGCCGCCACCTGGGACGAGCCCCTGATCGAACGACTCGGCGGGCTGCTCGCCCACGAGGCGCGCGCCAAGGGTGTCGACGTGCTCCTCGCCCCCACCGTGAACCTGCACCGAACCCCTTACGGCGGACGGCACTTCGAGTGCTTCAGTGAGGACCCGCTGCTCACGGCCCGCATCGGGGTCGCCTATGTCCGAGGTGTCCAGGGCGGTGGCGTGGCGGCCACCGTGAAGCACTTCGTCGGCAACGACTCGGAGACCCAGCGGATGACCCTCGACGCCCGCATCGGTGAACGCGCCCTGCGGGAGCTGTACTTGGCGCCGTTCGAGCGCATCGTCGGCGAGGGCGGGGTCTGGGCCGTCATGGCCGCCTACAACGGGGTCAACGGGCATCCGATGACCGAGAGCCCGCTGCTGCGCGAAGTACTGCACGACGACTGGGACTTCGACGGGCTGGTGATGTCGGACTGGTTCGCCGCCCGCACCACCGAACCGTCCGCACGGGCCGCGCTCGACCTGGTGATGCCCGGCCCGATCGGCCCGTGGGGCGATGCGCTGGTCGCCGCCGTACGCAAGGGCAAGGTCGACGAAGCCCTCGTGGACGACAAGGTGCTACGACTGCTGCGCCTCGCCGCCCGGGTCGGCGCACTGAGCGACATACCCACCACGGCCGGGCCGCCCCACTACGACGCGGCATCGGTGGCGGCCCGGCTGCGCGAGACCGCCGCCGCCGGATTCGTGCTTGCCCGCAACGAGGACGCCGTACTGCCCCTGGACCGCGCGACTCTGCACCGGGTCGCCGTCCTCGGCCCCAATGCTGCCGTGGCCCGGACCCTCGGCGGAGGCAGCGCCACCGTCTTCCCGCCCTACACCGTCTCACCGCTCGACGGCATCCGCGCCGCCCTGGGCGACGACGTGGAGGTCACCCACGGAGTCGGTGTCACCCCGCAGACCCGCATCCCGGCGGCGGCCCTCACCTACCTCCGCCACCCCGACGGCTCCGGCGAGGGCGTGGAAGTGCGCTTCCTCTCCGCGGACGGAACCCCGCTCGGCTCCGAGCGCCGCGCCGGAGGCGCCTACACTTGGATGGGGTCCTACGGCCCCGGCGTCCCCACCGGTCAGGTCGCCAGGGTGGAAGTGCGCACCGTGGTCCGCGCGGCCGACGCCGGCCGGTACGCGATCGGCGGCTCGGGCATCGGACGCTTCCGGCTGTCCGTCGCGGGGGCCGAGGTCTTCGACGCACGCCTTCAACTCCCGCCGGGCGCCGACCTGGTGGAGGGTCTGATGACTCCACCGCAACGTCTCCACACCGTCGATCTGACGGCGGGCGAGGAGATTGAGGTCGTCCTCACCCACGACACAGTTACCCACGACACAGTCACCCACGACGTCGACTCGTCGGACGATGCTCTGGGCGACGCCGTCACCATGTTCCAGCTCAACCTCCAGCCGCCGCACGGCAGCGACGACGAGGAGATCGAGCGAGCCGTGGCACTGGCCCGCGCGGCCGACGTCGCCGTGGTCGTGGTCGGCACCACCGAAGAGGTCGAGAGCGAGGGCTTCGACCGCACCGGCCTGGCCCTGCCCGGCCGGCAGGACGAACTCGTCCGCCGGGTCAGCGAGGCCAACCCCCGTACCGTCGTGGTGGTCAACTCCGGTGCCCCGGTGCTGCTTCCGTGGTCCGAGGAGGTGGCGGCGGTACTGCTCGCCTGGTTCCCCGGGCAGGAGTTCGGCAACGCGCTCGCCGATGTACTGCTGGGCGTCGCGGAGCCGGGCGGCCGGCTGCCGACCGTCTGGCCCGCGTCCGAGCGGGGACTGCCCGCCACGGAGCCGATCGACGGCGTACTCGCCTACGACGAGGGGCTGTTCATCGGCTACCGGGGCGACGGCCGTACCGGATGGGAGCCGCCCCGCTTCGCCTTCGGCCACGGACTCGGCTACACCACCTGGGACTACGTCTCGATCGACGCCCCCAGCGAGGTGCTGTCCGGCGCCGAACTCACCGTAGAAATACGGCTGCGCAACAGCGGCACACGGCACGGCAAGGAGGTCGTGCAGGTGTACGCCGGGCGTCCGGGCGGTGCCGTCGAGCGCCCGCTGCGCTGGCTCGCCGGGTTCGTCGTGGTCGAGGCGGCGCCCGGCGAAGAGGCCTTCGCTACGGTCACTGTGGACGCGCGGGCCTTCGAGTACTGGGACACCGAAGTGGGCGGCTGGGTGGCCGAGTTGGGGACCTTCACCCTGGAAGCCGGCCCGTCGTCTACGATCCTGCCGCTGGCCGCCGACATCGCAGTCGGCAACTCATGAGTGGTACAGGGACGGAAGCGGACCCGGTGGTCGCCCCTTGGCGGCAGACCGAGATCACCCTGACCGGGGCCCGCGACCACGCCAACCCGTACACCGACATCGACGTATGGGCCGAGTTCACCCATGAGTCCGGGACTGTTCTGCGCCGCCCCGCCTTCTGGGACGGCGGCCGGGTCTGGAAGGTCCGCTTCGCCTCCCCGGAGACGGACGGCCGTTGGACATGGCGCAGCGGCAGTTCCGCCACGGACGAAGGACTGTCCGGGCAGGGCGGGGCGCTCGTCGTCCGCCCTGTCGAGGACGCCACCAACTCCTTTGACCGGCACGGGTTCTGGCGGATGTCGCCCGGCGGACGCAGCCTGGTGCACGCCGACGGGACGCCCGCGCTGCTGGTCGGCGACACCGCCTGGGCCCTGCCCTGGCGGGCCACCGAGGAGCAGGTCACGCGGTACGCGGCCGACCGGCGGGCCAAGGGCTTCAACGCGGCCCTGCTGATGAGTGTGCAGCCCGACATGGATGCGCGCGGGCCGCGCGACCGCACCGCCGACGAGGGGTTCGACGTCGGCTTCGAGGACCTGC
The DNA here is from genome assembly GCF_040655155.1 of Streptomyces sp. NPDC050508. Classification (NCBI taxonomy): domain Bacteria; kingdom Bacillati; phylum Actinomycetota; class Actinomycetes; order Kitasatosporales; family Streptomycetaceae; genus Streptomyces; species Streptomyces sp. NPDC050508. Next base: position 67,768 of record NZ_JBFAJJ010000035.1, read on the forward strand.
CCACCGGGCACGTCAACGTGCTCAACCCCGCGTACTTCCAGTACCTCGACCGGCTGATCGGCATCCTCCGCGACCACGGGATCGTCCCCGTACTCCAGCCGCTCTTCCACGGGTTCGGCTGGAAGGGCCTACGCGTGGCGGGCCCGGTCGTCCCACCCCAGGAGTACGCGCGCTACTGCCGCTATCTGGTCGCCCGTTACGGCGCCGCCCCCGCCGTCTACCTGGTCGGCGCCGATGGCGAGGGCCACGAACCGCAGATCGCGGCGGGCGGCGCGGAGGTCGGCCGCTGGGACGGCTACGGCCAGCCCTGCGGCATCCACTACCGGCCGCACTCCGCCAACTCCGCCCACCAGAGCGAGACTTGGCTGCACTTCCAGTGGTGCCAGACCGGCCACATGGGCGGGCACGTCCAGGAACGGGTCGCCGACATGTGGCGCAACACCCCCGCCAAGGCGGTCGCCAACGCCGAGCCGACGTACGAGAACACCGGCCGCCCCGGCAGGGCCGCGGGCTGGTGGCAGGGACACGAGGCCTGGAGCAACCTCTGCGCCGGCGGCACGATGGGCGTCGTGTACGGCGCGGCGAGCCTGTGGCAGTGGCGGCTGCACGCCGCCGAACCCGGGCACGAGGAGTTCTTCCTCGCCGAGGGCGCAGGCTGGCGGGAGGCGCTGGACTTCGGGGGCTCGCGCCACGTCGGGCTGATCTCCCGGATCCTCGACGGCCTCCCGCTGACGGACATGCGGCCCGACTGGCGGTCCGCCCTGGCACCCCGGGGACTGACCGTCCCCGGAGTGCTGTACCTCTGCTACGCGGAGGACGGCGGCCCGCTGTTCATCACCGACCCGGAGAACGTCCCGCTCCCTTACCGGGTGGTCGACCCCCGAACCGGCGAGACCGTCCGCGAGGGCGTACGTGCCACGGCCGCGGAACCCGTGCCCGACGAGGGCGGCGCCCCACGCGTGTACATCTGCCATGACCCGGACCGGAGTTGATGCCCGTGCATGTCACGCCGCCCACCTTCGAGCACCACCGTGAACCCCTGGGCATCGGGGAGTCCGCTCCCCGCCTGAGCTGGCGCACGGTCACTGACGCCGCGGACTGGCGCCAGGCCGCCCATCAGGTGGAGATCACCGCCGCCGACGGCACGGTCGTCGCCGACACCGGACGCGTGGAGTCCGCCGAGTCCGTCCTCGTCCCCTGGCCGGGGCCACGCCTCGGCTCCCGGGAACGCGTCGGCGTGCGCGTACGCGTCTGGGGCGAGGGCGACGACGAACCGTCTCCCTGGTCGGGAACCGTGCACGCCGAAACCGGACTCCTGGAGCCGGCCGACTGGACGGCCCTCCCCGTCACCCCGGACCACGACGCCCCTGCCGAGGAGCCGCTGCCCGTGGCGCTGCTCCGACGCGACTTCACCCTCACCGGTCCCGTCGCCTCGGCCCGGCTCCACATCACCGCGTACGGCGTCTACGCGGCCGAGATCAACGGCGAGCCTGTCGGCGACCACGTCCTGGCCCCCGGCTGGACCTCCTACCAACACCGCCTGCGCTACCAGACGTTCGACGTCACCTCCCTGCTCCGGACCGGCGAGAACACCCTCGGCGCACTGCTCGGCGAGGGCTGGTACACCGGACGTCTCGGATTCCACGGCGGGAGACGCCACATCTACGGTGAACACCGCGCGCTCCTCGCCCAGTTGGAGATCGGCCACGCCGACGGCACGACGCGGACCGTCCGCACCGACGAACACTGGCGTACGACGACAGGCCCCGTGCTGCGTTCGGAGATCTACGACGGCGAGGTCTACGACGCGCGGCGCGAGCGGCCGGGCTGGTCCACGCCGGGACGCGACACGTCGGGCTGGGCACCCGTCCGCGAACTCCCGTCGCCTGGCGCCGAGTTGGTCGCGCCTACGGGGCCGCCCGTGCGACGCACCCAGACCGTCGCCCCCGTCGAGGTCATCACGACGCCGTCCGGGAAGACCGTCCTGGACTTCGGGCAGAACCTGGTCGGCCGCTTGCGTATCCGCGTCTCGGGCGCCGGCGGCCACGAGGTCACCCTGCGCCACGCGGAGGTGCTGGAGCACGGCGAGTTGAGCACTCGCCCGCTGAGGTTCGCGGCCGCGACGGACACGTACATCCTGCGTGGCCGAGGAGTGGAGGTGTACGAACCGCACTTCACCTTCCACGGCTTCAGATACGCCGAGATCGGCAACTGGCCCGGACCGCTCGACCCCGCCGACATCGAAGCAGTCGTGCTCCACACGGACATGGCCCGCACCGGCTGGTTCGAGTGTTCCGACCCCTTGGTGAACCGGCTGCACGAAAACGTCGTACAGGGCATGCGCGGCAACTTCCTCGACGTCCCCACGGACTGCCCCCAGCGTGACGAACGCATGGGCTGGACCGGCGACATCCAGGTCTTCGCGCCCACCGCGTCCTTCCTCCACGACTGCTCCGGCATGCTGACCGGCTGGCTGCGCGACCTCTCCGCGGAACAACTGGCACGCCCGGACCAAGTGCCACCCCTCGTCGTCCCCGACGTACTGCCGACCGCGTTCCAGGACGCGGGTGCCCAGGCGGTGTGGGCCGATGTCGCGGTACTCCTGCCGTGGACCCTGTACCAGCGCTTCGGCGACCTGGAGGTACTGCGCACCCAGTACCCGAGCATGCGGGCCTGGGGCGAGGCCACGATCCGGCTCACCTCCGAGGGCGACGGACTGTGGCGCCAGGACTTCCAACTCGGCGACTGGCTCGACCCGCAGGCCCCGCCGGACCGTCCGGGGGAGGCGCTGACCGACGGCGACCTCGTCGCCAACGCGTACGTCATCCGCTCCGCGGAGGTGCTCGCCGAGGCCGCCGAACTCCTGGACGCCAAGGGCGATGCCGCCCGTTTCCGCGCGCACGCACAGGCGGTTCGCGAACGGTTCGCCGACCACTTCGTCACGCCGGACGGCCGACTGGCGTCGGACACCCAGACCGCGTACGCACTCGCACTCACCTTCTCGCTCCTGCCGACGGAACGCCAACGGCGGGGCGCAGCCGAACGGTTGGCGCACATCGTGCGCCGCGCGTCCTTCCGTATCGCCACCGGTTTCACGGGCACGCCGCTGATCTGCGACGCCCTGTGCGTGGCGGGCGAACCGCAACTCGCCTACCGGATGCTCCTGGAGAAGGCCTGCCCGTCATGGCTCTACCCGGTGACCATGGGCGCCACGACCATCTGGGAGCGCTGGGACGCGATGCTGCCCGACGGCACCGTCAACCCCGGCGAGATGACCTCCTTCAACCACTACGCCCTCGGCGCCGTCGCCGACTGGCTGCACCGCACGGTCGCAGGCCTCGCCGCCGGCGAACCCGGCTGGCGGCGCCTGCGCATCGCCCCGCTCCCGGGCGGCGACCTGACCTGGGCGAAGGCGACCCACGACACCCCGTACGGCAGGGCCGAGGCGGGCTGGCGCATCGAGGGTGTCGGGAGGGACATCCTCGTCGTCGAGGTGTCGGTACCCCCGAACACCACGGCGGAGGTCCAACTCCCCGACGGCACCGACCCGTTCGAAGTCGGCTCGGGACGCCACACGTTCCACCGCCCCTACACCGCCCCGAACTGGCCACCGGCTGAGATCCCGCATCCGTGAACCTTGGTGCAGGCCCATCGGCTCAGTCGGACAACTCCCACAGCAGCCGGTAGTACATGGTCCGCTCCGGATCCGGCGCGACCCCGTAGGCTTCGAGCAGCGGATCTTCCCAACCGGGACCGTAGTTCCACCGCGTACTCCATGTGGCGATGGCGAGGTCGGCCCAGCGGTCGGCGACACCGAGCGCACCGAAGTCGACGTGGCCGCTGCACAAGCCGTCGTCGCCGATGAGGGTGTTCGGAGCGCAGGCGTCGCCATGGCAGACGACGAGTTCATCGACCGGCGGGATGTCGGCGAGCACGTCGAGCGCACGCTCAACGGTCCCGATGTGCTGAAGATCCTGAGGCCAGTCCGCCGGATCGATCCGGCCCGCCGCCGCTCGTGACCGCACTGTCTCCACCCGCTGTTCTGCCGACCAGCCGAACGGGCAGTCCGCGACCGGCAGTTCATCATGCAGGGCGCGCAGCCCCGTGCCGATGGCGCGTACCGCGGTGTCGGGGTCGCGCTTCCAGTGGTCGTCCACCGCCATGCGTCCGGGCAAGCCGGCTGTGACGATCCAGGCGCCCGCTTCGTCCGCGCCCTCGCCGACGACGCGCGGCACCTCAGTGAACGCCGCTGCCCAGCGCAAACGCACCACCTCGGCCGAAAGGTCGACACCACTGCCGGGTGGCGTCCACTTCACGAACTGCCGCGCATCTCCCAGCCCGACCTGAAACGTCAGGCCACCGAGCTCGTTCCTCCATACAGCCTTCACCGGCCGCCCCGCCGCGAACTCGGTGACGATCCACGGAAGCTCGACCGGCCCTTGCGGCGACATGGCTATCACCAGGGCATTCTCGCCGCACTCGCTAGTGTCCTGAGTCGTTAGTTCGCTTGCGGTTGTAGGGTGGGTTGATGCCTGGCCCGAAGCCGTTGCCGCTGGAGTTGTCCGATCACGAA
>NZ_JBFAJJ010000036.1:0-68633 GCF_040655155.1 Streptomyces sp. NPDC050508
ATTTTTGGCACGCTGTTGAGTTCTCAAGGAACGGACGCTTCCTTTGTACTCACCCTCTCGGGCTTTCCTCCGGGCTTTTCCCTTCGGTCTTGCGTCTCCGACTCTATCAGACCGTTTCCGGTCCCGATTCCCTGTCGGTTGGGATTGTCAAGGGCTTTGGGCTTTCGCCTGTCGACCTTTCGACATTCACTACGTTAGCCGATTCCCTCGCCAGCTCATAATCGAGTTCCGCAAGTTCGAATTCAGGCATGCGGGCATGCTGAATGCGCCCCTGCTGAGAGGGAGTCGTAGGTAGTGGGTTGGCCGCTTCCGGCTGCTGGCGATTGCCGTACCCGGGTCAAGCGGCTCGGGCTACATTACGCACCCCCGCCATGGCGCGTCAACTTGACCGACGCCTTGGCGTATGAGCCCGATAAGGGCTCACCGTAGGGTCGTTGGTGATCCAGAACCGCCACGGGTGGACCGCCCCTTCGCCGGACACTCCGGTGCGGGGACCGTTGCTTACCTGATGGGACGGCACGGGTGTGCCGGCCAGCATCCTCAGGGGTGTCTCGCCCGTGGTGCACGCGTCCGTGCCGTCCAGGGAGCGGTCGACGTCCAGGGCCGTGGCCAGGCGGGCGGGGCCTTTGGCCAGTTCTTTGTCATTTCGGGCCGAGAGTCGACGTTTACGGGCGAGTTCGGCGCCCTCGACGATCTCGCCGGCGCGCAGCAGGACCGCTCTCGCCGTGCCCTCCGGACCGCACACCAGGTTCATGCAGTGCCACATGCCGTAGGTGAAGTAGACGTACACGTACCCGGGCGGACCGAACATCACACCGTTGCGGGCCGTCGGGCCGCGATACGCGTGGGAGGCGGGGTCGTTGCCGCCGTCGTAGGCCTCGACCTCCGTGATGCGCAGGACGATCGGGCCGTCGGGGGTCGTGCGGACGAGGATGCGGCCCAGGAGGTCGGGGGCGACCTCCAATACAGGGCGGTCGAAGAACTCTCTGGGGAGTGGCATACGGTCCGGGGGCGCGATCATGGCGTCCGAGCGTAGTCCAGGCCCGCTTGTGCCAAGGGGTGGTCAAGGTTCCGTCCGCTTGCCAGGGTGTGGCGCGGAACCGGTCGCGGTCGGATCGCGTTTGTAGGGATCAAGGGTCCATACGTAAAGGGAGAGTCATGGCGTTCAAGAAGCTGCTCGCGAGCCTCGGGGCCGGCGGAGCTTCGGTGGAGACGGTGCTGACCGAGGTCAACGTCGTTCCTGGCGGTGTCGTCCAGGGCGAGGTGCGGATCCAGGGCGGGTCCGTCAACCAGGAGATCCAGGGGCTCTCGGTCGGACTTCAGGCCAAGGTCGAGGTCGAGAGCGGCGACCAGGAGTACAAGCAGGACATCGAGTTCACGAAGGTGCGGCTGGGTGACGCCTTCGAGCTCCAGGCGGGTGCCGTGCACGCGGTGCCGTTCGGGCTTGAGATCCCCTGGGAGACGCCGATCACGACGATCGACGGTCAGGCGCTGCGCGGGATGCACATCGGGGTGAGCACGGAGCTGGCGATTGCTCGGGCCGTGGACTCCAGTGACCTCGACGCGGTCAACGTGCACCCGCTGCCGGCGCAGAAGGCGATCCTGGACGCCTTCATCCGGCTGGGCTTCCGCTTCAAGAACGCGGACATGGAGCGCGGTCACATCCGGGGGACGCGACAGAAGCTGCCGTTCTACCAGGAGATCGAGTTCTACCCGCCGTCGCAGTACCGCGGGCTCAACCAGGTCGAGTTGAGCTTCGTGGCCGACGAGAACGCGATGGACGTCATCCTGGAGATGGACAAGAAGCCGGGCCTGTTCAGTGAGGGCAGTGACACCTTCCGGTCGTTCCAGGTGGGCCTGCACGACTTCCACGGGACGGACTGGGCGGCGTACCTCAATCAGTGGCTGTCCGAGGTCGGCAGCAAGCGCAACTGGTTCTAGGCTCGGTACTCACTGAAGCAATCGATCAGGAGGTACCGAGGTGACCGAGCTCAAGCGGCGGCCGCTCCCCCATGACTTCCACCCGCCCGTGCCGTCGTTCACAGTGACGAGTGAGGACGTCGAACCGGGGTCGACGCTCAAGGACGCTCAGGTCTACGCGGCCGGCAACACCTCGCCGCAGCTGCGGTGGGAGGGCTTCCCGCCCGAGACCAAGAGTTTCGCCGTGACCTGCTACGACCCGGACGCCCCTACGGGAAGCGGGTTCTGGCACTGGACCGTGTTCGACATCCCGGTCTCGGTGACCGAGCTGCCGGAGGGCGCGGGCAGCGGCAAGTTCGAGGGGCTGCCGGAGGGCGCCGTGCAGGTGCGTAACGACTACGGGTCGAAGGACTTCGGCGGTGCCGCGCCGCCGCCCGGGGACGGGTCGCACCGTTATGTGTTCACGGTGTACGCCGTGGACACGGAGAAGCTCGGTCCGGACTCGGACGTTTCTCCGGCGGTCGTCGGCTTCAACCTGCGGTTCCACACGCTGGCGCGTGCCCAGCTGATCGGTGAGTACGAAGCGCCCGCAAAAGACTGACGTTCATTGAACGTTTGCCCGCCTCTGGTCATGGAATTGATCAGAGGCGGGCATTTTTTATTGCGTTGTCCATCTCGGCGTGCCCGGCCAGAGTTGATCCAAGCCCGCCGTGCGGTGGGCCGGTTGCACATGGGAGGTGGGCTGGATGCGGGACACGCTGGTGCTGAACGCGAGCTTCGAGCCGCTGTCGACGGTGTCGTTGAATCGAGCCGTCGTTCTGGTGCTGCAGGACAAGGCTGTCGTCGAGCAGGCCCACCCCGAACTGCGTATGCGCGGAGCCGAGGTCGATATACCGGTCCCCCGGGTGATCCGGCTGTGCAGGTATGTCAGGGTGCCGTTCCGAAGACAAGCTCCGTGGTCGAGGCGTGGTGTGCTGGTCCGGGACCGGCACAGGTGCGCGTACTGCGGCAGGCGGGCGACGACGGTCGACCATGTGGTGCCGAGGGCGCAGGGCGGCCAGGACTCCTGGCTGAACACGGTGGCTTCGTGCGCGGAGGACAACCACCGGAAGGCGGCCCGGACTCCGGAGCAGGCGGGGATGCCGTTGCTGCGGCAGCCGTTCGAGCCGACGCCGGCGGATGCGATGCTGCTGGCGCTGGGGACCGATGACTTCGACGCCTTGCCGGAGTGGCTGGTTCAGCCTGCCGCGTAGGGCACGTGAGTAGACAGTGGGGCCCACCTCCTGCGGGAGGTGGGCCCCACTGTCGTAGGACGAGACCTTCAGTCGCTTCAGTCGATGGACGGCTTCTCGCGGCGTTGGCGGTCCGAATTGCCGCCCGAGTTGCCGGAGTTGCCTCCGTCGTTGCCCGAACCGCCGCCGAACGGGCCCATGTTGCCCATCGCGCCGGAGAGGCCCTTGAGGGCGTCGCCGATCTCGCTGGGGACGATCCAGAGCTTGTTGGCGTCGCCTTCGGCGATCTTCGGGAGCATCTGGAGGTACTGGTAGGAGAGGAGCTTCTGGTCGGCGTCGCCCGCGTGGATCGCCTCGAAGACCGTACGGACGGCCTGGGCCTCGCCCTCGGCGCGGAGGGCCGCGGCCTTGGCCTCACCCTCGGCGCGCAGGATCTGGGACTGCTTCTCGCCCTCCGCGGTGAGGATCGCGGCCTGGCGCGTGCCCTCCGCGGTGAGGATCGCGGCGCGCTTGTCACGGTCGGCGCGCATCTGCTTCTCCATCGAGTCCTGGATGGAGGTGGGGGGCTCAATCGCCTTGAGTTCGACGCGGTTTACGCGGATGCCCCACTTGCCCGTCGCCTCGTCGAGGACTCCGCGCAGGGCCGCGTTGATCTCCTCGCGGGAGGTCAGGGTCCGCTCCAGGTCCATGCCGCCGATGATGTTGCGGAGCGTGGTGACCGTGAGCTGCTCGATTGCCTGGATGTAGCTGGCCACTTCGTAGGTCGCGGCCCGCGCGTCCGTCACCTGGTAGTAGATGACCGTGTCGATGTTGACGACCAGGTTGTCCTGGGTGATCACCGGCTGCGGCGGGAACGGTACGACCTGTTCACGCAGGTCGATGCGGTTGCGGATCGTGTCGATGAACGGGACGACGATGTTGAGTCCCGCGTTGAGTGTCCGTGTGTAGCGGCCAAATCGCTCCACGATCGCGGCACTTGCCTGCGGGATGACCTGGATCGTCTTGATCAAAGCGATGAAGACCAACACCACCAGGATGATCAAGACGATGATGACCGGTTCCATCGTGCTCCCCGTACCCTTCTCCGCCTCGGCGCTTTCGGAAGATCTTATGGTTGTTGAAGATCTTGCTGGTCGAGTCTGTCAGACCGTCACGCAACTCGTGGTCTGTTCGGTTCAGTTGAGCCCTGCAAGGTCATCGGTTGAGTCCTGCGAGGTCAGATGACGATCGCGGTGGCTCCCTCGATCTCCACGACGTCCACCTCCTGGCCCGGTTCGTAGGCGCGGTCGGCGTCGAGTGAGCGTGCCGACCAGATCTCTCCGGCCAGCTTGATCCGGCCGCTGCCGGTGCCGTCGACGCGCTCCAGGACGACGGCCTGTTTGCCCTTCAAGGCATCGATGCCTGTGGCGAGTTGGGGCAGTGTCGAACGGTGCCGGGTCGCGATGGGTCGTACGACCGCGATGAGGGCGACCGAGACGACGACGAAGACGAGGACCTGGACGACGATGTCCCCGCCGATCCCTGCGGTCGCCGCGGCGGCGACGGCGCCCACGGCGAACATGCCGAACTCCGGCATCGCGGTCACCACGAGCGGGATCCCGAGTGCTGCCGCGCCGACGAGCCACCACACCCATGCGCCGATGTCGTTCACATGGTCATGGTAGGGCTGCGGGTCCCGTCACGGACAGGGCGCATATGCCCGTACGACCGCATTTTTCAAGGGAGTTCGGTTCAGGACATGGGGAGACCGTGTGCGGTCCAGCGGTCGCCGACCTGCTCCACGACGAGCGGGAGACCGAAGCACAACGACAGGTTGCGGGCGGTGAGTTCGAGCTCCAGCGGACCCGCGGCGAGGACCTTGCCCTGACGGATCATCAGGACGTGGGTGAAGCCGGGGGCGATCTCCTCGACGTGGTGCGTGACCATGATCATGGAGGGGGCGATCGGGTCGCGGGCGAGACGGCCGAGGCGGCGTACGAGGTCCTCGCGGCCGCCGAGGTCGAGGCCGGCGGCGGGCTCGTCGAGGAGGAGCAGCTCGGGGTCGGTCATCAGGGCGCGGGCGATGAGGGTGCGCTTGCGCTCGCCCTCGGAGAGGGTGCCGAACTTGCGGTCCAGGTAGTCGCTCATGCCGAGGCGGTCGAGGAAGGCGCGGGCGCGCTGCTCGTCGATGTCCTCGTAGTCCTCGTTCCACCCGGCGGTCATGCCGTAGGCGGCGGTCAGGACGGTCTGCAGGACGGTCTGGCGCTTGGGGAGCTTCTCGGCCATGGCGATGCCGGCGACGCCGATGCGGGGGCGCAGTTCGAAGACGTCGACCTTGCCGAGGGTCTCGCCGAGGATGGTGGCGGTGCCGCTGCTGGGGAACAGGTAGCTGGACGCGACGTTCAGGAGCGTGGTCTTGCCGGCGCCGTTCGGGCCGAGGATGACCCAGCGCTCGCCCTCCTTGACCGACCAGGAGACCTGGTCCACCAGAGCCCGGCCCTCCCGGACCACGGTTACGTCCTCCAGCTCCAGAACATCGCTCATGAGCGCGCTGTCTCCCATTGCATCGTCGGCCTGTCTCGGCTGTCGCGTGCGCCGGTAGGCGCAGCCCTCGAAGAAATCTACGCCACCGGCCGGGCGGTCCATTCCATCGGTCCGGTCCTTAGGGTGGAGGGCATGCTTTCGGAACCACGTTCAGGACGCCTCGCCGCCTGGGGAAACGCCCTTTTGGCCGGGCTTGTCTCACCGGACGACGCCGTGCTCGCCATCGTCGGCGAGGACGCCGTGCACCGGGTGGAAGGGCTGCCGGGCGAGTCGGCGCCCGTCGGACTCACACTCGCACTGGGGCGGCTGCGCGCCCTCGGGGTGACCGGACTGCGCGTCGCGCTGCCCGCGTCGGGACACCCGCTGGGGCTGAGCGGCCCGCCCGAGTTCAACACACGGGCGCTGGAGGCCGAGGAGGCGGTGATCTGCTACGGCGTCGCGCTCGGCCTCGTTCCCGAGGTGTACGAGGCCGGTCCGCCCGGTGATGTGCATGTCGAGGTCGTCTGGCACTGCCTGCCGGTGCGGGAGGCGCCGCCCGCCGACGTGCCCTCGCTCGGGGAGGCGGAGCGGGAGCTGGCGGAGGCGCTGCGGGATGCGACGGCGGTGTTGTCACGGCTCGATGTCGCCGGGTCGGGGCCGGTGGCCGAGGCGGCGGTCGACGCGTATCGCGCGCGGGCGGAGCGGGGGCGGGAGGTGTTGGCGCCGGGGTATCCGCCGCGGGCGGTGCGGGTGTTGGAGCTTGCGCAGCGGGTGGGGTTGTTGGTGTCCGTGGCTTATGAGAACGGGCCCGGGGGTGCGGTGAGTGCGTCCGAGATGGGGGCGCGGGCTGAGGCGTTGCGGCCGGTGGAGCGGACGGCTCGGCGGGCGCAGGTCGCGGCGTACAACTCCGTTGTGGAGGAGCGGGAGAAGGGGGTGCGGTGAGCGTTCCGTTGCGCTGGTTGCCCTGTGTTGGTGTGGGCGTCTTCTGGGGGCTCTGCCCCCAGGCCCCCGTTCGGCCCTGAAGGGGCCTCGTCCTCAAACGCCGGACGGGCTGGTTATTTGCGGCCTGCGTTGAGAGGTTGCCGGACGAGCTGATTTTGCTGGCCTGTACTCCAAGAAGAAGGGGCCCCGCGAGTCGTCGTTGACTCGTGGGGCCCCTCTTCAGTGGTGTGGGCGTCAGCCGTTGATGCCCTTGTTGCCGAACGTGGGGTTCAGCAGGCCGATGACGTTGACGCTGTCGCCGACGACGTTGACGGGGACGTGGACCGGGACCTGGACGACGTTGCCCGAACCGACACCCGGCGACTTCACGGCCGCGCCGTCGGCACCCGCGTCGGCGAAAGCGGCACCGGCGGAGGCGCCGGCGGCGATACCGGCGACGGTCAGGGCCACGGCGGCCTTCTTGGCGATGTTCATGGGAAGCATTCCTCCTGCGATTGCGTGACCGACCCGGCCGCGGGTCGTGCGCTGATCAACGCGGGAGAGGGCGAGAACGGCACGGGAATGCGCGTTTGACTGCCCGTTCGGATCATTGGGGCGACAAGCCGACCAGGTGACCAAGCGACAAGGTGACGAGCGGACCGGCCTCCCGGGAGCGCCCGGGAGGCCGGAGGTCACTGTCGCGGAGCGACGTGCGTCAGTGGTTGACGCCCAGGTTGCCGAAGGCGGGGTTCAGTACGCCGATGACGTTCACGCTGTTGCCGACCGCGTTCACCGGGACGTGCACCGGGACCTGGACGACGTTGCCCGAGCCGACGCCCGGCGAGCCGACGGCCTGGCCGTTCGCCAGGCCGTCGGCGGAGGCCAGTCCGGCACCGGCGGCGACCAGCCCGCCGGCCACCATCGTCACGGCCGCTGCCTTCTTCAGGTTCTTCACTTCTGAGCCCTCCTAGCGATCACCGCGGCAGGCGCCGCAGCGTGCACTGGAGAACGGTGGAGATCCACGAAGGATGCGCCATCCGGGGGACATTCCCACGACGGTATGAATCTCAGCCCGGAACGAGACGCTCCGTGTTGCCGCCGCACCCCGCTCACCTCGTCAGACCGTGGCGTACGGCGAACAGGGCGGCCTGGGTGCGGTCCGCCAGGTCGAGCTTCATCAGGATGTTCGAGACGTGGGTCTTGACCGTCTTCTCGGAGAGCACCAGGGCGCGGGCTATCTCGCGGTTGGAGCGGCCGTCCGCAATCAGGCCGAGCACCTCGCGCTCCCGCTCCGTGAGCGAACTGCCTCTCCCCTGCCCAGAGTTGGACTCCTCCTGGGACAACAGGACGCCCGCGACCTCGGGTTGGAGGAGGATGTGGCCGGCGTGGACGGAACGGATGGCACCGGCCAGGGCGTCCGGGTCCACGTCCTTGTAGACGTAACCGGCGGCGCCCGCGCGCAGGGCCGGGATCACAGTGCGCTGTTCGGTGAAGCTGGTGACGATCAGCACGCGCGCGGGGAGGTCGAGTTCGCGGAGTCTGCGCAGCGCGTCGATGCCGTCCATGCCCGGCATCTTGACGTCCATGAGGACCACGTCGGGCTTCAACTCCTCGGTGCGGGCGACTCCTTCGGCACCGTCGGCCGCCTCGCCGACGACCTCGATGTCGTCCTGCACCTCCAGGAAGGTGCGCAGGCCCCGGCGGACGACCTGGTGGTCGTCGACGATCAGTACCTTGATCGGTTCAGCCACCGGGAACCTCCATCTCGATCGTGGTGCCCTTTCCGGGCGCCGATTCCACGGTCAGCGTGCCGCCGACGCCGCTCGTCCGGTCCCGCATGGAGACCAGGCCGAGGTGGCGTCCGGCGCGGCGGATCGACTGGGGTTCGAAGCCACTGCCGTCGTCGGTGACCCGGAGAACCGCGCCGCAGCCGCGCCGCTCCAGGGTCACCGCCACGTGTTCCGCGCCGGAGTGGCGCAGTGCGTTGTGCAGGGCCTCCTGGGCGACGCGGAGCATGGCCTCCTCCTGGGCTGCGGGCAGGGCGCGGAAGCCGCGGCCCGTGAAGGTCACCCGTGCGGTGTGGGCGCGGTCGAGGACCTGGATCTGGGTGCGCAGGGTGGCGCTCAGTCCGTCCTCGTCGAGGGCGGCGGGGCGCAACTCGACGACTGCGGCGCGCAGTTCGTCGGCTGCCTCGGCGGCGAGCGCGGCCACCTGCTGGAGTTCGCCCTTGGCGCGGGAGGGGTCGCGGTCGACGAGGGTGGCGGCGGCCTGCGCGGTGAGGCGGAGCGAGAACAGCTTCTGGGCCACCGCGTCGTGCAGTTCGTGGGCGAGCCGGGAGCGCTCCTCGGCGATGGTCAGCTCGCGGCTGCGCTCGTAGAGGCGGGCGTTGGTGAGGGCGATGGCGGCGTGCTGGGCGAGGATGGAGAGCAGTTCCTCGTCCTCCTCGGTGAAGCCGCAACTGCCGTCCCGCTTGGGGCAGTTCTTGTTCGCGAGGAACAGCGCGCCGATGACCTCGTCGCCGTCGCGGATGGGCAGGCCCAGGAAGTCGGACATGTCGGGGTGGGCCGCGGGCCAGCCCTCGAAGCGCGGGTCCTTGCGGACGTCGGCGAGGCGCTCGGCCTTGGCCTCGTGCAGCATCGCGGCGAGGATGCCGTGCTGGCGCGGGAGCGGGCCGATGGCCTTCCACTGGGCGTCGCTGACACCGTCGACCACGAACTGTGCGAAGCCGCCGTGGTCGTCGGGAACGCCGAGCGCGGCGTACTGCGCGTCGAGCAGCTCGCGGGCCGAGGCGACGATCGTCTTGAGGACGTCGCGTACCTCCAGGTGCCTGCTCATGGCCAGCAGCGCGGAACTCACCGCCGCGAGGCCGGACCGTGGACCTTGACTCATGTCCTCACGGTACCGGCGGGGTGTGACAACGCGGATCGGGCTGGTGACGGCCGTCGTCTGGTCCGCTGGGCCTAGGCCGAAGGGCCCCGGTGGACCGGGGCCCGGGTCCGACGCGGCGGGGGCGGTCGCGTTCCTACGTTGGGGGCACGCCGATGGAGGCGTAGTGGACGAGGGGATGTGTGTCATGTCGGTAGCGATCATCACGGGGGCGTCGAAGGGGCTGGGGCGGGCGCTCGCCGAGGCGCTGGCCGCGCGGGGCTGGGACCTGGTGCTCGACGCCAGGACCGAGGGGGTGCTGAGGGAGACCGCGGGGGCCGTCGCCGCGTACGGCACGCGCGTGGAGGCTGTCCCGGGGGATGTCACGGACGCAGTACACCGGGCCGAGCTGGTGGCCGCGGCGGGGAAGCTGGGCGGCGTCGACCTGGTGGTGAGCAACGCGAGTGCGCTGGGGGCCGAGCCGCTCGTACGTCTCGAGGCGCTGACCCTGGACGGGCTGCGCCGGGCGCTGGAGGTGAACGTGGTGGCCGCCCTGGGCCTGGTCCAGGAGGCGCTGCCGCTGCTGCGGGCCTCGCGGGCGGGCGCGGTGATCGCGGTCAGCTCGGACGCGGCGGCCGAGGCGTACGAGACGTGGGGTGGGTACGGGGCGTCCAAGGCGGCCCTGGACCATCTCGCGGCCGTGCTCGGCGCTGAGGAGCCCGGACTCCGGGTGTGGGCGGTCGACCCCGGGGACATGGGCACGGACCTGTACGCGGCGGCCGTACCGGACGACGACGATCCCCGGCCGTCGCCGACTTCCGTGGTGCCGGCCTTTCTACGACTGCTGGACGAGCGTCCGGCGAGCGGACGCTACGACGCACCGGCCCTCCTGGAGCAGCGATGACCGTGGCGGTGCGGGTTCCGGAGGAGCTGTCCGCGCGCGTGCCCGCCGAACAGCGCGGGCCCGGGCTCGACCGGGATGCCGTACGACTGCTCGTGTCGCGGGGTACCGAGGTGTCGCATCACGTGTTCGCGGAGCTGCCGCGGCTGCTGCGGGCCGGGGATCTGTTGGTCGTGAACACGTCGCCGACGCTCGCCGCCGCGGTGGACGGATGGATCGGGCACGCACGCGTGGTGGTGCATTTCTCCACGCGGGGCGATGACGGGCGGTGGGCGGTCGAACTGCGGGAACCGGACGGAAAGGGCACCACACGCGCGCGTGCGGGCGGCCCGGCGGGGGCGGAGGTGCGGCTGCCTGGAGGCGTGCGGCTGGTCCTGGACGAGCCGCTGAGTGCGCGGGGTGAGCGGTTGTGGTGGGGGCGGGTGTCGGGGGTGGTGGGCCCGGGAGCAGTGGAGCCTGGGGCACCGAGAGCGGAAGCCCCAGGGCCGGGGGCGCCGGGGACGGTAGCCGCAGGGCGAGGAGCACCAGGGCCGGCCGGGCCCGGGGCGAGCACCGCGGGGCCAGACGTGGTGGGCCCGGGCGTGCCAGGGGCACGGATGCCCCGGTCGGAGTCGCCGGACATGGAGGCGCCCGGATCCGGAGGACCGGTGTCGGGCGTGCCCGCACTGCTCCGGGAGCACGGCCGCCCCATCCGTTACTCCTATACCGAGCGGGATCAGCCGCTCTCCGTCTACCAGACGGTGTTCTCGTTGCCGTCCGAGGACGGGGCCGGGAGCGGCAGTGCGGAGATGCCCAGTGCGGCGCGGCCCTTTACCGCGCGGCTCGTGGCGGAGCTGGTGAGTCGGGGGGTGCAGTTCGTACCGATCACCTTGCACACCGGGGTGGCGTCGGCCGAGGTGCAGGAGCCGCCGTATCCGGAGCGGTTCGCGGTGTCGGAGGTGTCGGCCCGGTTGATCAACGCCGCCCGGGCCGGGGACGGGCGGGTGATCGCGGTGGGGACCACTGCCGTGCGGGCCGTCGAGTCCGCCGCCGGGGACGACGGGGTCGTACGCGCGCGTGCGGGGTGGACGGACCTCGTCGTGACGCCGGAGCGGGGTGTGCGGGTGGTGGACGGGCTGCTGACGGGGCTGCACGAGCCGGAGGCCTCGCATCTGCTGATGCTGGAGGCGGTCGCCGGGCGGGCCGCTGTCGACCGCAGTTATGAGGAGGCGTTGCGCGGGCTCTACCTGTGGCACGAGTTCGGGGACGTGCATCTCATCCTGCCGGAGGAGGATCCTCACACAGTGCGTTGCTCACGCAACTGCGGGTGAGGTTGCCGTGCGGTCGATGTGAGCCCGAGCATAGGGCGCAGATCACGTACTAGCGGACATAGGAGATATAGGCGCCCTGCTTGAGCGGGAAAGACGTTCCTGTCTGTCCCGTTTTGCCCTGGACCGGTCAACTACCCGGGATCGTACGTCACACCTTTGCCACAGGTTTTTGCGACCGCTAAGAATTGCAGCCGTCGCTCAGCGCCGCGGATTCCGTCCGCGGCGTTTGTGCCGGAAGCACCCGCGTCCCCGCCGGACGGTGAGCGACCTCCGCGCAATTCGAAGAGGTCCATCCGCCATGCCCAAGAACTCGAACACTCCTGGTCATAGTCGCCTGCCCAAGCTGAACAAGCTGACGAAGCAGCACAAGATCGCGCTCGCCGGTGTCGCCACGCTCGGCGCCGCCGCCCTCGCCTTCTCCGCGGTGCCCAGCGACGCGGGGACGACCACGAGCGACGCCGCGTCCTCGGCGAAGATCGCGTACAGCTCGGAGCCGATCAAGGGCGTCAAGGCCAGCGTCACCGACCAGCTCGCCGGTGCCGGCGTGAAGACCGAGGCGATCCAGGCGAAGGCCGACGCGAAGGCGAAGGCGGCGAAGGCCAAGGCGGACGCCGCCGCGAAAAAGAAGGCCGCCGCCGAAGCCGCCGCCAAGAAGAAGGCCGAGGCCGCGCGCAAGGCCAAGGAGGCCGCGAGCCGCTCCGCCGAGCGCCCCAAGATCGAGACCGTTGCCGCGACGACCTACGCCAACAACCTCAACGGCTGGATCAACCACGCCCTGGCGATCATGAAGGCGAAGGGCATCCCGGGCTCGTACAACGGCCTGTACAAGAACATCATGCGGGAGTCCTCGGGCAACCCGAGCGCCGTCAACGGCTGGGACGTCAACGCGGTCAACGGCACCCCGTCGATCGGCCTGCTCCAGGTGATCCAGCCGACGTTCAACGCGTACCACGTCTCCGGTACCTCGACGAACATCTACGACCCGGTCGCCAACATCACCGCCGCCGCCAACTACGCGGCCGACAAGTACGGCTCGATCGACAACGTCAACAGCGCGTACTGAGACGCGTACTGAGGCCTCCGGCGGACCTCTGGGTCTCGGTATCGACGCCGAAGGGCGGCACCCGTGTGAGGGGTGCCGCCCTTCGGCGTCGTAATCAAGAGTGGTTACTTACGCATGACCTCGGGCTCGTGGCGGCGCAGGAAGCGGGCCACGAAGAAGCCGCAGATCACGCCGAGGACGATCAGGGCGGCCATGTCCATGCCCCACGCGCCGACGGTGTGCTGCCACAGCGGGTCGTTGCTGTCGCCCGGCTTGGGCGGGCTGATCCTGTTGAAGTCCAGCGTGGCGCCCGCGGCGCCGACCGCCCACCGCGACGGCATCAGGTACGAGAACTGGTTGACGCCGACCGCGCCGTTCAGGGTGAACAGGCAGCCGGTGAACACGACCTGGATGATCGCGAACATGACCAGCAGCGGCATGGTCTTCTCGGCCGTCTTCACCAGCGCGGAGATGATCAGGCCGAACATCATCGCGGTGAAGCCGAGGCCCATGATCGGGATGCAGAGTTCGAGCATGGTCTGGCTGCCGAGGACCAGGCCCTGCTTCGGGATCTCCCGGCTGGCGAAGCCGATGACACCGACCATCAGGCCCTGCAGCGCGGTGATCACACCGAGCACGAACACCTTGGACATCAGGTACGCGGAGCGGGACAGGCCGGTGGCGCGCTCCCGCTCGTAGATGACCCGTTCCTTGATCAGCTCACGGACGGAGTTGGCCGCACCGGCGAAGCAGGCGCCGACCGCGAGGATCAGCAGGACCGTGGTGGCCGTGCCGTTCGGAATGATCTGGCCGTTCGCCCTGGGCGGGTTGGGCAGCAGGCTGTTGCCCGAGTCGATGAGCAGGCTCACCGCGCCGAGGACGGCCGGCAGGATCACCATCAGGGCGAGGAAGCCCTTGTCGGAGGCGATCACCCCGACGTAGCGGCGCACCAGCGTGACGAACTGGGACATCCAGCCCTGCGGCTTCGGCGGCTTCATCGCCTGCATCGGAGGCATCTGTACGGACTGCGGAGCAATCGCGTCGATGTCCGCGGCGTACATCTGGTAGTGCTGCGAGCCCTTCCAGCGGCCCGCCCAGTCGTAGTCGCGGTAGTTCTCGAAGGCGGAGAAGACGTCGGCCCAGGTGTCGTAGCCGAAGAAGTTCAGCGCCTCCTCCGGCGGGCCGAAGTAGGCGACGCTGCCGCCCGGCGCCATCACCAACAGCTTGTCGCAGATCGCCAGTTCGGCCACGGAGTGGGTGACGACGAGGACCGTGCGGCCGTCGTCGGCGAGGCCGCGCAGCAGCTGCATGACATCGCGGTCCATGCCCGGGTCGAGGCCCGAGGTGGGCTCGTCCAGGAAGATCAGCGAGGGCTTGGTGAGGAGTTCCAGGGCCACCGAGACGCGCTTGCGCTGGCCGCCGGAGAGGGAGGTGATCTTCTTCTCTTTGTGGATGTCGAGCTTCAGCTCGCGCAGCACCTCGTCGATACGGGCCTCGCGCTCGTCGCCGGTGGTGTCGGCGGGGAAGCGCAGCTTGGCCGCGTACTTGAGGGCCTTCTTGACGGTCAGTTCCTTGTGCAGGATGTCGTCCTGCGGGACCAGACCGATGCGCTGGCGCAGCTCGGCGAACTGCTTGTACAGGTTCCGGTTGTCGTAGAGGACGTCGCCCTGGTTGGCGGGCCGGTAGCCGGTGAGCGCCTTCAGGAGGGTCGACTTGCCGGAGCCGGACGGGCCGATGACCGCGATCAGCGACTTCTCCGGTACGCCGAAGGAGACGTCCTTCAGGATCTGCTTGCCGCCGTCGACCTCGACGGTCAAGTGCCGGGCGGAGAAGGAGACTTCACCGGTGTCGACGAACTCTTCCAGCCGGTCCCCGACCAGGCGGAACGTGGAGTGGCCGACGCCGACGATGTCGTTCGGGCCGAGCAGCGCGGAGCCGCCCTTGGTGATCGGCTGGCCGTTGACGTACGTGCCGTTGTGCGAGCCGAGGTCGCGGATCTCGAAGCGGCCGTCGAGTGTCGCGTGGAACTCGGCGTGGTGGCGCGAGACTTGGAGGTCGGAGACCACCAACTCGTTCTCCAGCGCACGGCCGATGCGCATCACGCGGTCCAGCGAGAACTGGTGGAACGTGGTCGGGCTGCGGTCGCCGTAGACCGGCGGCGCCCCCGCGCCGACACCGGGTCCCGACTGCTGCGGAATGTTCGCGGCGGCCGGCGGCTGATAACGCTGCTGTTCAGGCGTCTGCTGCGGCGACGGCGCCTGCTGGGCCCAGCCGGGGCCCGCGCCCTGTGCGGCGTACGGCTGTTGCTGCGGCTGGGCCTGCGGCGTGGCCACGGCGGCCGCGGCGCCGGACAGGTTCAGGCGCGGGCCGTCGTTCGCGTTGCCCAGGTACACGGACGAGCCCGGGCCGATCTCCATCTGATGGATGCGCTGGCCCTGCACGAACGTGCCGTTGGTGCTGCCGTGGTCGTCGATGACCCAACTCCGGCCGCCCCAGCTGATCGTGGCGTGCCGCCAGGAGACCCTGGCGTCGTCGACCACGACGTCCCCCTGCGGATCACGTCCGAGGGTGTAGGGCCTGGACGCGTCGAGCGTCCAGGTCCGTCCATTCAATTCCAGTACGAGTTCCGGCACTCCATGCCCCACTGAGTAGTCCCCCGAGTTACCCCCATCACAGGGAGTCTAGGGATGGCGAACATCGTCGGGAACTATTTCAGGCTGCACCCCCTGACCGAAAGTCGGGCCTTGTGAAGACCACGCCCGCACGCTTCCGCCGGTTCCGTTGACGGGGTTGAAACCGACCCGGAGAGTGGTAATCCACGCGAGGGGGACATGCGTGGTGTCCGCACCGCGCCGCGGATCGGGGGGTCTGCCATGAGCTCAGCGACGAGGATCGAGACGGCGAGGCACGGTACGAGGCTGCCGTGGGGTGACGTCCTGCTGTCCGCGATCGCCTCGGTGAGCTGGGCGTTGATAGGCATGGCGGGCACGGCCGCACTCGGTCTGCACCTGCTGGGCGCCGACACGGCGGGCTCGCTCGGCCCGATGACCGCGGCGGTGGTGGCCCTCGGCGCGGGCGGTTCGGTCACGCCGACAGGCGATGTGTCCGCGTTCGGCCTGACCGGCGCCCAGGCGACCACAGCCGTCACGATCACCCCACTGGGCGTGAGCCTGGTGGGCGCACTCCTGCTGTCGTATTTCTTCCTACGGTCCCTGCGGGCGGCCGGAGTTGTGATCGCCCCGGCCGAACTCGTCGCGCGCGTGGGCTCGGTGGTCGCGCTCTTCGTGGCGATGCTGGGTGGGCTGGCCTGGGCGGGCCACGACGTCATCACGATCGACGGCGGCAAACTGGGCCTCGACAAACTGACGGGCGGCGGTGGAGGGAGCGGCGGCGGGCTGAAGATCCCCGGCCTCGGCGACATCGGTGACATCGGCGGGCTGCTGCCGGGCAAGATCGGCGACCTGGTCAAGGCGAAGGCGGCGGTCGGCTTCACGGTCGACACGGCGCCGACCCTGCTCGGCGGCCTGGGCTGGTCGGCCGGCATCCTCCTCATCGCCCTGTTGGCATCCCGCCGCACCCCCCTCCCTCGCGGCTGGGAGGCCGTCCACCGCGTCGTACGACCGGCCGCGTCCGCGCTCGTCACGGTGCTGCTGGTGGCGGTGGCGGCGGGGCTCGCGGCGGCGGCGTACGCGGCGATCGGCGACGACCACCCGAAACGGATCGCGGGCGCCGCGCTGTTGGGCGCGCCCAACGGGGTCTGGCTCGGCATCCCGCTCGGCCTCTTCGTCCCCTGGGACGGCAAGGCGACGGGCGAACTCGCGAAGCTGCTCCCCCACCCCCTGGACCAACTCCTGAGCGTGAAGTCCAACCAGCCGGTGACGTTGGGACGACTGGCCGAACTGGACAGTCGGGTGTGGTTGTTGGGGGTTGCCGCGGCGTTGATGATGCTGCTGGCGGGGGTGCTTACCGCGGTGCGGACGCCGTTGGGGGCGGGTGGGGAGAGGGGTGTCGGTCGTCGTGGTGGTGCGCCCGTCGGAAGTCCGGGGGCGCTCGGTTTCGCAGGGCGGTGTGCTTTACGGCTGGGGATCGTGACCGCGCTGGCGTTGCCGTTGCTGGCCTGGCTGACGGATGTGTCGGTGGACGCGTCGCTGTCGGTACTGGGGTTCGACGCGTTCGGTGCCGGGATCCAGTTGCACGGGCATCTGGGCATGGCGCTGGTGCTCGGCGCGGTGTGGGGTGCGGGTGCGGGGGGTGTCGGGGGGCTGCTCGCGTACGCGACCGGGGCCGCGGGATGGCAGGCGGCGCGGTTGGCACTGGGTGACGTGGGGGCGACGGTTCCGGGAGCCGGGCCGGATGCCGGGGCGCCGGGACAGCCGAGCTATCCGGAACACGCGCAACCTGTGGCGGGCGCGGGACACACAGAGCACCCGGAGAGCTCGGGACACTCGGGTCCCTACGTGCCGACCACGCCGTACCGGGCCCCGAACCCAGCCACCAACCCGTACCTCCAACTCCCCGACGAACTACGGCAACCGGAGGACAGCGGGCCACGAGGCGAAGCCCGGCCCGGCGAGAAACGCCCGCGCGGGAGGGGTGGGGCGCAGCCGCCGGGAGGCGCGGGGCCAAGTGGCGCCGGGTTGGGCGGTGGGGCTCGGTCCGGTGGAGCAGGGTGGCCATCGGGCGGGGGCTCACCTCAGGAGGGTCCGTGGCCGCCAGGTGCGAGGTCGCCTCAGGAAGGTGGTCGGCCGCCTGTCGGAGGCTCGCCTCAACTGCCGGGAAACGCAGGGCAGTCCGGGGTCGGCCCGGGGCCCGGAGCCGTAGGGTCGGGCGGGCTCCACCCGTACCCCGGAGGCTCGCAGCCGCCGCCCGGAGTCGTCCCGCCGGACGACCCCACTCGCCTCTACGACGGCCCGCAGCCGCCCGGCACCCCTTCGCCGCCCGCCGACATGTACGGCGCTCCGACCATGGCCCGGCCCGACGAGCCGCCGTCCCGTCTGCCTCGGCGTCGGCCCGGGTCGCGCTCGCGGGACTGGCCGGGGGACGACTCGGACAGCGGGCAGCAACCTCCTCCTACCCCGCCACCGCCCCCTCCTGGGCGGCCCAAGGGGCGCCGGTGATCCACTTCGGCGTCGGGTGAGCCGTGGCGACGGCGGACAAGGGGCGCGGGGTGCCCTCGTAGTTCTGTGGGTCCCTAGCTGCGTGGCCTCCGTAGCCCAAGGACCCGACAGGCCAGCAGCCCAACATCCGGCGCCCCACCCGTCCGGCCGTATCCCCCGCACCCGGCGGCGTATCAGTCGCCCCCTGCCCGACGACCGGCCAACTTCTGATCCGCACCGCACTCCACCGCGATCACCTCATCGCGCCTCCTGACCGCCCCTCAACCGACTCGCGACCGTTCCCAGCCCACTCGTGACCGTCGTCCAGACCCTTCGTGATCGGCCCGTAAGATTCGCGCCACCCATCCGACACCTACTGTTCCGTGTCCGCTAGGCGGACCTCTGCGGCATAAGGCACTGCGTGCCGGATACGGTGGGGGCATCATGAGCGCTTCGCAGACCTCTGACGTCCCCACTCTCCTCGTCAAGATCTTCGGCAAGGACAGGCCGGGTATCACGGCCGGACTCTTCGACACCCTCGCCGCCTACTCCGTCGACGTGGTCGACATCGAGCAGGTCGTCACGCGTGGCCGGATGGTGCTGTGCGCACTCGTGACCCCGCCGCCCGCCGGGCTCGAAGGGGACCTGCGGGCCACCGTGCACAGCTGGGCCGAGTCGATGAAGATGCAGGCGGAGATCATCTCCGGCCTCGGCGACAACCGGCCGCGTGGCCTGGGCCGTTCGCTCGTGACCGTGCTCGGTCATCCGCTCACCGCGGAGTCCACCGCCGCGATCGCCGCCCGCATCACCAAGGCCGGCGGCAACATCGACCGTATCTTCCGGCTCGCCAAGTACCCCGTGACAGCAGTCGAGTTCGCGGTGTCCGGGGTGGAGACCGAGCCGCTGCGCACCGCCCTTGCCACCCACGCGGCGGCGTTCGGTGTCGACGTCGCCGTCGTGGCGGCGGGGCTGCACCGGCGGGCCCAGCGTCTCGTCGTCATGGACGTCGACTCCACGCTCATCCAGGACGAGGTCATCGAGCTCTTCGCCGCACACGCCGGCTGCGAGGACGAGGTCGCCGAGGTGACCGCCGCCGCGATGCGCGGGGAGCTGGACTTCGAACAGTCGCTGCACGCGCGCGTGGCGTTGCTGGCAGGACTGGACGCCTCGGTCGTGGACAAGGTGCGCAGTGAGGTGCGGCTGACGCCGGGGGCCCGCACCCTGATCCGTACGCTCAAGCGGCTCGGCTATCAAGTCGGTGTCGTGTCGGGCGGGTTCACCCAGGTCACCGATGACCTCAAGGACCGGCTCGGGCTCGACTTCGCCCAGGCCAACACGCTGGAGATCATCGACGGGAAGCTGACCGGCAGGGTCACCGGCGAGATCGTCGACCGCGCGGGCAAGGCACGACTCCTGCGTCGCTTCGCCGCCGAGGCGGGCGTACCGCTCGCGCAGACCGTGGCGATCGGCGACGGCGCCAACGACCTGGACATGCTCAACGCGGCCGGTCTCGGCGTCGCCTTCAACGCGAAGCCGGTCGTACGGGAGGCCGCGCACACCGCGGTGAACGTGCCGTTCCTCGACACCGTGCTGTATCTGCTGGGCGTCACCCGCGAAGAGGTCGAGGCGGCGGACACGCACGACGAGGACTGATCCCGGACCGGGTACGACCTTCGGGGGCCCGGCACCGCAGGGTGCCGGGCCCCTTGTCGTGCGGGACTACGGGACTGCTGGTCTACGGGACTACTCGGACGGCGCCCAGAAGTCGGCCAGCGTCGCCACGCCCGGCTCCAGTGACTTCCAGGAGCCGTCGAAGGTCAGGACGGCGAAGGCGGCGGCCGGGAAGCCGCGGCGGGTCAGCCACTCACGTGCCTCGCCGGTGCCCGGGCCGGAGAGGACCTCGGTCAGGCCCTGGACTCCCGGGTTGTGGCCGATGAGGATCACGTTCTGCGTGTCGTCGGGCGTCTCGTTCAGCACGGCGATCAGCTCGCCGGGCGAGGCCTCGTAGAGCCTCTCCTCGTAGACGGTTTTCGGCCGGTGCGCGAGTTCGTGGACGGCCAGCTTCCAGGTCTCCCGGGTACGGACCGCGGTGGAGCAGAGGGCCAGATCGAAGGGGATGCCGGTGTCGGCGAGTCTGCTTCCGGCGGTGGCCGCGTCCAGGCGGCCCCGCTCAGCGAGCGGCCGCTCGTGATCGGTCACCTCGGGCCAGTCGGCTTTCGCATGCCGGAAGAGGACAATCCTGCGGGGTTCTGCGACGCTCATGGGATCCAGCTTCGCATGAAACAGGCCACGGGGCGCGGGTAGTTGACGGGCGGCTCCGCGGGTGCTCAGCGGCCTATGAACTGCTGCGCGCGCTCGAAGAGGTGCGTGATCATCGGGTCCGAGGCCGCGGCTTGCGCGTCCGTCGGGTTGAGCATCATCACGAGCAACACGATGAAGGCGAACGCCGGCAGGGCGAGGGCCCACCACGGCAGTCTGATGTCGACGCCGCCCGTGGTCGCCGGGTGGGGCCGGGTGTGCGTAGGGGCCGACATGGATGCCTCCGCTGGTCTCCGAGTGGTCCGCGATCCGCTTCTCGCGGTCACACTTCGAAGTTACGGAACGCGCGGCCCCCAACCCATCCGGAGATCCACCCACTTGCCCCTGAGCCTCACCCCCTAGGGGATGGTGGGGACAACCCCACCATCGGCCTACGAGGGCGCGTTCACGGCGACGCGATCGTCGCGATGATGGCGATGACGATGAAGATGGCGAAGAACGAACCGAAGACGAGGAGCATCTTCCGCTGGCCGTTCTGGGGGTTCGGGTCGAGCACTGGCATACGGCCAGTCTCGCACCTGCCGGCCGCGCCCCGTCTGCCGGGGTGAGCTCAGCGGGCCGCCTCGTCCTCCACGGTGCGGTCGCGTCCCGCGAGGACGCCCACGGCCATCTGCGGGACCATCAGGCCGGCCATGAGGGCGATCGGCAGTCCCCAGCCGCCGCTGTGCTGGTAGAGCACGCCGACCAGGAGCGGCCCCGGGACGGAGATCAGATAGCCGGCGCTCTGCGCGAAGGCCGACAGCTGGGCGACGCCCGCGCCGGTCCTGGCCCGCAGGCCGACCATCGTCAGGGCCAGCGGGAAGGCGCAGTTGGAGACGCCGAGCAGCAGGGCCCAGGCCCAGGCTCCAGCGGCCGGTGCGAGGTACAGGCCCGCGTATCCGGCGAGGCCGCAGACACCGAGGGCGATGACGATCGGCCCCTGCCGGGGCAGCCGGGTGGCCAGGCGGGGTATGACGAAGGCGAGCGGCACACCCATCGCCATCGTGACGGCCAGGAGCAGCCCGGCCGTACCCGCGGAGACACCCGCGTCCCGGAAGATCTGTGCCATCCAGCCCATCGTGATGTACGCGGCGGTGGCCTGGAGCCCGAAGAACACGGCGAGCGCCCAGGCGGTACGGCTGCGGGTGATCCGGAGCCGCGGCTGCGCGGGCTCGGCCTCCCGCGCGCGGGTGCGCCGGTTCGCGGGCACCTCATGGCCGAAGGGCGCCTCCCGGTGTCGTACGAGAGCGGTCCACGGCAGTACGGCCGCGGCGGCCAGCGCCGCCCACACGGTCAGGCCGGAGCGCCAACTGCCGCCCAGGGCATCGGTCATGGGCACGGTCAACGCGGCCGCGGCGCCGGTGCCGAGGGCGAGGGCCATCGAGTACAGGCCGGTCATGGAGCCGACCCGGTCGGGGAACCAGCGCTTGACGATGACCGGCATCAGGACGTTGCTCACCGCGATGCCCATGAGCGCGAGCGCGCTGCCGGCCAGGAAGCCCGCCGTACCGCCGACGTACGGCCGTATGAGCAGGCCGGTGGTGATGGCGACCATGCCCGCGCAGACCACCGCGGCCGGGCCGAAGCGGCGGGCCAGGCGCGGGGCCGTGACGCCGAAGAGGGCGAAGCACAGCGGGGGCACGGAGGTGAGCAGTCCGGCGACGCTGCCGCTCATGCCTAGGCCGTCGCGGACCTCTTCGAGGAGGGCGCCGAGGCTGGTGATGGCGGGGCGGAGGTTCAGCGCGGCCAGCACGATGCCGACGACGAGCAGACGCGTCGTCCACGCGCGCGTGGACGCTTTCCCGGCCTGCTTCCCTGTCGGCGCCGGGGAGTCGCTCACGGCGGAGCTGCCGATGTTCGTCGTGGACTTCAGTGTCCGGGTTTCCTCGCTTGCCATGCCGCCCATCATAGAATCATGGGATGATTGGTTGTCCATCCCCGGGTGGCCTGCTTCCGCCCCGCACATGCGAAGGTGTGCCATGCCCCTGAGTCACCCCCGTCGATCGGCGCTGTCCGAGCAGGTCATCGCCGCGCTGCGGAACCAGATCACCTCGGGCGAGTGGCCGGTCGGCTCCCGGATCCCGACCGAGCCGGAGCTGGTCGAGCAGCTCGGAGTCGCCCGCAACACGGTCCGCGAGGCCGTCCGCGCGCTCGCGCACAACGGCCTGCTGGACATCCGCCAGGGCTCGGGCACGTATGTCGTGGCGACGAGCGAGCTGGCCGGCGTGATGCACCGCCGCTTCGCGGACGCCGATCCCCGGCACATCGCCGAACTGCGCTCCACGCTGGAGTCGTCGGCGGCGCAGCTGGCGGCCGAGCGGCGCACCGAGAAGGACCTCAAGCAGCTGGACGCCCTCCTCGCGCGACGTGAGGAGGCCTGGGCATCCGGCGACACGGAGGCCTTCGTGACGGCCGACGCGACCCTTCACATGGCCGTGGTGGCGGCCTCGCACAACGACGTCATGACGGCGATGTACGCCGACCTGGGCGAGGTGCTGCGCGAGTGGCTGCGCGCGGACGTCGGCGAGGAGCTGACTCCGGAGACGTACATGGACCACACGCGGCTCGTGGACGCGATCCGCGCGGGTGACGCACAGGCGGCGGCAGTGGAGGCCGCGGGCTATCCGTTCCTGTGCCGCCCGGGGCGGTTGAGCTCGCCCTCATAAGAAGGGGTTCGACCCCGGCCGTTCCGGTGCTCCGGAGGGGTTCAGCTCGCCCGCTTCTGGTGGCTGACCCACACCGCGCGGACGTCTTCCCAGCAGCGGCCGGCCAGCCGTACGGTCTGCGCCGGTCCGGCGTCGATCCCGGTGCCGTCGCTGTCGATGTCCCACCAGCGGTCGCACTCGATGTGCAGGCTGACACGGTCGGTCTGGGGGTACGGGTTGTGGCAGTACGCGATCACATGCGAGCCGTGGACGGTGGTGCGGCACGCGGCGCCGAACAGCTGGGGTGCGGCTGGTTTTCGAGCCTCCACGCGTGCGTGCGGCATCGCCTCGTACGCCAGGGAGATGACGAGAGCGACGGCGACGGTCACTGAGGCCAGGCTGTGGGACAGGCGCACAAGGGGAACCTCCTCGGTGGTGCTGGGGAGGGAATCGCGTGGGTGAACGCGTAATCCAGAGTGCGCAGTTGTGCCCTGCTCCCGCCCGGCCGGAGGGGCCGAACGGGTGACGCCCCGCTCCCCGCGCGGTGCGGGAAACGGGGCGTCGACGCCGTAGGAGAGGCCGGGCCGGGAGGTCAGGCTCCGATGGCGTGCAGGCCGCCGTCGACGTGGACGATCTCGCCGGTGGTCTTCGGGAACCAGTCGCTCAGGAGGGCGACGATGGCCTTGCCGGCCGGCTCCGGGTCGTTGAGGTCCCACTCCAGGGGGGAGCGGTTGTCCCACACGGAGGCCAGCTCACTGAAGCCCGGGATGGACTTGGCGGCCATCGAGCCGAGCGGGCCCGCGGAGACGAGGTTGCAGCGGATGTTCTGCTTGCCCAGGTCGCGGGCGAGGTAGCGGCTGGTGGCCTCCAGGGCGGCCTTGGCCGGGCCCATCCAGTCGTACTGCGGCCACGCGAAGGACGCGTCGAAGGTGAGGCCGACGACCGAGCCGCCGTTCTGCATCAGCGGCAGGCAGGCCATGGTCAGCGACTTCAGGGAGAACGCCGAGACGTGCATCGCCGTGGCGACCGACGCGAACGGCGTGTTGAGGAAGTTGCCGCCGAGCGCGTCCGGCGGCGCGAACCCGATGGAGTGCACGACACCGTCCAGGCCGCCCAGTTCCTCGCCCACGACGTCGGCGAGGCGCGCCAGGTGCTCGTCGTTGGTGACGTCGAGCTCGATGACCTTGGTGGGCTTGGGGAGCTTCTTGGCGATGCGCTCGGTCAGCGTGGGCCGCGGGAACGCGGTCAGGATGATCTCGGCGCCCTGCTCCTGGGCCTGCTTGGCGGCGTGGAAGGCGATGGAGGACTCCAGCAGCACACCGGAGATCAGGACGCGCTTGCCCTCAAGAATTCCGCTCATGGTGATCAGTGACCCATTCCCAGTCCGCCGTCAACAGGGATGACGGCTCCAGTGATGTACGAGGCGTCGTCCGAGGCCAGGAACCGCACCGTCGCGGCGACCTCCTCGGGCTGCGCGTAACGACCGAGCGGCACCTGCTTGACGATGCCCTCACGCTGCTCGTCGGTGAGCACCTTGGTCATGTCGGTGTCGACGAAGCCGGGCGCGACGACGTTGAAGGTGATGTTGCGCGAGCCCAGCTCACGGGCGAGGGAGCGCGCGAAACCGACCAGCGCGGCCTTGGAGGCGGCGTAGTTCGCCTGCCCGGGGCCGCCCATCAGGCCGACGACCGACGAGATCAGGATGACGCGGCCCTTCTTGGCGCGCAGCATGGCGCGGTTGGCGCGCTTGACGACGCGGAAGGTGCCGGTGAGGTTGGTGTCGATGACCGAGGTGAAGTCCTCCTCGGACATGCGCATCAGGAGCTGGTCCTTGGTGACGCCGGCGTTGGCGATCAGGACCTCGACCGGGCCGTGCTCGGCCTCGATCTCCTTGTAGGCCTGCTCCACCTGCTCGGTGTCGGTGATGTCGCACTTGACGGCCAGGAAGCCGGCCGGCGGCTCACCCGAGCGGTACGTGATCGCGACCTTGTCGCCGGCGTCGGCGAACGCACGGGCGATGGCGAGGCCGATGCCCCGGTTGCCTCCGGTGACGAGAACCGAGCGGCTCAACGGATCACCCTTTCGATAGCGGTCCTGCGCGCCTGCCCGGTACACCTGGTTGGCAGACGGCCTTATCGAAAACCTATCGGTCGGCTCGCTCCACGGGACAATCGGGCACCGACAGCGGGTTACGGGGCTCCCTGTCGGGTTTCTACAGAAAGAGCCGACGCCGAACGGAAACGTGTGGTCCTCGCACCGTCTCGCGCGACATGATCGGACCCGACAGGCCACGACAGCAGGGAGCCCTCCGTGCCTCATTCCATCGACGAAGCCTTCACGGCGCTTCCCCTACGCGCCCTGGCCGATGCCGCGCTCGCACGCGCGCGTGCGCTCGGGGCCGAGCACGCGGACTTCCGGTTCGAGCGGGTGCGCAGCGCGTCCTGGCGGCTGCGGGACGCCCGGCCCGCCGGTACGTCGGACACCACCGACCTCGGGTACGCGGTGCGGGTCGTGCACGGCGGCACCTGGGGGTTCGCGTCCGGGGTGGACCTGAGTCTGGACGCCGCCGCCAAGGTCGCCTCGCAGGCGGTGGCGATGGCGAAGCTCTCCGCCCAGGTGATCAAGGCGGCCGGGTCGGACGAGCGGGTCGAGCTGGCCGCCGAGCCCGTGCACGCGGAGCGGACGTGGATCTCGTCGTACGAGATCGATCCCTTCTCGGTGCCCGACGAGGAGAAGGCGGGGCTGCTCGCGGACTGGAGCGCCCGGCTGCTCGCGGCGGACGGCGTCAACCACGTGGACGCGTCGCTGCTCACCGTGCACGAGAACAAGTTCTACGCCGACACCGCCGGGACGGTGACCACGCAGCAGCGCGTCCGGCTGCACCCGCAGCTGAACGCGGTGTCGGTCGACGAGTCGAGCGGTGAGTTCGACTCCATGCGCACCATCGCGCCGCCCGTGGGGCGCGGCTGGGAGTACCTCACAGGCACCGGCTGGGACTGGGACGAGGAGCTGGCGCGGATCCCCGAGCTGCTCGCCGAGAAGATGCGGGCGCCGAGCGTCGAGGCGGGCCTGTACGACCTCGTCGTCGACCCGTCCAACCTCTGGCTGACGATCCACGAGTCCATCGGCCACGCCACCGAACTGGACCGCGCGCTCGGCTACGAGGCCGCCTACGCCGGCACGTCCTTCGCCACCTTCGACAAGCTCGGCAAGCTCAAGTACGGCTCCGAGCGCATGAACGTCACCGGTGACCGCACCGCCGAACACGGCCTCGCGACCATCGGCTACGACGACGAGGGCGTCGAGGGCCAGTCCTGGGACCTGGTCAAGGACGGCACCCTGGTCGGCTACCAACTCGACCGCCGCATCGCCAAGTTGACGGGCTTCGACCGCTCGAACGGCTGCGCGTACGCCGACTCCCCCGGCCATGTGCCGGTGCAGCGCATGGCCAACGTGTCGCTGCAGCCGGACCCGGCGGGGCTGTCCACGGAGGATCTGATCGGCGGGGTCGACCGCGGGATCTACGTGGTGGGCGACCGGTCGTGGTCGATCGACATGCAGAGGTACAACTTCCAGTTCACCGGACAGCGGTTCTTCAAGATCGAGAACGGGCGGATCACCGGGCAGCTGCGGGACGTCGCGTACCAGGCGACGACCACCGACTTCTGGGGGTCCATGGCGGCCGTCGGCGGTCCGCAGACGTACGTCCTGGGCGGCGCCTTCAACTGTGGCAAGGCCCAGCCGGGCCAGGTCGCCTCGGTCTCGCACGGCTGCCCGTCGGCCCTCTTCACGGGCGTCAACATCCTCAACACCACCCAGGAGGCCGGTCGATGAGTCCTCGTACGAACAAGCCGCACGAGATCGTCGAGCGCGCCCTCGCACTGTCGCGGGCCGACGGCTGTGTCGTCATCGCCGACGAGCAGTCGACCGCCAACCTCCGCTGGGCGGGCAATGCGTTGACCACGAACGGCGTCACGCGCGGGCGCACGCTCACCGTCATCGCGACCGTCGACGGCAAGGAGGGCACCGCCTCGGGGGTCGTGTCCCGGTCGGCCGTCACCCCGGAGGAGCTGGAGCCGCTCGTACGGGCCGCCGAGGCCGCCGCGCGCGGGGCCGCGCCCGCCGAGGACGCGCAGCCGCTCGTCACGGGCGTGGCCCCCTCGCCCGACTTCACGGACGGGCCCGCCGAGACCTCGTCCAGCGTGTTCACCGACTTCGCTCCGGCGCTCGGCGAATCGTTCGCACGCGCGCGTGCGGGCGGTCGCGAGCTGTACGGCTTCGCCAACCACGAGCTGGTCACCAGCTATCTCGGTACGTCGACGGGGCTGCGCCTGCGCCACGACCAGCCCAACGGCACGCTGGAGCTGAACGCCAAGTCCCCGGACCGTACGCGCTCGGCCTGGGCCGGCCGCTCGACCCGGGACTTCAAGGACGTCGACCCGGCGGCCCTGGACGCCGAGTTGGCCGTACGGCTGGGCTGGGCGGAGCGGAAGATCGAGCTGCCCGCGGGCCGGTACGAGACGCTGCTGCCGCCTACCGCGGTCGCGGACCTGCTGATCTATCAGATGTGGTCGGCGTCGGGCCGGGACGCGGTCGAGGGGCGCACGGTGTTCTCCAAGCCCGGCGGCGGCACCCGTGTCGGCGAGCGGCTCGCCGAACTGCCGCTGACGTTGCGCAGCGACCCGAACGAACCGGGCCTGGAATCCGCCCCGTTCGTGCTCGCGCACACCTCGGGAGGCGACCAGTCGGTGTTCGACAACGGGCTGCCGCTGACCGCCACCGACTGGGTGCGCGAGGGCGAGTTGCAGCACCTGTTGACGAGTCGGCACAGCGCGGGTCTGACCGGGCTGCCGGTGGCGCCGTCGATCGACAACCTGATCCTGAGCGGGGGCGAGGACCGCTCCCTGGAGGAGATGGTCGCGAACACCGCGCGCGGGCTGCTGCTGACCTGCCTCTGGTACATCCGCGAGGTCGACCCGGCGACGCTGCTGCTGACCGGGCTGACCCGGGACGGCGTCTATCTCGTCGAGAACGGCGAGGTGGCGGGCGAGGTGAACAACTTCCGGTTCAACGAGTCGCCGGTGGATCTGCTGGGGCGGGCGACCGAGGCCGGGCGGACGGAAAAGACGCTGCCGAGGGAATGGAGCGACTGGTTCACTAGGGCTGCGATGCCCGCGCTGCGGGTGCCGGACTTCAATATGAGCTCTGTCAGTCAGGGCGTATAACCTCGTACCTGATTCCACGAGACCATCCCAAGGAGATACGAGAACCGTGACGGACATCGTCGACGAGCTGAAGTGGCGGGGCCTGTTCGCCCTGTCCACTGACGAAGATGCTTTGCGCAAGGCGCTCGCGGACGGTCCCGTCACGTTCTATTGCGGCTTCGACCCGACGGCGCCGTCGCTCCACCTGGGTCACCTGGTGCAGGTGCTCACCGTGCGCCGGCTCCAGCAGGCCGGCCACCGGCCGCTGGCGCTGGTCGGCGGGGCCACGGGCCAGATCGGCGACCCGCGCCCGACGGCGGAGCGCACGCTGAACGACCCGGAGACGGTCGCCGGCTGGGTGCAGAAGCTGCGCCGTCAGATCGAGCCGTTCCTGTCCTTCGAGGGCGAGAACGCCGCGGTCATGGTCAACAACCTCGACTGGACGGCGAACCTCTCCGCGATCGAGTTCCTGCGCGACATCGGCAAGCACTTCCGCGTGAACAAGATGCTGGCGAAGGACTCGGTCGCCAAGCGTCTGGACTCCGACCAGGGCATCAGCTACACGGAGTTC
This sequence comes from Streptomyces sp. NPDC050508, assembly GCF_040655155.1. Taxonomy (NCBI): domain Bacteria; kingdom Bacillati; phylum Actinomycetota; class Actinomycetes; order Kitasatosporales; family Streptomycetaceae; genus Streptomyces; species Streptomyces sp. NPDC050508. Next base: position 28,508 of record NZ_JBFAJJ010000036.1, read on the forward strand.
AGCTACCAGATCCTCCAGGGCATGGACTTCCTCCAGCTCTACCGAAGGTACGGCTGCACGCTCCAGCAGGGCGGCAGCGACCAGTGGGGCAACCTCACGGCGGGCCTGGACCTGATCCACCGCCTGGAGCCGGACGCCACGGTGCACGCCTACGGCACGCCGCTGATGACCAAGGCCGACGGCACGAAGTTCAGCAAGTCCGAGGGCACCGCCATCTGGCTCGACCCGGAGATGACCACCCCGTACGCGTTCTACCAGTTCTGGCTGAACACCGACGACCGGGACATCTCCACGTACGCGCGCATGCTGTCCTTCAAGTCCCGCGAGGAGCTTGAGGAGTTGGAGAAGCAGACCGAGGAGCGTCCCCAGGCCCGCGCCGCGCAGCGCGCGCTGGCGGAGGAGCTGACGACGCTGGTGCACGGCGCCGAGCAGACCGCCGCCGTGACCGCCGCGTCCAAGGCCCTCTTCGGACAGGGCGAGCTGGCGGACCTGGACGAGAAGACGCTGGCCGCGTCCCTCTCCGAGGTACCGCACGTCCAGGTCGCCGAACTGGGTCTCGTCGTCGACCTGTTCGCCGAGGTGGGGCTGGTGGCGAGCAAGTCCGCCGCGCGCCGCACGGTCAAGGAGGGCGGCGCGTACGTGAACAACGTAAAGGTCGCCGCGGAGGATGCCGTGCCGGCGAAGGAAGATCTGCTGCACGGGCGGTGGCTGGTGTTGCGGCGGGGCAAGAAGAACCTCGCCGCCGTTGAAGTGACTGGAGCGTAAGCGCCAAAGGGGCGCGGGTGCACTGCGGGCCGCGGCTTTCGTCGTGGCTGGTCGCGCAGTTCCCCGCGCCCCTTTGGGGCGCGCTGTCCTCAGGCTCGTTGTTTGTTCTTGCCGATCGTCGCCATGTACGCCATGTCGACGACGAAGACGATGATGATCGCGGCGACGAGCTGGAACGCGTGGCGGCTCCAGTCGATGCCACTGGTCGCGTCGACGCCGGCCGCTCGGGCAATGGCGTTGCCCACGATGGCGCCGAGAATGCCGCAGATGGTGGTCAGCCAGAGCGGACTGTGCTGCTTGCCCGGGATGATCGCCTTCGCGATCAGGCCCAGCACGAATCCCACGATGATCGCCCACAACCAGCCCATGGCTGCCTCCTTGTACGGCTCGACGCGAGCATTACGCCAAGCGTGGGCCGGGTCGCCGTACGGCGCATGTCGGGTACGGCCGTACGTGTTACGGCGCAGATCGTTCGCCCAGGCCCGAGGTGCCCCGGTCTCGAAGGCGACGCAGGCGCGGCGTAACGTAGGACGAGTCGGGGCCCGGTTCCCGGATCGGGTGTGAGCCGGGGGTGCGGGCCGGGGAGAGTCCGATGCGGGCGGATGGTGGAATGTGATGCGGAAGCTGCACGGCGAAGGCAACGCCCAGGTGTTCCGGATCACCGGAGCCCGGACGGGACTCGCGGAGGACATCCGCGGACGCCAGCGCCGGTACGTCATCTCGATGTCGATCCGCACGGTGTCGGTGATTCTCGCCTGTTCGTTGTGGAACGTGGAACGGCACGTCGCGATCGTCGCGTTGGTGCTCGGCGTGCTCCTCCCCTATGTCGCCGTGGTGGTCGCGAATGCCGGGCGGGAGAATGCGCCGGGGCTGCCGTCGACGTTCGTCACCACGCCGTTGCGGCCGATGATCACACCGCCGCGGTCGGACGAGGGGGTCGCGGAACCCGTCCCGGAAGAGGTCGTGCCGGAGCCGACACCCGGTGTGCGGGGCGAACCGTAGGACCGGTCGTGACCATGGCGAACGTGCCATAAGCGGAAGTCGGCTCCGCATCAAGCTCAAGAAAAGCTCAGATCAATCATGTTGTTCCGGTGCCGAGCGACCGGTTACCCGTGACATACTTCGTACGCGCTCCGCATCCCCCGTCGGAGCGACAGACCGACGCCGGGCAGCTCCCCCCGTGGCTGCTCGGCGTCGCCTTTTCAGCGCATCTGTGAGACGAATTCCGTGGGTTCCCGTGAGTGACGAGACGCCGATCTGCTCCGCGAAGGGCTGCCGCGCCGAGGCCGTGTGGGTGCTCGCGTGGAACAACCCGAAGATCCATACGCCGGAGCGACGCAAGACGTGGCTCGCGTGCGAGGAGCATCGCGAGCATCTGTCGCAGTTCCTCGGTGTGCGGAGCTTCTTGAAGGACGTCGTCAAGCTCGCGGACTGGGAAGAGCCCGAGAGCTCCTAGCGTCTGCCGCTGCGTCGCCTCAGCCGCCGATCGCCGACATCGGTCGGTCGGGCTGAAGGAACGAGGGGTCGTCCAGGCCCGAGCCCGCCTTCTTGCCCCACATCGCGAGGCGCCAGATGCGGGCGATCTCCTCGTCCGGTGCGTCCGAGCGCAGGGCGGTGCGGAGGCTGGTCTCCTCGCGGGCGAACAGGCAGTTGCGTATCTGGCCGTCGGCGGTGAGGCGGGTGCGGTCGCAGGCTCCGCAGAACGGGCGGGTGACCGAGGCGATGACGCCCACGCGGTGCGGGCCGCCGTCCACGATCCAGCGCTCGGCCGGGGCCGAGCCGCGCTCGTCGGTGCCTTCGGGGGTCAGCTCGAAGCGGGTGCGGAGGGAGGCGAGGATGTCGCCGGCCGTGACCATGCCGTCGCGCTTCCAGCCGTGCTGGGCGTCCAGGGGCATCTGCTCGATGAAGCGCAGTTCGTAGTCGTGCCCGACGGCCCAGGCCAGCAGGTCCGGGGCCTCGTCGTCGTTGAGCCCCGGCATCAGCACCGAGTTGATCTTGACCGGGGTCAGGCCCGCGTCGTGGGCTGCTTCGAGGCCCGCGAGGACGTCCTTGAGTCGGTCGCGGCGGGTGAGGGCCTTGAAGACGTCCGGGCGCAGGGTGTCCAGGGAGACGTTGACCCGGTCCAGGCCCGCCGCCTTCAGGGCGGTCGCCGTGCGCTTGAGACCGATGCCGTTGGTGGTCAGCGACATCTGCGGGCGGGGGGCCAGGGCCGCGACCCGCTCGACGATGCCGACCAGGCCGGGGCGGAGCAGGGGCTCGCCGCCGGTGAAGCGGACTTCCTCGATACCGAGGGAGGTGACCGCTATGTCGATCAGGCGGACGATCTCGTCGTCCGTGAGGAGGTCGGGCTTGGCCAGCCACTGCAGGCCCTCCTCGGGCATGCAGTACGTACACCGGAGGTTGCACCGGTCGGTCAGTGAAACCCTCAGGTCGGTGGCCACTCGGCCGTAGGTGTCGATGAGCACGTGGGCCCCCTCCCTCGATTTGATCGCATGTTTTCCGACACCTGCGAGCCTACGCGACACCTCTGACATCGAGGGCGGACCGATCCCACGAGGTACGACGCGACCGCGTCGTAGGGATCTACGACGCGGCCAGCGACGTGGGGGACCGAGTGGGGGGACTCAGTGGGCTCCGGTGCCGGTCAGGGACCGTACCTCCAGCTCCGCGTACTTGCCGGTGTCCGGCTCCTCCTTGGAGAGGATCGTGCCGAGCCAGCCCAGCAGGAAGCCGACCGGGATGGAGATGATGCCGGGGTTCTCCAGGGGGAACCAGTGGAAGTCGACGTCCGGGAACATCGAGGCGGGTTTCCCGGAGACGACCGGCGAGAACAGGACCAGGCCGACCGCGGTGACCAGGCCGCCGTAGATCGACCACAGGGCTCCCGAAGTGGTGAACCGCTTCCAGAAGAGGCTGTAGAGGATCGTCGGGAGGTTGGCGGAGGCGGCGACCGCGAAGGCGAGGGCGACCAGGCCGGCGACGTTCAGGTCGCGGGCGAGGGCGCCGAGGACGATGGAGACGGCGCCGATGCCGACCGTGGCGTAGCGGGCGGCGGCCATCTCCTGCTTCTCCGTCGCCTGTCCGCGCTTGATGACGTTCGCGTAGATGTCGTGGGCGAACGAGGAGGACGAGGCCAGGGTCAGGCCGGCGACGACCGCGAGGATCGTGGCGAAGGCGACCGCCGAGATGCTGGCCAGGAGGATCGCGCCCCAGTTGGAGTCGACGCCGCCCAGATGGAGGGCCAGGAGGGGGGCCGCCGTGTTGCCCGCCTTGTTGGAGGCGATGATCTCGTCCGGTTTGATCAGTGCCGCGGCGCCGAAGCCGAGGGCCAGGGTCATCAGGTAGAAGGCGCCGATGAGGCCGATGGCCCAGTTGACCGACTTACGGGCGGCCTTGGCGGTGGGCACCGTGTAGAAGCGGATCAGGATGTGCGGCAGTCCCGCGGTGCCGAGGACCAGGGCGATGCCCAGGGAGATGAAGTCCAGCTTGGTGGTGCCGGTGGCGCCGTACTTGAGGCCGGGGTTCAGGAAGGCGGAGCCCTTGCCGCTGTTGGAGGCGGCCTTGCCGAGCAGGTCGGAGACGTTGAAGTTGAACTTCAGCAGCACCAGGAAGGTCAGCAGCAGGGCGCCCGCGATGAGCAGGCAGGCCTTGACCATCTGGACCCAGGTGGTGCCCTTCATGCCGCCGATGGTGACGTACACGATCATCAGGACGCCGACCAGGGCGACGATGCCGATCTTGCCCGCGTCGCTGGTGATGCCGAGGAGCAGGGAGACCAGGACGCCCGCTCCGGCCATCTGCGCCAGCAGGTAGAAGATCGAGACCACGATGGTGGAGGTGCCGGCCGCCGTACGGACCGGGCGCTGGCGCATGCGGTACGCGAGGACGTCGCCCATGGTGTAGCGGCCGGAATTGCGCAGCGGTTCGGCCACCAGGAGCAGGGCGACCAGCCAGGCCACCAGGAAGCCGATGGAGTACAGGAAGCCGTCGTAGCCGAAGAGGGCGATGGCGCCCGCGATGCCGAGGAAGGACGCGGCGGACATGTAGTCGCCGGAGACGGCGAGGCCGTTCTGGAAGGCGGTGAACTGACGGCCGCCCGCGTAGAAGTCGGCGGCGCTCTTGGTCTGGCGGCCCGCCCATACGGTGATGACGAGCGTGGCGGCGACGAAGATCGCGAACAGGGTGATGATCAGTGGTCGGTGCTGGCTCGCCTCTCCGGCGGCCAGGGTGATCGCGGGGCTCATGCGCCGCCCTCCATCCGGGACTTGATGGCCTCACCCTTGGGGTCGAGCTTCGCGGCGGAGTACCGCGAGTACCACCAGGCGATGAGGAACGTGGTGAGGAACTGGCCGAGGCCCAGGACCAGGGCGACGTTGATGTTGCCTACGACCTTGGTGTCCATGAAGTCGTCCGCGTAGTTGCACAGCAGGACGTACAGCAGGTACCAGACGATGAAGGCGACGGTCAGCGGGAAGGCGAAGGAGCGGTGGGCGCGGCGCAGTTCGGCGAACTCCGCGCTCTCCTGGACCTGTTCGAACTCCTCGGTACTGGGGAGTTGGCGTTCGGCTTTCGAGGGGGGTGGTGTCTCGGTGGCCACGGTGTCTCCTCGCGTTACGGACATGCTGGTTCTGACCTCACAGACCTACGGATCACGCCACCAGGAGTGATCGATCGACTCCCCTGTGCGATATCGAGGGGATCCCCGATCCTGCTGGCGCTTCCTGCCCAAGGTCACGGCGCCACGCGTGGAGCGGTTCAACTCCTTTGACTTCTTTCGGAACTCGTCTTTGGGAAATCATTGCTGGCCAGCCGCCGCGGGAGATAACTTCAGCTGGCACCACTCGTCATGTACCTGCCCGAGTGCCATCGCGTCTCGGGCTGTTCTGTTTCCGGATGATGTGGAGATCCCATGGCTCATCTGCGCCCCAGACACCGGCTCGCCCTCGCCGTACCGGTCGTGCTGTCGCTGACCGCCTCGCTCGGTTTCCTCCCGTCGGCGGCCTCGGCGGCCCCGGCCGTGGAAACCTCCGCGCAGGCCGCTGACGCGCCCAACCTTGCGTATGTGGTCAACACTCGGCTGGACCACTGGACGATCAACTCGGTCAAGAAGGCGATCAATGCGGCCGGCGGCACCATCGTGGTGACGTACGAGAAGATCGGTGTGATCGTCGTCCACTCGGCGAACCCCGACTTCGGGCCGGTCATCCGCAAGGTGCCCGGTGTCCAGTCGGCCGGTGCCACGCGTACGGCGCCGCTGAGCCCAGCCTCGACGACCGACGAAGGCGCGGTGCAGTACCTCTCCAAGGAGCAGGCCGCGAAGACGGCGAAGGCCTCCGCCGCCGCCGGTGACAGCGAGCCTCTCGAAGCCGACCAGTGGGACCTGCCCGCGATCGGTGCCGACAAGGCCGCGAAGATCAATCCGGGCAGCAAGGACGTAACGGTCGCCGTCATCGACGTGGGCGTCGACGACACCCACCCGGACATCGCCCCGAACTTCTCCGCCTCGCAGTCCGCGAACTGCGTGGGCGGCAAGGCGGACACGACGTACGGCTCCTGGCGTCCCGTGGACTCCGCCCACTACCACGGCACGCATGTCGCGGGTGAGATCGCCGCCGCCCGCAACGGCATCGGCGTGGCGGGGGTCGCGCCGGGCGTGAAGGTCGCCGGGATCACGGTGGCCGAGCCGGACTCGACTCAGCTGTTCTACCCGGAGAGCGTGGTCTGCGCGTTCGTGTTCGCCGCGGATCACGGCGTGGAGATCACCAACAACAGCTACTACGTTGATCCTTGGCTGTACAACTGCATGGACGACCCCGATCAACGTGCCATTGTTGACGCGGTCAACAGGGCCCAGCTGTACGCCCAGAGCAAGGGCACGCTCAATGTCGCGGCGGCCGGCAACTCCAACGACGACCTGGACTCGAACGCCCTTGTCGACGACTCCAGCCCCGACGACTCGACCGCGGTGACCCGGACGGTCGACCCGCACGAGTGCTTCGACGTGCCGACCCAGTTGCCGGGTGTCGTCACGGTGAGCTCGGTCGGCGTCAAGAAGGCCAAGTCGTACTTCTCCAGCTACGGCAAGGGCGTGATCGACGTCTCGGCGCCGGGCGGGGACGCCCTGCAGATCCCCGAGACGCCGTCGAAGAACGGCCGCATCCTGTCCACGCTGCCGAACAACTCGTACGGCTACCTCCAGGGCACCTCGATGGCGACCCCGCACGTCGCCGCCGTGGCCGCGCTCCTCAAGTCCACGCACCCGCACGCCACTCCGGCCCAGCTGCAGGCGCTGCTGAAGGCCGAGGCGGACAACCCGGGCTGCCCGACCGACCCGTACGACACCAACGGTGACGGCGTCGTGGACGCGACCTGCGTGGGCGGCAAACGCGTCAACGGCTTCTACGGGTTCGGCATCGTCAACGCACTGCGGGCGGTCAAGTAGCGCGTATCGCTCGGAGTCGGGTGCATCCTCGGGGTCGGGTGCCGATGACGCGGGCCGGGCGGATCTCCGCCCGGCCCGCTTCGGCCGACCGTACGCACTCGGGTCCCGGGCCGGAACCGGTGCGGTCCCGGGCCTCTGCCCCGCGCCTGTCCTGGACGGGCGCTTCCAGTACATCCACCTCAAGTATTGATTGAATCAATACTTGATAATGCAGTCATGACTGACATCAAGTTGGCATGGGCCGCAATGGGCGGCGATCCCGCCCTGGTCTCGCGCGTCTCGACCGTCGCGCGTCAGGGGGCGCTCGAAGCGCGGCTTCCCGTACGGGAGTTGGCGCGGGCCTGCGTAGGAGTGTGCGCGCTGGCCGCCGCCGAGTTGGGGGCGCGGCGGGCCGGGCTCGCGGAGGTGCCCGGGGTGCGGGTGGACGACGGGGCGGTGGCCACGGCGTTCGTCAGTGAGCGACATCTGTTGATCGACGGGCGGGCACCGGTCGCCTTCGCGCCGCTGTCACGGTTCTGGCGTACAGCCGACGGCTGGGTCCGCACCCACGCGAACTATCCGCACCACCGGGCGCGCCTGTTGGACGCGTTGAGGCTGCCGGCGGACGCGTCGGTGAAGGACGTGGCCGAGGTGCTCGCCGAGCGGTACGCCCTGGAGGTCGAGAACACGGTGTACGGCGCCGGAGGTCTCGCGGTCGCGCTGCGGACGGCGAAGGAGTGGGCCGCGCACGCGCAGGGAGCGGCGGTGTCCGGACGGCCGCTCGTCGAGTGTGAACGGCTCGGCACGGCACGCGCGCGTGTGCTCCCGCCGCTCGACGGCGACCCGTTGCTGCCCGCCGCAGGGCTGCGCGTGCTCGACCTGACCCGGGTCATCGCGGGCCCGGTCGCCACCCGCACGCTCGCGCTGCTGGGCGCGGACGTGCTGCGCGTGGACGCCCCGCACCTGCCCGAGGCCCCGGACGCGCACGCGGACACCGGTTTCGGGAAGCGGTCGACCCGCCTGGACCTCGGCCTGGCGGCCGACCGGCGGACCTTCGAGGAACTGCTCGGGCATGCCGACGTGGTCGTCACCGGATACCGGCCGGGCACCCTGGACCGGTTCGGTCTCTCCCCCGAGGCACTGGTCGGCCGCCGGTCCGGGCTGATCGTGGCGCAGTTGTCGGCGTGGGGCGCGTACGGGCCGTGGGGCGACCGGCGCGGGTTCGACAGCCTGGTGCAGGTCGCCACCGGCATCGCGGCGATCGAAGGGTCTCCGGAGCGGCCCGGTGCGCTGCCCGCGCAGGCCCTCGACCACGGGACCGGGTACCTGCTCGCGGCGGCGGTGCTGCGGGCGCTGACGGAACAGTCGCAGCAGGGTCACGGCCTCGTCCTGCGGTTGGCGCTCGCGCGGACCGCGGCCTGGTTGACGGCGGGCGGCGGCGAGCGGGGAGGGGCGGCACACGAGTCGCGCGGGACGGCGTACAACCAGCCGGACGCCTGGCTGGTCGAGACCGACAGCGGTATCGGTCGGCTGCGGCACGCGCTGCCGCCGGTCTCCTTCGTCGGCGGGCCGGTGAACTGGTCGCGCCCGCCGGGTCGTTGGGGCACGGACTCGGCTCGTTGGGCTTGATCCGGGGGTCGGCCGGAAACGTACCTATGAGTGGAATGCCGTTCCGCCAGTCGTTTTGTTGCACTTGCCCGGTTATGTGGCGGCTGGTGAAGATCTTGGGGTGACCTTGATACGACCGACTGTCGAAGCGGCCGATACAAGCGGCTCCGGGCGGCGCCCCGGTACACGCCGGGCCGTCGCCGTGCTGGTTCTGGTGGTGCTCGCCGCGCTGATCCCGCTGCTCGGCCCGTCCGCCGCGCTGCACGACACCGGGGAGGCCGCCGCGCCCGGTGTCGGTGGCATCGCGCTGCTGCGGGCGGTGCTGTTCGGCGCGCTGTGCGTGCCGCTGGGCGAGCTGTTCGTGAACCGGCTGGCGCGTACCGTGCCCGGCGCTCCCCCGAACGGCCCCCGCAGCTGGGCCCTGTACGCGGCCTGCGCCGGTTTCGTCGCCGCGCTGGGGCTCGCGTCGGTGGTGGCGACGGGCAACCTGGTGCCGCACAGCCTCGCCGAGATCGACGTCGGCGGCCTCTACCAGTCCCGCGACGGCAAGCTGGCGCTCCTGGAGGTCAACGCGTTCGCCGTGGCGGCCCTGTGCGCCCGGTCGCGCCGGCCCGGCGTACAGGTGTGGCCCCTTGCCGCCGTGGTCCTCGCGGAGGCGCTGCGCGCGCACCCGGCGAGCGAGCACAGCCCTCTGGTCGGCTCCGAGCTGACCCTGGTGCACCTGACGTGCGCGGCGCTGTGGGTGGGCGGTCTGCTCCACGCGCTGCGGACGTTGCGGCAGTGGCGGGGCGCCGAGGCGGGGGCTGCACTGTTGGGCCTCTACGCGCGCGTGGCGGCCGTGCTGCTCGCCGCGATCACCACCACGGGGGTGTGGAGTTCGCTGCGCCGGATGCCGGTCGGCACGATCCTGGACCAGCTGACGACGACGGCCTACGGGCGCACCCTGCTCGCCAAGGTGATCCTCGTCGCAACCGTCGCCGTACTCGCGTTGTCGGCGCGGGCCCGGCTGCGGCGGGCCGCCGATCCGCTGGCCGCCTTGTCACCCGCGCGGGCGGAGGTCGTCGCCCTGGGGGTGGTGGTCATGCTCTCCGGACTGCTGACGGCGTTGCCGCTGCCGATCCGCTGGCATTGATCAACAGGTCGACAGCTGTCATCAATGGTTGATCAACTGTTGGTGACCAGGACCTTCAGGGCGGTGCGCTCGTCCATCGCCTTGTAGCCGTCGGGCACGCCCTCCAGGCCGACGGTCAGGTCGAAGACGGGCGACGGGTCGATGGTGCCGTCCAGGATGTCGGGCAGCAGCTCCGGGATGTACGCGCGGACCGGCGCGACTCCGCCGCGCAGCGCGATGTTCCGGTCGAACATGACCCCGAGGTCGAGACCGGTGCCGCTGCCGTGCGGCACCCCGACGAAGCCGATCGCGCCGCCGTCGCGGGTGATGCTGACGGCCGTACGCATGGACTGCTCGGTGCCGACGGCTTCGACGACGGCGTGCGCGCCCTGGCCGCGGGTGAGTTCACGGACGGCCTCCACGGCCGCCTCGCCGCGTTCGGCGACGACATCGGTGGCGCCGAAGCGGCGGGCGATGTCCGTACGGGTCTCGTGGCGGCCGAGGGCGATGATCCGCTCGGCGCCGAGGCGCTTGGCGGCGAGCACGGCGCACAGGCCGACCGCTCCGTCGCCCACGACGGCGACGGTGGCTCCCTTGCGGGCGCCGGCGCCGAGGGCCGCGTGGTGGCCGGTGCCCATGACGTCCGACAGGGTCAGCAGCGCCGAGAGCAGGTGTTCGTCGGAGGCCGCGTCCTTCGGCAGTCGTACGAGGGTGCCGTCGGCGAAGGGCACGCGTACCGCTTCGCCCTGGCCGCCGTCGTAGCCCACGGCGCCCCAGAAGCCGCCGTGCACACAGGAGGTGGTGAGTCCCTCGCGGCAGTAGTCGCAGACGCCGTCGGACCACATGAAGGGCGCGACCACGAGGTCGCCGGCCTTGACGCCGGTCACCTCGGAGCCCGTCTCCTCCACGATCCCGAGGAACTCGTGCCCGATGCGCTGCCCCGGCTGCCGGGCCGACTCGCCGCGGTACGCCCACAGGTCGCTGCCGCAGATGCAGGCGCGCAGCACCCGGACCACGGCGTCGGTGGGCAGTTGCACCAGGGGCTCGGGCACGTCCTCCACGCGCATGTCGAACGGGGCGTGGATGGTGGTGGCGCGCATGGCGAGGGTCCTTCTCGTCGCGGGTGTGCTGGTGCGGTGCGCTCAGGGGGTGGTCGAGCGCACTTCACGGTACGCCGCCGTCGGTGCGCGTCGCTCGGCGAGGGTGCCGAGCATGCCCCGGACCAGCAGGAACTGTGCGGCGACGTACGTGAGCATGATCCAGAAGTCGGGGCGGGGCGGCTGCGGCCAGTCGGCGACCCCGGTCGCGATGAGGGTGTCGGAGGCCATGAAGAGCGCACCGCCGAGCCCGGCGACGAGTCCGAGCCGGGTGGCCGCGGCGCAGGCCATCGCGGTGAGGAGGGCGCTGTAGCCGGCCACGGGGATGCGCAGGTCGGCCGGGAGGTCCGGCCACAGCAGCGTGACGGTGAGGGCCAGGGCGGCGGCGTACCCGACGGCGAGGAGACCGGCACGCGTGCGTGGGGTGCCGTACGTCCTGAAGAGGGCGAGGTAGCAGAGGTGGCCCGCGGCGAAGCAGGTCATGCCGGCGAGGAAGGCGGGGTCGGCGTCGGAGAGCAGCAGGGTGTCGCCTCCCCAGCCGAAGAGGAGGGCGGCGACGAGGAGCCGGGGTGGGCCGCGCAGGGCCGCGTACGCGGCCAGGAGCGGCATCAGGAGGGGCTTGGTGACGGTGTGCCCGGGGTGGTAGCCGACGGCGAGCGAGAGCAGGTCCAGGGCGGCTGCAAGGCCGAAGAGCGCCAGGAGGACGCGACGCGGGTTCACGCGGCCGCGGTCTCCTCGGCGACCGGAACGCCGCTCTGCCCCGGGACGGGCACCGGCTGCCAGCCCGGCCCCCGGAACACGCGCCCCGCGCGCTCGCGCCAACTGGTCGCCGCCTTCAGGTCCTTGGCGATGGCGACGTACTCATGGGTGGCGACCTTGATCGGGTTGAACGTGTTGATGTTCTTCGTCAACCCGTAGACGGGCCGCTCGACCTCCGGGACGAACGACCCGAAGAGGCGGTCCCAGACGATGAGGATGCCGCCGAAGTTGCGGTCCAGGTAGCCGCCCTGGGAGGCGTGGTGGACCCGGTGGTGGGACGGCGTGTTGAAGACGAACTCGAACCAACGGGGCATGCGGTCGATCCGCTCGGTGTGGATCCAGAACTGGTAGACGAGGTTCACCGAGGAGCAGAACGCCAGCGCCGCGGGATGCACTCCCAGGGCGACGAGCGGGACGTAGAAAGGCCACACCGTGAGGGTCGTCCAGGGCTGGCGCAGGGCCGTGGTGAGGTTGAACCTGCGGCTGGAGTGGTGGACGACGTGGCAGGCCCACAGGATGCGGATGACGTGGTGGCCGCGGTGGGACCAGTAGTAGAAGAAGTCCTGCCCGAGCAGCATCAGCGGGATCGTCCACCACAGCACGGGCACGCGCAGCGGCGTGAGTTCGTAGATCGCCGTGTAGATCGCGACGATCGGGATCTTCCAGAGGAAGTCGAAGACGAGGCTCCCCAGCCCCATGCCGACACTCGTCGCGGCGTCCTTCGTCTCGTAGCCCGCCGCGTCCTCGTCGGGGTGGACGCGCACGCTGATCACCTCGATCACGGTGAGCAGCACGAAGGCGGGTATCGACCAGAGCACGGCATCGGGCAGGTTCGGCATGAGTGAACCGTAAAACCGCGAATCGGTCGCGCCTAGACGTTGTTACCCACAAGTATTACCGGCGGTATGCGCTTGCTTGTTGGCGATCTCCGCCAACGGGCGGCCCGGCCGGGCCTACGATTCCCTCTGCCGTTACGGGGGAGGCCGATGGCATGCAGGGGCTCGAAGTGGTGCTCGTCCGGCTGGCGTCGACAGTGGCCTCGACGCTCGCGAAGTCCGTTCTGACTCCCAGACCGGGGGCGGGGCTGGTGACCGATCCGGTACGACCGCTGCCGAAGCCGGCCGGGCCGGAGAAACTGGCGCGGGTCCTCGGGGACCGGGTGGCCGCGGCGTACACGTCGCTGCCCGAGAACGAGCGACTGGCGGCCGTCGCCGCCGTCCAGGACAGCTTCGCGGCGGCCGGCCCGATCGACGTGGAGCGGCTCTTCGCCACGGACCTGGATCCGGTGCGTCTTGCCGCCGAACTGCGCGCCCCCGTACCGGACTTGGTGGAGCGGGCCCGCGATCTGTACGGGGAACTCCTGGAGTTGTGCTGCGCGCACGTCGTCGAACAGCTCACCGCCCAGCCGTCGTTCGCCGCGCGGGCCGCGGTGGAGCAGACGCGCAGGACCGGAGTGCTGTTGCGCGATCGGGCCACGCCCCGCCCGGCGGCGGACGCTCTGGACTTCGAGGAACGGTACGCGCGGTTCGTGGCCGAGGCCCACGGAAGACTGGAGCTGTACGGGCTGACGTTGGGCCGGTCGGGGAGCGACTGGCCGCTGGACACGTCGTACATCAGTCTGGCGGTCACCGGCCACGGCGGGTATTCGTCGTCGTTCGGACTGCCCCACCAGGGCCTCACCCCGCTCAAGGCCGAGCAGGCGTTGGCGAGTTCGGACCGTATCCTGCTGCGCGGCCCCGCGGGTTCGGGCAAGTCGACGCTGGTCCAGTGGCTCGCTCTGAACGCCGCCGGACGGAGGTTCGGCCCCGAGTTGGCCGACTGGAACAGGTGCGTGCCGTTCGTGCTGCGGCTGCGTTCCTTCGCCTCGGCCGAGACGCTGTCCCTCCCGGAGGATTTCCTGCGCGCGTCCGGCGTGCCGCTGTCGGCCCCGCCGGGCTGGATGGAGTCCGTGCTGTCGCAGGGGCGGGCGCTGGTGCTGGTGGACGGCGTGGACGAGGTGCCGAGCCGGCTACGGACCCGTACGCAGGCCTGGTTGAAGGCACTGGTCGCGGCCTTCCCGCACGCACGCTACGTGGTGACGACCCGGCCGTCGGCCGTCCCCGAGGACTGGCTCTCGCAACAGGGCTTCGTCGCCCACTCGTTGTTGCCGATGGGGCAGGACGACATCCGTACGTTCGTGACGCGTTGGCACGAGTCGGCCCGCCTGGAGTGCGGGGAACAGACCGAGCGGGCTCAACTCGACACGTACGAGAAGGCGTTGCTGCACGCGGTGAAGACCCGCCGGGATCTCGGGCGGCTGGCGACGAACCCCCTGATGTGCGCCCTGCTGTGCGCTCTGAACCGGGACCGGAGGATGCAACTGCCGCGCGCCCGCAAGGAGTTGTACGACGCGGCGCTGGAACTTCTGCTCGTCCGGCGCGACACGGAACGGGAGATCCTCGGCGTCGAGGGCGTCGTCCTCACCCGGGACGAACAGACCGCGCTGCTCCAGCGGTTGGCGTACTGGCTGATCCGCAACGGCCAGGTGGAAGCGGGTCGCGACGAGGCCGTGGACATGTTCACGGAGTGGCTGGCGGCGATGCCACAGGTCCAGGGCGATGCGGGCCAGGTGTTCCAGCACCTGCTGATCCGCAGCGGGCTGTTGCGCGAACCGGTGCCGGGCACGGTCGACTTCGTCCACCGCACCTTCCAGGACTATCTGGGCGCCAAGGCCGCGGTGGAGTCACGGGACTTCGGCCTGCTGGTGCGCAACGCCCACGACGACCAGTGGGACGACGTGGTGCGCATGGCGGTGGGCCACGCGCGACTGGAGGAACGCGGGCGGCTGCTACGGCAGTTGCTGCGCCGGGCCGACCGGGCGCCGCGACTCCGGCACCGGCTGGTGCTGCTCGCCGCGGCCTGTCTCGAACACGCGCCGGAGTTGGAGCCGGAGGTGCGCGCGGAGGTCGAGGGCCGGGCGGGAGAACTCGTACCGCCGCGGAATCGGGATGCGGCCGAGGAGTTGGCGAAGGTCGGGCCGTTGGTGCTGGAACTCCTGCCCGGGGCCGACGGGTTGGACGAGGACACAGCGGCGGCAGTCGTGCGTACGGCCGGACTGGTCAAGGGCGAGGCGGCCCTTGAGGTGATCGCGCAGTTCCGGGAGGACACCCGTGCGCCGGTCGCGTACGAGATCTGTGTCGCCTGGGCCTCGTTCGACAGCCGGCGCTATGCGCGGGAGGTGCTCTCCGGCAACGACTGGAGCCGATCCCATCTCGTCGTGCAGACCCGGGCAGAGCTGGACGCTCTCCGTGACGTGTCCGGAGCCCTCCATGTGTTCGTCCACGGAGACCACGAGGATCTGTCACCGCTGCATGCGCTCACAGCCCCCAAGTCGCTGCTGATCTCGAACAATTCGCGGCTCTCGAACCTCTCCGCTCTCGCCGCCGTGACATCCCCGGAGCGCATCGACCTCAACACGTGCGAAGGGGTCCGGGACCTGTCACCGATCGCCAGGCCGGGACTGCGGCGTCTCGAACTCCGTGACATGTCGCACGAGTTGTCCTTGGACCCCTTGCGTGACATGCCGGATCTCGTGAACCTCCTGCTCGCATATCCCCTGCTCGCCGAGAGCGTGGCCGAACTGCCCGTCGGTCCTCAACTGACCGAGTTGCACCTGTTCGTCGAGACCCGCTACATGTCACTGGACGGCGTAGAACGCTGGCCCGACCTCACCGACATGACCCTGGCAGGCGAGACACAGGTCCAGCAGCTCGCCCTGCACCCGTCACTCGACCGCCTGACGGGTCTGTCGCTCCAGCATCAGGACCCCCTGGACCTCGACCACATCCTGCACCTCAGCGAGCTCCGGACCCTGTTCCTGTGGCAGTGCGAGGTGCCTCAAGGGCTGGGCCGACTGCGGGAGTTGCCCGCGCTCACCAAACTGACCCTCTCCTCCTGCGCCCCCTCAGGAACCCCCATCGACATCGGCCCCCTCGCCGACCGGGACGACCTCACGATCACGTTCCTCGGCGCCCCCACCCCGGTCCTGGGCGAGGAGCGCTTCGCCCCTGGCCGCATCATCCGCGCCTAGACCCCGGCCGCCCCCAGCACCGTCCCCGCCATGTACGTCACCGCCATCGCCAGCGCGCCTCCGGCCACGTTCCGCAGCATCGCCGGCCTCGGGTCGGCCGCCCCGAGTCGCGCGCTGGCCCAGCCGGTGAAGACGAGGGCGGCCAGGGACGAGAGGACGGTGACGCCGAGGCGCCAGTCGGCCGGGGGCAGGACGATCGCCAGGAGGGGGAGAAGGGCGCCCACGGTGAAGGAGAAGAAGCTCGCCCAGGCCGCGTGCCAGGGGTTGGTGAGGTCGTCGGGGTCGATGCCGAGCTCCACGCTCGCGTGGGCGCGCAGGGCGTCCCGTTCCGTGAGTTGGACGGCCGCCTCCATCGCGACGTCCCGGGACAGGCCCCGCTCCTCCAGCAGCTCGGTCAACTCCTCCAGTTCGGCCTCCGGTTGTTCTTTCAGCTCGCGCTTCTCCAGGGCCAGGGCGGCCTTCTCCGAGTCGCGCTGGGTGGAGACCGAGACGTACTCCCCCGCCGCCATCGACATGGAACCGGCGAGGAGACCCGCCAGGCCGGCCGTCAGCAGTGCCGCGCGGTCGTCCGTGGCACCGGCCACGCCGACGACGAGACCGGCGGTCGACAGGACACCGTCGTTCGCGCCGAGGACCGCGGCCCGCAGCCAGTTCAGCCGGGAGCCGAGGCTGCCGCCGTGGGCCTCCGTGTGGGACTCACCGTTCGTTGGTTCCGTCACACGGTGGAGGATCCCACTCCCGGCGTCACCACACCCGTACCGACGCTCCCCGCGCGAACACCGGGCTCGTCGCACCCACCGGCGGTTCGGCCAGTGGCTCCGCGATCTCGGTCACCGTGGGGCCGACCTTCGCCGCGATCGGGTCCAGGGCATCCAGGTCGAAGCCGTACACGCGGGCCGCGTTGCCGCCGACCATGGCGGCGACCTCGTCGCGCGGCACGCGCGCGTAGGCGAAGCGCAGGCCCTCCCTGGAGTACGGGTACGTGCCCTCGTCGTGCGGGTAGTCGCTCCCCCACATGATCTTCTCGATGCCGATGCGCTCGCGCAGCGGCACCTCATGAGGGCGCATGAAGCTGGCTCCTACGAAGCAGTTGTCGCGCCATACCTCCGACGGACCCTTGCCCATCGAAGTGGCAAGCCCCGCGCCGAACTTGGACTCCGCGGTCGACGCCTTCGTGGCCGCCGCGACCAGGCGCCCGTGGTAGTAGTCCAGCATGTCGAGCACCCCGGGTATCCAGCCGGAGCCCTGCTCGGTCAGGACCAGTTTCAGGTCCGGGTGGCGGCGGAAGACACCGCCGAAGATGAGGTGCCACAGGGCGCGGTGCGAGAACCAGGTCGTCTCGACCATGAACACCGCGCGGGCGGCCGGTTCGTCACCGAGGGGCGGGGACGCCGAGCCCGCGTGGTGGTTGACGGGGACGCCGAGTTCCGCGCACACGGCCCAGATCGGGTCGTACGTCGACGAGTACAGCTCGGGCAGTCCCGAGCCCGGCGGGGTGCCGGGCAGCAGCAGGCCGCCCCGGAGGCCCGCGGCGACCGACCGGCGGATCTCCTGGACGGCCTCCTGGACGTCGTTGAGGAGGATCTGGAAGACGCCCGCCCGGCGGCCCGGCGCAGCCGCGCAGAAGTCCGCCAGCCAGCGGTTGTGGGCGCGCAGACCGGCCCACCGCAGCTCGAACTCCTCGGCCGTGGGCGCTGGTGCCATCAGGGAGCCGGACGGGAAGAACGGCGGGATCGTGTTCGGGAAGACGACCTCCGCCACGATCCCGTCCTCCGCCAGCTCCGCGATGCGCCGCTCGGAGTTCCAGTTCTTGTCGGCCGTGTCGGCGACCAGGTCCTCGTAGGGGTTGACGTACGTCGCCGCCCACGCGTCGAAGTCGTCGTGGTACCGCTTCTCCAAGTAGGGCCTGTAGTCGAGGAGATCGGCGCCCGCGTGGCAGTCCGCCGAGATCACCGTGTACCGGTCCGCGCCGTCGGAATCCATAGAGCCTGTGGAGCCCGTGGGGGTCATGGCGCTCATGGCGTCGCCCCCAGGACCGGGAAGTCGTGGTCGGTCAGCCAGTGCCGTCCGACCTCGCGCGAGCGCGCCCAGGACGCCGTCACGGCCGCCTGGTCGTCCTGCTGGCCGAGTTCTGCGGGGGTCGGGCCGATCCGGCGGGCCAGTGGCTCCAGGGCCGCCACGTCGAAGCCGAAGGCGTCCGCCGCCGCCAGGCCCAGCATGCGGCGGGTCTCGTCCACCGGGATGTCGTGGAAGGTGCGGCGCAGCCACGCGCGCGTGTCGGGCCAGGTGCCCTCGGGGTGCGGGAAGTCGCTGCCCCAGAGGATGTTGTCTACGCCGATCTCATAACGCTGGGCCAGTTCGCGGCGCTTGGTGTTGGTGGCGCAGATGAAGACCTGCCGGTCGAGGTACTCGCTCGGTGGCCGTTTCAATTCCGCGAAGGGCGAGAGCTTCTTGCCGCCGTGGGCGCCCAGGTAGAGGCGGTCCATGAACCAGAGCTGGTTCGGCAGCCACCAGCAACCCGACTCCGCGACGCCGAACTTGAGGCCCGGGTGGCGTTCGAAGACCCCGGACCAGAGCAGGAACCACAGCGGCCGGGCGGGCCACCAGGTCACCTCGCTCACATAGATGCCCAGGTGGTCGCCGTACTCGTGGCGGGGCGCCGCTCCGGAGTGCGTGAGTACCGGCATCCCGCACTCGGCGGCTGCCGCCCACACCGGGTCGTAACGGCGGTCGTGGTAGGGCTCCTTGTCGACCCACATGGAGGGGATCATCAGGGCGCCTAGGCCGGACGCCTTGGCGCGCTGGATCTCCGCGACGACCTTCTCCGTGGGGGCCGTCACGGGCAACAGGGCGACCCCGCAGTGCCGTTCGGGGTGCTCGGAGACGAAGTCGGCGAGCCAGCGGTTGTGCGCCTGCGCGCCCGCCATGCCCAACTCGGGGTCCTGGTCCCCCGAAAGGCCGAGGCCCACTCCGAAGGGCGCCGCCGTCTGGCTGTCCACGGCATCCGCGTCCGGGAAGACCACCTCGGCGGCGACCCCGTCCCCGTCCAGCTCCTTGAGGCGCTGCGCGGTGTCCCAACCCCCGCGCAGGCCCTCCTCGTTGTCCTGGAACCACTTGGTCGCGAACGCCTCGTTGCGGATGCCGAGCCGGGTCATCTCCTCGCGGCGCCGGTCGCGTCCGGCGAGGAACTCGTCGAAGTCCCGGTGGAACCGGGCGTCCAGATAGGGCCGGTACTCCTCGGTGGGCAGTCCGGCATGGCAGTCGGAGGAGATGATCAGGTACGGCTCCTGGTCGGTCACAACAGCCCCCTCAGTCCAGGATGAAGCTCTCTAGGTACGACGGGTTCGCGCGGTCGAGCATCGAGCCCGCCCGTGCCCGGATCTGGGCGTCGCTGTGCTCGCTCTCGGGCAGCAGCCAGAAGCGGTCCGCGCGGATGCCGTCCACGACGAGTTCGGCAACCTCCTCGACGGGCGTGAAGGCGACCTCCTTGCCCGCCGCCTTCATCGCGGTCTCCCACTGGTCGAGGCTGCGGTAGGGGGTCCTGCGGGGCCGCTCTTTCGCGTACCGGTCGGGCCGGTTGCGGTGCGACTCCCACAGTCCCGTGCGCAGCATGTGCGGCCCCGGGAACAGCACCGAGGCGCCCACGCGCGCGTGCTCCGCCTTCAAGTGGGCGTACAGGGACTCGGTCATCGTCACGACGGCCGCCTTCGTGACGGCGTACACGGAGGCGGTGGGCAGCGGGGCGATACCGCCGTCCCCGGAGGACGTGTTGACGACATGACCGGGTTGACCGGACTTGATCATCCTCGGCACGAACGCCTGGATGCCGTGGAAGACGCCCCACACGTTGACGGCGAACGCCCACTGCCAGTCGTTCGGTTCGTGCTCCCACATGCGGCCCTCGGCGCCCGAGCCGACCCCCGCGTTGTTGCACAGGACGTGGACGGCGCCGTACGTCTCGTAGGCCGACTCGGCGAGATCCAGGACCTGTTGGCGTACACCGACGTCAACTACGCGCGCGTGCACATCGGCGCCGTCCGCGCGCAGATCGGCGGCGGCCTTGTCGAGGGCGCCCTCCTCGACGTCGGCGAGGACCACCTTGAGCCCGTCGGCGGCGAACCGTCGCGCCATCGCGAGCCCGATCCCGCTCGCGGCCCCAGTGACGACGGCGACCTGCCCCTCCCTCAACTCCATCAGGCGCTCCCCTCCGGCGGTCCGTCGTGGATCTGCCGCGGGTCGTCGTAGCGCTGGTGGATGTACGGCAACAGGGCCTGTGCGTCGACCCGTTCGACGACCTTGCCGCGCTGGTCGCTGGTCTTCTCGCCGATGGTGATGTCGATGAGCGTGCGCACGGGGAGGTCGGCGACCGGGTCGTACATGGACTCGCGCAGGACGACGTCTCCGGTGACGCGTTCGAGGCGGCGGACCTTCTCGTTGCGCAGGCAGTGCACGAGCACGGGGTCGGCGTCGAAGCCCGAACCGTCCACCGCGGGAAGGAACTTGAAGTAGAAGTCGGTCTTCTGCGTCGGTTCGGGGAGGGGCAGTTCCTCGCTGATCGCGCCGCGGACCTCCACGAAGGCGATGCCGTGCCGGGCCAGGGACGCGTGCACGACGAGGCCCACGCGTTCGACGGTGACCTCGCCGAGTTTCTTGGGCTCTCCGAAGACCTCACGGCCGCCGGTGAGGGCCCGCTCGTGGGTCATCGGCATCACCAGGGGGTACCAGCCCTCGACGCCGTCGTGCGCGGCGGCGACCGCGAACGAGCCCGCGCCCAGGGGGTATCCGGTCAGTTCGACCTTGCTGATGTTCACCCGGACCAGGGGCCGCCCGGTCGGCTTGAGGGGCGGCGGGAGGACCGCCGCGACCGCGTCCGGGTCGCTCTCCCAGACGGCCACCACACCGGTGGACCAGATGTCCGGGAGCTTGGAGCTCGCTGTGCGTGCGGCGGCGATCTCCGCCTCCGTCCGTGCGCCGTACCGTACGCGTGCCATACGCCGTACCGCCCTTCGTAGGCCGTCATCCGCCAGGCGGGCAGCACGCTTGCACCGGGCGGGCAAAAGGTCCATAGCCACGCGCACGTGCATTCGGCGGACCCGAACGGGCGGGCGGGACAGGCCACCTGAGGGACAGGACTGTCAGTGGCGGCCCGTATCCTCAGTGACCATGCTCGAAGACCACTCGCCCGCAGTGTCCGCAGCCACTCCGTGGCCGGCCGCGTATCCCCAGGGATACGCGGTCGTTGACGTGGAGACCACCGGCCTGGCCCGGGACGACCGGATAATCTCCGCGGCCGTCTACCGTCTGGACGCGCTCGGCGAGGTCGAGGACCACTGGTACACGATGGTCAACCCGGAGCGCGATCCCGGCCCCGTGTGGATCCACGGTCTGACGAGTGACGTCCTGGAGGGCGCTCCCCTCTTCAAGGACATCGCCGAGGAGTTCGCGACCCGCCTGGAGGGCCGGGTATTGGTCGCGCACAACGCGGTCTTCGACTGGCAGATGATCGCGCGGGAGTACGCGCGCGTGCAGATCGAGCCCCCGGTCCGTCAGCGGCTGTGCACCATCGCGCTGTCGAAGGAGCTGAGCCTGCCGCTGCCCAACCACAAACTGGAGTCCCTGGCGGCGCACTTCGGAGTCGTCCAGCAGCGCGCGCACCACGCGCTGGACGACGCGCGCGTGCTCGCCGAGGCGTTCCGGCCGAGCCTGCGCGCGGCGGCACTGGGCGGCGTACGGCTGCCGCTGCACGAGTGCCGCCCGCTGACCGAGTGGACCGCCGACCGGCCGACACCCCGCATCGGGCAGCAGTCGGGTGGCTACAGCGGCTACGGGGCGGGCAGTTGGCGCCCCGCGCGCAAGCGGCCCGCGTGTCCCTATCCCAACCCGGGGCGGTTCGAGGACGGCAAGCCGCTCAAGCAGGGGATGCGGATCGCGTTCTCCGGGGACACATCCATCGAGCGCGAGCTGCTGGAGGACCGGGCCGTGGAGGCCGGGCTGCATGTCGCGACGAGCCTGTCCCGGCTGACCAGCCTGCTCGTCACGAACGACCCGGACTCGGGCACCTCGAAGGTGGTCAAGGCCAAGCAGTTCGGCACCCCTGTGGTGGACGAGGCGGCGTTCGGACAGCTGCTGCGGGACATCGAGGCGGCGGACTGACGGCGCCCCGGTGACCGTACGGACGGGTGATTGTCGTACGACGCGCCCCGCGCCCGCTCGCCCGCTCCGGGTGGACGGCCCACCCTGTGGCGCATGGCGAGATGTGAAGTGTGCGGCAATGACTACGGAATGAGCTTCGAGGTGCACGCGCAGGGCGCGGTGCATGTCTTCGACTGCTTCTCCTGCGCGATCCACCGCATGGCCCCGATCTGCGAGCACTGCCGGGTGCAGATCATCGGCCAGGGTGTCGAGGTCGAGGGCCACTGGTTCTGCGGCGGCCACTGCGCGCGGGCGGAGGGCAAGGTGGGGATCATCGACAAGGTCTGAGGACAGTCCGAGGACAGACCCCCGTGAATGCGCCCCACGACCGAGTTGTACGGTCGTGGGGTGTACCGCTTCCTGATGTCCCGGCAGTGGGTGATCCTCGCGTTGATCACCCTTATCCTGATCCCGACGATGATCAGGCTGGGCATCTGGCAGATGCACCGCTACGAGATGCGCAGCGCCCGCAACCAGTTGGTCACGAACGCGCTGCACGCCGAGCCGGTCCCCGTGGAGCGGATCAGCACCCCCGGGCACGCGGTGACCCGTACTGAGAAGTACCGCACCGTCACCGCGACGGGCACCTTCGAGCCCTCCAAGGAAGTCGTCGTCCGGCGTCGTACCAATGACGACGACGAGGTCGGCTTCCATGTACTCACCCCGTTCGTGTTGACGGACGGCAAGGTGGTGTTGATCAACCGCGGCTGGATCCCGGCGACCGGCGTGCAGACCGCGTTCCCGAAGATCCCCGCACCGCCGGCCGGCAGGACCACGATCACCGGGCGCCTGATGGCCGACGAGACGACCGCGGCGAGCGGCATCAAGGACATCAAGGGCCTGCCCGACCGCCAGATCATGTTGATCAACAGCGAGGAACAGGCGAAGCGGCTCGACGCCCAGGTGCTCGGCGGCTATGTCGAGCAGACGGCGCCCGAGCCGAGGGGCGACACGCCGGAGCAGATCTCCGACCCGGGCAAGGAAGACGCCCCGCTGAACTACGCGTACATGATCCAGTGGTGGCTGTTCGCGGCAGCCGTCCCGGTCGGCTACGTGGTCCTCGCCCGCCGTGAGGCCCGTGACCGCCGGGAGGCGGCGGCCAAGGAAGAGGAGACCGCGGAGGCCGAGCCCGCGACGGTGTGAGCTCTCCCGCGCTTCACCCGCCCGGCCCCGAACCTTGATTGCCCCGCCGGTAGGCAGGGAACCCGCACCCCGTGCACCCACGTATCGAGGACTACGCCCTCATCGGCGACGAACAGACCGCTGCCCTGGTCGGCATGGACGGCTCGGTCGACTGGCTGTGTCTGCCCCGCTTCGACTCGGCCGCCTGCTTCGCCAGACTGCTCGGCGACGAGGAGAACGGCCACTGGCGCATCGCCCCCAAGGGCGCGGACCGCTGCACCCGCCGCGCCTACCGCCCCGACACCCTGGTCCTGGACACGGAGTGGGAGACCGCCGAGGGCACGGTACGCGTCACCGACCTGATGCCCCAGCGCCACCGCGCCCCCGACGTCGTACGCATCGTGGAAGGCGTCAGCGGCAAGGTCACCGTCCACAGCAGGCTCCGCCTGCGCTTCGACTACGGCGCGGTCGTGCCGTGGATGCGCAGGTCCCACGGACACCGGGTGGCCGTCGCGGGCCCCGACTCGGTGTGGCTGCGCAGCGAGCCCGAGGTGCGCACCTGGGGCGAGGACTTCAGCACCCTCTCGGAGTTCACCGTCGAGGCCGGCGAGAAGGTCGCCTTCGTCCTCACCTGGCATCCCTCGCACGAGCCCCGTCCGCCGCTCGTCGACCCGTACAAGTCGCTGCGGCACAGCGTCGCGGACTGGGAGCGCTGGGCGGCCCGCTGCCGCTACGACGGCCCCTACCGGGACGCGGTCGTACGGTCCCTGATCACCCTCAAGGCCCTCACCTACCGCCCCACCGGCGGCATCGTCGCCGCGGCCACCACGTCACTCCCCGAGGAGATGGGCGGCGTCCGCAACTGGGACTACCGCTACTGCTGGCTGCGCGATTCGAGCCTCACCCTGGGCGCCCTGCTCTCCGCGGGCTACCACAAGGAGGCCGAGGCCTGGCGCGACTGGCTGCTGCGCGCGGTCGCGGGCGATCCGGCGGACCTGCAGATCATGTACGGCGTGGCGGGCGAACGGCGCCTGCCCGAGTTCGAGTTGCCACACCTTTCGGGCTTCGGCGGATCGGCCCCCGTCCGGATCGGCAACGGCGCCGTCAACCAGCTCCAACTCGACGTGTACGGCGAGGTCCTGGACTCCCTGTGGCTGGCGCGCCGCGCGGGCCTGTCGCCCAAGCCGCACATGTGGTCGCTCCAGGCCGTCCTCCTGGAGTGGCTGCGCGCGCAGTGGCGGCAGCCGGACGAGGGCCTGTGGGAGGTGCGCGGGGGCCGTCGGCACTTCGTGCACTCCAAGGTCATGGTGTGGGTGGCCGCCGACCGTGCCGTCCGCACCCTGGAGGAGTACGCCGACCTGCCCGGCGATCTGGCGGGCTGGCGCGAACTGCGGGACGAGGTGCACCGGGACGTGTGCGAGAAGGGCTACGACCCGGAACGCAACACGTTCACGCAGTACTACGGCTCGCAGGAACTCGACGCCGCCCTGCTGCTCATCCCGCGCTTCGGCTTCCTGCCGCCCGACGATCCCCGGGTCGTCGGCACGGTCGACGCGGTCCGCGAGGCACTCGGCCACGACGGCTTCGTACGCCGCTACGACACCGCCGCCGACACCCCCGTCGACGGGCTGCCCGGCGCCGAGGGAGCCTTCCTTGCGTGCTCCTTCTGGCTCGTGGACGCGCTGCAGATGACGGGCCGCGGGAAGGAGGCCCGGGTGCTGTTCGAGCGGCTGGTGGGGCTCGCGAACGACGTGGGGCTGCTGGCGGAGGAGTACGACCCCGTGGCCGGCCGTCAGCTCGGCAACTTCCCGCAGGCGTTCAGCCACATCGGCCTGGTCAACACCGCCCTCGCCCTGTTCGCGGGCGAGGAGGCAGGATAGGGCCATGGATCTTGGACTGAAGGACCGGGTGTACGTCGTCACCGGGGCCACCCGCGGGCTGGGCAACGCCTCCGCGCGCGAGTTGGTGGCCGACGGCGCGAAGGTGGTCGTCACCGGGCGCGACGAGAAGCGGGCCGCGGACGCGGCGGCCGAACTGGGGCCGAACGCGGTCGGCGTGGCCGTCGACAACGCCGACGCGGAGGCACCGGCCCGGCTGATCGCCGCCGCGCGCGAGCACTTCGGGCGCTTCGACGGCATCCTCGTGAGCGTCGGCGGGCCGCCACCCGGGTTCGTCGCCGACAGCACCGACGAGCAGTGGCAGGCCTCGTTCGAGTCGGTGTTCCTGGGCGCGGTGCGGCTCGCGCGCGCGGCGGCCGGGGAGTTGGAGGCGGGCGGCGTCATCGGGTTCGTACTGTCCGGGTCGGTGCACGAGCCGATCCCGGGGCTGACGATCTCGAACGCGCTGCGGCCCGGTCTGGCCGGCTTCGCCAAGTCCCTCGCGGACGAGCTGGGGCCGCGCGGCATCCGTGTCGTGGGGCTGCTGCCGGCCCGCATCGACACGGATCGCGTGCGCGAGCTGGACGGGATGTCCGCGGACCCGGAGGCCACGCGTGCGGCCAACGAGTCCCGGATTCCGCTGCGGCGGTACGGGACTTCGGACGAGTTCGGGCGGGTGGCGGCGTTTCTGCTGTCGCCGGCCGCGTCCTATCTGACGGGGATCATGGTGCCTGTGGACGGCGGGATGCGGCACGGGTTCTGACGACCCGTCACCTCCGCCTGTCGTCTCGACCCGTCAACTCACCCTCTCCGCACGGTGCTTGACGCCCCTCAGCCAGACCTCCGTCGGCAACGCCTCCAGGCCCGCCGAATCTCGGGCGTGGGAAAGGGCGTTGGCCGTCAGGTGGTCTAGGGCGACTCCGGGGTCCACGTGCGGTTCCAGGCTGAGCTGGACGTGGGCCTCGGGTGCCGTACGGGTGCCGGTGAGCCGCACGTGCGCGTGGGCCACGCCGTCCAGGTCGCCGGCGTCGGTGGCGAGGACGCTCTCCAGGGCCCGGCCCCGCAGCAGCGCGCCTTCTCCGTCGCCGGTGCGGACGGCGACCTCGGTGAGCCGTCGCCGCCGTAGCACCGCGACGAGCCACCACAGGGCGAGCAGGACGAGGACGGCGAGTGCGGCGAGGACCGTCGGCCACCACCAGCCGTCGCCGCGCCAGCGGGTCCGCTCGGCGTCGCTCAGCAAGACGTCGTGACGCCCGTCGTGGACCCACCACGACGGCGGCTTCACGCCGAGCCCGACGGCAAGCACGGAGCCGCCCAGCACGACCAGGACGAGGCCCACGAGACCGGTCACCACACGGTTGACGACCTTCAGCACCGCCCTCACCCCTTCCCTCGGGGACGAACGACATGCACCGACAGCACGGGCGGCCTGGCCAGCCCGAGCCCGGTGATCGCGTCGGTGAGCACGGAGTCCAAGTCGGCCCGTACGTCGTCGAGTTCACGGAAATGGGACACCGCGCGGACGTCGGCTTTCGTCCGGCTCGTGCGCACGCGTACCGACTGCACGCCCGAGACCTCCATGGCCCGGTCGCGCAGCACCATCGCGGCGGCGGCACGCTGCAGGCCGGCCCGGACGTCGGCGTGGGTACGGCGCATCGGCAGCACCTGGCGCAGGCCGGGCGTGAGGGCGAGCACGATCAGCCAGAGGCCGAGGGCGGCGGCGACACCGGCGCCGACGAGCACCCAGGTGTCGTCCAGGGGCCGTTGGGCGAGTTGCCGGGCCAGTTCCCGGCGCCAGTGCGCGGCGGGCCGCTTCGCGCGCACGGCGGTGACGTCGTAGAGCAGGGCGCCCGCGCCGACGAGCACCAGGACGGCGACGATGCCCGCGGGGACGCGGCGCGCCGACCAGAAGCGGCCGCCCTTGCCGTCCCCGTCGTGGACGACGGGGACGGGATCGGTCTCCTTCTCGATGACCGGTAGTCGTTGGGTCGTGCCATCGGAGCCCTGGGGCTCGCTCATCGCGTCCTCCCCTGTGCCGCGCCGTGCGCCCGTGTCGGATGCAGCCGTTCCACTTGGACGGCGACCTCGGGCACCTCCATGCCCACCAACGCGCGTACCCGCTGAACCACCTGTCGACGCACCTGAAAACAGCGGTCGCCGATGTCGCAGGGATAGTCGAGTTCGAGATGCACGCGCACGCGTGCGGTCTCGTGGTGTACGACGACGGTGGCATGCGGCGGTGCGGCCTCCGGGGGCAGCGGTCCGAGCGCCTCACGCGCGGCCTGCGCGGCGATCTTCGCCACGACCCGGTCGGCGATCCGGGTGGCGCCGCGTTCGCCGGGTGCGACGACCGCCAGGGGTCTGCCGCGCTCGTCGACCGCGCCGTCCCCGCCGCTCATGGGCGTCATCGCCGCCGGTCGTCACGCGAGCGGAAAAAGTCGCCGAGCTCCAGGTCCCCCTCCAGGAACCGGCCGACGACGAACCCGATGGCGCCCAGGGCCGCCACCAGCAGGAAGGCCCCGAACCCGCCGAAGTACCCGGCGAAGCCCAGCGCCATTCCGGCGATCATGCCGACCACGGCCCTGCTCATCCTGCGCTCCTCAACTCGTTCGTCGATTGGTTCGTCGGCACGGTCACTGGAGGCGGGGCTCCGGTTCCTCGTCCTCTTCGTCCGGCAGCTTCACATCGCTCACCGCGATGTTGACCTCGACGACTTCGAGTCCGGTCATCCGTTCCACGGCCGCGATGACGTTCTCCCGTACGGCCCGGGCCACATCCGCGATCGACACGCCGTAGTCGACGACGATCTCCAGGTCGAGGGCGGTCTGTACCTCGCCGACCTCGGCCTTCACGCCCCGGGACACCGACTTCGTACCGCCGGGCACCCGGTCGCGCACGGCACCGAAGGTGCGGGACAGCCCGCTGCCCATGGCGTGCACGCCGAGAACGTCCCGGGCGGCCAGTCCGGCGATCTTCTCCACGACGCCGTCGGCGATGGTGGTGCGCCCTCGGGACGCCGGGTCGCCCCCGCCGCGTTTGGTGGGGGGTTTCCGGGTCTGCAGGGGCTCCCGCTCGCCGTCGGGGTCCTGCGTGCGGTTCCGCTCCGTCATGTCGGTCATCGCCGTACGTCCCTTTCGGTCGTCGTCCTTCGACCACGGTAAGTGCGGTTGCCCGGTCTCGCGCTGGACATGCGGCAGGCTGGAGGAATGACGGCGGACTCATGGACGCGAGCGGTACGGCATCAACTGCGGCTCGGCAGGCTGCTGCCCCTGGGCGACCGGCGCGACGGAGCGTGGATCGCCGAGCGGGCGGCCGAGGCCGTACTGCGGGGCGTGGCTCAGCATGTACGGGGCGTGCGGCTGGGGGCGCTGCGCATCGCGCTCGCCGATCCGGAGGATGTGGAAGAGCCCGCCGTACCGCCTCCGCCGGGTGCGCTGCCGCCCGGTCCGCTGCGGATCACGGCCGATTTCGCGGCCGTGGCGACCGAGCCGCTCCCGGCCACGGCGTCCCGGCTGCGCGAGGTCCTGGCCACGGCCGCGGCGGAGCGGCTCGGCCTGGTGGTGGCGGAGGTTGATCTACAGGTGACGGCGCTGCTGGACCATATGGACGATGTCGACCGTGTGGACGATACGGACCGTGCCGCCGCCGACATTGACCATGCCATTGACCACGTTGACGACATTGATCGTGTGGGCGATGGTGACGACGGCGGCGAGTCCCTCATCATCGCGACCGTCCTTGCCGTCCCGGGCGTGGTCCGGCTGACCGGCACGCTGGGTGGACTGGGCAGGGCGGTACACATCGAGCAGCCTGCGGGCGAGGGTGTGCTGCCGCGCCTCCACGCGCGCGTGGAGCTCGCGGTGCGCGCGGACCACCGGGCTCTGGATGTGGCCCGGGAGGTCCGCGCGAGGGTCGCCGAGGTGCTGCCCGGTCACCCGACCGTGGCGGTGCTCATCACCAGGATCGGCTGAGCAACGATCGAACGATCGGCTGCCGCCTATTCGCCGACGCCGGCCAGGTCCCGCAGTCGTCGTCCCTGTGCGGCGCGCTCGGCGGCGCGCTGGTCGTCGTACGTGCGGCCCTGGACGCCCTGGAGCAGCGCCTTGGTCTCGATGACGGCGTCACGCGGTGCGGCCAGCAGTGCGGTCGTCAGGTCGCGTACGGCGTCCTCGACCTGGTCCGCGGGCACGGCGATGTTCGCGAGGCCGGTACTGACGGCCTCCTCGGCCGTGACGGCGCGCCCGGTCGCGCAGATCTCCAGCGCACGGGCGTAACCGACGAGACCCACCAGAGGATGCGTGCCGGTCAGGTCGGGCACCAGCCCGAGGCTGGTCTCGCGCATGGCGAACTGCACATCGTCGGCGACGACGCGCAGGTCACAGGCGAGGGCGAGTTGGAAGCCGGCCCCGATGGCATGCCCCTGTACGGCGGCGATGGACACGATGTCGCTGCGTCGCCACCAGGTGAAGCCCGCCTGGTACTCGGCGATGGCCTCGTCCAGCACGGCGTCACTGCTGCGCGCGAGGTCGATGAACGACGGTTCGCCGTCGAAGCCCTCGGGCGTGAACGCCTGCCGGTCGAGTCCGGCCGAGAAGGACTTGCCCTCGGCACACAGCACCACGACACGGACGGTGCCCGGCAGCAACCGCCCGGCCTCCGCCAACGCCCGCCAGAGAGCAGGACTTTGAGCGTTGCGCTTGGCCGGGTTGGTCAGCGTCACCGTGGCGATCGCGTCGTCGACGGTGAGCCGTACGCCGTCCTTGTCGAGTACGGGACCGAGGTCCTTGTCGTCCTGTTCGGGCGAAGCCATGGGGCGCCTCCGATGTGTGCGGTCAACAGAGCAGAGCTAAGTGACTGCACAGTAACCACCCGGCCGGTCAGTCGTCCGACCGGGTGGCCACCATCGAAGCCGATGGGCCGCCCGGGGTCAGGCCGAAGCCTTCTTGCCCCGGGTCGCCCCGCCACGCCCACGGAGCGTGACGCCCGACTCACTGAGCATCCGGTGGACGAAGCCATACGAGCGGCCGGTCTCCTCGGCCAGCGCCCGGATGCTCGCACCGGAGTCGTACTTCTTCTTTAGGTCTGCCGCGAGCTTGTCGCGCGCGGCGCCGGTTACCCGGCTGCCCTTCTTCAGAGTCTCGGCCACCCGTGCCTCCTCATGGGAAGTGCGCTCTTGGTCTCCTCATGATCACCCCTCCAAGCGTTCATGGCCACCCATTCGGCAAGGTCCGTAAGACAAGGTTTTGACGACAGGAGCGCGTCCCCACAAGTGGAATGTGGAATTCCTGAGGGTCGTGTCCGTACGGCCGAACGAGTTGTTCCGTGAAGTGCCTGGTCAGAGACGCAGAACGGCCGAGCCCTTGTCGATAAAGGGCTCGGCCGGAAAATCGATGTACGACACACCTCGGTACGAGGAGATCTCACACAGATGGTGGATCACCGGTAGGCCGAATGATCCATACGCCGTGGATCAAGCATTCGATCAAGCGGCACTGACCGTCGGGCGGCCGACCGTCAGGCGAGCGCGACGAGATCCGCGTAGTCCGCGCCCCACAGGTCCTCGACGCCGTCCGGCAGCAGGATGATGCGCTCCGGCTGCAGTGCCTCGACGGCGCCCTCGTCGTGGGTGACGAGGACGACGGCGCCCTTGTAGGTGCGCAGCGCGCCGAGGATCTCCTCGCGGCTGGCGGGGTCCAGGTTGTTCGTCGGCTCATCCAGGAGGAGGACGTTCGCGGACGACACCACGAGGGTGGCGAGCGCGAGGCGGGTCTTCTCGCCGCCGGAGAGGACCCCGGCCGGCTTGTCGACGTCGTCGCCCGAGAACAGGAAGGAACCGAGCGTCTTGCGGACCTCGACGAGGTCCAGGTCGGGGGCGGCGGAGCGCATGTTCTCCAGGACCGTGCGCTCCGGGTCGAGGGTCTCGTGCTCCTGCGCGTAGTAGCCGAGCTTGAGGCCGTGGCCCTCGATGACCTCGCCGGTGTCGGGCTTCTCGGCGCCGCCGAGGAGCTTCAGGAGGGTCGTCTTGCCGGCGCCGTTCAGGCCGAGGATGACGACGCGCGAGCCCTTGTCGATCGCCAGGTCGACGTCGGTGAAGATCTCCAGGGAGCCGTACGACTTCGACAGGCCCTCCGCCATGAGCGGGGTCTTCCCGCAGGGCGAGGGCTCCGGGAAGCGCAGCTTGGCGACCTTGTCGGAGACACGCACCGCGTCGAGCCCGGCGAGCAGTCGGTCGGCACGCTTGGCCATGTTCTGCGCGGCGACCGTCTTGGTGGCCTTGGCGCGCATCTTGTCGGCCTGCGAGTGCAGGGCGGCGGCCTTCTTCTCGGCGTTCTGCCGCTCGCGCTTGCGGCGCTTCTCGTCGGCCTCGCGCTGCTGCTGGTAGAGCTTCCAGCCCATGTTGTAGTAGTCGATCTGGGAGCGGTTGGCGTCCAGATAGAACACCTTGTTGACGACGGTCTCGACGAGGTCGGTGTCGTGGGAGATCACGATGAAGCCGCCGCGGTACGTCTTCAGGTAGTCGCGCAGCCAGACGATCGAGTCGGCGTCGAGGTGGTTCGTGGGCTCGTCGAGGAGCAGCGTGTCCGCGTCGGAGAACAGGATGCGGGCCAGCTCGATACGGCGGCGCTGACCGCCGGAGAGCGTATGGAGCGGCTGGCCGAGAACCCGGTCCGGGAGGTTCAGCGCGGCGGCGATGGTGGCGGCCTCGGCCTCGGCGGAGTAGCCGCCCTTGGTGAGGAACTCCGTCTCCTGGCGCTCGTACTGGCGCATGGCCTTGTCGCGGGTGGCGCCGCTGCCGTTGGCGATGCGCTGTTCGTTCTCGCGCATCTTGCGGATCAGGGTGTCCAGGCCGCGCGCGGAGAGGATGCGGTCGCTGGCGAGCACGTCCAGGTCGCCGGTGCGGGGGTCCTGCGGGAGGTAGCCGACCTCGCCGGAGCGGGTGACGGTGCCGCCGGCGGGCTGGCCCTCGCCGGCCAGGACCTTGGTCAGGGTGGTCTTGCCGGCGCCGTTGCGCCCGACCAGACCGATGCGGTCGCCCTTGGCGACACGGAAGGTTGCGGACTCGATGAGGACGCGGGCACCGGCGCGCAGCTCGATACCGGAGGCGGAGATCACGGTCAGACTCCAGAGCGGGGTCGTAGGCGGAAGGGGCGGCTGAGGACGTTCCCGCCGTCTAATGCGCGAGGAGAATGGCCATAGGCCAAGTCTAACGGGGCCGTGCAAGCGCTTTTCCGGTGCGCGACAGGTCCTTGCCGTGGGGCGGGCGGCCCGGGGTGATCCGGTACAGGTCGTCCACGGCCATGAGCTGCGCGGTCGGCGCCGGTGCCAGGAGATGAGCGGCGCCGCACCGTGACGTACGGCACGCGCGTGCGTGCGGGCTCGGTGGGCGGGGCTGGGGGCCGTCCCCCGTTCGGCCCCTCGTCCGGCGCCCCGGTGGAGACGGCGGGCGAGGATGACGCCAGGGGGTCCACACGCGCGGAGAGCGGGGCCCATGCAGTTCGACGACGACGCGAATCTGGACACCTCCGAGGTACAGGACGTGCGTGGCAGCCGGATTCCCGGTGGCCGGGCGACCGTGGGCGGGGGTCTCGCGGGGCTGATCGCGCTCCTCCTCGGGCTCTTCTTCGGTGTCGGGCCGGACAACCTGGGGTTGTCGTCGGGCAGCGACTCCCCGGTGGCGACCGCGTCCTCGCTGGCCCAGGTGCAGTCGAGCTGCCGTACCGGGCAGGACGCGAACACCAAGGAGGACTGCCGCATCGTGGCGGTGGTCAACAGCGTGCAGGACTTCTGGACGCAGGAGTTCCGGCGGCGCAGCGGTACGTACACACGGTCGCCGACGGTCTTCTTCAGCGGGCAGGTCGCCACCGCGTGCGGGACGGCGACCTCCGCGGTGGGGCCGTTCTACTGCCCCGGCGACCGCAAGGTCTATCTGGACCTCGGGTTCTTCGACGAACTGCGGACGAAGTTCGGCTCCAGCGGCGGTCCGTTCGCGCAGGCGTATGTGGTGGCCCACGAGTACGGGCACCACGTGCAGGACCTGATGGGCACGCTCGGCAGGTCGCAGGACGGGCGGACCGGCGCGAACAGCAACGCGGTGAAGGTGGAACTGCAGGCGGACTGCTACGCCGGGGTCTGGGCGCACCACGCGACCACCACGAAGGACGAGTCGACCGGGCGGCCGTTGCTCACCAGCCTCACGGACGCCGACATCCGGGACGGCCTGGACGCGGCGGCGGCCGTGGGGGACGACCGGATCCAGGAGCGGTTCCAGGGCCGGGTGACGCCGGAGACCTGGACGCACGGGTCGGCGGCGCAGCGGCAGCAGTGGTTCTACCAGGGGTACAAGAGCGGGGACATGGCGCGGTGCAACACCTTCCGCTGACGGTGGGACCGCGGTCCGCCGGTCGCCGTGCCCGGTTCGCGGGGCGTTGTCAGTGGCGGGTGCAAGACTCGTCGAAAGCACTCAGAACATCGAAAAACACCCGATGCACAAGGAAGTGATCGGCATGGCAGGCAAGGACAGCGGGCGTCCGAGCATCTACCCGTCGCTGTTGTACGCGGACGCGAGGGCGGCGATCCGGCAGCTCACGGAGGCCTTCGGCTTCACCGAGCTGGCGGTGTACGAGGGCGAGGACGGCTCGGTCATGCACGCCGAGCTGGCGCAGGGCAACGGCGCGGTGATGCTCGGCTCCAAGGGCCGCGGCGGCCGCTTCGACGAGGCGATGAAGAGCGCGGGACCCGCCGGGGTGTACATCGTCGTGGACGACATCGACGCCCATCACAGGCGGGCCGTGGAGCACGGCGCGGAGATCCTGATGCCCCCGACGGACCAGGACTACGGATCGCGGGACTACATGGCCCGGGACATCGAGGGCAACATCTGGAGCTTCGGTACGTACGCTCCGGAGCTGCCGGAGATACCGAAGACAGGGACCTGACCGCGCCTAGCTTCCCCCCGTGTGCACCTGGAAGGCCGCCCGGCGTACGGCCTTGGCGAGGGCCGGGTCGGGATGGGCCGCGGCGAGCGCGACGAGGACCTGCACGGTGCGGGGATGGCCCACGGCGCGCACCTCGTCGAGGAGCATCGGGACGGTCGGCTGGATCGCGGACTCCAGGTGGCGCACGAGCAGCGGGGCCTCACCGTGGTCGGCGACGGCGGCGGCGCTGTCGACCCACAACCAGGTGGCCTCCTCGCGGGTGAGGACCTCGTGAGCGTCCTCCGGGTCGATCCCGTCGTGCTCCGCGAGCCACAGCAGGGCGTACGGCCGCAGCGTCGCCTCGTCGGCGACGGCGCGGACGTCGGGCTCGGCGGGGGCGCCGACGACGCGCAGCGCCTCGAAGGCGAGGCCGCGCAGCAGGGCGTCCTCACCGCGGGCGGCGTCGATCAGCTGGCCGACCGCGGTGCCCACGGTGCGGGCGGCGAGCCAGGCACGGTACTCGGCGCGGGCGGCGTTCGGGCGGAGCTGGGAGCAGCCGCGGAGCATGTCCTCGGCGGACTGCTCGATGTTCCCGGCGGGGCTCTGCGCGGCCACGCAGATCTGCTCCAGCTTGACCCAGACCGCCCAGCTGCCGAGCGGGGTGAGGGTGGCCTGGGCGTCGCCGTAGGTGAGGGCACCGACGGAGGCGAGGGCGTGCAGGGCCCAGTCGAGGAGGGGGTCGAGGGGGGTGTCGGCGGCCGGTGGCTGCTGCACGGGCTCGGGCTGCGGGCCGTAGGGGATCTCGCAGCGCTCGGTGCGCAGTTCGGTGACCCGTTGTTCGAGGAGGTCGAGGAGCTGTTCGACGGGGACGGGACCGGCGGACAGCTGGAGGAAGGAGAGCACCTGAGGCATGGCCGAGACCACCTCGGCGACGGCTGAGGGCTCATGCTCCCGGGGTTCCGGGTGGGCGAGCGACCAGGCGTCGAAGAGGGCGACCCAGCCGCGCAGTACGGCGCTGTCGTCGCGGTCCCAGGCACGCAGCCGCCAACCGGGGCGGGCACTGTCGCCGTGCACCTCGACGAGGCCGGCGAGGCGGGCGGTGTCCCAGTCGGCGCGGACCTGAGCCGGGGTCAGGCCCAGATCCTCGGCCGCGAGTTCGGCGGTCGAATCGGAGAGGGTGCCCTTGCCGTCGGGGCTCGCGCTGTCACGGCCGGGGCGTAGTGCGGCGTCGGCCCAGTGGGCGACGCGGGCGGCTCCGGCCAGGCCGGAGCGTGCCATTCTGGCCAGTTCCGCGGGGGCCGGTGTGCCCTCCGGAGGGCGGGGTGCGGGGCGGCGCGAGCGCCGCTGGTTCATCGCTCGGGGGGCGGCGGCCAGGGGTCGCGGGCGGACGAGTCGAAGCCTGGAGTCGCGCGGGATACGGGACGTCACGGGTGCAGTCTTCCGGTTGACGGTCCGAAAACCCAAACGGAATGTCACGGCGGGCGACGGGGATGGCCAAGGCACAGGGTCTCGCGGGCTGCTGGGGACCGGGATCAGGCCAGTAGTACAGGGCTAAACGGAAGGTCGGTGAGGGGGACCGATGGCTGGGCAAGGGTTACATCAGGGGCGTCAAGAATCGGCGCAGGATCTCTTCGTAGCCGGTCGGGTCGGCGTTCCACATGGCGCTGTGCGGGGCGTGGGCGACCGGCTGGAGGGTGATCAGGTCGGGGCGGTGGGCGGCGAAGCGGCGGGAGAGGGTCCAGGGGGCGACCGTGTCGTCCGGGCCGTGGAAGATCAGGGTCGGGATCCTGAGCCGGGTGGGGTCGGCGGCCTCGGCGATGCGGTCGCCGTGCAGACCGGTGCGGCCCTGGGCGGCGCGGACCGCCAGCGGCAGCAGCGCGCCCGGGGTGTGCCGGGCCGTGGCGAGGGCGCGCAGCGTCGTCTCCCAGTCCAGCACCGGCGAGTCCAGCACCAGGCCGGAGACGCGGTCGCGCACCGCGGAGTGGGCGGCGGCGCGCAGGGCCATCGTGGCGCCGGTGGACCAGCCGTACAGGACGACGTGCTCGGCGCCGTAGCGCACGGCGTAGCGGATCGCCGCGTCCAGGTCGCGCCACTCGGTCTCGCCGAGGTGGCCCAGGCCGTCGGGGTTGCGGGGTGCGCCCAGGTCGCCGCGGTAGGCGAGGGCGAGCACCGGGAAGCGGTTGCGGTGCAGGAACTCCATGACGTTCAGGGAGAGTTCGCGGGTCGCGGCAAGGCCGTGCACCGCGATCACCCAGGTGCTCCGGGCTCCGGGCACGAACCACGCGGGCAGGGAACCGAGTTCGCCGGGGATGTCGATGTCGGCGTGGTCCAGGCCGAGGGCCGCGCTCGGGTTGCCGATGTGGACGTTCGGGGTGAGCCACACCTTGTCGCCGGGGCGCAGCGTGCCGTGGGTGACGCGTTCCAGGCGGCGTACGACGGTGTCGGCGGTGGGAGACGCCGTGTCGATGACGGGACCGACGACCGCGTGGGAGCCGTCGCCGGCGAGGCCGTAGGTGCCGGGGCGCAGGGAGGCCAGGTCCCGGGTGAGGGTGATCTGGCCGGCGGCGGTGGCGTGCACCGTGAGCCGGGGTTCGGTCGGCAGGGGGCGGCCGGGCGGCGCCTTGAGTGCGGCGTCGCTGGCGTACCGGCCGGCGGCGACACCGAACGCGCCGGCCGCGAGGGCCACGGAGACGGCCGCGGCCGTCGCTTTGACTGTGCGCACGGGTCCAGTGTCACGGGGGACCCGTCCGGCGGCCAGCCGAAGGCGGCTCAGGGGGCGAGGGGGCCGAAAGGAGCGAGAGGTACAGGAAGGAGGCAGTCACCCCCGCTGCCCATACCCCCGCAACCGCTCCCCCGCCTCCGCCACCTGCTCCCCCGACAGCAGCGTCGGAGACAGACCCGGCACCGACGACGCCGTCAGCCACAGTCGGCACATCCACTCCAGCTGGGCCGTGCGGTCGAACGCCTGGTCCAGGGAGTTGCCGTAGGCGATCGTGCCGTGGTTCTGGAGGAGGCAGGCGGAGCGGTCGGCGAGGGCGTGGAGCATGTTCTCGGCCAACTCCTCGGTGCCGTATGTCGCATACGGGGCAACCCGGACCGGGCCGCCGAGAGCGCCGGACATGTAGTGGATCGACGGGAGTTCGGGGACGAGGGTCGAGACGGCCGTCGCGTGCACGGCGTGGGTGTGGACGACGGCCCGGGCGTCGGTGCTGCGGTAGACGGCGAGATGCATGGGCAGTTCGCTCGTCGGGAGGGCGGTGCCGAGGACCTGCCGGCCGTCAAGGTCGACGCCGACCGTGTCGTCGGGTGTCAGCCGGTCGTAGGGGACGCCTGAGGGTGTGACCAGGACGATGTCGCCGACGCGCACCGAGACGTTCCCGGAGGTGCCGACCACCAGGCCGTCGGACACCGTCCGACGGGCCGTCACGACGAGCTCGTCCCAGGCATGCGCCTCCTCGGAGTGCACACGCCTCCGCCACGGCTCCCCCACAGCCTGTGCGCCCTCCCGGACGTCCCGCCCACCC
Source organism: Streptomyces sp. NPDC050508 (assembly GCF_040655155.1). NCBI lineage: Bacteria > Bacillati > Actinomycetota > Actinomycetes > Kitasatosporales > Streptomycetaceae > Streptomyces > Streptomyces sp. NPDC050508. The sequence goes on from NZ_JBFAJJ010000036.1 coordinate 65,968, forward strand.
CGCTCGTCCCGCCGCTGCTCAGCCATGCCGCGATCCTGCCAGCCGGTTCCCCAACACGCGCTCGGGCGAGGGCACTTTAAGCCGGAAGTCACGCATCCGAAAGAGTACATATAGGCATGCAACGCCCACTCAAGCCGCTTGGCTGGAGACCGATCGGCATCGACAGATCTTCCAATAGCCTCTGGGAGATTTGTCGTGCACGTCGCCATTCCCGGGGGAAACATGGCTCGTGATCGCAAACCGTCCCGTCGCCGCACCCGCCTCGTCGCGGTCGCCGTGGCCGCACTCGCCGTCGGCGGCACCACACCCGCGCTCGCCGACATCCCGGCCGCGGCCGGGGGCCCCGTGAAGGGGCACGACGTCTCCTCGCACCAGAAGAACGTCAACTGGTCGAGCGCGAAGGCGAAGGGCGCCACGTTCGTCTACGTCAAGGCGACCGAGTCCACCAACTACCGCAATCCGTACTTCAGTCAGCAGTACAACGGCGCCCGCGCCGCGGGCATCGTTCGCGGTGCGTACCACTTCGCACTGCCGAACAAGTCGTCCGGCGCGACCCAGGCCGCGTACTTCGTGGCGCACGGCGGCGGCTGGAAGGCGGACGGCTGGACGCTGCCGCCCGCGCTCGACATCGAATACAACCCGTACGACAAGAAGCACGGCTGCTACGGCCTGAGCAAGGCGAAGACGGTGAGCTGGATCAAGGCCTTCAGCGCCGAGGTGAAGCGGGAGACCGGCCGCCGCCCGGTGATCTACACCACCGCCCACTGGTGGAACACCTGCACGGGCAACAGCACCGCCCTGGCCACGACACACGCACTGTGGATCGCCCGCCACGAGTCGGCGGACGCGGGATCGCTGCCCGCCGGCTGGTCGTACTGGACCTTCTGGCAGTACGACAACAGCGGCAGCCTGCCGGGTGACCAGAATCTCTTCAACGGGACGGCGAGCCAACTGCGGAAGTTCGCACGCGGATACTAGGCAATCCGGACACCACAGAGACCCCCTCAGTTCATCTTCCGTTCATCCAGGTTGCCTACGGTCAACGCGCCAATGACCTCGAACGATTGCCTGGGTAAATGGAAAGCTTCTCGCTGATCCTCGCGATTGTGGTGGTCACCGCACTCGCGTTCGATTTCACGAACGGTTTCCACGACACCGCCAACGCGATGGCCACCACCATCTCGACCGGTGCACTCAAGCCCAAGGTCGCGGTGGCCATGTCGGCCACCCTCAACCTGGTGGGCGCTTTTCTCTCCGTGGAGGTCGCCAACACGATCTCCAAGGGTCTCGTCGATGAGAGCGGCATCCGTCCCGAGGTCATCTTCGCCGCGTTGGTCGGCGCGATCCTCTGGAACCTGGTGACCTGGCTCGTCGGCCTGCCGTCCAGTTCCTCGCACGCCCTCATGGGCGGTCTGATCGGCGCCACCATCGCCTCGGCCGGCACCGGCGCGGTCCACGGCGACGTCCTGGTCACCAAGGTGCTGCTGCCCGCGGTCGCCGCCCCGATCGTCGCGGGCGTCGCGGCGATGCTCGCCACCCGCTTCTCGTACGCCCTGAGCCGGAACTCGGAGGGCAAGGCCGCCGACAAGGGCTTCCGCGTCGGCCAGATCGCCTCCGCCGGCCTGGTCTCGCTGGCCCACGGCACGAACGACGCGCAGAAGACGATGGGCATCATCACGCTGGCCCTGATCGCCGGCGGCTCCATCGCCCCCGACTCCGACCCGCCCACCTGGGTCATCCTCTCCGCGGGCATGGCCATCGCGATGGGCACCTACATCGGCGGCTGGCGCATCATCCGCACGATGGGCAAGGGCCTGACCGACCTCCGGCCGCAGCAGGGCTTCGCCGCCCAGACCAGCGCCGCCGCGGTCATCCTGGCCTCCTCGCACATCGGCTTCTCGCTCTCCACCACGCACGCCGTCTCCGGCTCGGTGATGGGTGCCGGGCTCGGCCGCAAGGGCGGTGTCGTCCGCTGGTCGACCGCCACCCGGATGTTCGTCGCCTGGGGTCTGACGCTGCCGGCCGCCGCGCTCGTCGGCGCGCTCGCCGAGTCCGTGACCGACCTCGGCGACTGGGGCACCGCCCTGGTGGCCACCTTCCTGGTCGCCGCCAGCACGGGCATCTGGCTGCTCTCCCGCCGCCAGGTCGTCGACGCCTCGAACGTCAACGAACTCGACGAACCGGCCGGCGTGGTGACCACCGCCATCGCCGCCGTGACCCCGCCCCCGTCGGTCGCCCTGTCCGAGGGCCTCACGGCGACGATCCCCTCCCCGCCCGTGAACCCGGCCCCCGTCGTGCAGTCCGGCCCGGCGACCCCGCCGGCCGCCGCCGTCTGAGCCCGCGCCCCGGACACGAAGGAACGAATCAGCATGCACATCGACTGGGCAGCCCTCGGCTCCGTCTTCGGCGTCAGCCTCGTGGCCACCGTGGCCCTGGTGGCCGTCTTCACCCTCGGCATCGTCGGCCTCTCCCGCCGCGAACGCGCCACCGCCCAGGGCGACTCCGCGCCGCTCGCCCTGACCGGCGCCTACGCCTGCTTCGCGGCCTGCGCGGCGGCGGTGGCGTACGGGATCTATCTGATCGTGGCCTGACCGGCCGCGAGTCGAACGGAACGTGGGGTGCGGGACGGATCACCGTCCCGCCTCACGGCCACAGCGCCGCAGAAC
>NZ_JBFAJJ010000037.1:0-50316 GCF_040655155.1 Streptomyces sp. NPDC050508
GCCCGGCCAGGTCTTCAGCCGGCAGCAACTGCTACATCCACACCGTCCGCGGCTTCGGCCCCGACACCCAAGTGCCGGGGCGCCCGCCGCCCTCAACTCGCAAGCCCCGTACGGTCATCCGGTGCCGAAGGCCCCCGTGCTGTAGGCGCACTCCGTGTAGATGTAGCCCGACCTGAGCTTGGCCGTGTCCGAGGCCGGCGTCGCGGTCGAACTGTCGGGACGGTGCACGAAGTACGTCGTCCCGGTCGGCAGACTGATCGTCTTCTGCGGGTAGTTCTTGCCGGAGCTGCACGGCTTGAACCCCTTCAGCAGGGTGGTGGTGAGGGAATACGACGTGCAGCTCCCGCAGCCCTTGAGCGTGAAGCTCCCGGTCACCGGCCCGGTGTACAGGACCGTGATGTCGTCGGGGCTGTCGTTCTTGACGGTGACGGAGATGCTGCCGCCGGACGCGGTCGTCGGCAGCTTCTTGCCTGCGGCCGGGACCGTCTGCGCCACCTCGGCGGCGATGGCGATCTTCTTGGCCCGGGTCCGGTTCTTGTCGTGCGTGTTGTTCTTCACGAAGTCGTTCATCGTGGAGAGCGCCGAGTCGAAGTCGCCGTCCTTGTACTGGTAGACGCCGCACTGATAGGCGCCGGAGTCGGCGTGGCTGCTCGCCTGTTGGGCATCCGCGCTCAGCGCGTCGGACACACCCGCCCCACCGCCCTGAAGACTCCCGATCTGGGTGGAGAGACTCTCCAACCCACTGACGGCTGTGCATGGTTGACTACCCGTCACACCCTTCACCGCCTGGCTGACGGCCGACTTGACGGCCGGTTCGACCTGACCCGCCTGGGACGACTGCGGGAACGTGGCCAGCAGATCGCCGAAGTTCGTCGACCAGTCCGCGCGTTGGGCGGCAAGACCGGTGGAGCCGCACTCGTACAGGGAGGTGGCGAGCCGGTCGTCGGGCCAGGTGGTGAGCGTGCCCAGTTCCTTCTTGCTGATGGTGCCGGGGACGGTCCGCAGGTACTTCAACTGGGGTATCGCGTCACAGTAGTTCTTCTGCGCGTAGGCGCCGGCGACCGTCGTGTAGAACGTCTTCAGCCGATCGGGCACACGCTTGGCCGCCCGCGAACCGGAGTGCGCGGTACTGAGGTCGTCGTAGGCGACCAGCGCCTGCCGGTAGTGGGGTTCGGCCGACGAGAACGGCAACCTCCCCGAGTCCGCGACGAGTTGGTCGGCCTTCTCCAGCCGGTCGAGGAGCATCTGCTGGGTCGCCTCGTCGCGGGCGTTGTCGTAGAGGACGACTCCCCCGGCCGGTACGGCGAGCAGGACCAGGCCGAGGACGACCGCGACCGGTGTGGGCGAGGGCAAAGCGAGGCGGGTGCGCAGGCCCACCAACGCGCCGTGGACGGCGGCGAGTACGAGGAACACGACGTACAGAGTGACTACGACGCCCGAGACGCCGTCCGGGTCTGCGGGCAGGGCCACCAGCAGCAGAACGATGGTCGCGACCCAGCACACCGCCATCAGCAGCCAGCGGCGCGTCAGCGCGTAACCGAGCCCGAGACCACTGAGGTTGAGGAGGCCGACCGCGACGGATCTGAGTCGGTCCGGCGGGGCGGGTGGTGGAGACGACGGCATCGGTGGCACGACGAACCCCTGGACAGACCCGTACTGATCCCCGGACATGATTCTCCCCCCGCTCAACAATGCCCCCGTTACCGTGACTTGTCAGTGTACGGTCGGGTTCACCGCCAGGACAGTGGGGTCCGCGCAGCCCCTCCACCACGCAGGACACGGGACAGTCCCAGCGCTGCCGTGCGTACCGCCGGGGCGAGTTGGGCGGGCCGGAAGCGGGCGCGCGGTACGGCGACCGAGAGGGCGGCGACCGCGGTGTCACCGGCGAACACCGGGGCCGCGATGCAGCTCACCTCCGACGCGGCCTCCTGTTCCTCGTAGGAGAGGCCGGAGACCTGGATCTTCTCCAGGGCCATGCGCAGGCGGGCCGGGTCGGTGATCGAGTACGGGGTGAGGCTCGGCAGCGGGCGGGACAGCACCTCCTCCGTCAACTCGGCGCCGGAGAAGGCCAGTAGCGCCTTACCGACGGCCGTGCAGGTCAGGGGCAGGCTGCCGCCGATGCGGGAGGGCAGCCGCAGGGCCTCGTGGCCGTGGATGCGTTCGAGGTAGACCACCTCCATGCCCTCGCGGACGCCGAGGTGGATGGTCTCGCGGGTGGCCTCGAAGAGGTCCTGGAGGAAGGGCAGGGCCGTCTCGCGCAGATCGCGCCGGTGCGGCACCAGCGAGCCCAGCTCGAACAGCTTCGCGCCGAGCTGGTATCGGGGGCCCGAGCGCTCCAGCCAGCCCAGCCGGACGAGGTCGGCGGCCAGCCGGTGGACCGTGGGCTTGGGCAGTCCGGTGCGCTCCGAAAGTTCCGACAGGCGGTACGGACCGCCGTCCGGGCTGAAACAGTCCAGGATGAGCGCGGACTTCTCCAGCATGCTGCCGCTCGCATTGTTCCGTGTCACGGAACAAACATTGTCCCCTTGCGGGGATGCTGTCTATACCGAGGGTGTACTCGCACTGCTCTCTCCCAGGAGGTAACCCGTGCCCACCGTGCCCGACGGCGCCCGTCCGGACGCCGTGTCCCCGGCCGTGGTCAAGGCCGCCGACCTGCTGGCGGAGGCCACCCGTACCGGGGTCGCCTGCCCGCCGGTGCGCGACCTGCTCGACGACGGCGACCTGGAGACCGCCTACGCCGTGCAGCAGCTGAACGTCCGGCGCGGCCTGGCCGCCGGCCGCCGCGTCGTCGGCCGCAAGATCGGCCTGACCTCCCCGGCGGTGCAGCGTCAACTCGGCGTGGATCAGCCGGACTTCGGAGCACTGTTCGCGGACATGGCGGTGCCGGACGACGGCGAGGTGCCCTTCGGACGACTGCTCCAGCCGAAGGTGGAGGCCGAGGTCGCGCTCGTCCTCGGCCGTGATCTGCCGGAACGCGAGTGCACGATCGTGGACGTGCTGCGCGCGGTGGACTTCGCGCTGCCCGCGCTGGAGATCGTCGACAGCCGGGTGCGGAACTGGGACATCTCCCTCGTCGACACCGTCGCCGACAACGCCTCCTGCGGTCTGTACGTCCTGGGCGCCACCCCCGTACCGCTCACCGCCGTCGACCTGCGCACGGTCACGATGACCATGAGCCGGGGCGGCGAGACCGTCTCCGAGGGCACCGGCGCCGACTGTCTCGGCAGCCCCCTCACCGCTGCCGTCTGGCTGGCCTCGGCCCTCGCCGAGCGGGGCGACCCGCTGCGCGCGGGCGACCTCGTGCTGACCGGCGCCCTGGGCCCGATGACCCCGGCCGCCCCGGGCGACGCCTTCGAGGCCCGCATCTCGGACCTGGGCTCGGTACGGGTCCGCTTCGCCGAGGAAGCCGACGAAGCCACGGAAGGGGACGGAAAGTGACCACGAAGGTCGCCATCATCGGCTCCGGCAACATAGGCACCGACCTCCTCATCAAGGTCCTGCGCCTGTCGGAGACCCTGGAGATCGCCGCACTGGCAGGCATCGACCCGGACTCCGACGGCCTGGCCCGCGCCCGCCGCCTCAAGGTCGCCACGACTCACGAGGGTGTCGAAGGACTGGTAAAACTGGACGAGTTCGCAGACGTGGACATCGTCTTCGACGCGACCTCGGCCGGCGCCCACCGCCACCACGAAGAGGTGCTACGGCCCCTGGGCCGCACCCTCGTCGACCTCACCCCGGCCGCCCTCGGCCCGTACGTCGTCCCGCCGGTCAACGGCGACGCCCACCTCGACGCCCCGAACGTCAACATGGTCACCTGCGGCGGCCAGGCCACGATCCCGATCGTCGCCGCCGTGGGCGCGATCTCCCCGGTCCACTACGGCGAGATCGTCGCGTCCATCGCCTCGCGCTCGGCCGGACCGGGCACCCGCGCGAACATCGACGAGTTCACCGAGACCACCTCCCAGGCCATCGAGGTGGTCGGCGGCGCAGCACGCGGCAAGGCGATCATCGTCCTCAACCCGGCCGAACCCCCGCTGATCATGCGGGACACCGTGCACTGCCTGGTCTCCGACTGCGCGACCGAGGCGGTCACCGCGTCCGTCGAGGAGATGGTCGGCCGCGTCCAGGCGTACGTGCCCGGCTACCGCCTCAAGCAGAAGGTCCAGTACGACACGGTGGCCGCCGACGACCCGCTGCGCACCCTCGCACCGGGCGCGGGCGAACTGCTGAAGGTGTCAGTGTTCCTGGAGGTCGAGGGCGCCGCCCACTACCTCCCCGCCTACGCCGGAAACCTGGACATCATGACCTCGGCCGCGCTGCGCACCGCGGAACGCATGGCCGCCCGCACCAGCAAGGAGGCAGCCGAGTGACCACGTCCCTCTACGTCCAGGACGTCACGCTGCGGGACGGCATGCACGCCGTACGGCACCGCTACACCGTGGACCAGGCCCGCGCGATCGCCGCAGCTCTGGACGCGGCCGGAGTGGCGGCGATCGAGATCGCGCACGGCGACGGACTGGCCGGCTCCAGCATCAACTACGGCGTCGGCGCCCACACCGACTGGGAGTGGATCGAGGCCGTCACCGGCGTCGTACAACAGGCGATCCCCACAACGCTGTTGCTGCCCGGCATCGGAACCGTCCACGACCTGAAGCAGGCCCATGCGCTGGGCATCCGCTCGGTACGGGTCGCCACGCACTGCACCGAGGCCGACATCTCCGCCCAACACATCGCCGCCGCGCGGGAGTTGGGCATGGATGTGGCCGGGTTCCTGATGATGTCCCACATGGCCGAGCCCACCGAACTCGCCCGCCAGGCCAAGCTCATGGAGTCCTACGGCGCCCACTGCGTGTATGTCACCGACTCCGGGGGCCGGTTGACGATGGACGGGGTCCGGGACCGCTTCCGCGCGTACCGCGAAGTCCTCGCCCCGGAGACCGAGTTGGGCATCCACGCCCACCACAACCTCGCGCTGGGCGTGGCCAACACGGTCGTCGCGGTCGAGGGCGGCGCGGTACGCGTCGACGCCTCCCTCGCGGGCCAGGGCGCGGGCGCGGGCAACTGTCCGCTGGAGGCGTTCGTCGCGGTCGCCGACCTGATGGGCTGGAAGCACGGCTGCGACCTGTTCCCCCTCATGGACGCGGCCGACGATCTCGTACGACCCCTTCAGGACCGTGAGGTCCGGGTGGACCGCGAGACCCTCAGCCTCGGCTACGCGGGCGTGTACTCCAGCTTCCTGCGCCACGCCGAGACCGCCGCCGCCCGCTACGGCCTCGACACGCGCAGCATCCTGGTCGAGGCCGGGCGGCGGGCCATGGTCGGCGGCCAGGAGGACATGATCACCGACATCGCGCTGGACCTCCTTGCACGTACGGAGAGCTGATCGGGGTCAGGGGGTCGTGTCCATGCGCTGCGTGCCGATGACCGACAGCAGCCGCAGGGCGCCCTCGGACGGTGAGCCGGGGACGGCGGTGTAGATCACGACCCGCTGGTCCCGGTCGGAGAGGTCGAGCACGTCGCAGTTGACGGTGACGGGACCGACCAGTGGATGCTGGAAGGTCTTGCGCAGAGTGGGCGCGGTGGACACGTCGTGGGATGCCCACAGCCGGGCGAACTCCTCGCTTCCGGCGAGGAGTTCACTCACCAGCTCGGTCAGCTCCGGATCGTCGGGGTAGCGGGCGGCGGCGGCGCGCAGGTCCTGTGCCGCGCGGCGGCCGAACGTGTCGGCGTCCGACACGCCGTACAGGCGTTGCCCTTGCGGATGCGGGCCGAGGAAGACGCGGCGCAGCAGGTTGCGGTCGCGGCGCGGCACGGCCGAGAAGTCCTCCATGAGGGCGGCGGCCAGGTCGTTCCAGGCGATCACCTCGTGCGTCGCGGAGACCACGATCGCGGCGGCCTGCGGCAGCCGGTGCAACAGGTCGAGGATGCTCTGCCGCACCTCGCGCGAGGGACCGGGCGGCGGGCCCGGCGGTACGCCCGCCAGGTGGTGGAGGTGGTCACGCTCGGCGTCCGTCAGGCGCAGGGCACGGGCCAGTCCGGCCAGTACCTCGCGCGAGGGGTGCGGGCCGCGGGCCTGCTCCAGCCGCGTGTAGTACTCGGTCGAGATGAACGCCAGCTGCGCCGCCTCCTCGCGGCGCAGTCCCGGGGTACGGCGCCGCGGTCCCGCCGGCAGCCCCACCTCGCCGGGGGTGATCCGCTCGCGCCTGCTGCGCAGGAAGTCGGCCAGTTCTCGTCGATCCACTCCCCCAGTGTGTACGGGAGGCGGCCGGTCCAGCCAGGTACTGCCGGTGCCTGGATCAGCCCCGGGGACGGGCGCAGGCTCACTGCCATGAACAACACACCCACTTCCCCTTCCCTCGGTCTGCTGGCCGGCAAGATCGCCTTCGTCACCGGCGCCGGACGCGGTATCGGCGCGGCGGCGGCGCGGCTGTTCGCCCGGGAGGGCGCCCGCGTGCTGCTCGCGGCCCGGACGGAGGCCCAGCTGAAGGCGGTCACCGACGAAATCCGGGAGGCAGGCGGCACCGCGGACTACGTGGTGTGCGACCTGGCCGACGCGACCAGCGTGCGCACGGCCGTCGACCGGACCGTGGACCTGTACGGCCGACTCGACGTGGCCTTCAACAACGGCGCGACGATCCAACGCCCGGGCCCGATGGACGAGTTGCCGGAGAGCGACTTCGACCACATCTACGACGTGAACCTCAAGGGCGTCTGGCTGGCCATGGTCGCCCAGGTCGCCGCGATCCGCGCCACCGCGGGAACCGGCGCCATCGTCAACAACTCCTCCGTCGGCAGTCTGATGGGCAACCCCGAACTGCCCGCCTACGGCGCGATGAAGCGCGCGGTCAACAGCCTCACCGAGTCGGCCGCCATCACCTACGGCCCGGAAGGCATCCGGGTCAACGCCATCGCCCCCGGCGGCACGCTGACCGAGATGATCCGGACCTGGGAAGCGGACTCTCCCGGTCTCCTGGAACGCATCACGCACACTCCGCTGGGGCGCATGGCCGAACCCGACGAAATCGCCCAGGCGGCGGCCTGGCTGCTCAGCGACCGCGCCTCCTTCGTGACCGGCACCGTCCTGCGGGTCGACGGGGGCGCACGGGCCTGACGGTCGGGCAGCTCGGTGAAACGCTAGACGGCCGCTTCACGGCGGTTGTGGCGGCGGATGATCAGCCACGTTATCCAGCCGACCCCGATGATGAACCCGAAGCTGATGACCCGGTAGAGCACGACCGTGGCGATGGCGGTACTGGTCGCGACGCCGCCGGTCACCAGCCCCAGGATCAGCGCGCTGTCGATGAGGCCGAGGCCGCCCGGGATGATCGTGAGGGTCCCGGCGGCCATGCCCGCGCAGAAGGCGAGCAGCAGTTGGGCGTTGCTGATCTGCGTGTCGCTGATGGCGTGGAAGCACAGCCACAGACAGCCCGCGTCGAGCAGCCAGTTGAGCACGGCGAAGACGGCGGCGGCGACGGCGTGCCGGGGTTCCAGCCGGGCCGTACGGAGCTGCTCGACGAAGCCGCGGATGCGGTCCAGGCCCTGGTTCTCGGGAAGGTGCCGCAGCCGGTTGACCCGGGCCAGCGCGGCGCGGGTGGCCGGTTCGACCTTCTCGGGGTGGCGGGTGATGCGCCGGATGCCGACGGTGAGCAGGAGCACGGCCAGGCCGAGGGTGACGAGGCTGTGCCACTGGAGGCTGCCGTCGGAGGCGATCGCGGAGATCGCGGTGACGACGGCCAGGGCCGCCGCCGAGAGGATGCCGGACAGCGCGATGCACCAGGAGGCGATGGCGGGCGTGGCTCCGAAGCGGCGCATCTGCTGGTAGTTGAAGTGGGTGGAGAAGGCCGGGCCGCCGGGCAGGGTGGCGCTCAGCGAGTGGGCGGCGTAGGCCAGGGCGACGTGCCGTTGGATCGGTACGTCCACGCCGGCGGAGCGCAGCAGTCGGCGCTGCATGCGCGCGTAGCAGCCCATGGCGGCCACCTCGGCGACGAGCGCGACGGCGAACCAGTTCAGTCGCGGTGCGCGCAACTGCGACAGGGCGGCGGCCAACGACGGCCATCCCAGGACCAGTTCGGTGGTGAACAGGGCGAGCAGGACCGTGATCACCACCGGCCGCAACCAGCGTCGGGTGCGGCGCGGGGTCGCGTCGGCGGGTTCGGTGGCGGTGGTGTCCGGAGCGTGCACAGGCAGGACCGTCGATTTCGTGGAGTGAGCCGCAGCCGCCGGCGGTCCCGGCACCGCCCCATGCGGGGACGGTGTTCTGCGAGGGAAAAAGAGAGGGAGAGAGCGCCGAGGCGGAACTGCGCCAGTTTATCCACGATGGTCCGACCTATCGAAGCGTGCCCCCTGCACGGAGTCGGCGTGCTCCTGGTCGCGGTCGCCCTCCGCCTTCTCCGACTGCTCGGGCTCGGACTCGGTGGTCGCACGGCGCCCCGGCAGGACCGCGAGGACGATCAGCGTCCCGGCGGCCATGATGATCCCGCCGACCAGGCTGGTCTGTGCGACACCGTGGGCGAAGGCCTCGTGCACGGCGTCGACCAGGGCCTGTGCCTGCTGCGGTCCGGCGGAGGGGGTCTTCGCGATCTCCTGGGCGACCGCCAGGCCGCCGCCCACCGAGTCCTTGGCGGTGTCCAGCGCGGCGGCGGGGAGGTGGCCGCCGACCAGGTCGGTCAGCCTGTCCTTGTAGCTGGTGCCCAGCAGCGAGCCGAGGATGGCGATACCGAGGGAGCCGCCCAGTTCGAGCGCGGTGTCGTTGGCGCCGCCGCCGACGCCCAGCTCGTTCTCCGGGAAGGAGCCCATGATCGTGTCCGTGGCCGGGGAGACGCTGAGCCCGATCGCGAAGCCCAGCAGCAGCATCGTCGGCAGGAAGTCGCCGTAGGTGGAGGTCTTGTCGACCTGGGTGAGCAGGAGGACGCCCACGGTCCCGAGCACCATGCCGGTCACCACCATCGGCTTCATGCCGAGCTTGGGGGTCAGCCGCCCGGTGACCGCGGCGCCGAGGAACACGGCACCGGCCAGCGGCAGCAGTCGTACACCGGTCTCCAACGCGTCGTAGCCGAGGACGAATTGGAGGAACTGCGTGGCGTAGTAGATCGCGCCGAAGGTGCCGAAGAAGAAGAACAGGACCGCCGCCATCGAGCCGCTGAAGGGACGCTGTGCGAACTTGCGGACGTCGAGCATGGGGTGCGGGTGGCGCAACTCCCAGGCCACGAAGGCGGGCAGACCGACGGCGGCGACGACGGCCGCGGTGACGGGGCCCGTGCCCCAGCCGAAGTGCGGGCCCTCGATGATCGCGTAGACCAGGCTGCCGACCGAGACGATCGAGAGCAGACCGCCCACGTAGTCGATGCGGGCCGTCGTGTCCGCCTTGGACGGCGGTACGAGGATCAGGGCGCCGACCACCGCGACGACGGCGATCGGGACGTTGATCAGGAACGTGGAGCCCCAGGCGTGGTCCTCAAGGAGCCAGCCCGCGACCAGTGGGCCGACGGCGATGGCGAGGCCCGAGGTCGCGGTCCAGGCCGTGATGGCGCGGGCCCGCTCACGCTTGGGGAAGATCGCGACCAGCAGGGACAGCGTGGCCGGCATGACCACCGCCGCGCCCACACCCATGATCGCGCGGGCCGCGATGACCAGTCCTGTCTCGTGGACCAGGCTGCCCGTCACCGATCCGCCGGCGAAGATCACCAGGCCGGTGACGAGCGCGCCGCGACGGCTGTACTTGTCGCCGATCGAGCCCAGCACGAGCATCAGTGCGGCGTACGGGACGGTGTAGCCGTCGATGACCCACTGCAGATCGCTGCTGCTCAGGCCCAGGTCCGTGGTCATGTCCGGAGCGGCCACGATCAGCGAGGTGTTCGCCATGACCACGATCAGCAGGCTCAGACAGAGCACGATCAGGGCCGACCAGCGCCGTGCGTACGGCCCGGCCATCTTGTCGACGGGTGTGGTGGCGAAGAGCGGCATCGAGGGCTCCTAGGCGGGACATTAATTGCTCACTGATGTGCAGGCTATTTTATTGCCCACCAATGTGCAACTATGCCGAGGCGGGCCGGCCCTTCAGGAGGTGTCGAGGTGATCAGTCGCAGCAGCGCCAAGGCGCAGGCCACCCGCGCCCGCATCCTGGAAGCGGCCCGGCGGGAACTGGGCCGCGACCCCGACAGCGGCCTCGGTGACATCGCCGAGGCCGCGGGCGTGGCGCGGCGCACCATCTACGGGCACTTCGCCGGGCGGGCCGCGCTCGTCCACGGCCTCGCCGCGGACGCCGGGGAGGCGGTACGGCGCGCGAGCGCCGCCGCCCGCGCGCCGACGCCGGACGCCGTGACCGCCCTGGCCCACTTCGTCCTCACGCTGTGGCCGGTCGGCGACCGCTGCCGCATGCTCATCACCCTCGCCCACCGCGACCTCGACCCCGACGCGGTCGACGCACTGCTCGGCCCGGCCCGTGACACGGTCGCCCGGATCCTCGCCCAGGGCCAGTACCAGGGTGTCTTCCACACCGCCGTCCCGCCCGTCCCCCTCACCAGGGCCGTGGAGGCACTCGTACTGTCGCTGCTCGACTCCGTCAACTCCGGCCGCTGGACCGACGACGGCACGGCCGCCACCACCGCGGCCCTGATCGCCGCGGGCGTCGGACCCGACCTCGCGGCCACCACGGTCCACCGTCTGCGACCGTCCCACTGAAGGAGACCCGTGCACCCGTACGACCACGCCGACGCCACCGTCCCCGCATACGAGCCCGGGGACGCGCGCCCGCCCCGGCGAAACCGGCGACCGGTCGTGATCGCCGTCGGCGCACTGCTCGCCCTGCTCCTCGTGCCCGTCACCGTCGACCGCCTCGCGAGGACGCGGGTGGAGTCTCGTACGGCCGAGGAGTTCCAGGAGGGGATGCGCACCCCGTCGGCGCCACAGGTCCGCGTGCGGGGCTTCCCGGTGCTGACGCAGTTGGCCTCCGGCACCCTGCGGCAGGTGGACATCACCGCGCACGACATACCCGCGAGCGATGCCACCGGCCCATTGCCGGTGACCGAACTCTCCCTCCGCCTGACGGAGTTGAGGAAATCCGACGACGACACGGAGGCACTGGCCCGCTCGGCGCAGGCCACCGCCCTGCTGTCCTACCCGGACCTGTCCGACGCCCTGGGACCGGAGATCTCGCGGGGCACCCGTCCCGGCCAGGTGCGCGCGAGCGTCCCCGTGCCCACCGGCGACGCCGTCACCGTGACGGCGACCGTCTCGGTGCTGTCCGGCAACCGCATCGCCTTCAAGGACTTCCAGGTCACGGGCGGTCCACTGCCCGGGGTGGGAGGTGCGGCGCTCGGCCAGGTCTTCGCACAGCCGATCCAGCTCCGGAACATCCCTCAGGGCCTGCGCCTGCGGTCGGTCACCGCGACGGAGAGCGGGCTGGTCGCCCGGCTGACGGGCGAGTCGGTCACCTTCCGGTCGGCCGACGGGTCACGGAACGGGGGCGCGCAGGTCAACTCGCCCTACGGGAAGGGCGTTTGATACTCAGCCCTCCGTGGGCGCGACCTCGTCCACCACGATCCGTGCCTGCTTCTCCGGCACCCCGGCCGCGATGAGCGCGGCGATCGTCGCCTGGGTCCCGTCGTCCTCCAGTTCACCGGAATTGACCTCTTCGAGGAGGGCGATCGTCAGGGCTTCCAGGCCGGCGCTCAGCACGGCGGGCGGCAGTTGGGTGTGGAAGACGCCGTCGCGCTGTCCTCGGTCCAGGATGGTGGTGGCCGCGCGGCGGGCCGGGGCCAGGATCTCGGTGACGCGCTCCTGGCCCAGGTCACGGCGGGCCAGCGCCAGGAGGAGCCGGTAGCGGTCCCCCACGGTCCACATCGACAGCACGAAACGTGCGAACGACCGCTCGGCCGGCTCCGCCCCCGGACCGGACGGTGCCGGGTCGGCGGACAGCACGCCCCGCAGAGCCTCCGACGCCTCCTCGGCCAGCGCCTCCAGCAGCGCCTCCCGGCCGGGGAAGTGCCCGAACAGGGTGCGTCGCACCACGCCGGACGCGCGGGCGAGTTCCTCCAGGGTGATGTCCGGGTTCCGGCCGAGTTCCCGCCGGGCCGTGGCCAGGATGCGTTCCCGGTTGGAGCGCGCGTTGCGTCGCTGGGGGACTCGGGCCGGGGGCTTGGTCACGGACAACCTCGGTGAAGTGCGGGAATGACGGAGCAGGCGTGAGCGGTGCGTCCAGTCTGGCACGCGTCCCCCGGTCGAACGGCATCGCGACGGCACAGCCGCACGCCGATCTCCCCTCGGCGGAGATCGGCGTGCGGGCCGTGCCGCTCAGTAGCTGCGCAGGTAACGGTCGAGCCGGGAGCGGGCCCTGTTCACGCTGAGTCCCAGCGCCTTGCCGAGTGCCTCACCCGACACGTCGTCGGCCCGCGCCCCGTAGGCGGCCTCTCTGCCGACCCGGCCCGCCATGCGTTCCAGCATGGCCACCGCCTTCAGCGCGGCCACCGGCGCCGTCTCGGCGAGCGTGTCGAGGCGTTCCTCCAACTGCTCCATCAGGTCGGAGAGTTCGTCCGGCAGCGGCACCGTCCGGCGTTCGACCGCGAGGATGTGTTCCCACCAGTCGTCGTACGCGGCGGACGTGTCCAGGTCGTCGAGATCGTGATCCTCCACCTGCTCCCAGTCGATGGGATGGCTCTCCCCACGCCAACCGCACGCGCAGGAGGCCCGCCAGGCGCCCGCCTTGGGGCGGCCCAGCCAGCCGTTGTACGCCCACCACTCACACGTCTGGAACATGTTGCTGCCACTGCCCACGTCCAGATACACCGGTTTGGGCTCACTGCCGTCGGCGAGGGTCGCACCCACGATGCCCTCGTGGGACTCCCCGAACTCCTCACTCCGCCATGCCACAACTCCCCCTTCCAGCAGCCCACTACGGCCGGACCGACATCGGAGGCCGGCCCGGCCACGGTACGAGAGTGCCGCGGAACGGACGTCCGGGGAGGGTGACGGCACCCAACAGACCGGATTGTTGGGCCCGGACGGCCCGTCAGGCGACCGCGGGATCGAGCAGCCCCGCGCGCAGGCGCCGGAGCATACGGCTGATGAGACGGGACACGTGCATCTGGGAGATGCCGAGTTCCTCGCCGATCTCGGCCTGGGTGCGCTCCTCGACGAAGCGCATGTGGATGATCTGCCGCTCGCGCTCGTCGAGTTGGGCGATCAGGGGAGCCAGGGAGCTCAGGTCGTCGACCAGTTCCATCCCCGGGTCCTCCTCGCCGATGACGTCGGCCAGCACGGTCTCGCCCTCGGCGCCGGCGTCGGCACTGAGCGCCGCGTCGAGCGAGGAGGAGGTGTAGCCGTTGGACGCCTTGCGGGCCTCGATGACCTCTTCCTCGGTCAGGCACATCAGCTCGGACAGTTCCCGGGTGGTGGGTGTACGGCCGAGCCGGGAGCGCAGTTCCTCGGTCGCCTTGGCCAGCTCGACGCGGGCTTCCTGCAGGCGGCGCGGCACGTGGACGGCCCAACTGGTGTCGCGGAAGAAGCGCTTGATCTCGCCGACGATGTAGGGGACGGCGAACGAGGTGAACTCGACCTGGCGGGAGAGTTCGAAGCGGTCGATCGCCTTGATGAGTCCGATCGTGCCGACCTGGACGATGTCCTCCATCTCGTTGTTGCTGCGGCTGCGGAAGCGCGCCGCCGCGTAGCGCACGAGGGAGAGGTTCATCTCGATCAGGGTGTTGCGCACGTACTGGAACTCGTGGGTGCCCTCCTCCAGCGAGGTCAGCCGGTCGAAGAACTGGCGCGACAGTTCACGCGCGTCCTTCGGGCTCACCTTCGACGGCTCGGCGATCAACGGGAGGGACCCCTCTGCCGCCACCCGCTGCCCTGCCGTGGCCGCTGCCTTCGCTGCCGTCACGGCTCCCATAACGTCCACCCCATTCGTCCGAACGAACTGCCGACATGAGCCCTCTGCCCCGGTTCACGTGACTCACTCCCCCTCATTCGGCCAAATCCGGGGCGCACACCTCGTTTTCGGCGGTAGCCCGTGTTCACACGCTCTTGCGGCCGACGCCCGCGTAGACCCAGTACTCCGACGGGTTCTCCGGGATCTCGTCCGCCGGGTCCGGGCGCCACAGAGGGACGTAGGTCAGGCCGGGGGCGACGAGGTCGAAGCCGTCGAAGAGCCCGAGGATCTCGTCGTGGGAACGGGCCGTGACGGGCGAAGTGGCCCTGGCGCTGTACAACTTGCCCACGGCCGCCGCCGTGTCCGGGCGGTCCTCGTTGGTGGCGTGACTCATGGCCAGCCAGCTGCCGTCGGGCAACGCGTCGCGGAACGCGGCGACGATGCCGGCCGGGTCCTCCGCGGGTGCGACGAAGTGCAGGATCGTGATCATCAGTACGGCGACGGGCTGCTCGAAGTCGATCAACTTCCGTACCTGCGGCGAGGACAGGACGTCGGCCGGCCGCCGGATGTCGCCGTCGACGATGTCCGCGTCCGGGTTGCCGGCGAGGAGGGAGGTGCTGTGGGCCACGGCGACCGGGTCGTTGTCCACGTAGACCACGCGGGCTCCGGGGCGGGCCGCCTGCGCGACCTCGTGGACGTTGCCCTGGGTGGGGATGCCCGAGCCGAGGTCGATGAACTGCCGTACCCCGGACGCGATCAGGAAGCGCACCGCCCGGCCGAGGAAGTCGCGGTTGGCGCGGGCCAGGGTGCGCACCTGGGGGTCGATCGCCGTGAACGCGGCCACTGCCTCGCGGTCTATGGCGAAATTGTGTTCACCGCCCAGCATCGCGTCGTACATCCGGGCGACACTCGCCTTGTCGGGATCGATCCCCTGCGGCAGACCTCCGCTACCCGGCACCACAACTCCCTTTCGCCCGATGATCCTTGACGCGTCATCATATAGTTGCCGACGAAAGCACGGCAGACCGCTTGCCTCCCTCGCCACGCGGCCGGTCCCCACCCGGAAAGGCACGACCCTGCGGAACGAACCGCGCAGTCACCACGGTGACGCACCCCCTGCCGGGCCCCCACGCCGCAGGCAGGCCTTCGCCCCCGCCGCGGACGTGATCGGCTCGGAGCTCGACCTGCGGCTGACCGGCAGCCATGTCGTGCACGCGCTGACGCCCGGGTTCTGCGACGCGGCGTCGGTGTATCTGCTGGAGCGGTGGGTTCTGGAGGAGACCGCCTACCTCGCCGTCGATCCGCCCCAGATCGAGGCGCGTCGGCTGGCGGTGCGGGTGGGCACGGAGGCGCCCGAGAGCTGGGAGGGTGTGCTACCGGTCGGCGAGGTGGTCGTCTTTCCGCGCGAGACCCCGTACGCGCGCGCCCTCGCCAGCGGTCACTCGCAGGTTCTCGACGGAGTGGACAAGCACACCTCCGAGCGGCTGCTGGCCTCCGCGGGCGGGGACGCGCAACGCATAGACGACCTGCTGGGGACGGCGTCGTTCCTCGTCGTGCCGCTCCAACTGCGCGGCGCCACCGTCGGGTTCGTCGCCTGCACGCGCGGCCCGGAGCGGGACCCGTTCCTGCCCGGCGAGGCCGTGGCCGTGGAGTCGCTGGCGGCCCGGGCCAGCGTGGCCCTGGACAACGCGCGCCGCTACGAACGGGAGCGCCGCACCGCGCTGGCCATCCGCAACAGCCTGCTCCCGGACCCGGCCCTGGCGTTCCACGGCTGCCGCATCGCCCACGGCTATCTGCCCGCCGGCCAGGCCAACATCATCGGCGGCGACTGGTTCGACGTCCTGCCACGCCCCGGCGGCCGGGTCGGCCTGGTCGTCGGCGACGCGATGGGGCACGGACCCGAATCCGCCGTAGCCATGATCCAGTTGCGTACGGCGGTGCGCACGCTGGCCCGGCTCGACATGGAACCGGCCGAACTGATGCGCCGACTCGACGAGTTGGCCTACGACACCCCGGGCGCGTCCTTCGCGACCTGCATCTACGCCGAGTGGGACGCCCAGGCGCACTCCTGCACCCTCGTCGGCGCCGGCCACCCTCCCCCGCTGCTGCGTGGCCCGGACGGACCGGCCGCACCGGTCACACTCGCCAGCGCGGGACTGCCCCTGGGACTCGGCACCGGCAACTACGAGGCCACCGTGCTGACCGTCTCCGAACCGTCCCTGCTGCTGCTCTACAGCGACGGGCTGGTCGAGTCCCGGCACGCCGACATCGACCAGGAGATCGCCGGTCTGGCCCGGGCCCTGGACACGGCCGCCGGCGGCCCGGACGCGTTCCCCTCGCTGTGCGAACGGCTGCTGCGCGCGCCGTCCGCGGCGCCCGGGGCCGACGACCGCACGCTGCTGCTGGCCGAGTTGACGCCCGCGACCACCTGAACAGGCCGCGGACGTCCTCGCCCCCTCCCTGTGCGCCTCTCGTCAGAGGCCGGTCAAGAGGGTCGCCCACACGGCTTTTCCGCCGGTGAGCGCCGACCGGTCGACACCCCACGTGTCCGCGATCGCCTGCACGATGAACAGCCCGCGCCCGCTCTCGTCGTCGTCGCACGGTTCGCAACGGGACAGGCTGCTGCCCGCATAGTCGTGGTCGTGCACCTCTATGCGCAGACAGCGGTCGTCGACCAGCCCGATCCCGCACAGGAGCCGGGCGCTGGGGGTGTGGCACACGCCGTTGGTGGCCAACTCGGAGATGAGCAGCACGGCATCGTCACGCACGCTCTCGGGCACCTGCCATTTGGCCAGCTGCGCGCCCATGGCATGGCGGGCGACCCTGACGCCGGAGCGGTGCGCCGGAAGTTCCAGCCAGTGCGCCAGGTCCGGGCTGGCGACGTCTAAAAGCTGCGGGGAGGGAGTCGTGTGGGGGGACACGGTGGTTCGCCTTCCATCGGGGGCGGGCGCAGGCGGGAGACGCGGCTCGACAGCAACACATATGCCGGAATGGGGGTGTTCCGGCGACAAGCCTAGATCGCTGACACAAGTAACTATGCCCATAGGTCAGTTCAAGCTGCAACCGACTCCCTGATAATTTCAGAACGACGGAATCTGTCTGGCGACATCAGCAAGTCGCTGTCAGACTAACGCCGGTGACAGTCCCTCAGGAGGTTGGGCGTGAGCGAAGCTCGTTCGGGCACCGGCGCCAGTGCACCCACGGTTCTCCGCATGATCCTCGGCCGACGGCTGCAGGAGCGGAGGCAGGGTGCGGGCGTGTCCCTGGAGGATGCCGCCAGGGCCCTGCGGGTGAAGTCCCTGACCATCCGGCGCCTGGAGAAGGCCGAGGTCGGCCTCAAGCCTCTCTACGTCGAGAAGCTGCTGGAGACCTACGGCGCCGACCGGCAGGAGATCGAGGAGTTCGTCGCCCTCGCCGAGCGCGCCAACCAGCCCGGCTGGTGGCACGACTACCGTGATGTGCTGCCCGGCTGGTTCACCGCCTACGTGAGCCTGGAGACCGGCGCCAAGACCCTCCGTACCTACGAGCCCCACTACGTCACGGGGCTGCTCCAGACATACGACTACGCGCGTGGCGTGCTGAGTGGCGGCTTCCCGAACGACAACGACGAGGACCTCGAACGGCGGGTGCAGTTACGTCTGCGCCGACAGAGTCTGCTGGAGAGGCCGGACGCGCCCACGCTGTGGGCGGTGCTGGAAGAAGCCGTGCTCCACCGGGTGGTGGGCGGTCCCGCGGTCATGCGGGACCAGATAGACCGGCTCCTTGAGGTCTCGGAACTGGACCACGTCAGTGTCGACATCGTCCCGTTCTCGGCGGGTGCCCACGTAGGGGCGTGCGCACCCTTTACCTATTTCCGGTTCGAGGAACCGGAGCTGCCCGACGTCGTCTACAGCGAGATCCTCTCCGCCTCCATGTACCTGGACCAGCGATCCGACGTCGTGGCCCATCTGGAAGCGCACAACAGGATGTCGCTGCTGACCTCGTCCGCGGACAGCAGGGCGCTCTTGAACCGCATGCGCAAGGAGTACTCATGACCACCACCGACAACACGGTCTACAACGGGATGCCCGCGTCGAACCTCGGCGATCAGGGCTGGGAATGCCCCTGGAGCGGTCCCAACGGGGGTCAGTGCGTGGAAACCAAGCAACTCGCCGACGGCCGTGTCGCGTTGCGCCAGTCGACCGACCCCGCAGGACCCGCGCTGATCTACACGCCGCAGGAGATGGCCGCGTTCGTCGCCGGAGTGAAGCGCGGCCTGGCCGACCATCTGATGGCCGGCTGAACCAGACCACAGGCGTGGGGAATTGGAGCCGGCCCGGCTGCGACCTGCCCGAGACGCCGATGCACACCACTTGAGAGGGAGAGCATGACCAACCCCAGCGCCGCGCGGGACATCGACACCAGCAGGCCGCACTCCGCCCGCATGTACGACTACTACCTGGGCGGCAAGGACCACTTCGAGGTCGACAAGCAGGCGGCGGAAACGGTCGCGGCGGCCTACCCCGCCATCTTCGTCTGCGCCCGCGAGAACCGCGCGTTCATGCACCGGGCCACCCGCGTCCTCGCCAGGGAGCACGGCATCCGCCAGTGGCTCGACATCGGCACCGGCATCCCCACCGAGCCGAACCTGCACCAGGTCGCCCAAGCCGTGGTCCCCGAGGCCCGGGTCGTCTACGCCGACAACGACCCCCTGGTCCTCAAGTACGCCGAGCGCCTGATGCGCAGCACCCGACAGGGCCGCACGACGTACGTCCAGGCGGACGTCAACGACCCGGACACCTTGCTCAACGCCCCCGAACTGGCCGCCGTACTCGACCGCGACCAGCCGATCGCGCTGTCCCTCAACGCGCTTCTGCACTTCGTCACCGACGCCCAGGACCCGTACGGGATCGTGGCCCGCCTGTTGTCGGTTCTCCCTTCGGGCAGCGCCCTGGCCGTGAGCCACTGCACGCCCGACTTCGACCCCACCACCTGGGAGAAGGTGACCTCGATCTACAACAATGCCGGGACACCGGTGCAGTTCCGCTCCCAGAAGGACGTCTCCCGCTTCTTCACCGGGCTCGAACTGCTCGACCCCGGCATCGCCGTCGGCCATCGCTGGCGCCCCGACGCCGCCGACGAGGACAGCATCACGGCTGAGCCACCGACGGACGCCGAGGTCAGCCTGTGGACCGGGGTGGGCATCAAGCCGTAGACCCGTCGCAGGAGGCCGTCGTTGGAGATCGTCGTAGGAGACCAATGACGTTACGTGCGGGAAACCTTGACGATGGCGGTGCCGGATGCCACGATTCCGGCGCCGCCATGTTTGCGTAAACATCCCCAGGGTCGGCCCGTCCGACAGATCCCGTCGGCGTTCCGACCGCAGGATGTTTACGTAAACACCGCGTCGCGGCCGGTGGAGGAGGGAGGACAGGAGGCTCCCGGCGAGCAGGGCCCACCGTGCCCCTACTCCCCCACCACCACCGAGCCCACCGGGACTCGGGACGACGAGCCGACATCACCCGTCCCGCCCGGTATCCGTTCCGACGGCCGCTCAGCCGCGCGCAGGCCTCGCCATGCGCGGAGTCGCCATTCCTGAAAGGGCAAGTCGATGCGCACCATCCCCGCCAGAACCCGCCTGCGGGCCACCTTCGTGGCCGTCGCGATCTCCGCGGTCACCGGCACCACTCTGGCCGGCAGCCCCGCCTCCGCCGCGCCGAGCACGAACACGTCCCAGTTCAAGGGCGTCAACTGGGCCGACCCGCGCGACAATTACGCCGACGACCCGGTCGTCCTGTCCGGCCTGTCGCTCACGGACACCTACGCCCAGACGTACGCCAAGGCGACCCGGGTGATCGCGGCGTTCCGCGCCAACCTCGGCGCGAACACGGTGCGGCTGCCCATCAACCCGTACACGGTGAACGGCAGTTACTGGAAGTCCTACCGCGGGGTGATCGACGCGGCGACGGCGCAGGGCTTCAAGGTCATCGTCTCGTACTGGGAGGGCACGGGCGCCAACAAGGACGGCTTCATCGACGACCCCGCCACGTACTGGCCCATGTGGAACACCGTGGTCAAGACGTACCAGCACAACCAGCGGGTCTACTTCGAGCCGATGAACGAGCCGCACGGCTACACCGACACCGAGTGGGCCGACCTCGCCGCCAAGTGGCTGGACACCTACTCCTCGGTGCCGCGCAACCGCGTCTTCGTCAGCGGCGCCGGCTACAACGACCACGTCACCACGGTCTGCGCCGACCCCCGCCTCAAGGGCACGTACCTCTCGCTGCACCACTACGGCTTCTGGAAGGACTACGCCACCTACGACCAGTGGGTGAGCGACCTCAAGGTGCGCCTCGGCGACTGCGCGAACCGCACCGTGGCCGACGAGTTCGGCGCCCCGATGACGACGGGCCTGAACTACAACGTGCCGACGCCCGCGGACAATTCGGTCAACTTCATCCAGGCCGACACCGACGTCTTCCGCGAGCTCGGCATGGGCTCCGTCTACTGGCCCGGCCTGCGCACCGACGACACCTACTCGATCCAGAAGCTCATCGGCGACGCGGCCCGCCCCTGGCTGGTCACCACCAACCAGTCCGGCGCCGACCGCCTCGCCTGGGCCTGGGGCCGCGGAAAGCCCGTCAAGTCCTGACTCCGGTTGCCTGATCCGTGTCTTCC
This sequence comes from Streptomyces sp. NPDC050508, assembly GCF_040655155.1. Taxonomy (NCBI): domain Bacteria; kingdom Bacillati; phylum Actinomycetota; class Actinomycetes; order Kitasatosporales; family Streptomycetaceae; genus Streptomyces; species Streptomyces sp. NPDC050508. The sequence continues at coordinate 20,525 of NZ_JBFAJJ010000037.1, forward strand.
AGCACGCGGGGGACACGGATCAGGCCGCGCATCCTGGGGTGAACGGCCCTACGGTGTATCGGAGTTCGGGCTGATGCCCGGGCCGCAGGTGTCGGCGAACGGGCGACCACGGGTCCGGTCCACCTGGGAGCGAGTGCACGTAGGAAGCGGTCGGCGAGGGCAGGGCCGGTCGCGAACGGGGTGAGCATCACGCCGCACGCCGCCCGGCAGGATGGGCCATCGCGAACTGGGAGACGGGGTCGTCGAGGCGGTTGCCTCCGACTTCGAGTCCGCCTTCGCGGTCGACGCATTCGCCAACCACCTGTTCGCCTCGCACCCGCCTCACCCACGAAGCTTCGCAGCGGCGGCAGTTGACTGCTGTCTGGCCAGTTCCTGAGTCACCGGTGACGAGGGGCAGGCACGCGCCCGGCGAGCGTCGAGCGTCGACCACCGGGCGGCGCAGGATCCCCGCCGCGACTACGCGGCCTACATGGCAAACTCGCCCTCTTCCCCCCCGCCCACCTCGCCCGCAAGGGCCTATGTCACCAAACGCGCCTTGTAGGCAATATTCATTGCCTACAAGGCGCACCAGTCTCCAGGAAAGGCTTTTCGGTCGACTCTAAGTGGTGCTAGGTTCTCCACTTAGCGGGCCGGCGGCGAGGCTCCGGACCAGCCGTCGCATCCCACGGCGCTGGTGACCCCGCAGCCGGCGAACGACTCTGCCGATCAATAGGTCCAACGCCCGAAAGACCGCACTGACCACACACGTGACGCTGCCGTTGGCCATTGACGAATTCCTCTTTACTCCTTCTGCATCCTTACAGACGGGAAAAGCAATGCCCGACCAGGAATCACTGGTACTTCCGCCCCACGTGGAGGACCCCGAATCACTTCCTCCCAAGGTGGAAGCCCCTGCCGAGGGGAGCCTACTGACCTACTGGCAGGATCGCGTGGGCCAGCATATTCATGATTCGTACGCCGGCGTCCGTCTCATGAAATTCCCCGAGGATCTGCGGATGTTCGAGCATCTGCTGTGGCTTTCCCGGGCCCAGGTCGTCGTGGAACTCGGCACCCACTCGGGCGGCTCGGCGCTGTGGTTCCGGGATCGACTGCAAACCCTGGCCGCATACGGTCTGGTTCCCCCGGACATCCGCGTGATCTCCGTCGACCTCTCCCAGAAGGCCACCCATGACGTCCTGGCCGCGGCCGACAGCCGCTATGCCGAACACATCACCCTGCTGGAAGGAGACATACTCGATCCGGACACCAGCTCCCAAGTCGCCGAGTGCATTCCCCAGGGCGCACGCTGCCTCGTGGTGGAGGACACCCGACACGCCTACGAGACCACCTTCGCGGCACTGAGTCACTACTCCCGGTTCATCCCCGAGGACGGTTTTTTCGTGGTCGAGGACGGCGTAATAGATTCCCCGGAACTGTGCGTACACATAAAGCCCCCGGGCGAGACCGGCGGAGTCGTGTCGGCGGTAAAGGACTGGCTTTCCAGCGATCAGGGGGAATTCTTCCAGGACAGGTCGGACCTGGACAGATACGGAATCTCCTGCCGCAACATGTGGCTGCGCCGCAGAGCCGACACGACTTCCGCTCCCGACTCCGTAACACACCCGAAGTAACAGGTTTGCCCGTCATCCCTGCTGGGGCTTGTCCATGCCTGCGCGGTAGGTACCGGGGGTGATGCCTACCGTCTGGGCGAAGGTCTGGACGAAGGCGCTGGTTGTCGCCCAGCCGCAGGCGTGGGCGGTGTCGGTGACGGTGGCGCCCTCGGCGAGCATGACCATCGCGGTGAAGATCCGGACACGGGTGCGCCACTGAGGGAACGTCATGCCGAACTCGTCGCGGTAGAGGCGGGAGAGGGTGCGCTCGCTGGTGTGCACACGGCCGGCGAGCTGGGCGAGGGTGCAGGGCTGGTGCAGGTCTTCTTCGACGAGGCGGCAGGCGTCGGCCAGTCGTTGGTCGCGGGCTGCGGGCAGGGCGACGGGCTGGGCTGTCACGCGGCGTAGTCGGTCGCGCAGCACTGCCTCGATGTGCCGGGTCTCGGTCTGCGTGAGGGTGGTGCCGGTAAGGGGGGTGCCGGTGAGCGCGATGAGCAGTTCGCGCACCAGAGCGTCGACGGCGATGACCGTGGGGCGTTCGGCGTCGAGCGGGGGCGTCCTGCCGTGGGCGGGGAAGCCGATGGTGTGGAAGCGACTCCGGCCGTAGAAGCGGTGTTCGTGCCAGGTGTTCGCCGGAACCCACACGGCGCGGTCGTTGGAGGCGATCCAGGAGCCGTGTTCCGTAGTGATCGCGAGGACGCCCGAGCTGACGTAGATCAGCTGGTGGTCGTCGTGGCGGTGCCGGTCGATGGTCTCGCCGCCACCGAGGAACCGGGTGGTGGTCGGCGCGACGGGCTCGTGGCGGATCTGCGACATGGATAGGCAGAATACGGGAAGCGCGCCCGGGGTGTTCCTGTCCATCGTGAGTGTGTGACAACGATCCAGGAAACAAGTACGCCCCGTGAGGCGGGTGGTCCGCCCGGGCACTGGCGTCGGATGCGGATCTGGGCCGCCGCCCATGCCGTCGACGACTTCTACCAGGGCCTCGTACCCGCCGCGGTCCCCTACTTCGTGCTGCAGCGCGACTTCAGTTACGTGCAGGCTTCGGGGCTGGCGCTGGCCGCGACGCTCGGCAGTGCACTGCCGCAGGTGCCGATCGGACTGCTTGCCGACCGGTTCCGGCTGCGCTGGATGTCGCCGCTGGGGGTAGGCCTGGCGGGCATCGGGGCGGGCATGTCCGGACTCACGCCCTCGTACCCGCTGGTTTTCGCTCTCCTGCTGATGGCGGGTGTCGGTGTCTCGATGTTCCATCCGCCCGCGGGGCGCGACGCACGCCGTGCGGCCGGGGGCAGCGCCACCGCGATGAGCTACTTCGCGGCAGGCGGCAGCGTGGGGTTCTTCGTCGCCCCGGCGCTGGTCACGCCGGCCCTGGACAACCTCGGGATGGGCGCGACCGCGCTCTTCGTCCCACCGGCCGTCCTCATGGGTTTCGTCCTGCTGCGCCACCACAACCGCACGTCGGATACGGCGGTCAAGAAGGTGCCGCGCCAGGGCAAGGACCGGCCGGGCCGGTTCGCGGCCCTGACCGCCGTCGAGATCGTGCGGTCCACCATCTCGACCGGGCTGAACACCTTCATCTCCCTGTACTGGATCCGCCACCTGGAAGCGAGCAGCGGCCTCGGCGGTCTCGCCCTGACACTCGAACTCGGCGGCGGTGTGGCCGGCACGCTGCTCGGCGGGCGACTGGCGGACCGCATCGGCATGGTGCGCACCGTACAGATCGGCAACGCGGCCATGCTGCCCGCCCTGTGGCTCATGCTGATCTGCGACGACAAATACGCCGCGCTGCCACTCGCGCTGCTGGTCGGCCTGATCTCGAACATCCCGTTCGCCGTCCTCATCAAGCTCGGCCAGGACTACCTGCCCAGCCGGCCCGGGACCGCCGCCGGCGTCACTCTGGGCCTCGCGATGAGCGCCGGCGGACTGTTCATGCCGCTGCTGGGCATCATCGCGACCCACTACGGTCCCCGAGGCGCACTCGCGGTACTCGCCACCGTGCCGGTGCTCGCGATGCTGCTCTCCGCCTTCTTGCGCGAACCCGTCCAGGACGAACCGGTGCCCGCCGAGGACACACCCCCCACCACCCCCTGAATACGTGATGCGCCGCCACAGGTTGACATCTTGGTCACCGACCAAGTTCACTTGTCGTGTTGGTCACCGAACAAGACAAGTGGGGAGAGGTCATGCCGAAGACATGGTTCATCACCGGAGCGTCCAAGGGATTCGGGCGGGAGTGGGCGGAAGCCGCGCTCGAACGTGGCGACCGGGTCGCCGCGACCAGCCGCTCGGACGCCGCCTTCCAAGACCTGGTCGAGAAGTACGGCGACGCGGTCCTGCCGCTGCAGCTGGACGTGGCGGACCGCACGGCGGCATTCAAGGCCGTGCAGCAGGCGATCGACGGGTTCGGGAGCCTTGACGTCGTCATCAACAACGCGGGCTACGGCCTGTTCGGCATGACCGAGGAAGTGACCGAGCAGCAGGCCCGCGAACAGATCGACGTCAACCTGTTCGGCGCGCTCTGGGTCACCCAGGCGGTGTTGCCCCACCTCCGCGCCCGCGGATCCGGCCACATCATCCAGGTCTCCTCCATCGGTGGCGTTGTCTCGCTGCCCGGACTCGGCATCTACCACGCGTCCAAGTTCGGCCTGGAGGGCTTCACCGCGAGCCTCGCCGCCGAGGTGAAGGACTTCGGCGTCAAAGTCACCCTGGTCGAGCCGGCCGGTTACGCCACCGGCTGGGCCGGGCCCTCTGCGGTGCAGTCCGAGCGCCTTCCGGCCTACGACGATTTCCGTGCGGCCATGACGCGGATTTCCGCACGGCGCGGCGATCCGAGCGCGACACGGGCAGCGATCCTCACCGTGGTGGACGCGGAACACCCGCCCCTGCGGATCTTCTTCGGCGAAGGGCCGCTGGAGATGATCACCAAGGAGTACCGAACACGGCTCGACGAGTGGCGGAACTGGGACGACGTCTCCAAGACCGCGTTCGGATCCTGACGGCCTGATGTCGCGGCGAACTCAGGGTCCCGTTCGGCCTGTGCCACTCCCCCTCCGCGGCAAACAATGCGTGTGTTATGAATCTTCACGTGTGACCGCAAGGACAAGCACACAGACAACCGTTCGACCGGCCCTACGGCTGAGGACCGGTCGGGGTCGCCGATGCCGGGGTCCGCTCCCCGGGCTGCGGTGATCTTCCTTCCCAGGAGGACCTCCCGCATGTTTCGACGTATTGGCAATGGTGTCGTCAGACATCCCGTCTGGACGATCGTGGCATGGCTGATCGCCGCGGTGGCGATTGTCGCCACCGCCCCCAGCCTGCCCTCCAACAGCGACGAGAGCAGTTTCCTGCCCAAGAGCTACGAGTCCATCAAAGCGGCGGATCTGCAGGTGAAGGCGTTCCCCAGCGCCTTCACCCCGTCCGCGATCGCGCTGTACCAGCGCACCGACGGCGGCAAGCTGACCGCCGCCGACAAACAGGATGTCGCCCGGATCACCACCGAACTGGGCAAGAAGCACATCGACCAGGTGCAGAAGGTGGTCCCCGGCCCGCCGTCCAAGGACGGCAGGTACACCATGACCCTGGTGCAGATGGACAGCAAGAACGCCGGTCAGCCGGTGCAGGCGGATGCCGCCAAGGTGTTGCGCGACGACGTCAAGCAACTCGCCAAGGGCACTGACCTCGACGTGAAGCTCGGCGGTTCCGCCGCGCAGGCCCTCGACCAGCAGGACTCCTCGAAGCGCGGCGAGGCGCTGATCGGCATCGGGACCTTCCTCATCATCCTGGTGACCCTGCTGATCATCTTCCGGGCGCCGATCCTCGCCTTCCTCCCGCTGGTCCTGATCGGGGTGGTGGCGTCCATCGCCAACGGGCTGATCGCGTACGCCACGAAGCTGTTCGGTCTCCAGGCCAACAGTTCCGTCTCGTCGATCCTGATCGTCGTGCTGTTCGGCGTGGGCACGGACTACTTCCTGTTCCTGATGTTCCGCTACAGAGAACGCCTGCGGGCGGGTGACGAGCCGAAGCAGGCCATGATCAACGCGGTCGCCCGGGTCGGCGAGGCCATCGCCTCGGCCGCCGGCGCGGTCATCATCGCCTTCCTCGCGCTGGTGTTGTCCACGCTGGGCTTCCTCAAGCAGATGGGTCCGGCGCTGGCCATCTCGGTCAGCGTCACCCTGATCGCGGGTCTGACCCTGATCCCGGCCGTGGTGTCGCTGATCGGGCCGAAGGTGTTCTGGCCCTCCAAGTCCTGGCAACGCGAGCCGGAGAACGCCCGGTTCGCCGCCCTCGGCCGCGGTGTGCAGCGCCGCCCCGCGCTGACCGCCGCGCTCTCCGGTCTTGTCCTGGTCGCGCTGTCCCTGGGCACGCTCGGCTACAAGGCGACCTTCGACCTGGCCTCCGGTTCCATGCCCAAGACCAAGGAGTCGATGGTCGTCCAGGACGAGATGCAGAAGGCGTACTCGGCCGGCGCCGCCGCCCCCACCGACGTCTACCTCTCCAGCACCGGCGGCAAGCCGCTCGACAAGTCCGCCTTCACTGCCTACGCCGAGAAACTCGGGGCCGTCGACGGTGTGGCGAGCGCCCGTATGAGCCAGGTCAACAAGGACGGCACCACGGCGGACTTCACCGTCACGCTGAAGTACGAGGCGTCCACGGAAAAGGCGATCGACGCCGTGGGCCGGGTACGCGACGTCGCGCACTCTGCCGCGCCCGACGGCACCGAGGCCCTGGTCGGCGGCATGTCCTCGATCTACAAGGACATCAACACCGCGGTCAACCACGACTACCGGACCGTTTTCCCCGTCGCCGCCCTGCTGATCATGCTGATCCTGGGACTGCTCCTGCGGAGCGTCGTCGCACCGTGGTACCTCATCGCCTCGGTGGGTCTCGGCTTCGGCGCCACCCTCGGCGCCACCGTCTGGATCTTCCAGGACGCGCAGGGACACCCGGGGCTGATGTTCATGCTCCCGGTGATCATGTATCTCTTCGTGGTCGCCATCGGCACGGACTACAACATCCTCATGATCGCCCGGCTCCGCGAGGAGGCTCGCGAGGGCCGCGATCCGCGCGAGGCGGCAAGCATGGCGCTACGGCACGCGGGGCCGACCGTGGCCGCGGCCGGTTTCATCCTCGCGGCGACCTTCGCGACGATGATGCTGGCCGGCAACGCGCTGCTCACGGAGATGGGTTTCGCCGTCTCCTTCGGCATCGCGGTCGCCGCCTTCGTGATGGCGATGTTCTTCACGCCGAGCCTCACCGCCCTGATCGGCCACGCAGCCTGGTGGCCCGGCAACGCCGACCGGACTCGCGAGCCAACGCCCGGCCCGGGCACCGGTTCCGACACCGCCGACCCGATCTCCGGTGCGGGGGACCAGAACTCGGTCACCCCCGGTCCGGCAGGCCGTCGCGGGTAGCAACGACGCGGGCCTGTCTGCCGATCCATACCGTCGGCAGACAGGCCCCGTCGCCGCACCGGCCGGCACCCGGTCGGTCCGGGACCTCAACAGGCCGTCCGTGAACATCAGCAGCACTCGACGTAGCGTCGAAGCAATGGCTCCCGTGTCGGAATCTCCGCCGTACGCCAACTCGGGACGCAGACGGGCGAGATGCGGTAACCACGCACCACCATAGCCACCTGCTGCAGGCCCACCGCGGCACCGCCGCCGATTTCAACTCCCGGAGTGCGGCCGCGGTTTGGTCGTCGGGGCCGATTGAAGGATCTGCTCGATTCCGAAGTCGAAGCGCTCGCTGTAGTCGATCGAAACGTAGTCCTCCAGCACCGAATGGAGGCCCGGGAAATGCTGATCGTTCACCGATTCCCGCAGGCGATCGTGGAACGCGGCCGGTGTCGCCTGCTCCTCCTGAACGAGGCCGAGCGTGAAATAGAAAAGGCTCCAAGACGTCCAGGCTGCCGACTTGCGTGTGGGACAACCATCGAAGAGGACGGTCACCAACCGCTCGGAAAAAGCCAGGGTGTTCGGTTCGACAGGAAAGGTTCCGGCGACGAGCAGGGCGCCGTCCCGGTGTCCGAGCATTGCCTGCCGCAGGCGCCGGAGCAGTTCGGCCACTTGGTCGCGCCAGTCTCCGCGCAGGTTCTCCAGGTCGACCTCGCCCATGATGGACTCCGCCATCAGGCCAAGCAGCCGATCCTTGGTCCTGATGTGCCACATGACCGTATTCATCCTGACGTTGAGTTCGGCCGCCACCGCCCGAGCGGACAGTCTGGCGATGCCGTCTCTCTGCAGAACATCGAATGCGGCCCCGACAACACGATCGAGCGTGATGCCGACCTTGGTTCGGGCAGCGCCCGGCGTCTTGGTCACCGATCAATGGTACCCAGGTCGCCATGATGATGAAATCCACCTACGGCAAGGTCCGGAGGGCGGCACACCCGGTGGCCTACCCGAGGTCACTGACACCTCACCCCGCATCGACCGTTCTTGGAGCAGCGCATGTCCTCGTTGGATGAGTTGCAGACCCTGCTGGGTGAGCCCGTCGGCCGGGAACCGGACCCGGACGACTGGAACGAAGTCGAGCAATACGTGGGTTCCGCTTTGCCCAGCGACTTCAAGATGTTCCTCGATGCTTACGGCAGTGGGGCCATCTCCGGTGAGCTTGTCGTCTTCCATCCGCATGGATCAAGCCCGTTGTTGCAGCGCATGCGCGAGACGCATCAGACGTTCACCGAGCGCCGAGAACGGGCCCTGCGCATCAGGGACTCCGAGCATGTTCCGTACCCTTTTCACCCCGAACCCGGTGGACTGGTTTCGTGGGGGTACGACCACGGTGGCGACGAACACTTCTTCCTGCCCTGCGACCCGGACCCGGACCGGTGGAAGGTCGTCACGATGGTTCATGAAGAGGGATGCGAGACCTTCGACGGACCGTTCTCGACCTTCGCTCTCGCTTTCGTACGACGGCTGGTCGACTTGGACCGCTATCACGGCATCGAACCGGAAGCCCTGGAGTACCTGGAGCCGGAGGATCTTGAAGAACTGGTCGCCGCCGGAGAGATCGGCCCCGTCCAGCCGAGCTTCGAGTCGTTCTGAACGGAGCGACCCCAGACGGCCGGTTACAGCCGTTGCACCGGCGACGGCGGGCGGAACCCCTGCCGCGGCAGGCGGGAGACCCTTTGGTCACACGGTCGCGACCACCTCGATCTCGACCAGATAACCCTCCGCGAAAAGCGTCTCCACCCCCACGCACGTGCTCGCGGGCGGCGTCTGCCCTGCGCCTCGGCAGCCGGCGATGAGCGCGATCAACTGCTCCGCGTTGTCCGGGTTGTACCCGACAAGATGGATCGTCTCCTTGATGATTTTGCTACGGTTCGAACCCCCGGCGGCCAGCACCGCGTCGACGTTCTCGTAGGCCTTGGCGAATTGCGCGGCCAGGTCGCCTCGACCGACGAGTTGCCCGTCGGCGTCCCACGCAACCTGTCCGGACGTGTAAACGAGCCCGAGGCCGGGAACGGCCACGCCGTGGGAGATCACACCGGTAAGGGGCGGGAGTGCACCAGGGTTCAGTGCAATGGGTGACGACATCGTGGACCTTCCCTCTTTGTCCAGTAGGGCGCGCGGGCATGGCGGTTTCGGCATGCAGGAATGCAGGAATGCCTGAGAAATCACCAGGCCGCAGCGCGCGTTTCACGCAGCGCTCAGCGCGCGTCCGCCGAGTTGCGACGGGACGCCGGAATGGGGTGACGCATCGGAACGGTCGCCGCTGTCGATGCGATGAGCACGGTGGCGGCGCCATCGTCCTTGTTGGTGAGACGATGCTCCTTCGACGAGTCGAAGTGCACCGAATCTCCGGTGTCGAGCTCCAGCGATACGCCCGAGATGTCGAGAGTGATCGCGCCCGACACCACGTGCAGCCATTCTTCGCCGACATGCCGGGCGGTCTTGGTGTGTTTACCGGCGGCCAATTCGACCCGGATGACGGACATCGTCTCCCGAGGTCCGCTCAGTACGGTGTACCGGCCGTCCTGTCCGTCGCGCGTCATCGCCGCGTCGGCACGCACCAGATGGAAGTCGTCCTGATCGGGTTCTTGTACCAACTCACTGATGGATACGCCGTAAACGCGGGCGATCTGCAGCAGGGCTCCGATGGACGGCTTGCGTACGCCCTTCTCAAGGCGCGACAGATGCGCCGAGGAAATGCCGGTCTGTTCGGCCAGTGTCGTCAGGGTGATGCCACGCTCGCCACGCAGGTCCTTGAGGCGTTGGGCAACCCACAGATCAGTGTCCTCGATCGGCATTCCCGCACGATAACATGCCTCTGAGGCAATAGAGCGCGCCTGTCGGGTACATCGGACGGGGTCCCGTCTATACGAGGTTCAGCAGTTCTCGCTCAAGGATGTGCGGGCTCGTCAGCAGGTCGACATGGGTGACGTCCGGCAGCGCGACGACCCGGAATCCCCGTTTCTCCGCCGATGCGGCGATGTCGGTGAAGAGGGCCTGATCGGCGCAGTAGAGGTAGGTGACCGCCCTGCTCGCCAGAACCTCTTCGCTGCCGGGGCCGAGCGGCTCCTCGTGAGTGAACCGAGACATCGGTGTCAGCCTGCTCGCAAGCCACGCCGCCCCCTCGTCGTCCGCACCGAGCAACCCGGGGTCGAGCGGTGCCACCTCCCACTCGGCGGGCCCCGGCGCATCGGCGAACGCCTTCTCCAGCCACGGCAGCATCGTGAACGCCGACTCACCGGTCACGGGGGCGAAGGCATCCACGTACACCACCTGCCCGACACGATCGGCGGCGAGCGCCGCCGCTCCCGTGATCACCATGCCGCCGTAGCTGTGCCCGACCAGGATCGCGTTCTCCACCCCTTCGGATTCCAGGAGTTCGGCGATTTCTCGCGAGTGGACGCCCAGGCCGACGTCCGGCGAGGAGAGACCGTGCCGCTCGGCGAGGCCGGTCAACGTGGGCGTGAGAACTGTGTGGCCGGCGCTCTCCAGCAGGGGCCGCAACCGGTCCCACACCCAGCCACCGCCCCACGAACCGTGTACGAGTACGAACGTTGCCATAGCCCGCTCCTCCTGAGACTCCAGAGCCCCTCGGTCTTTCCCACAGAGTCACGGTCCAGCCCCACCCAAGTCAACCTCATGGGCAAATAAAGTTGCCTCATAGGCCAACTCGTCGAGCGGCACGGCGACCGTCACAGCATCGCCAGCCCCGGTTCGTGCAGGATCTGCGCGGTATTGGCCAGTAGCTCGGATCCCTGTCGGCCGTCCATGAGTCGATGGTCGAAGGAGAGCGCCAGTTGGGTGCCCCATCGGGGCTCGATGCGTTCGTTTCCGCTGTCGTCCTGGACGACCCATGGCATACGGCGGACGGCACCGACGGCGAGAATGGCGGCTTCTCCCGGGTTGAGGATGGGGGTACCGGTGTCCACACCGAACACCCCGACGTTCGTCAGCGTGACGGTGCCGCCGGTCATGTCCTGTGGGGAAGTGCGGCCGGCTCGGGCGGTCGCGGTGAGGGTTGCCAGCGCCTGGGCCAGTTCGTGCAACGACATCCGGTCCGCGCCCTTGATGTTCGGCACGACCAGGCCGCGGTCCGTCGCTGCCGCCACTCCGAGGTTGATGTAGTGCTTCAGGACGATCTCCTGCGCCTCCTCGTCCCAACTGGCGTTCGCCTCAGGGGTCTTGGCCAGGGCGATCAGGAAGGCCCGGGCGAAGAACAGCAGTGGAGTCACCCGCAGTTCGCGGAACTCCCTGCGCCCGGCGACGAGTTCACGAAGCCGCATGGTGGCGGTGACGTCGACGGTGATGAACTCGGTGACGTGCGGTGCGGTGAAGGCGGAGGCGACCATCGCGGCGGCCGTGTGCCTGCGAACGCCGCGGATCGGTATGCGCGTTTCGGAGGGCCGAGAAGTGTCAGGGGTCGAGAGAGGGGCGGTCTCCGGCGCTGCGCGTCGGGCGGCCTCGCGGACGTCTTCGCGGGTGATGGTTCCGCCAGGGCCGGTGGGGGCGACGGCTGTCAGGTCGACCCCGAGATCCTTGGCGAGTTTGCGGACCGGCGGTTTGGCTGCCGGTCGGGCTGCGGCTCGGCCCGGGCCGTTGTCCTCCATCCCGGCCGCACGTTGCGGCTGCGCGTGAGCGGGGCGCCTTCTGCGACGGCCGGCACCGGGTCCCCGCGGGCCGTATCCGACCAGCAGTGCCGCTTGTTGCGGTTCGGGCTGCTCCACCGGCGGACCCTCCGGTTCTCCGCCTGCCGCCCCTCCCGGTGTCTCGGCGTCGATCGTGATGAGCGGCCGGCCGACCGCGAGCAGTTCCCCCACGTCCGCGTGGAGGGCGCTGACCACACCGGCGTAGGGCGAGGGAAGTTCGACGGCGGCCTTGGCCGTCTCCACCTCGACGATGATCTGGTTGACCTCGACGATGTCGCCGGGCCGGACCGACCAGGCGAGGATCTCCGCCTCCGTCAGACCCTCGCCGACATCGGGGAGCAGGAACTGCTGTGGGCTCGTCACGGCGTGGCCTCTCCTAGTAACTCAGGCTGCGGTCAATGGCGTTGAGGATCCGGTCGACACCCGGAAGCCAGTCCGACTCCAGACGGCTGGGCGGGTAGGGGGTGTCGTATCCGGTCACCCGCAGGACGGGCGCTTCGAGGAAGTGGAACTCCTCGTCCTGCAGCCGCGCGGCGACCTCCGCCCCGAACCCGTGGGAGAAGGCGGCCTCATGTGCGATGACGGCTCGGCCGGTGCGGTGCACGGACGCGCGGACGGTCGCGGTGTCCCACGGAGAGAGACTGCGCAGGTCTACGACCTCCACGCTGTGACCCTCCTCCGATGCGGCGTCGGCCGCCTCCAGAGCCGCCGGCACGGTCGGGCCGTAGGCGATCAGTGTCACGTCCGTCCCCTCGCGGCGGATGACGGCCCGCTCCAGTGGGAGGGCCGAGGCCGGGTCGACCTCTCCCTTGGTCCAGTAGTGCCGTTTGGGTTCGAGGAACACCACGGGGTCGTCGTCGGCCACGGCCTGTTGGATCATGTGGAACGCGTCGTGCGGGGTGGCGCAGGTGACGACCTTCAGCCCGGCAGTGTGGGCGAAGTACGTCTCCGGTGATTCCGAGTGGTGCTCGATCGAGCCGATGCCGCCGCCGTAGGGGATGCGGATCACGACGGGCAGGGAGATGCGGCCCGCCGAGCGGTGTCTGAGCTTGGCGAGTTGGGTGATGATCTGGTTGGCGGCCGGGTAGACGAAGCCGTCGAACTGGATCTCGCAGACAGGCCGGTATCCGCGCATCGCGAGTCCGATCGCCGCTCCGACGATGCCTGCTTCTCCCAGCGGGGTGTCGACCACTCTCAGGTCGCCGAACTCCTTCTGCAGTCCGTCCGTCACGCGGAACACACCGCCGAGCCGGCCGATGTCCTCGCCCATGAGCAGGACTTGGGGATCGTCGGTCAGGGCTTGACGCAGTCCGTCGTTGAGAGCCTTCACCATGGAGACGCTCACTTCCGCTCTCCGTCCTGCGGCGCGGTGGAGACGAACTCCAAGTGCTCGCGCAGCTGTTGGCGCAGATCTGCGGGCATCCGCGCGTAGGTGTGCTCGAAGGGGGCGGACGCGTCGGGTTCGGCCAGGCCGCGACAGCCGCTGCGTAGCCGTTCGGCCAGGTCCTGCTCACGCCGTTCGAGGTCGGTGAAGTACTCGTCGGTCACGGCACCCACGGACCGCAGATGGGTGCGCAGCCGCTCCAGCGGGTCTCGGGCCGTCCAGTCCTCGGTCTCCTCGGCGGCCCGGTACCTGCCTGCGTCGTCGGCCGTGGTGTGGGCGTTGATGCGGTAGGTGACGGCCTCGATCAGGGTCGGGCCGCCACCGGATCGTGCCTGGTGCAGCGCCTGGCGCGTGGCTGCGAGACAGGCCAGCACGTCGTTGCCGTCCACGCGGATGCCCGGAAAGCCGTATCCGGCGGCGCGTCGGGCCGCGGGGATGCGGCTCTGCACGCTGTAGGGCGCGGAGATGGCCCACTGGTTGTTCTGGCAGAAGAAGACCACCGGCAGGTTCTGGGCGGCGGCCCAGACGAACGCCTCGTTCGTCTCGCCCTCGCTCAGTGCGCCGTCTCCGAGGAATGCCAGCACGGCCGTATCGCGGGCGGGATCGTCCGAGCCGGTGCTGCCGTCCCGGTACAGGCCCATGGCGTAGCCCACCGCGTGCAGGGTCTGCGCCCCGATGACCAGTGTGTACAGGTTGAAGTAATGCGCGTAGGGATCCCAACCGCCCAGCGTGGTGCCCCGGAAGAGTCCGAGGAGCGACACCGGGTCGAGCCCTCGGCACCATGCCACGCCGTGTTCGCGGTAGGTGGGGAAGACCATGTCCTGGCTGCGCAATGCGTGCGCGGCACCGACCTGTGCCGCCTCCTGGCCGCGCAGCGAGGGCCACAGTCCCAACTCGCCCTGCCGTTGCAGGGCGATGGCCTCCGTGTCCAGTCGGCGGGCGAGCACCATGTCGCGGTAGAGGGCCGGGAGGTCGACGGTGGCCGTGTCGAGGGGCAGTCGGGTGTCCGTGCTCAAGTTCCCTGATGGATCGAGCAGTTGTAGCGGTGGATCGGCCTGCGATGTCTCGGACGGCGGGTGTTGCACAACGTGTGCCATGCGTGCTCTCTTTCCGGGCGACGCTCTCGACGCGGAGAGCGGGTCAACTGGCCATGTCGGTAAGGGGATTCAGCGCGGGGGCATGCGCAGGGCGCCGTCGAGGCGGATGACCTCGCCGTTGAGCATCGGGTTGTCGAGGATGTGGGTGACCAGGCCGGCGTATTCGTCCGGCGAGCCGAGACGGGACGGATGCGGCACGGCGGCGCCCAGTTGGGTCCGTGCCCGCTCCGGCAGTCCCGACAGCAGCGGGGTGTCGAACAGCCCTGGCGCGACGGTGACTACGCGGATGGCCGAGTCGGCGAGATCCCGGGCCGCGGCCAGGGTCAGCGAGACCACGCCGCCCTTGCTCGCCGCGTAGGCGGCCTGGCCGATCTGGCCGTCGTAGGCGGCGATCGACGCGGTGCAGACGATGACGCCCCGATCTCCTTTGTCCGGAGCGTTGTCGGCCATGACGGCGGCAGCGGCGGCGAGCACGTGGAAGGTGCCGAGCAGGTTGATCTCGATCACGCGCCGGAAGTCCTCGGCGGGCAGTGGTCCCCGCCGGCTCAGGATGCGACCGGGCGTCACGACTCCTGCGCAGTTGACCGCCGCGCGCACCGACCCATGGGCTGCCGCGTACGTGAAGGCCTGCCGTACCTGGCCCGGATCGGTCACGTCCGCCGCGACGAAGTGGGCGCGCTCCCCCAACGCGACGGCAGCGGCCTCCCCTTGACCGTCCGGAAGATCCAACAGTACGACGGTACGGCCCTGTCGGTGCAGCCGGTGTGCGGTCGCGCGCCCAAGTCCCGAGCCGCCTCCCGCTATGACAGCGACAGCATCGCGATGTGTCACGGTGCCCGCCTTCCTTCAAGTCGTAGAAAACGTGCAAGTCGTGGGAAACCTGGCCCAGTTCAGGAGTCGGCAAGGTGACGGCTGATGACCAGGCGCTGGATCTGGTTGGTGCCCTCGAAGATCTGCGTGATCTTCGCCTCGCGCATGTAGCGCTCCACCGGGTGCTCACGGACGTATCCGGCGCCGCCGAGCACCTGGACGGCATCGGTCGTCACGGCCATCGCCGTGTCCGTCGCGATGAGTTTCGCGATGCTGGCCTGCCGGCTGAACGCCTGACCGGAGTCCTTGCGGCGAGCGGCGACAAGGTAGGTGGCGCGGGCCGCTTCGGTTCGCGCGGCCATGTCGGCGAGCAGGAAGCCGACGCCTTGGTGCTCGATGATGCGACGGCCGAATGTCCGGCGCTCGCGGGCGTAGTCGACCGCGTGGTCGAGTGCCGCCTGTGCGATCCCGACCGCGACCGCGGCGATGCCGAGCCGGCCGGCGTCGAGAGCGGACAGTGCGATTTTCAGGCCCTGGCCGGGCTCGCCGATCAGCCGGTCGCCGGGGACCTGTACCTCGTCGAAGTTCATCGCCGCGGTGGTCGAGCTGCGCAGCCCCATCTTCCGCTCCGGAGCACCCGCGCTCAGGCCGGGCGATCGGGCATCCACGTGGAAGCAGGAGATGCCGTTGCGGGGGTCTGGAGACGTGCGCAGAAAGGCGGTGTAGAAGTCGGCATGACCGCCATGGGTGACCCAGGCCTTGGCACCCCGGGCCACCCACACCTCGCCGTCACGCGCCGCGCCGGCCCGGATGGCGCTGGGGTCGGAACCCGCGTGTTCCTCCGACAGGCAGTAGGCGCCGAGTGCGGCGCCGCTCAGTTGCCATGGCAGCAGCGTCTGCCGCTGTGTCGCGGAGCCGAAGGCCGCGACGGGGTGGCACGACAGGGTGTGGACGCTGACACCGACGGCGACGGCGGCCCATCGGGCGGCCAGTTCTTCGAGTACTTGCAGGTAGACGGCGTAGGGCTGGCCACCTCCCCCGACGTCCTCGCCGAACGGAAGGGTCAGCAGCCCCGCTTCGCCGAGGAGGCTGAACACCTCACGCGGAAAGCGGCCCTCCTCCTCGAACTGGGCCGCGCGCGGGGCGAGTTCCTTGTCCGCGATGTCGACCGTCAGCTCCAGTAGCTCCCGGGCTTCGCTGGAGGGTAGTTCGCGCTCAACCTTCACCGCTGGGTCCCTTCCTCACGCCCTCGAACGGCGGTCGCCGACCAGTTGCAGGTGTTGTCAGTGGACCGGCGGGACATGGTCGAGGGCAATTACGTTGCAGGTATCTTGCATGTGATGCAAGAAACTGGAGCAAAAGCCGGATGGCCCGCAAAGAACGGGCGTTACGAGGAGGATGAGCGCATGACCGATACAGGACTCATCGACAGCGTCGACCGCGCGATTCTCGATCTGCTGGTCGAAGACGGCCGCCGGACGATGACGGAGATCGCGGAACGGGTCGCCCTCTCCCCGTCGGCGGTCAAACGCCGAGTCGACCGACTGGAGCGGGTCGGAGTCATCGCGGGCTACACGGTCACCCTTGACCACGGCAAGCTGGGCGGCGGCTTCGAGGCCTTCGTCGAGCTGCGGTTCGCCGGCGACATCAAGGTCGAGGCGATCACGATGGCCGCCACCAGCGTCCCGGAGACCCTGGAGGTCTTCACCGTCGCGGGCGACCCCGACGCCTTGGTCCGGGTCCGGGTGGCCAACGTGCAGCACCTGAAAGATGTCATCGACCGCCTCCGGCGCACAGGCGCCGTGATCGGCACGAAGACGCTCATGGTGCTGGGGGCATGGCGCAGAGGCGACTGAACGGACAAGCGACATGCCCAGGAGGCAATATTTATTACCTCCGAGGTTGACACGAGCAGAGGATGGTTGCAGCCTGAAAGAAATTCCTCGTAACCGCGCACCGGAAAGGACGTACCGATGTCCATCACCGCCGGCAGCAACGACATCGACTTCGACGACGCCGAGGAACTGGACATTCCTCGGCTGGCGGAGAGCCGCGAGACCATCGAGGCCGAACGCGCGCACCGCAAGCGGCAGTTGGCCGCGGCGTTCCGGATCTTCGCCCGCTACGGCTACGACGAGGGCATCGCCGGACACATCACCGCGCGGGACCCCGAGTTCCCCGACAGGTTCTGGGTCAACCCGTACGCGGTGCACTTCTCCAAGATCCGCGTCAGCGACCTGCTGCTCATCGATGAGGAAGGCCGGGTCATCGAGGGCGA
Organism: Streptomyces sp. NPDC050508; assembly: GCF_040655155.1. NCBI lineage: Bacteria > Bacillati > Actinomycetota > Actinomycetes > Kitasatosporales > Streptomycetaceae > Streptomyces > Streptomyces sp. NPDC050508. The sequence goes on from NZ_JBFAJJ010000037.1 coordinate 37,782, forward strand.
GCGCCGGACCAACAAGGCGGCCTTCTGGATCCACTCCTCCATCCACCGCGCCCGCCCGGACGTGGTGGCGGTGGCGCACGCCCACACGATCCACGGCAGGGCCTTCGCGTCACTGGACAGGCTCCTGAACCCGATCGTGCAGGAGTCCTGCGCCTTCTACGACGACCACGTGCTGTTCGACGAGTACAAAGGCCTGGTGCTGGAGAAGACCGAAGGCGAGCGGATCGCGGCCCGGCTCGGCGACCGAAGGGCCGCCATCCTCCGCCATCACGGCCTGCTGACGGTCGGGCGGTCCGTCGAAGAGGCCGCGTGGTGGTTCATCACCATGGAACGCGCGTGCCAGATGCAGCTGCTCGCCGATGCCGCCGGAAAGCCCCGGATCATGACCGAGGAGGAAGTGACCCTGGCACACCGGCAGTTCAGCAACGCCAACATGGCACGGCACAACTTCAATCTGCTGGCCGACCTCGTGGTGGAGGAGGAACCCGACGTACTGGCGTGACACTCACCCGTCCGGCACATAGTGCCTGCCGTCGCCCCGGTGCTCCTCCGGAGGCAGATTCCGTCGCGGCGTCTCGACCGGTCCTACGGCCAGACCGCGCACCCGCTGCCAACCGGCCCGGGCCCGCGGGTGATAGCGCCGCTCGAACGGCACCAGATGCCAGCCGAGCGCGACCGTACGACCCAGCAGCCACAGGCCGAGCGCACTGCGACGCGACCAGCGGTAGCCCAACTTGGCGCGCACAGTGGGTGGATACATCCCGACGGTGAGCCAGACGAAGGGCCGCGTCACCGGACCGCGGATCATCCTCCACACCACGTCCGGCAGCCACCTCAGCACAGGCGGCTTTCCTATGCGGCGGATGTCCAGCACGGCGCGTGCCGCCCGGTTGTCCTCCAGGACGTCGGCGCACATCCGCTCGAAGTACGCGTTGAATCCTGCCCAGTTGGCCGGAGCGGGCCGGTCACTGACCCCGTACAGCCGGTACCACTGAAGGCTCTCGGCGTAGAGCTGCTCCTTCAGTTGCTCCGTCAACGGCCGACCGAAGTACTGGCACACCAGCACCGGGACCATGACGAAGGTCGCGTGGGCCCAGAAGAAGGTGTCCGGATCGAGTGCGTGGTACCGGCGGCCCTGGCTGTCGGTGCCCTTGATGGTGACGTGGTAGTCGCGCACCGCGCGGGCCGTTCGGGCCGCGTCCGGGCCGTCGTAGATCACACCGGCGATCGGGTAGAGCGAGCGGAGCAGTCGTTCCCAGCGCTCGTCGAAGAAGTGCGAGTGTTCCTCCACTCCGGCGCCGAGGGCGGGATGCATGTTCTGCATCGAACCGGCCCAGAGGCCGATCAGCATGCCCCGCCAGTCGCTGAAGTACCGCCAGGCCACTGACGACGGACCGAGTGGCTCGGGCGTCGGCGGGTCGCCGGGTGTGGTCACGCGCCGCTCCTGACTGCCGAGTTGTGGTTCTTACAGGGCCCACCAGCAGTACAGGCGCCGGTTCTCCGCTGCGGCTCTCCGGGCCAGGCCGGACAACCGATGGAGCAGTTCCGACGTCTTGGTGGGCGTGAATCTCAGTTCTTCGACAGCCGCGAACGGCCCTGCCGCCAGGTCCAGTCGCTTACCGGACGCCGTGGCCAGTGCGTCCCGGAGCGTGTCGGAGACGCTGATGACGAAGGCTGCTTCGGCCTCGGGATCCGAGAGCAGTTGCCCGGAGCGGGGGCGGGCGCGTGCCTCGTCGTAAGTGCAGTCGGTGAGGATGCCTTCGAGCCGCGCCATCACGACCACCGGGTCGATGTCCTTGAGCGACAGCACGTCGAACACCGACGGATCGGGCCCGCCCGCTTCGTCGAGGACACCGACGGCGGCCTCGTCACTCGCGGCCGAGAAGTACTCGCACATCACCATGCCGTAGAGCGTGCCCTATGCCGCCGTCAGACGGCGACTGTCGTACGGTGACCGCTCGCGCCGGTGGAACGAAAGGGTGGGAATGGGAATTTACGGGGGCGAGTCGGTGCGTACACTGCCGGACATCCTGCGGGAGCACGCGACTCGGATCGGCGAGAAGACCGCATACCGGGACGACCGACGTGCCGTCACCTACCGGGAGTTGGAGCAGCGCACCGACCGAGTGGCGGGGCACCTGGTACGGCTCGGGGTACGGCGTGGGGACCGGGTCGCGATCCATCTGGGCAACCGGGTCGAGCTGGTGGAGACCTGGCTCGGAGTGCTGCGCGCCGGAGCGATCGGCGTGTTGCTCAACCCCGCCGCTTCGGAAGAGGAGTTGGCGTATTTCCTCGACGACTGCAACGCCGTGGCGATGGTGAGCGAGGAACCACTCACCCAACTCGCTTCCGTGCAACGGGTGATCATAGTCGGGCAGGACGACCCGGCCGAGGGCGCGATCGCCTTCGAGAGCCTCGCAAGCACGGATTCGGGTACGGCACCCCTTGACGACCTCGGGCTCGACGAGCCGGCCTGGATCCACTACACCTCGGGCACCACCGGGCAGAGCAAGGGCGTGGTCTCCACTCAGCGTTCCGGCCTGTGGTCCGTGGCGGAGGCCTACGTACCGGCGTACGGACTACATCAACAGGACCGCCTGCTCTGGCCGTTGCCGATGTTCCACGCCCTCGGCCACTCCGTCTGCCTGCTGGGTGTCGTCTCCGTCGGTGCGACCGCGCGCATCCTCGCGCCGGGCGCGAACGTCGCCCGGGCGCTCACCGCCGAGCCGTTCACCATCCTGGGCGGGGTGCCCGCCACCTACCGCCTGCTGCTGGAGTCACTGCGCGAGACGGCACGTCCGGTGCCCGCGTCGCTGCGGGTGTGCGTCAGCGGAGGGGCGCCCTGTTCCCCTGAGTTGCGGGCCGAGGTCGAACAGGCCCTGGCCGCTCCCCTGCTCGACGGGTACGGCTCCACGGAGACCTGCGGGAAGATCGCGGTCGAGCGGCTCGACGACCGTCGTGACGACCCCTCGCGTGGTTTTCCGCTGCTGGTGCTGGACATCCGGATCACCGATCCGTCCACCGGTGGACAGGCCACCGAGGAAGGCGAGATCTGGGTCCGTGGTCCCGGGCTGATGACCGGCTATCACAACCGTCCGGATGCCACCGCGGAGGCGTTCACCGACGGCTGGTACCGCACCGGGGACCTCGGCCGACGCGACACGAACGGCCACCTCCATGTCACCGGCCGGGTCAAGGAACTGATCATCCGGGGCGGTGTGAACATCAACCCCTCCGAAGTGGAGCAGGTGTTGCTGGCCCTCCCCGATGTCACCGACGCCGCTGTGGTCGGCCGGCGGCACGACGTGCTGGGCGAGGTGCCGGTGGCGTTCGTCGTGCCCGGCCCGGACGGGGTCGACACGGCGCGGGCGCTCGCCGCCTGCCGGGAACGGCTGTCCGGGTTCAAGGTGCCGGACGAGATCTATCCGACCCCGTCCCTGCCCCGTACCGCGTCCGGCAAGCTCGCCCGGGCCGCGCTCGCCGAGCAGGTACCGGCGCTCCTCGCCGCGGAACGTACGACCGCCTCGGCCGCGCTGCGCGAGCGGCTCGCTGCCGCGTCCGACGCCGTCCTCGACCTGGTCCTCGAAGTGACGTCACGAACTCTCGACGTCCCCGTCCGGGATCTGGACTCCGAAGTGCCCTTCAGCGCACAGGGATTGACCTCGCTCGGCGGTGTGCTGCTGCGCGACCGGCTCGGCACGGCTACCGGTCTCACGCTGCCCGCGACGCTGGTGTTCGACCACCCCACGCCCACCGCCGTGGTGGCCCTGGTGCGCGACGCGCTGCACGACGACGGCCGCCCCGGGTCCGCGCGCACCTCCGGCGGCGGCCAGCGCACCGAACCCGGGGAGCCCATCGCCGTCGTCGCCATGGCCTGCCGCTACCCGGGCGGAGTGGAATCCCCGGAGGACCTGTGGCAGTTGGTGTCCGACGGCACCGACGCGACCTCCGACTTCCCCACCGACCGCGGCTGGAACGTGGCCGACCTCTACGACCCGGACCCCGACCGCCTCGGCAAGTCCGCCACCCGCCGGGGCGGATTCCTCGACCGCGCGGCCGACTTCGACGCGGCCTTCTTCAACATGTCGCCCCGCGAGGCGCTCGCCACCGACCCCCAGCAGCGACTGCTCCTGGAGACCGGCTGGGAACTCCTGGAGCGGGCCGGCATGGACCCGGCCGGTCTGCGCGACAGCGACACCGGCGTCTTCGTCGGCGTCATGCACGCCACCTACGCGAGCCGTCTACTGCACCGCGGCGGGCACGAGTTGGAGGCGCATCTCGCCCTCGGCTCGGCCGGCAGCGTGGCCTCCGGCCGCATCGCCTACACGCTGGGACTGCGCGGGCCCGCCGTGACCGTGGACACCGCGTGCTCGTCGTCGCTGGTCGCGATGCATTCCGCCGTACGGTCCCTGCGCGACGGGGAGTGCTCCCTCGCCGTCGCCGGCGGGGTCACGGTCATGTCGTCGCCCGGCCCGTTCATCGCTTTCAGCAGGCTGCGCGGGCTGGCGCCGGACGGCCGCTGCAAGCCCTTCTCGGCGGCGGCCGACGGTACGGCCTGGGGCGAGGGTGTCGGCCTGGTCCTGTTGGAAAGGCTCTCCGACGCACGGCGCAACGGCCATCCCGTACTGGCCGTGCTGCGCGGCTCGGCCGTCAACTCCGACGGCGCGTCCAACGGTCTCACCGCCCCCAACGGCCCTGCCCAGCAACGGGTGATCCACTCGGCGTTGGCCGACGCGGGGCTGTCGCCGGCCGACATCGACACCGTGGAGGCGCACGGCACGGGCACCGCGCTCGGCGACCCGATCGAGGCACACGCGCTCCTCGCCACCTACGGTCAGGACCGGCCCGCCCAACGCCCCCTGTGGCTGGGCTCGTTGAAGTCCAACCTCGGGCACACCCAGGCCGCGGCCGGTGTCGGCGGCGTCATCAAGACCGTGCTGGCGATGCACCACGACCGCCTCCCCCGCACCCTGCACGCCGAAGAGCCGTCGCCGCACGTGGACTGGTCGTCGGGCACCGTACGACTGCTGTCCCAGGACGAGGAATGGCTCCCCGAGCCCGGACGGCCACGGCGCGCGGCGGTGTCGGCGTTCGGAATCGGCGGCACCAACGCGCACGTGATCCTGGAGGAGGCCGGACCCGAGGCGACCGACGAACCGTCCCCTCCTCGTACGGCGACTCCCCCGCTGCTCCTCTCGGCCGCGACCCCGGCCGCCCTGCGGGCACAGGCCGGACGCACCGCCGCCTTCCTCCGCGAGCACCCCGAACTCGCCCTGCTGGACGTGGCGTTCACCCACGCCACCACCCGGGCCGCGCTCCCCCACCGAGCCGCCGTCACCGCCGACGACCGTACGGCGGCACTCACCGCCCTCGACGCCCTGACGGCGACCGCACCACCGCGCACCACCGCCCGCCTGGCCCTGCTGTTCACCGGTCAGGGTGCCCAACGGACCGGCATGGGAAGGGAGTTGTACGACGCGTTCCCGGTGTTCGCGGCCACCTTGGACTCCCTGTGCGCACGCTTCGACGCACACCTGGAGCGTCCGTTGCGCTCGGTGCTCTGGGACGCCGACGCGGGCGCGCTGCTGGAGCGTACGGACTTCGCCCAGGCCGCCCTGTTCACCTTCGAGGTGTCCGTCTTCCGGCTGCTCGCATCCTGGGGTGTGCAGCCGGAGTTCCTGGCAGGTCACTCGGTCGGCGAGCTGGCGGCGGCGCACTGCGCGGGCGTGCTGTCCGAGTCGGATGCCGTCGAACTGGTCGCGGCCCGGGGGAGGTTGATGCGGGAGCTGCCGGAAGGCGGTGCCATGGTGGCGCTCGACGCCACCGAGGCGGAGGTGAGGTCCGAGCTGACCGACGGGGTCGCCGTCGCCGCCGTGAACGGCCCTCGCTCGGTCGTCGTCTCCGGCGCGGAGCGGCCGGTGCTGACGCTGGCGGAGCGCTTCGCCGTACGAGGCCGTCGTACCGTCCGGCTGCGCGTCAGCCACGCTTTCCACTCCCCGCTCATGGAGCCGATGCTCGCCGAATTCGCCCGGATCGCGGGCGGGTTGACGTACCGATCGCCCGACATCCCTGTGGTGTCGGGCCTGACCGGACTTCCGGCCGGCGGCGAGGAACTGCGGTCGGCCGCGTACTGGGTACGGCACGCCCGTGAGGCCGTGCGGTTCGGGGACGCCGTCCACTGGCTGGCGCACGACGGACGGGTGACCGCGTTCGCCGAGCTCGGCCCGGACGCCCACCTCACCGCCCAGGCCGCGGCGAGCCTGGCCGGAACCGGCAAGGAGCTCCTCTTCACCGCGGCAGCCCGGCGGGACGGCGTCGAGCCACGGACCCTGTTCGACACACTCGGCCAACTCCACGTGCACGGCGTGCAGTTGGACTGGCGTCGGGTGTACGCGGACAGCGGTGCCCGACGCGTCGACGGCATGCCGACCTACCCCTTCCAGCGGCAGCGCTACTGGCTGCCCGACACCGGCACGGACGCGAGCGCCGGTTCCGGGCATCCGCTGCTGACGCAGACGGTCACCGTGCCGGGCACGGAACGGCTGCTGTGCGGCGGCCGGTTGTCCGGTGCGGCCCAGCCGTGGCTGCACGACCATGTCGTGGGCGGCCACACCCTGGTGCCGGGCTCCGCGTTCGCCGACCTGGTGCTGCACGCGGGCGACCTGTGCGGTCTCGCCGTACTGGAGGAACTCGCCCTGCTGAACCCGCTGTTCCTGCCCGCCGACGACGAGGAGGGCGTCCAGGTCCAGGTGGTTCTGGGTGAGCCGGACGACGCGGGGCGCCGTACCGCGGACGTGTACGCGCGGTTGGAGGAGTCGGGTGCGCTCGGCGCCTGGACGCAGCATGCGACCGGTCGGCTCGGCCCTGCCGTTCCGGGTGCCCTCGACAGCGCGGTCCCGCTCACCACCTGGCCGCCGACTGGTGCCACACGGGTGGACCTCTCCGGCGCCTACGACCGGGTGGCCGCGGCCGGGCTGGCGTACGGTCCGGCGTTCCAGGGTGTCACGGCGCTGTGGCGGCGGGACGAGGAACTGTTCGCCGAGGTCGGCCCGTTGCCAGTCGCGGAAGCGCGGCGCCACATGCTCCACCCGGCTCTGCTGGACGCGGCCCTGCACCCGGGGCTGCTCGCCGCACCGCCCACCGGTCCTCCCCGCCTGCCGTTCGCCTGGCGGGGCCTGACCCTGCACTCCACAGGCGCGACGGCGCTGCGCGTCCGCATGACGACGGCCGGCCCGGACTCGATCACCCTCGACCTGGCGACTCCCACGGGGGCACCCGTGGCCCGGCTGGAGTCGATGACGACCCGACCGGCACCCGAGATGGGCCCCACCTCGGCCGGAGAGCTGTACCGGCTGCGCTGGACCGGTGTTCCGGCCGCCGGCGAGGTGCCCGCCGTGGCGGTGTCGGAGACGGACGACCTGGGCCTGGCCGCGTTCCTCGCCTCCGCCGACGACGAGGCCTCCTGGTCCGACGAGGCACCGGAGACGGTCGTCGCGTCCTTGGCCGCTCCCGGCGGCGAGGGCACGGACCCGGTCGCCGAGGCACACCGTCTGACCGTACGGGCCATGCAGTTGCTGCAAACACATCTCGCCGGCCCCGGACGCCTGGCCGTGGTCACCCGCGGTGCCGCCGAGGCATCACCCGACCTGCCCGCCGCCACGGTCTGGGGCCTGCTGCGGACCGCGCAGGCGGAGTACCCCGGCCGCCTCACCCTCGTGGACGTGGACGGCCGCCCCGAGTCGCTCCGACGACTGCCCGTCGCCCTGGCCACGGGCGAACCCCAACTGGCCGTCCGTGACGGCATGTTGAGCGTGCCCCGACTGGCGGCTGCACCCCCTTCGGAGGGCGACGGCTCTCTCGGCGGGGGCACCGTCCTGATCGCCGGCGGCACCGGGTCCCTGGGGGCGATGCTGGCCCGGCATCTGGTCGACCGGCACGGAATCCGGCGGCTGGTCCTGCTCAGCCGGCGCGGCGAACAGGCGCCGGGCGCGCGGGAGTTGCGGAACGCTCTCCAGCAGGCGGGCGCGCAGGTGGACCTGGTGGCCTGCGACATCGCCGAGCGGGACCAACTGGCCGCCGTACTCAAGACGTTCGGGCCCGACCTGACCGCCGTGGTGCACGTGGCCGGTGTGCTGGACGACGGCGTGCTCGCGTCGATGACACCTGAGCGGCTTGCGGCGGTGCTGCGGCCGAAGGCCGACGCGGCCTGGCAGTTGCACGAGTCGACGAAGGAGCTGCCCCTGTCGCAGTTCGTGCTGTTCTCCTCGGCGGCCGGGCTGCTCGGCAACCCCGGTCAGGCCAACTACGCGGCGGCGAACTCCTTCCTGGACGCCCTCGCCCGGCACCGCGCGGCCCTCGGCCTGCCCGCGCTGTCGCTGACCTGGGGCGCGTGGGCGGACGAGGACGGCATGGCGGCCCGCAGCGGCCGGGTGCACGGCGGCCTGGTGCGCGCGGTCTCTCCGGAGCAGGCGTTCGCGCTCTTCGACGCCGCGCTCGGCAGCGCCGAACCGGTCCTCGCACCACTGCCGTTGGACCGCTCACCGCGGGCGCTCCCGGCCGGGACGGTTCTCCCGCCGCCGTTGCGCGGCCTGCTGCGCACGGACCGGCAGTCGGCCTCCGCGGCGACGGCGGCCGGAGGCGGGGTGCCGGACGACACCGCCGGGTCCTGGCGCAACCGTCTCGCGGAACTGCCGCCGCCAGAGCGGCTACCGGCACTGCGGTCGCTCATCCGTACCGAGGTCGCCGCCGTGCTCGGACACACGGAAGTCGACGCCGTGGACCGGGACTTCGCGGAACTGGGCCTCGACTCCCTGATGCGCGTGATGCTCTGCAACCGGCTGAGCCTGCTCACCGGGACACCGCTGGCGGTCACCGTGGCCTACGACTGGCCGGACACCGAACAGCTCGCCGAGCACCTGTACGGCGAGCTGCGCGGCGCACTGCCCGACGAGGTCGCCACCACGACCGTCCCGTCACAGGCCCGGTCCCATGGGCGCGGACGCGGGGCCGGGCAGTCGCTGCCGGCGCTGTACCGGCAGGTCTGCGAAACCGGTGACGTCGTCTCGGCCATGCATCTTCTGGTGACCGCGTCCATCGGCGCACCCGCCTTCGGTCCCGAGGCGGCGGCCCGGCACGCACTGCCGCCACTGCGGCTGGCCGCCGGCACCCGGGGACCGGCTCTCGTCTGCGTTCCCGGCTTCGCCTCCAACCTGGGCCGCCCCTGGTACGCGGGGCTCGCTCCCTGCTTCGAGGGCGAGCGGGACGTATTCGAGGTGCAGCACGCCGGGATCGATCACGGAGACGCGGTGGCGCGGGACCTGGAGACGCTGATCGAGTCGCACGCCACGGCCGTGCGCCACCAGCTCGGTGACCGCCGCCACGTGGTGGTCGGCCATTCCATGGGCGGTTCGGCCGCGCACGCGCTCACCGCCCGGCTAGCCGCCCTCGGCGCTCCCCCGGCCGGACTCGTCCTGATCGACTCGTACCACATCACCCCGGACCGGGAGGCCGAGCCGTGGCTGCTGTCCCTGCCCGCACGGATCCCGCTGGCGGTCGGCGAGAGGTTCGACACCTTGGTGGACGATCTGTCGCTGCTGTCCCTGGGCGCGTACACACGGATGTTCCGCGGCTGGGAGCCCGAACTCACGCAGGTGCCCACCCTGTTGGTCCGCGCCTCCGAGCCGCTGGCGGACATGCCACCGGAGTGGCGGTCGTCCTGGCCTGGCGTCCAGGACACCACGGACACCTCCGGCACCCATCTCAGCGTGCTCGAAGAGGACGCGCCGACCACGGCCAAGGTCATCCGCGACTGGATCGAAGGCCTTGCGTAGCCCGGCGGGAGATCGAATATCTATGTTCGCGACATGAGAAACGGAATTAACGACCGCACACGGCCGATCGCGCCGTGCTACTATTGATCTCAGTTGCAGTTGTGGTTGCCAAACCCTTCAGATGCCCGCACCGCCCTCCGAGGCGGTGGAGCATTTTTTTGTGTGTCCGGTTTTTCTTCCGGCGGGGTGATCATCACGGCGACACGGAGCCCGCACAGTGCGGACTCCGCTGACCGCCCCGAAGGAGAACAAAATGGCCAGTGGCACCGTGAAGTGGTTCAACGCGGAAAAGGGTTTCGGCTTCATCGAGCAGGACGGTGGCGGCGCTGACGTCTTCGCCCACTACTCGAACATCGCCGCCCAGGGCTTCCGCGAGCTGCAGGAGGGTCAGAAGGTGACCTTCGACATCGCGCAGGGCCAGAAGGGCCCGACGGCCGAGAACATCGTTCCTGCGTAACACCGACGTTAACTTCGCAGCTGGGGCCCGCACCTTGGGGTGCGGGCCCCAGCTCGCTGCGTTTCCCATGCTTTCGGCGCTATTCCGCCGAAGCCACCGGCTCGTTCTTGCGATTCTCTGCGCCGTTCATTCACCGCGGGAATTCCTTGATACGTGCCATATCAAGGAAGGTTCCACATTTTGAACCGCGCACGTACGAATGACCGCTTCTCGCGAAAGCGCAATGGAAATCCGGAATCCGGAAAGAGCGGCGGCTACCGCTCGGCAGCCCCGTCCGGCAACCGCTCCAGCGCGCCGCGCCGCTCCAAGGGCGGCGGCGGCCGACCGGTCGCGCTGCAGGGCGAGTTCGCGCTGCCGAAGACCGTGACCCCCGGCCTTCCGGCCGTGGAGTCGTTCGCCGAAATCGACATGCCCGCCAAGCTGTTGGCCGCGCTCGGCCACGAGGGCGTCACCGTCCCGTTCCCGATCCAGGCGACGACGCTCCCCAACTCCCTCGCCGGCCGTGACGTACTGGGCCGCGGCCGCACCGGCTCCGGCAAGACCCTCGCCTTCGGCCTCGCGATGCTGGCCCGTACGGCAGGCCGCCGGGCCGAGCCGCGAGCGCCCCTCGCGCTCGTCCTCGTACCCACCCGCGAGCTGGCCCAGCAGGTCACCGACGCGCTCACCCCGTACGCCCGCGCCGTCAGCGTGCGGATGACCACCGTCGTCGGCGGTATGTCGATCGGCCGCCAGGCCGGGGCGCTGCGCGGTGGCGCGGAGGTCGTGGTCGCGACTCCGGGGCGCCTCAAGGACCTCATCGAGCGCGGCGACTGCCGCCTGGACAGCGTGTCCATCACCGTCCTCGACGAGGCCGACCAGATGGCCGACATGGGCTTCATGCCCCAGGTCACCGCGCTCCTCGACCAGGTGCAGACGGGCGGCCAGCGGATGCTGTTCTCGGCCACCCTGGACCGCAATGTGGACCTCCTGGTCCGCCGTTACCTGACCGACCCCGTCGTCCACTCCGTCGACCCCTCCGCGGGCGCGGTCACGACGATGGAGCACCACGTCCTGCACGTGCACGGCACGGACAAGCAGCGGGCGACCACCGAGATCGCGGCGCGCGACGGCCGGGTCATCATGTTCCTGGACACCAAGCACGCGGTGGACCGGCTGGTGAAGCACCTGCTGAACAACGGCGTCCGCGCGGCCGGTCTGCACGGCGGCAAGTCCCAGCCGCAGCGCACCCGCACCCTCGCCCAGTTCAAGGACGGGCATGTGACGGCGCTGGTGGCGACCAATGTCGCGGCGCGCGGCATCCACGTCGACAACCTCGACCTGGTCGTCAACGTCGACCCGCCCACCGACCCCAAGGACTACCTCCACCGCGGCGGCCGTACGGCCCGTGCGGGCGAGTCCGGCAGTGTCGTCACGCTGGTCACCCCCGACCAGCGCCGTGACTTCACCCGCCTGATGACCGCGGCCGGGGTCACCCCCGAGGTCACCTCGGTGCGGTCGGGCGAGGAGGAGCTGACCCGGATCACGGGCGCCCAGGCCCCGTCCGGCGTCCCGGTCGTCATCCAGGCCCCGGTCGTGGAGCGCGAGCGCACCCGCCGTAGCCCGTCCTCCTCGTCGTCGCGGGGCCGTCGTGGCCGTCCGGCCGGCGAGGGCGGCCGGTCCGCCGGTGGTGCGGCGCGGCGCAGCGGGAGCAGTGGCGGCAGCGGAAGCAGCAGCCGGGGACAGCGACGGTCGTCCTTCGGTCCTGCGGCCTGAGGACCAACTCGGCGCCTTCGGGCGCCCGTTCGGCCCCCGATCCTCCTTCTCTCTGTGAGGCAACATGCGCTGTGTCATCGCCCGGTATCCCTTCGACCTCACCAAGTTGGGTGTCCTGGAGACGATGAAGGGCATCAAGCCCGAGCTGGTCACGGGTGAGTCCGTGACCATCGGGCGGCGCCGCTACCCCGTCAAGCAGGTGGGGCAGGTCATCACCCGGCAGGACCCCCGCGACTTCAACAGCGGCGAGGTCATCCGGGCCATGACCCGGCTCGGCTTCACCTGCCACGGACTGCCCGAGGTGGCGCCCGTGCACGAGCTCACGCCGTTCGAGAACGCGTCGGCCCTGCTGGGCAGCGGCGCGCCCCAGGACGTGTAGAAGCGATACCAGTACAGCCGTGATCTGCCGGAGGCGCGGGAGTGTGCCGTGTCCCTCGGCTCGAAGATCGAGGACGCCTGGGACATCGGGGGCATTGGGGGCATCGAGGTGGACAAG
>NZ_JBFAJJ010000038.1:0-38195 GCF_040655155.1 Streptomyces sp. NPDC050508
GTGAAGTGGTGGTGCTGCTCGGGGTCGTAGGAGTTCACCGGGATGGTGACGGGGACTCCGCCCACGGCGTGGCCCCGATTTCGGGGCCGACCCCTCGGGGTCCGCGCGCTCGGGACCTGTGCGTCCGACGGTTCAGACGGCCTCCGCCAGCAACTCCTCCGACAGGGTCCACAGCCGCCGCGCGTTGTCCGGGTGCACGGCGTAGCGGGCGACGCCGTGCAGTGTGCCGGAGCGGCGGTCGACGGTCCCGGTCTTGACGGTCTTGATGAGTTCGGCCGGTACCTGCCCGCTGCCGCGCCCGCAGGTGTGGCGCTGGAGATTGCTGTAAATGGTCCCCAGCATAAGGGCGTTGGCAGTCTTGGACTGGCCGTACGCGAGCCAGGGATCGTAGGGCCGGAACGCGAAGTCGATGTCGTCCCACACGACCGGCGACCGCTGGTGACCGGTGGAACTGACCACCACGACACGGGCCGAGCCGTCGGCCGCGAGCGCGCCGTGAAGACCGGTGGCGAGGGCGAAGTGGCCCAGGTGGTTGGTGGCGAACTGCCACTCCCGGCCCTGCACGGTGTACTGCTCGGGGCAGGCCATCACACCGGCGTTGTTCACCAGGATGTGCAGTTGGTTGCCGGTGGTCGCGGCGATGTCCTTGGCGACCCGCTCGCCCGCTGCCAAGTCCCGTACGGCGAGGGTGACTTCGGCACCCGTGGCGGCAAGCGCTCGGGCCGTCTCCGCTCCGATGCCGGAGGGGGCGCCGGTGACGACGGCGCGGCGGCCGGTCAGGTCGATCCCGTCCACGACGTCCGCGGCGGTACTGGAGAAGCCGAAGGGCGTGGTGATGGCAGTCATGCGTGAACTCCGTGCTGTGCTGCGCCTTGGTCAGGGGGTGAGCTTCAGGTCCTGCTCGATCAGCGGTTTGCCGGAGTGCCAGTCCAGGGCCTCGCCGAAGCGCACCAACTCGCCGTAGAGCGCGGGATCGACCGGCTCCGCGAAGACGAGGTCGAGCACGGCGCGCGCGGCCTCGGCCGGGGACTTGGCCTGGCTGTAGTCGTCGAACCAGGGGCGGGAAGTGGCCGTGTCGACCATGCCGGGGCACACGGACGCGATCAGGGTGTCCGTCGCGAGGTCGTGCTCGCGGCGCTCGGCGGCGACCGCGCGGACGGCGGCGACCTGAGCCACCTTCGACGGCACGTTCAGCCAGAGCGGCCAGCCTGCCTCGGCCGTGGTCCGGTGGTGTACCGCGCTGCGCCAGGACTCGACGGCGTACTCGACCTGGTCGAGGCTCGCGCCGTCGAACAGGTCCTGCAGCCGCGGGTCGAGATGGCCGAGGGTGCCGAGACTGCTCGCCACGACCAGGAACCGGCCGCCCGGGCGCAGCAGCGGGCCGAAGGAGCGCAGCATCGCGTGGGTGGCGGTGTTCGAGACGTCGATGAACTCGGCGGCGCGCTCGGCCTGCGACTCGCCGGGCAGCAGCCGGGCCACCGCGTTGGAGATCACGAAGTCGACCCCGCCGTGGCGCTGCCCGAGCTCGTCGGCGAGGTGGGCGATGGCGTCGGTGTCGGTGACGTCCAGGACCCGGCCCTCGACCCGGCTGCGGGTGCCGGGCAGGCGCGCCACCTCGCGGGCCGCGTCGGTGACCCGGCGCTCGTCGCGGCCGGTGAGCAGGACCATGTCGTCGGGACCCATGTGGGCCGCCAACCCCTCGACGAGGGCGCGGCCGAGTCCTTGGTTGGCGCCCGTGACGAGGGCGATGCGCGAAGCGTTCATGCCCGCCACGGTAGGAACGTCCACGTGTATGCGTCCAACGAAACTTACGCACGGCTAGTATGCGTAATCGTCATGGACTTCACGGATGTGTCACTCACCGCGCTGCGCGTCTTCCGCGCGGTGGCCGAACAGGGAACCTTCACCGCGGCGGCTGCTTCGCTGGGCTACACCCAGTCGGCGGTGTCCCGGCAGATCGCCGCGATCGAACGGGCCGCGGGCGCGGAACTGCTGGAGCGCCGACGCGACGGCGTACGGCTGACCCCGGCCGGCCGTGTCGTCATGCGCAGGGCGACGGTCGTACTCGACGAGATCGACGCGACCGCCCGCGAGCTGTCCGGTCTGCCCACGGAGGCCGCGACCGTCCGCCTGGGCTGGTTCCCCAGCGCGGGAGCGGTCCTACTGCCCCGGGCCCTGGCTGCCCTGCGCCGCACCGACCCGGACGTTCGGATCGTCAGCCGGGAAGGCGGCACCCCGGCGCTGGTGCGCGCGCTGCGGGCCGGCAGCCTCGACCTGGCCCTGCTGGCGTCGGCGCCGCCCTTCCGGCCACCGGACACCGAGTCGCCACCGCTGGTCCTACGGACACTCACCGAGCGCCCCCTGTACCTCGCCGTGCCCACCACGCATCCACTGGCCCGCGGAGACTTCGTCGACGTCGCCGACCTGCGCGGGCAGCGCTGGATCGCGGGTTCCTCCTCCGGCGAGGACCGGCTCATGGGCGTCTGGCCCGGGTTGGACGAACGGCCCGAGATCGCCCACACCGCGCGTGACTGGCTGGCCAAACTCCAACTCGTCGCGGCGGGCTGCGGGTTGACCACCGTGCCCGCCTCCATCACCCCGGCGGTTCCGCCCGGCGTACGCGTCCTGCCGGTGCGGGGCGGACCCCAGGAGCAACGCCGTCTGCTGCTGGCCCGCCTTCCGCACCGGCCCGGCGAAGCGGTCACTCGGGTGGCGGCCGCCTTGCGTCTGGCGGCCCTTGACGCCTACGCATCGAGCGCGGTGCCCGCACCGTAGTGAGCGCGTCCGTCGGCCCGGCCGTAAATCCCAACTCGGCGTTGCCCGGCGGACGTCGGTCCGCGAGGCGGCACCTGTGTGCCGAGCGGCACCGGCGGGCCTGGGCGGTCAGCGGTCTGGTGGGGTGGCTGCGGCGCCCCGCAGGGGGAGTTGGTCAGTCGGCTCGACGGGTTTTCCCAACTCGGTGTTGCCTGGCCGACGTCGGTCCGCGATGCGGCGCCTGTGTGCCGAGCGGCACCGGCGGGCCTGGGCGGTCAGCGGTCCGGTGGGGTGGCTGCGGCGCCCCGCAGGGGGAGTTGGTCAGTCGGCTCGACCGGTTTTCCCAACTCGGTGTTGCCCGGCAGGATTTGGTTCGCGTGGGAGCACCCGCGCGCCGAGCAGCACCGCGCAGGCCCCGACGGTCAGCAGCCCGCCCGCGAGGAACGTGCCCCGCACATCGGCGAGCCGCAGGACGAGCCCGCCCAGTGCCGCGCCCGCCGCGATACCGGCGTTGTAGGCACCGGAGTTGGCCGCGAGCGCGATGTCCGTGCGGCCCGGTGCGGAGTGCAGCATCGCGTTCTGGGCGGTCATGTACACCGGTCCGAGCGCACCGCCCATCAGCACGAGGAACACCACCGCCGCCACCGGATCGGTGCCGACCGCGTACAGGCCGAGCATGCCCACCGCCTGTGTGGCGACGGCGGAGCTCAGCGCCGCCCGCGGATAGCGGTCGAGTACCGCCCCGGTGATGCTCACCCCGACCAGGCACGCGACACCGAACACCACCAACAGGACGCCGACCGCGCTCGGGGAGAACCCGCTCATGTCGCCGAGGAACTTCACGATGTAGGTGAATCCCGCGAACGCCCCGGCGGCGGACAGGGCCCCGGCCGCCAGTACGGTCCCGAACCGGCGGGCGTCGGGACGGGTTCCGTAGGCGGCCTGCTCCTCGTCCGGACGCGTGGTCGGCAGCAGTACGGCGATGATCACCAGGGACACGAGCCCCAGGGCCGCCGGGACGGCGATCGGTACCGGCCAGCCGTTCCGTCGGCCCAGCCAGGTGCCGGCGGGAACACCGAGCACGAGCGCGAGCGAACCGGCGACGGACAGCGCCCCGAGCACCCGCCCGCGGACCTCCGGCGCGAACAGGCCCACCGCGACCGGCCCCATCACGGCCCAGAACAGCGCCTGGGCCAGCGCGGACAACAGCCGCGCCCCGAGCAGCAGTCCGTAGGAAGTGGCCAGGGCGGCGACCAGGCTGGACACGACCAGCGCGGCCAGCAGTCCCGTCAGCACATGGCGCCGGGGCACACCCCGCATGACGTGGGCGAGCGGCACGGACGTGACGGCCACCGTCACGCCGTAGCCGGTGACCAGCAGCCCGACCGCCGGCACGGACACCCGCAGGCTCTCGGCGATGAGTTCGAGGAGGCCGATCGGCAGGTTCTCCACCGTGTTGAAGGTGAAGGCGGCCAGCATCAGGGCCGCGAGGACCGCCGGCCTGTGCCACCTCGTCCGTCGCGCCCGCTCCGCGGCCTCGTCCATGGACCCACCCCACCGGGCTCACCGGCCCCACCGCAAACGAATTCACCAGCAGCCCCACGCGGCGACGGCATAGTGATGCAGGTCACATCAATTCCTTCGGGGTTCCGCGTAATGCGAAGGGCACCTGCGGGGTCGTACAGGCACACGGCAATCCGGCCGACCTCTCACCCGCAGCGGAGACCGACCATGGACATCACCCTCGAACAGCGCACCCGAGCCCGGCTGATCACCGCGGACGACACGGAGCTTCCCGTGTCCGCGACGCTTCGCTACCTCGCCTCGGACCCGCTCGCCGTGCACCTCGACTTCCCGGCCGAGGTGTCCCTCGACGGCGACGGTGTCACCTGGACCTTCGCCCGGGCCCTGCTGGAGGAGGGGCTGCGGCGGCCGGCCGGCAACGGGGACGTGCACCTGTGGCCGTGCGGTCTGGCCCGTACGGTGCTGGAGTTCCACTCGCCGTACGGACTCGCCCTGCTCCACTTCCCCACCCCTGCGCTGCGCCGCTTCCTGCTGCGGACGTACGACGTGGTGGGCGCCGGACAGGAGGACATGGACGCGGTCGTCGACCAGGGGCTGAGCGCCCTGTTCGGGAGCGTCTGAGGACAACTCGGCCTCCGGGCAGCGGCTTTGGCTTTTGTTCACCTCCACCTAACCGCGCGGGTATGGACCTTGGCGATCACCCCGTGCACCCTTGCGCGCGGTGTGCCGCTCGGGCACGCCTGTGACGAGGGCGGGGCGAATGACACCGATCAGCCGAAGAGGCTTCGTGGGGCTCGGTGCCACCGTGGCGGCGGGCATGGCCATGGGCACCGGTGCACGGCCTGCGGTCGCGGCCCAACAGGTGGCGACCGGCACGATCTCGGACGTGAAACACGTGGTGATCCTCATGCAGGAGAACCGCAGCTTCGACCACTACTTCGGGCGCCTCAAGGGCGTCCGCGGCTTCGACGACCGCAGCGGCATCACGCTGAGCGGCGGCTACCCGGTCTTCAACCAGCCCAACGGCGGCGGCCGTCAGTACCCGTGGAAGCTGAGCGCCACCCCGGCCGCGGGCGGCCAGGACGGCGAGACCCTCGCCCAGTGCAACGGCGACCTGCCGCACTCCTGGTCATCGCAGCACTCCGCGTGGAACAAGGGCCGCCTCGACAACTGGGTGTCGGGCGTGGGTAACGTCCGCTCGCTCGGCTATCTCGACCGGGCCGACATCCCGTTCCACTACGCGCTCGCCGACAACTACACGATCTGCGACGCCTATTTCTGCTCCACCCTGAGCGCGACAGGCCCCAACCGCACCTACCTGTGGAGCGGCAAGGTCGACTCCTCCAGCTACGACGGCGGTGACGAGTCCGGCCTCACCTGGCAGACCTACGCCGAGTCCCTGCAGAACGCCGGAGTGACCTGGAAGGTCTACCAGAACGCGCAGGACAACTACGGCGACAACGCCTGCGCCTACTTCAAGAACTTCACCAACTCCAAGGCGGGCAGCGCGCTTTACGACCGAGGCATGTCCTCCGTCCCCGCCGCCACCGGCTCGACCCCAGACGACATCGCCGCCGCCATCAAGGCCGACGTCCTCGCGGGCACCCTCCCGCAGGTCTCCTGGGTCGTCCCCAACCAGGCCTTCTCCGAACACCCTTACGCCCCGCCCGGCGACGGCGCCCACTTCGTCAGCCTCGTCTACCAGGCCCTCGCCGCCGACCCGGACGTCTTCGACTCGACCGTCCTGTTCCTCAACTACGACGAGAACGACGGCTACTTCGACCACGTCCCGCCGCCCGCCCCGCCGGCCGGCACCGACGGCGAGTTCCTCAACGGCGTGCCCTACGGTTTCGGCTTCCGCGTCCCGATGATCGTCATCTCTCCCTGGACACGCGGCGGTTGGGTCTCCTCCGAGGTCTTCGAGCACACCTCGGTCCTGCGCTTCCTGGAGACCTGGACCTCGTCCTTCGGCAAGCCCGCGGCCTGCCCCAACATCAGCGCCTGGCGCCGCAAGGTCAGCGGCGACCTGACCGGCGTCTTCGACTTCGCCAACCCGGTCCACGGCGCGGTGCCCCTGCCCGCGACGAGCGTCATCGGCATCTCGACCTGCGGCCCGCTGCCCAACCCGGTGCCGACGAACAACGCCCTGCCCGTACAGGAGTCCGGCACCCGGCCCGCCCGCGCGCTGCCGTACCAGCCCAACGGGTACCTGGATCACCTGGAGTTCGGGTCGAACGGCAAGATCCTCGCCTGGTTCGCCATGTCCAACCAGGGCGGCGCGGCCAAGAGCGCCGCCCACCTCTCCATCCACCCCAACGCCTACCGCGACACCACACCCTGGCAGTACACGGTGGACCCGGGCGGCACCGCCTCCGACTTCTTCAACATCGGGACGGGCTACGGCAGCGGCAAGTACGACATCACCATGGTCGGCCCCAACCGCTTCCTGCGCCGCTTCCAGGGCGACGCGACCAAGGCGGGCAAGTCGGTTGAGGTGAGCACCCGTTACGCCGTCGAGTCCGGCACCGGCAAGCTCGCCCTCTACTTCAAGATGACCAACTCATCGGCCGCGTCGGTGAAGTTCACCATCACCTCCAACCACTACCGCAGTGACGGGCCGTGGACCTACACGGTCGCCGCGGGCGCTTCGACGGAGGACTTCTTCAACGCCGTCGCGTACCAGGGCGGTTGGTACGACTTCACGGTCTCCGTCGACTCCGACGCGACCTGGTCGCGCCGGTTCACCGGACACCTGGAGTCGGGTGCGGCGAGCGTCAGCGGCTGACCTCGGTGTACAGGTCCGGGCGCGGGGCGAGTTCGACGGCCACCCGGCCGCCGCTCTCCTGCGCCCGGACGCCTGCCTCGGCGACCACGGAGGACGCGTAGCCGTCCCAGACGCTCGGGCCGGCGACCAGGCCCCGCCGGGTGGCGTCGACCCAGGACTGCACCTCGCGGTCGTAGGCGTCCGCGAACCGGACGAGGTAGTCCAGCGGTACGTCCTCGTGGGCGCTGCCCCGGGTGGTGACGACCATCGCGCGGTCCTCGCCGATCCGGGCGCTGCCCGCCTCGCACACGGCCTCGCAGCGCACCTGGTAGCCGAAGCCGCAGTTGACGAAGACCTCGACGTCCACCAGGGCGCCGCCGTCGGTCTCGAAGAGCACGAGCTGCGGGTCGAGGAGGCCCTCAGGGGCGTTCGCGGACGAGCGCGGGCTGAGCACGGTCACCGCGGTGAGTTCCTGGCCGAGCAGCCAGCGGGCCGCGTCGATCTCGTGCGAGACGGAGCTGTCGATGAGCATCGCCGAGGTGAAGTAGGGCGGTGACGACACATTGCGGTGGGTGCAGTGCAGCATCAGTGGACGGCCCAACTGCCCGCTGTCCAGCAGGGACTTGAGACGCTGGTACTCCGCGTCGTAGCGCCGCATGAACCCGATCTGCGTGAGTCGTCGTCCGAGGCGTGCCTCCGCCTCCACCACCCGGAGTGCCCCGGTGGAGTCGGGCACCATGGGCTTCTCGCACAGCACCGGCAGCCCGCGTGCGAAGGCCGCGAGCAGCGCCTCCTCGTGCGCGGGACCCGGCGAGGCGATGAGCACCGCCTCGACCCCGGGGGCGTCCAGCGCGGCCACGGCGTCCTCGTGCACCGTGACCGCGTCCAGACCGGCGACCGCCTCCTTGGCGCGATCCGTGTCCGGGTCGGCCACCGCGGCGACCCTGGCGCCGCTCACCACCTGGTCGAGGCGTCGTATGTGGTCGGCGCCCATGTGTCCCGCACCCAGTACGGCCACGCCCAGCAGGTCACCCACGTGTGCACTCCCTCTCCGTCGACGATCACGCCGTAGCGTACGCCGCAGGGGAGAGGCGGCCTCAGGGATAAAGGGAGGGCCTCAGTAGCGCAGCACGCCCGCGATGCCGGTCGCGTCGTTCAGTGTGCCGTCGGGGACGAAGCGGACGTCGGCGCCGGTCTCCAGACACTGTTCGACGATCTCGTCCACGATGTCCTCGCGGGCGTCGAGGTCGTCGCTGGCGGCCGGGATCAGATGGTCGCCGTGGTCGTCGCGGACCGTGACGCGGTAGTTCTCCTCGACGGCCAGCAGCCGGACCCGGCCCTCGCGGGCGTTCTGCCAGACCTCGTCGACGCCGGCCGCGAACTCCTTGCGCCCACGCGCGGATTCGAGTTCCCGGGTCACGGTGACGGTGTTCTTGCGCGCCTCGTCGTCGACCAATGGCCGTACGGCCTGCCACACGGCGTCGGGTGTGCCGTGCGCGAGGCCGCCGCGCGCGATGTGCACCGCGTCCTTGGTGGCACTGCCGACCTCGTCCAGTGCGGAGAGGGCGGCCTGTTCGCCGGTGATGTAGAGCGGGCGCCGGTGCTCCCGCAGGATCCTGCCCATCGCGGTGTCGGCCTCGCGCAGGAAGTGGCGGGTGTCCTCGTCGCGGAAGGTGCTCGGGATGTCGCCGATCCGCTCCTGGCGCTCGGCGTCGAAGTTGTCCCGGTGGTCGCGGGTCAGCGGAAAGCCGCCCACATGGTCCTCGACCACACGGTCGACACCGCCGTTCCACAGCGTGACGCGGTCGGCGGCGAGCGACAGCACCCAGAACGGGCGCTCGGAGGCCTGCGCGGAGACGAGATTGCGGGTGAGGAACGTGTCCGAGAGCACCACACGTTCGGGCACGGACCTGGCGAGGGACCACACCTGGTGCTCGCCCGGCGCGGCGAAGATCACCAGCCCGTCCTCGGCGTGCGCCAGATCGATCTCGGCGAGGGCCTGGTCGAGCTGGCGGGAGACGTCGATGCGCCGCTCCCGGGGGACCGCGGGATCGGCTTCGAGCTGCTTCTTGGCCTCGGCCAGCACATTGCGCAGCCGGACCGGATCCTGGGCGTTGTCGGGTTCGCGACGATGTGTCGGGGTGAGCACGGAGACCGCGGGGTAGGGGCGCGGGCGCCGCAGTTCGGTGAGGGTGGCGGGACTCAGTGCGTGCTCCATACCAGCACGATAGGGCCGATCGGTGGATCGGGCATATGGGGGAAGCCCGCCAGGCAAATCGGATAATTGGTTGCTAACGTCCCTCGGGTGACGCAAGCCGCCACCACTGACACCGGTACCTCCACCGCCAAGCTGACCCTGCCGACGCTGACCACCATGGTCGTCGGCTCCATGGTCGGGGCCGGGGTGTTCTCCCTCCCGCGCAGGTTCGCGCAGGAGACGGGCGTGGCCGGTGCCCTGATCGCCTGGGCCGTCGCAGGCACGGGCATGCTGATGCTCGCCTTCGTCTTCCAGACCCTCGCCGTCCGCAGACCCGATCTGGACGCGGGTGTGTACGCCTACGCGAAGGCCGGGTTCGGCGAATACCTCGGCTTCTTCTCCGCGTTCGGCTACTGGGCCAGCGCCTGCGTCGGCAACGTGACGTACTGGGTGCTCATCATGTCGACGATCGGCACGATCGCCCCCTCCCTCGGCGAGGGCGACACCGTCCTCGCGGTGGTCCTCTCCTCGGCCGGGCTGTGGCTCTTCTTCCTGCTGATCAGCCGCGGCGTGAAGGAAGCGGCAGCCATCAACCGGATCGTCACCGTCGGCAAAGTGGTGCCGATCCTCGTCTTCGTCATCCTTGCGCTCTTCTACCTGAAGCCCCACGTCTTCGCGGAGAACTTCGGCGGCGCCGACTATGCGGGCTCCCTGTTCCAGCAGGTCAAGGGCACCATGCTGGCCACCGTCTTCGTGTTCCTGGGCGTCGAGGGCGCCAGCGTCTACTCCCGGCACGCCCAGCGCCGCGAGGACGTCGGACGCGCGACCGTCCTCGGCTTCCTCAGCGTCTTCGCCGTCTTCGCGTCGGTGACGATCGTGTCGTACGGCCTGATGCCGATGGGCGAGATCGCCGAACTGCGGCAGCCCTCCATGGCCGGTGTGCTGGAGCACGCGGTGGGCACCTGGGGGAAGGTCTTCGTCAGCGTCGGACTGATCGTCTCCGTGCTGGGCGCCTATCTCGCCTGGACGCTGATGGCCGCCGAAGTGCTGTTCGTGGCCGCCAAGGACGACGACATGCCGCGCTTCCTGAAGAAGTCCACGGCGGCCGACGTGCCCGTCCCCGCACTGGTGATGACCACCCTGCTGAGCCAACTCGTCCTGGTCGTCACCTACTTCTCCGACGACGCCTTCAACTTCGCGCTGGACCTGACCAGTTCACTGACCCTGATCCCGTTCCTGCTCGCGGCGGGCTTCGCCGTACGGATCGCGCTCACGCAAACCCGCGCAGGGCGAGGCGAGTTGGTGGTCGCCGTACTCGCCACGGTCTACACCGCATTCCTCATCTACGCGGCCGGACTCAAGTACCTCCTCGTCTCGCTCATCATCTACGCGCCCGCCACCTTCCTGTTCGTCAAGGCCCGCAGGGAACAGGGACGCTCCCTCTTCTCGGCCCGGGAACCCGTGATCCTCGCCGTCTCGGTCGCGGGCGCCGTCGTCGGGATCATCGCTCTGGTGCTGGGCTGGATCAGCCTCTGACCTCGCCTCCGACCTCCGGAAAGGTGCGTGCACCGTGACCAGTCAAGACACCGTGGACCGACATGAGTACGGCGTCCACTCCGAGGTCGGCAGGCTGCGCAAGGTGCTGGTCTGCGCGCCGGGCCTGGCCCACCGCAGGCTCACTCCGACCAACTCCGACGACCTGCTCTTCGACGACGTGATGTGGGTCGAGAACGCCCAGCGCGACCACGCCGACTTCGTCAACAAACTCCGCGAACGCGGCGTCGACGTGGTCGAGTTGCATGAACTGCTCGCCCAGACCATGACAATCCCGGCCGCCAAGGACTGGCTCCTGGACCGGAAGATCGTCGCGAACGAGGTCGGCCTCGGGATCGTCGACGCGACCCGCGCCTATCTGGAGAGCCTCGAACCGGCCGAACTGGCCAAGTACTTGATCGGCGGCCTCGCCACCACCGACCTCCCGGACGACTACCGCACCGACTACGTCGCCCTCGTCCGCGAGTCGACCGGCGTCCGCGAATACCTGATGCCGCCGCTGCCCAACACGCTCTACACCCGCGACACGACCTGCTGGCTCTACGGCGGCCTCACCCTCAACCCGCTCTACTGGCCCGCCCGGCACGACGAGACCCTCCTGATGAAGGCGATCTACACCTTCCACCCGGACTTCGCGGGCTCCGTCGTCTGGTGGGGCGACCCCGAACTCGACTGGGGGCAGGCCACGTTCGAGGGCGGCGACATCATGCCCGTCGGCAACGGCGTGGTCCTCATGGGCATGAGTGAACGCACCTCGCGGCAGGCCATCACGCAAGTCGCCAAGGCCCTCTTCGACTTGGGCGCCGCCGAGCACGTCGTCGTGGCCGGGATGCCGAAGCTGCGCTCCGCGATGCACCTCGACACCGTCTTCACCTTCGCCGACCGCGACCTGGTGACCCTGTACCCGGCCATCATGGACGCCGTCCACACCTTCTCCCTGCGCCCCGGCGACAAGGCACCCGGCATCGACATCGTCGACGAGGGCCCGACCCCCTTCACCGACGTCGTCGCCAAGGCGCTCGGCCTGCCCGAACTGCGGATCGTGGAGACGGGCGGCGACGTCTACGCCTCCGAACGCCAGCAGTGGGACAGCGGCAACAACGCGGTCGCGCTGGAACCGGGCGTGGTCTTCACCTACGACCGCAACACCCAGACCAACACCCTGCTGCGCAAGGCCGGCGTCGAGGTCATCACGATCGTCGGCGCCGAGCTGGGACGCGGCCGGGGCGGCGGGCACTGCATGACCTGCCCGATCGTGCGGGACCCGGTGGAGTTCTGAACTTCCGCGCGCCTCGCGGTTGTTGAGCAACTCTTTGCCGATGGCCGATTCCTGACGAGAACCACCCGGTGGAGACCCGATCCGTGGATCTCGGGAGCGCAAAGCGCGGCCGAAAACCCGGGGGTGGCAAGGCTGTTCAGGTTACGGGCATGTTGACCGCCCCCGTGGGTGTGACACACGCTCGTCATATAGGTGCTGGATACAACCGGTTCGGCGGGTGTGGGTCGGGCGTGTGGGAACACGCAGGTGGGAGACCTCAATCCGGCGGGCCGAACGCAGGAGGTAACACATGTGCGGCATCACCGGCTGGGTCTCCTTCGACCGTGAACTGCGCACCGAGGCCGCGACATTGGATGCAATGACCGAGACGATGGCCTGTCGCGGTCCGGACGACCGCGGCACCTGGGTCCAGGGTCCCGCGGCCCTCGGACACCGCCGGCTCGCGATCATCGACCTGCCCGGCGGCCGTCAGCCGATGACCGCCGACACGGCGGACGGCACGGTCGCGCTCGTCTACTCGGGGGAGACCTACAACTTCACCGAACTACGCCGCCAACTCGCCGACAGGGGGCACCGGTTCACCACCGACTCCGACACCGAGGTCGTCCTGCGCGGCTATCTCGAATGGGGCGACGCGGTCGCCGAGCGCCTCAACGGCATGTACGCCTTCGCGATCTGGGACGGCCGCCGCGACCAACTCGTCATGATCCGCGACCGCATGGGCATCAAGCCCTTCTACTACCACCCGACCCCTGACGGCGTCCTCTTCGGCTCGGAACCGAAGGCGATCCTCGCCAACCCGCTGGCCCGCGCCAAGGTCACGCTGGACGGCCTGCGCGAACTCTTCACCATGATCAAGACACCCGGACACGCCATCTGGGACGGCATGCACGAGGTCGAGCCCGGCACCGTCGTCACCGTCGACCGCTCCGGCCTACGGCGCCGCGTCTACTGGCAGTTGGAGACCCGCCCGCACACCGACGACCGCGACACCACCGTCGCCGCCGTCCGTACGCTCCTCGACGACATCGTGCGCCGCCAGCTCGTCGCCGACGTACCGCGCTGCACCCTGCTCTCCGGCGGCCTCGACTCCTCCGCGATGACCGCGATCGCCGCCCGTCAACTCGCCGAGCACGGCGAGAAGGTGCGCAGCTTCGCCGTCGACTTCGCCGGCCAGAACGAGAACTTCGTCGCCGACGAACTGCGCGGCACCCCCGACACGCCGTACGTCCACGATGTGGCCCGGGCCTCGGGCACCGACCACCAGGACATCGTGCTCGACGTACACGCCCTCGCCGATCTCGACGTACGCGCGAAGATGCTCCGGGCCCGCGATCTCCCCCTGGGCTTCGGCGACATGGACTCCTCGCTCTACCTGTTGTTCCGCGCCATCCGCGACCAGTCCACCGTCGCTCTCTCCGGCGAGTCAGCCGACGAGGTCTTCGGCGGATACCTGCAGTTCTTCGACGAGGAGGCTCGGCGCGCCGACACCTACCCCTGGCTGGTGCGGTTCGGCCAGCACTTCGGCGACGACGCCGACGTACTGCGCCCCGACCTGACCAAGGCCCTCGACACCGAGTCGTACATCGCGGACGGCTACCGCACCGCAGTCTCCGGCATCCAACGCCTCGACGGCGAGAGCGACTTCGAGTACCGCATGCGGCGCATCTGCCACCTCCACCTCACCCGCTTCGTACGCATCCTGCTCGACCGCAAGGACCGCGCGAGCATGGCCGTCGGCCTGGAGGTCCGCGTCCCGTTCTGCGACCACCGGCTCGTCGAGTACGTCTACAACACGCCCTGGTCCCTCAAGTCCTACGACGGCCGGGAGAAGACCCTGCTCAGGGAGGCCACCGCGGACGTCCTCCCGAAGTCCGTGTACGACCGGGTGAAGAGCCCGTATCCGTCCACCCAGGACCCCAAGTACGCGGTAGCCCTCCAGGACCACGCCAAGGACCTCCTCGCCCGGCCCTCCCACCCGGTGTTCGACCTCGTCGACCGGGAGAAGCTCCGGCGGGCCGCCCACCGTGACACACCCATCAGTACGCAGGCGGGCCGCCGCGGCCTGGAACGCGCCCTCGACCTGGCGCTCTGGATCGACCTCTACAAGCCCGAGATCGCCCTCGGCTGAGCGGTCCCTCAGGGAACCACGGTGCTGTCCGGCTGGCACGAACTCCCGCTGGCCGGCAGCGAGCCGTACAGCAGGAAGTCGTTGACCTTGGTGTGCACACACTTGGAAGACGCGTAACCGGTGTGGCCCTCACCCTTGTTGTCCAGCACCACAGCCGCGGAACCGAGCCGCTGGGCCGTCTCCACGGTCCAGCGGTACGGCGTCGCCGGGTCGCCCCGGGTTCCGACGAGCAGCATCTTCGAGGAGTGGACGTTCTTCACGTCGTCGCGGATGTAGTCGGTGCCCCGGGGGCGGCCGTAGCACATCAGTACCTCGGTGAGCCGGTAGCGGCCGAAGACCGGCGACGCCTGCTCGTACTCGGCGCGCAACCCGTCCAGGTTCCTGGTGATCTGCTCGGCGGTGGGGCGGTCGGGGTCGTCGGCGCAGTTGATGGCCATCAGCGCGGCCGGCAGGTTGTCGAGCGGGACGTCCTGGGCGTCGACGATCCCACCGTCCGACTCCTCGCCGCCGCTCCGCAGTCCCGGCAGTGCGGAACCCCCGGACGAGAACGCCATGATGGCGCGCGTGTCACCGTCCTCCACCAGCGAGGCGATGGCCCGCTCCAGCGTCGGCCACAACTGCTTGCTGTACAGCCCCTGACTGATGGCACCCACCAGGTCCTGGCCGGAGAACTGGTCGCCGAAGTCCGTCTGCACCGGATCCTGGTCGAGTGAGCGGACGAGTTGGACGACCCGGTCCGGCGCCGACCGCGCGTCCGTCCCGAAGGGGCAGGCGATGTCCTGCACACACCAGTCGAGGAAGTCCTCCAGCGCCGTCTGCTGCCCCTCGGCGCCCGCGATCCCTTGCTCGGACAGCGGTTCGGTGAGGGTGTCGACGCCGTCGAGCACCAACCGGCCCACCTTCTTGGGGAATTGGGCCGCGTACACCGAGCCGAGCCGCGTTCCGTAGGAGAAGCCGAGGTAGTTGAGCTTCTTGTCGCCGAGGGCCTGACGCATCACGTCCAGGTCCCGGGAGGCGTTGACCGTGCCTATGTGGTGCAGGACCGGACCGGAGTACTTGGCGCAGGTGTCGGCCGCTTTCCGCAACTGCTTGAGGACGATCTTCGGATCACTGCTGTCCGTGTTCTCGTCGATCGCGGCCGAGCCCTGGTCCGAGCCCTCGCCACAACTGACGGGCGAGGACTGGCCGACGCCGCGCGGATCGAAGGTGACGACGTCGTAGCCGTTCGTCAGATCCATGAACTCCTTGCCGTCCGAGGCGAGTTCGCTGACGCCCGCGCCGCCGGGACCGCCGAAGTTCAGCAGCACGGAACCCCTCGACTTCCCGGTCGCCCGATAGCGGGCCAGCGCGAGATCGAGGGCCTTCCCGCCGGGCTTCGTGTAGTCGAGCGGGACGGTGACCTTTCCGCACTGCAGGTCCTTGGGCGCATCCGGGTCCTTGCACGCGGCCCACTTCACCTTCTGCCGGTAGAAGCGGGACAGGTCGGGCTGCGCCCGGTGGTCGGCCGTGGCGAGCGTGGGCAGCCCCGCGCCGAGCAGTGCCAGCGTGAGAACCCCGGTGAACGCGCAGCGCCGGACCGCGGGCCGCGATGACAGCTTGGCCAGCATCAATGCCTCCAAGGACGCGCTGTGACCAGCGCCCTCGATCACGATAAGGGCGCCTCGCGGGGCCCGCCTCCCGGCGGGCGGAGCGGTGATCGGTGCCGTATTCTGCGCCCCTTCAATAGGCATAAGCGGTTTTCCGACTAATTAAAAGTCGTTACGAGTAGTTCGATAACCGTGACGCTCGATGGAGTGAAAGGCCGATAAGCCATAACTCCGATGGTTCGCCCGCGTTTTATTCGGTGCGGGTGAGTGCCCGCAACCATGTAGGGAAGGCAGGGAACCTATGAAACGGGTTACCCGAAACGGGATGATCGCCGTCGCCGCGGCATCCGGTGCGATGGCCGTGGCGGTGCCGGCGTTCGCCGATTCCGCCGCGGACGGCTCGGCGGCCGGTTCGCCCGGGCTGATCTCCGGCAACACGATTCAGCTCCCCTTGCACGTACCGGTGAACGTGTGCGGGAACACCGTGAACGTGGTGGGACTTCTCAATCCCGCCGCGGGCAACAGCTGCGCCAATGCGGGCGGCGCGAAGAACCCCGACGGGCCGCCCGGAGGCGCTGCCGCGCAGGGTGGTGAAAAGGATTCACCGGGTGTGCTCTCGGGGAACGGCGTGCAGCTCCCGATCCATCTCCCGGTGAACGTCACCGGCAATTCCGCGAACGTGGTGGGCGTCGGCAACCCGGCCGTGGGCAACCGATCCGAGAACACGTCCGGTGACCACCCCCACCACCCCGCGCGACCGACGCCCAGGCCGCCGACGCGGCCGCACCCGGCACCGGGACCGGGCAAGGGAGTGGAGCCGCCCCCCGCCCCGCCCGCCGCCGTGGCTGCGCTGGCCCACACGGGCACGGACGACACCGTCCCGACCGCCGTCGCGAGCGCGGCCCTCCTCCTGGGCGGCGCCGCCCTGTACCGGCGCTTCCGCCCCAGGGCGGGACGCTGACCCGAGCACCCGCGCCAGGACGGAAGGCCCCACCGGCCACGTGACCGGTGGGGCCTCCGCCGTCCGTCCGGAGTCGGTCAGTGAGGTCAGGGCAGGTCTCCGCGCAGGATGCCCTCGCGGGTGAACCCGGCCTTCTCCAGGGCACGTTGCTCGGCGATGTTCCCTGACTCCGTGTCCGCCTCGATGCGCATCTCCAGGGTGTGCGCGAACAGATAGCGCACCATCAGATGGGACCTGTCGTCGCCGAGCAGGCGGTCCTCCGACCACTGGCGTCGCCAGCGCCGGGCGTCGCTCCGGCCGTACCACTGGAACGCCGACGCGGCCTCCGGCTCGCTGAGAAAGCGCTCCATGACGGCCAGGCCGCCTTCGTCCACCGGTCGCAGGGTGATGTTCGCCGAGGTCATGCCGGACAAGGGTAGGGGACGCCAACTACGCCGATTCGTACGGGTGTTGATCAGAATCGTCCGGAGCCTTGAGGAGGGCGTGGGCCGCCTTGCGGAAGGCGGACAGGAGACGGTTGTGCTCGCCGGCCCGGGTCGCCAGGGCCACATGACTCGGCTCGACGCCATGGAGGGGGATCGACGTGATGTCGGGGCGGACCGTCTGACCGCGGCGCAGGCCGGCCGCGATGGCCACGGCCTGGCCGTCGGCGACGAACTCGAACTTGTCCTCCAGCGCCCGGACGACCGGACCGCCGGGCGCCGGGCGCCCGTCGGGCCGGGGATCGATGCGCCAGAAGGCGGTCCACGCCGGGTCCGCGCCAGGGGTCTGCGGAAGGGGCTCGTCGGCGATGTCGTCCAGGGTGACCGACTCCTTGCCGGCCAGCCGGTGGTTCAGCGGCACGAGCAGGACGCGGGGCTCGTCGTAGAGCACCGTGACCTCCAACTGGTCGGTGGAGAACGGCAGTCGGGCCACCACCGCGTCCACCCGACGATCGATCAGGGCCGCACGCACATCGTCGTAGGCCAGATGCACCACGTGCACGTCGGCGTCCGGATGCCGGCGCCGCACCTCCTGTACCGCCGGGGTGACGAACAGGTTCGCCATGTACCCGACGGTGAGGCGGCTGGGTTCCGCGGCGGCCCGGGTCTCGGCGGCGGCCTGGGCGGTGGAGCGCAACAGCGCCTTGGCACGCGGCAGAAAGACCTCCCCGGCCTCCGTGAGCCGGGTGCCCTGCGGGGTGCGGTCCAGCAGCCGAGCGCCCAACTGATCCTCCAGGCGCCGGACTTGCCGACTGAGGGACGGTTGGGTGATGTGCAGTACCTCGGCGGCGCGACCGAAGTGACGCTGCTCGGCGACGGCGATGAAGTACCGCACGAGACGCAGTTCGAGATCGGGCGCGGGAGGCAGGTCCGTCATGCCTGAAGTGTACGGCGTGAGACTGCGGAGATTTCTGCCATATGCCCTCTGAACTGCTGCGATGCCTGAACTGTATTGCGGCATGCGAAACGGGCTTTGGACCTGGAACCCTCGCCCTGCCCACGATGGACACACAGCACAGCGCAAGCTCACCCCACCTCATCGAAGGAACGCACCATGCGTGTTTTCGTCACCGGCGCCACCGGGTTCATCGGCTCCGCCGTGGTCCGTGAACTGCTCGACGCCGGGCACACGGTCACCGGCCTGGCCCGCTCGGACGCGTCCGCCGAGGCGCTGACGGCCGCGGGGCTCGGCGTGCACCGGGGTTCGCTCGACGACCTCGGCAGCCTGCGCAGCGGTGCCGCGGCGGCGGACGGGGTCTGCCACCTGGCGTTCATCCACGACTTCTCGGACTTCGCCGCCAACTGCGCCACCGACCTGCGCGCCATCGAGACGATAGGCGAGGCGCTCGCCGGCACCGACAGGCCCTTCGTGGTCACGTCGGGCACCCCAGGGCTCGGTGACGGGAGGGTGGCGACGGAGGAGGACCACGTCGACCCCGGGTCGTTCTCGGCGATCCGGCAGCCCTCCGAGATCGCGGCGATCGCGCTGGCGGAACGCGGCGTACGGTCGTCGGTCATCCGGCTGCCCCGGTCCGTGCACGGCATCGGCGACCAGGGATTCGTCCCCCAACTCATCGCCGTCGCACGGGAGAAGGGCCTGTCGGCGTACGTCGGCGACGGCAGCGCCCGCTGGCCCGCCGTGCACCGTCTCGACGCGGCCCGGCTGTACCGATGGGCACTGGAGTCGGCCCCGGCGGGCGCGCAGTACCACGCCGTCGGCGACGAGGCGCTGCCGCTCCGTGAGATCGCGGAGGTCATCGCCCGCCGTCTCGACGTCCCGACCGGAAGCGTGGCGCCGGAGCAGGCGGTGGACCACTTCGGCTTTCTCGGTCTCGTCGCCTCGCTGGACTGCCCTGCGTCCAGCACGGTGACGCGGAAGCAGACGGGGTGGGAGCCAGTTGAGGTGGGGTTGATCGCTGATCTTGAGACGGGGCATTACTTCGGGGAGGCGTAGGGGCCAGGTCGGGAGTTGTTGGTTGTCTGCGGGCCGGTGGGGGCTGGTCGCGCAGTTCCCCGCGCCCCTACGAGGCGCTTCTCGGCCTCCACGGGGGTCCCTGGAAACGCATGCCGGCGCCCCAGCACGACCACGGCGAGCGCGCCCGCGACCAGCGGCAGCGCCGTCCAGGGCAAGGCCCCGGCGCCCCACCCCGACAGGGCGAGCCCACCGGTGAACGAGCCCCCGGCGATGCCCGCGTTGTACACCGTGGTCTGCAACGACGTTGCCACGTCGGCGTGTTCGGGCCCGGAGGCGTTGACGAGCGCGGTCTGGATCAGCGTCGGCGCCCCGCCGAACGCGACTCCCCACCCGGCGACGGAGGTGAGCAGCACCGCGGGGGAGTCGCCACATAGGCCGATCACACACATGACCGCCACGAACAGTGTGGTCGCGCCCAGCAGTGTGGGCCGCGCCCACCGGTCCACGAGTACCCCGGTGGCCCAGATCCCGACGACCGTGGCGGCTCCGAACACCAGCAGGACGACGTCAGTACGGTCGTAGCCGGAGTGCGCCGCGAACGGGGCGACGTACGTGTACATCACCTGATGCCCCAGCAGCAGGAACAACGTGACCGACAGGACGGCCGGAATCCCCGGGAGCACGGCGACACCCCTCAACGGGACGCGTGCGCCCGGGAGTTCACCGGGAAAGCCGGGGACCCGCAGTCGTATCCAGACCACCACCAGGACCGCGAGCCCGGCCAGGATCCCGAACGCCGTACGCCAGCCGAGCATCCCGGCCAGCGCGGTTCCGGCGGGCACGCCCAGGGACAGGGCGAGGGTGATGCCGGCCAGCACGACCGCGATGGCCCGGCCGCGTCGCTCGACCGGCACCATCCGGGCGGCGTACCCGGCGAGCATCGCCCACATCGTGCCGCCCATGACCCCGGCCAGCAGTCGGGCGCCGAAGGTGACGGTGTACGACGAGGACAGCGCGACCACCGTGTTGGCGCAGGCGAAGCCGAGGAGCGTACCGACGAGGACCGGGCGGCGCGGCAGCCCGCGCAGCGCCGCGGTGACCGGGATCGCGGCCAGGAAGGAGGCGACCGCGTACCCGGTGACCAGGAAGCCGACCCGCGCCTCGGAGACGCCGAGAGCCGGTGCCATCCGGGGCAGCAGACCGGCGGGGAGCAGTTCGGTCAGGACGGCGGTGAAGGCGGCCGTGGACAGGGCGAGGAGCCCGGACCAGGGCAGGGCGGCGCCCTTGGCCGTGGATACGGTGGTCATGGGACCATGGTCGAACCCTCACATCAGTGTGAAGGCAAGCGAGCCCTCGCCCGGAGGCGGTCATGAAGATCGGCGAACTCTCCCGCCGCACCGGCGTGCCCACTCGCCTCCTGCGCTACTACGAGGAACAGGACCTGCTGCACCCGGACCGCACCGAGAACGGCTACCGCTTCTACGGCGAGCCCGCGGTCCGGGACGTCCAGCAGATCCGCGGGCTGCTGGACTCGGGGCTCACCACGGAGATGATCCGTGCGATCCTGCCGTATCTGTCCGGCCCGGACGAGATCCATGTGCCTGCCGAGTGCCTGACCCCCGAGACGGCCGCCCTGCTCAGCGGCCACATCGACCGGATCCAGGCCCGCATCGACTGCCTCGCCCGCAACCGCGACAGGCTGAGCGCGTATCTGGCGGCCGTACGACCGGCCGTGCCCTCGGAGAGCGGGTAATCCCGTTGCCAGGGTCGCCCGCGGATGTTGAAGTGAGCCCATGGATCATGCCATGGTGCTCGCCCTCCACGACCGCGACCTGCGCGAAGGCGCCCGACCCGACGGCCCCGGGGCCCGCGTCGAGCGGACCGGGGGAGTGGTGCGCCAGGTCGCCGACGCGCACGGCTGGAACGGCGTCCTGTGGTCGGACCTGGACGAGACGGACGCCGACGCGGCGATCACCGAGCAGGTCGCGTACTTCACCGGGCTCGGCCGCGACTTCGAATGGAAGCTCTACGGCCACGACCTGCCGACGGATCTGGGACAGCGGCTGACGGCGGCCGGGTTCACCCCCGAACCGCAGGAGACGCTGATGGTCGGCGAGATCACCGCACTCACCCTCGACACCGAACTACCGGACGGCATCCGGCTGTTGCCCGCCACCGACCGCGCGGGCGTCGACCTCGTGGCGGACGTCCACGAGAAGGCCTTCGGCACGGACAGCTCCCGACTGCGCGCCCAACTGCTGGCCCAACTCGCCGCGGATCCCGACACAGTTGTCGCCGTCGTCGCCCTCGCCGGTGACGAGCCGGTGAGCGCGGCGCGCATGGAACTCGTCCCCGGCACCCGGTTCGCCGGCCTGTGGGGCGGCGGCACGGTGGAGGGCTGGCGGGGCCGCGGCATCTACCGCGCCCTGGTCGCCCACCGTGCCCGCATCGCCGCCGACCGCGGCTACCGCTACCTCCAGGTCGACGCCTCCGACCAGAGCCGCCCCATCCTCGAACGCCTCGGCCTCGCCCCGCTGACCACGACCACGCCGTACCTGTACGAGCCGTAGAACCGCAGCTCAGCGTGCCGATGTCACATCCGCGCCGACCTGATCCGTCGCATCGTCATGACGACGAACCAGAGCAGTCGGAGCATCCTCCTCGCCGGTGGCGGCGGCGTCCTCGGCGGGCACATCACCCAGGCCCTCACCGACGCCGGCCACAAGGTCACCGGCCTCGGCCGAGGACCGGGCAACGGCATCCGCGCCGACCTCCTGGACCGCGACGGGCTGCTCCGCGCGGTCGACGGACACCACTTCGACACCGTCGTCCACGCCGCGACCGCGCTGCGCAAGGCGCCCCTGCGCCACCGCGACATGCACAGCACCGACGCGCTCCGCGTCAAGGGAACCGCCCACCTCGTCGAGGCCGCCCAGGCCACCGGCGCCCGCCGTTTCATCGCCGAGTCGATGGTCTTCGGCTACGGCTACGGGGACTTCGGCGCTCGCCCCCTCACCGAGGACGACCCCTTCGGCCCGCGCGGCACCACCACGGAACTGGAGAAACACATCGAGGGCATGCGCACCAAGGAACAACTCACCCTCGAAACACCGGGATTGGAGGGCATCGCACTCCGCTTCGGCCTCTTCTACGGTCCAGGCGGCACCGACGCCCTCCTGCCCATGCTGCGCAAGCGGCGACTTCCCGCCCCCGACGACCACGGCCGGGTCCTGCCCTGGGTCGAACTCACCGACGCGGCCCGCGCTGTGGCCGCCGCCGTCGAACGCGGGCGCCCCGGCCAGGCGTACAACATCGCCGACCGCACACCACTCGGATTCCGCGCCCATGTGCTGTACGTGGCAAGGGAGTTCGGCCTGCCGAAGCCGATGGCCGTACCGCTGTGGACGGTCCGTCCGATGGGGTACGCGCACACGATGATGACCAGCAGCCAACGGGTGTCCAGTGAGAAGGCCGAACGCGAGCTGGGCTGGACGCCTGTGTACCCGGCCGGCCAGGACGGACTCGCAGCGTTGCGCGCCGCGCGCTGATCGGCGCACCGGGGCCGAACGGGTCGTAGGCGAGGGCGGATTGGTCCGTCGCCACGGACCTCGTGCGGCTACGGCGAGGCGAAGCGTCTACAGGTCGAGCTGGTACTCCACCGCGCGATGCGTCGGGACATACCCAAGCGCGTCGTTCACCGCACGCATCGGCGCGTTCTCGTCCGCGGTGTCCGTGAGCAACCCGGCGAGCAGCGGATGGAGTTGACGCGCCCGGCGGATCGAGGCCGCCTTCATCCAGCGGGCGAGGCCGCGGCCGCGATGGGCGGGCAGTACGGCCGTGCCGTAGTGCTGTGCGTCGCCGAGTCCGTCGCCCGGTACGACCAGTTCGGAGAAGCCGACGACGCGGCCGTCCGCCGTGTCGACCGCGGCGACGGTGTGCAGCAGGTCCCCGCGTCGGGCGACCGCCTCCGCCGCCGCGACCAGTCGCTCCACGTCCCATGCGACGGTGCCGTAGTCGGTACCGTCCATCGGCATGTCGTCCATGGCGGTGCGCGACGCGGCGTAGGAGCGGGCGAGTTCGCCCGGCACCGTGCCCTCCCACTCCGTCAACTCGTAACCGGGGTGCGGACGTTCGGCCAGCTCGCGGATCGCCGGGAGATCCGCGTCGGCCAGCGACAGGCGGGCGTACGTCAGGGACAGCACTGGACGGAAGCCGCGGGCCGGCAGGAACTCGTCGGCGGGTGAGCCTTGTTGGGCCTGGACGACGATCGAGCGTCGGCCCTCTGCGTGGGCGGCCGTGACCGCGGCTGTCAACAGCCGTGTACCGATGCCCTGTCGTCGCTCGGCGGCGTGGACAGAGATCTCCAACTCGGCGAGATGCGCCTGTCCTCCTTCGAGGAACAGGCGCATCGAGGCCGACCCGACGGGCACGCCGTCGGCGTCCTGGGCCAACCAGACGAGACGACGGCTCGACGGGCCGGACTCGGGATCGACGAGCGGAGTGATGCGTGGCGACAAGGGTTCTCCGTGCGGAGTGCGGGAAGCGGGGGACCGGGCGGCAGGCCTGCAGAAACTAGCCGCCGCCCGGTCTCACCCGCAACGCATTTCCCGCCTCCCGCTCAGCGGCGCACCCTTGTCCGGTCCAGTGCGGCGATGCCGACCGCGGCCAGGCCGATCTGGATGAGCCACTCGATCCAGTCGATCCCCTTGGTGTCGGCGACCCCGAGTCCGGAAGCGATGGCCGCGCCGAGCAGCGCGGCCACGATGCCGACGACGATCGTCAGCACGATGCCGATGTGCTGGCGGCCCGGAACGACGAGCCGCCCCAGCACGCCAATGATGATGCCGATGACGATGGCACTGATGATGCCCGAGATCTCCATTTCCGCCCCTCTTTGTCGATAGTCCTGCTCTCATCATGTGCCCGCTGGAGGCCAACCCAGTCCGCCCGTGTTTTCTTGCCGGTTATTGCCGGGACTTTCTGTTCACCACCCCTTCATGCCATGTACCTTTCAATCGTTCAATGCGCGTAGAACTCCCCAACTACCGTTCTACGCGCGCAGATCAGGCGCCCGCACCGCACCCTTCCCCATCCCCTCATGGAGGTTCGCCGGATGCTTGGATCAAGAAGATCCCGCCGCAGACTCACCACCGCCCTCGCCGGCCTGGGACTTTTCGTCACGGGGGCCGCCCTCCAGGTCACCACCACGGCCACGCCCGCGCACGCGGCCACCACGCACCGCGTCCTGTTCGACGACGGCCACGCCGAAGAGGCGGGCAACGCGGACTGGATCATCTCCACCAGCAAGCCCGACCCGCTGTCCCAGGACTCCTCCCCGTCCTCCGAGACGGACTGGACCGGCGCGCTCTCCTCGTGGGGCGTCGCCCTGCAGAAGACGGGCAACTACAGCCTGAAGACCGCCACGAGCGCGCTCACGTACGGCGGTTCGTCGACGACCGACCTGTCGAACTTCGACACGCTGGTCCTGCCCGAGCCGAACACGCTGTTCACGACCGCCGAGAAGACCGCGATCATGACGTTCGTCCAGAACGGCGGCGGACTGTTCATGATCTCCGACCACACCGGCGCCGACCGCAACAGCGACGGCGAGGACGCGGTCGAGATCCTCAACGACCTGATGACGAACAACAGCGTCGACTCGACCGACCCGTTCGGCTTCTCCATCGACTCGCTCGACATCAGCTCCGGCTACCCCGCCGCGATCAGCGACAGCACGAACACGGTCCTGAACGGCGCCTTCGGCACGGTCACCAAGAGCCTGATCGCCGACGGCACCACGGCCACGCTCAAGCCCGCCGACAACGCGAACGTCAAGGGCCTTGTGTACCGCAGCGGTTACTCCGGCAACACCGGCGCCTTCTTCGCGACCAGCACCTTCGGCAGCGGTCGCGTCGCCTTCTGGGGCGACAGCTCGCCCATCGACGACGGCACCGGCCAGTCCGGCAACACGCTCTACGACGGCTGGAACGACACCGGCGCCACCAACGCCGCCCTCGCCCTCAACGCCACCGCGTGGCTGGCCGGCGACGGCAGCAGCAGCGGTGGCGGAGGAGGCGGCACCGGCACCTGCACCGCCGCCCAGCTGCTCGGCAACCCGGGCTTCGAGTCCGGCAACACCACCTGGACCGCCTCCAGCGGCGTCATCACCACCTCCAGCAGCGAGGCCGCCCGCACCGGCTCCTACAAGGCCTGGCTCGACGGTTACGGCTCGGCCCACACCGACACGTTGTCCCAGTCGGTGACCATCCCGTCCGGCTGCTCCGCCACCCTCAGCTTCTATCTGCACGTGGACACCGCGGAGACCACCACCAGCACCGCCTACGACAAGCTGACGGTCACGGCCGGATCCACCACCCTGGCCACGTACTCCAACCTGAACGCGGCCTCCGGATACGTCCTGAAGTCCTTCGACGTCTCCTCCCTGGCCGGCACCACCGCCACCATCAATTTCAGCGGCGTCGAAGGGTCCACCCTCCAGACGTCCTTCGTCATCGACGACACGGCGCTCAACGTCAGCTGACGACGACCGGTGGGGCCCGGCGGCGGCCGGGCCCCACGGGTTTCACGCCGCCGGGACCGTCTGCTCCGGTGTGTTCCAGCCGGAGACCCGCACCCGCGGTGCCGACCCGTGCAGATCGGCCGTCCGGTAGGTCACGGTCAGCGTCGTCGACTCCCCGGGCCACAGGCTCACGTCGTTGTCGGACCACTTGACCGGCAGCACCGGCTTGCCCGCCGAGTCCACGAGATGGACGTCGGTGAGGAGTGAAGGCGTCTTCCCCTTCCCCGAGTTGCGCACCGTCACCGTCGTGGTGGACGTGCCGTCCTTGCCCGCCGAGGTCGACGCCGTCGCCGAGACCGGCGCCTGCGCCATCGAGTCGAGCCCCTTGAGATCGGCGTAACTCGTCGTCGGCGTGTAGTACCAGTCGGTGTGGGCCCAGTCGAGCGTGTCGGGCTTCGTGGAGAGCCAGTACACGTTCCGGCTCACCTCCTTGCCGGACGCGTCGCTCAGGGTCAGCCGTACCAGGCACGTCGTCGACAGCCCGCTCACCGACGAGGGCGAGGGCAGGGTGAGCGCCGTGCTGTGCGCGCCGCCGCCGGAGACCTGCACCCCGGTCACCTTCTTGTCGTACTTCCGCGTGCCGTCGGTGTTGAACAGGGTGGCGCGAGCGGTGAGTTGGCGTGCTGACGCGTTCCGGTTGTTCACCACCACGACCGAGCGGTTGTCGTACGAGTACTGGATGTGCAGCGGCTCGTTCGCCTTCTTCGCGCCGAAGTAGGCACCGCCCTGGTCGAGGTAACGGTCCATCAACTGCCAGTGCAGCGAGGTCCAGCCGCTGTTGAACATCCAGTACACGACCCCGGTCGCCGGCTTCGAGGCGTCGGTGGCGTTGCGCTCGTACGCCTCGAACTGGGCCCGCACGTTCTCGTATTGGGCCAGCTGCGCCTTGCGGACGTAGTCGGTCAGGCTCGTCGGCGGGCCGTAGCGGCCGGTGAGGGCGTTGTCGTAGAGCTTGAGGGTGTTGAAGGTGGAGGACGGGGAGCGGTGGTACTGCTTGGCGGCCGGGTTCTTCCAGAGGGTGGCCAGTTCGGCCGGGGTCATCATCCGGCGCAGGGTGTCGAGGGTGGGGATGTCGGGGCCCGCGCTGGTCTCGGAGTTGAAGCCGGTGGCGCCGCCCTCGCGCTTGGCGTACCAGTAGTTCGGCGGGATCCAGTCGTACGGCCCGGTCATCTTCATGCCGGAACTGCCGCTGACCGGCGATGAGTTGGCGGAGGCGGCGGCGACCACCGGAGTCCTCCAGTCGGCGGCCTTCAGGGCGTCCAGGTATGTCTTCTCGATCTTCGCGTCAGGTGCGAAGTCGCTGCCGATGAGGAAGGAGATCACGCTCGGGTGGTCGCGCAGCCGGGCGGCCTCGGCGGCCATCGACGCCTTGGCGACCGGGTAGTCGGCGGCGGTCCACTTGTCGCCGGTCTCGTCCCCGTTGACCTGGCCCTCCCACTTGTCGCAGCACTCCCAGCCGGGGAGGGTGAGGATGCCGTAGCGGTCGGCGAGGTCGAAGAACTCGTCCGGCTCGATGTGCCCTTCCAGACGGATGGTGTTCAGGCCCAGGTCGAGGGCGTACTTCAGGCGGTCCTCGACGTACGTCTTGTCCCAGCGCAGGAACTCGTCCGGCGACCAACCGCCGCCCTTGATCAGCAACTTGCGGCCGTTGACGCGGTACTGGCGGTCGCCGTCGGAGTTCAGCGGTGCCTGGACGTCGCGGATGCCGAAGGTCTGGTGCGCGGTGTCGGAGGCGGTGCCCGCCACGGAGGCGGTGAGGTCGAGGCCGTAGAGCGGCTGGCCGCCCATGCCCGCGGGCCACCAGACCTTGGGAGAGGTCAGGTGGAGGCCGAAGGTGACGGTCTTCGTCTCGTGTGCGGCGAGGGAGACGGTCTTCTCGAAGGCCGTGCTGCCGATGCTGCCCCTGACCTGCGCCGTCACGGGTGCGTTCGAGTCGTTGCGCGCCTGTGCCTTGACCGTGAGGTCGGCGGAGGAGAGCGACGGCACGGCCAGCTTCGTCACCACATGCGCGTCGCGCAGCGCGACCGGGCCGCCGCGTCGGACGAGGACGTCACGGACGATGCCCATGTTCTCGTCGGGCGGCGGCTGGAGCCAGTCGATCCAGCCCATGGTGAGGTTCTTGTTCGGGTCGTTCGGCTGGATGCGGAAGGCGACCGTGTTCGTGCCGGAGCGCACCAGCGAGGTGACGTCCAACTCGTGCTGTGTGTAAGCACCGTTGACGTCCGAGGCTTTGGCGATCCGCTTGCCGTTGACGTAGACGTCGGCCGCCGAGATCGCCCCGCTGAAGTCGAGGTAGGTGCGTTTCTTGGGGCCGGCGACCGTGAAGTCGCTGCGGTACCACCACGGGACCTGGAAGTCGGCCTTCGGGATCTTCTGCTGGTTGGTGGAGTAGAAGGGGTCCGGGTAGACACCGTCGGCGATCAGGGCCGCGAGAACGGTCGAACGCGCGCCGGCCGGATACCAGCCGGTCGCCGGATAGCCGGGGGAGGACACGGCCGCGGCGGAGTCCGCGACCTTGGCGGACGACTGGATCGCGTAGCCGGACAACGGGGTGGCGGTCCCGGCCGTCGAGCGCACGGCGGTCACCGGGGCCTGCGCGGGAGGCGGGGAGGACTCCCGGGCCCCCGCCCACGC
Organism: Streptomyces sp. NPDC050508; assembly: GCF_040655155.1. Taxonomy (NCBI): domain Bacteria; kingdom Bacillati; phylum Actinomycetota; class Actinomycetes; order Kitasatosporales; family Streptomycetaceae; genus Streptomyces; species Streptomyces sp. NPDC050508. The sequence continues at coordinate 28,362 of NZ_JBFAJJ010000038.1, forward strand.
GCTGGTGGTGAGGGAACCCAGGAGGCCCAGGGCAACCGCGGCCGTCGTGAGACGGCTCCTGAGAAGTGGGGGAACGGCGGGGCGGTGGAACACGGCGGTCTCCAGCCTCGTCAAGTTAGGAAACTTTACTAACTGCACCAGAAGGTATGGCGCGACATGAGGCCTGTCAACCATCGTTGCCCGTGAGGAGATTGCTCAGGATGCCGAGCGGCGCTCGAACACCACGTCCCGCGCGGTACCGAGGGCCGTGGCCACGGCACCGAGCAGCACCGCGTCCTCGCCCAGCGCGCTGGGCACGATCTTCGGGCGGAGCGGGGTGAGCGCGCGCAGGTTCTCCCGCACCGGGCGCAGCAGCAGATCCACGCTGTGCCCGACGCCGCCGCCCAGGACGACCAGGTCCGGATCGAGGACGGCGGCGGCCGCCGCCACCGTGTGCGCGATCCGCTCGCCCTCCAGCTCAACTGCCTTGACCGCGGCGGCATTTCCCTGCCGAGCCGCGTCGAACACGGCCTTCGCGGTGAGCTGCTGCCCGCTCATGCCGAACATGCGGGCCGCCTCGACCACGGCCACCCCGGACACGGCGTCCTCCAGCGTCTCCGGCTTCTGCTGCCCCGGCCACGGCAGGAACCCGATCTCGCCGGCGCCGCCGTGCGCCCCCGTGAACAGCCGCCCCTCGCTGACCACGCCCATGCCGAGACCGGTGCCGATCATGATGTACGCGAACAGCCGGCTGCCCGCGCCGACGCCGTACGTGTACTCGCCCAGCGCCGCGAGATTGGCGTCGTTGTGCACCTCCAGCGGGACGCCCAGGTCCTCGCGCATCCGGTCGAACAGCCCGGCCCGGCCCCAGCCCGGCAGATGCATCGCGTACCGCACCCGCCGCCGCTGCTCGTCGTACACGCCCGGGGTGCCCACCACGGCGTGCACCACCGCGGCCGGTTCGACCTCGGAGTTCGCCACCACCTGGTGGGCGGTGGCGACCACCAGCTCGGCCATGGCGCCCGAGCTGCGGGCCCGGTTGCGGACATCCGCCCGGGCCACCACGTCGCCGTCGAGATTGGCGACCGCGACCCGCAGCCAACTGCGGCCGACATCGATGCCGAGCGCGTACCCCGCGGCCGGATCGGGGGCGTAGAGCACGGCGGTCCGGCCGCGCTCGGGGGCCTGCGTGCCGACCTCGTGCACCAGTCCCGCCTCCGCGAGGGCGGCGAGCGCACTGGAGACCGTCGGCTTCGACAACCCTGTGTCGCGGGCGAGTTGGGCGCGTGAGGCGGCACCGGCGGAGCGCAGCCGGTCGAGCAGCAGCCGTTCGTTGACACTCCGCAGCCGTTGGCGACTCCAGGGCTGTTCCTGCTGCTCTACGACGTCGCCTGCGGGCATCTCACCATTCTCACGCATCGTGGACACCCTCTTGACGAGTCTAGTAAGGATCCTTAACTTTAGCGCCCAGTCAGCCACCGGATACCGGCCCGCACGCCGCACCCCTCTCTCCCTCCCCGAGCCACGCCATCCTCAGGAGCCCCCATGTCCGGTAGTCCGCCCCCAGACGGCGGCTTCGTCCGCCGCGTCGGCCTCTTCCAGGCCACCGCCATCAACATGAGCCAGATGTGCGGCATCGGCCCGTTCGTGACGATCCCCCTGATGGTCGCCGCGTTCGGCGGCCCACAGGCGGTGATCGGCTTCGTCGCGGGCGCGATCCTCGCGCTGGCCGACGGACTCGTGTGGGCCGAGATGGGCGCCGCGATGCCCGGCTCCGGCGGCAGCTACGTCTATCTGCGCCAGGCCTTCCAGTACCGCACGGGCCGGCTGATGCCGTTCCTGTTCGTCTGGACGGCGATGCTCTTCATCCCGCTGATCATGTCGACGGGCGTGGTCGGCTTCGTGCAGTATCTCGGCTATCTGGCACCGGACCTGGGCAAGACCTCCGGCGACCTCATCGGCCTGGGCGTCATCGCCCTGGTGATCCTCCTCCTCTGGCGCGGCATCGAGAACATCGCCCGCATCACCGCCGTGATGTGGACGGTGATGATCGCCTCGGTGTTCCTGGTCATCGTGGCCGCCGCGAGCGACTTCAGCGCGCACCTCGCCTTCACCTACCCGGCGCACGCCTTCGACCTGGGCAGCGACCACTTCTGGCTCGGCTTCGCCGGCGGCCTGACCATCGGCATCTACGACTACCTCGGCTACAACACCACCGCCTACATGGGCGCGGAGATCAAGGACCCCGGCCGTACGCTCCCGCGCTCCATCCTCTTCTCCATCGTCGGCATCATGGCGATCTACCTGATGCTGCAGATCGGCACCCTGGGCGTCATCGACTGGCACCGGATGACGAACGTGAACGACATCGCCTCCACCTCGGTGGCCTCGGCGGTCCTGGAGAAGACCTGGGGCAAGGGCGCCGCCGACACGGTCACCGTCCTGATCCTGATCACGGCCTTCGCCTCGGTCTTCACCGGCCTCCTCGGCGGCTCCCGGGTGCCCTACGACGCGGCCCGTGAACGCGTCTTCTTCCGCCCCTACGCCAAACTCCACCCCAAGCACCGTTTCCCGATGCTGGGCCTGGCCACCATGGGCGTGATCACGGCGATCGGCTTCCTGATCGGCCGCCACACCGACCTCGCGACCCTGATCCAACTCCTGACCACGGTCATGGTCATCGTCCAGGCCCTGGCCCAGATCATCGCCCTGACGGTCCTGCGCAAACGCCAGTCGACCCTCCGCCGCCCCTACCGCATGTGGCTCTACCCCGTGCCGAGCATCGTCGCCTTCGTCGGCTGGTGCGTGATCTACGGCTACGCGGACCGGAACTCCCCGGGCCGCCACCCCATCGAGTGGTCCCTCGCCTGGCTCGCCCTGGGCTGCATCGCGTTCGTCGTCTGGGCCCGCTTCGAGAAGGTGTGGCCGTTCGGCCCCAAGGAGATCACGGAGGAGTACCTCACAGAGGCGACCCCGGACCCCGAACCCGCCGGTGCGTAGGACCTGTCGGGCCGATCAAGTCGCAGGAAGTCAGCGGCGACTTGATCGGTGCCGGTGAGCGGGGTCTGGTGCGTGCAGCTGCAAGGCGGAGGAGGGAGGCGACGCGATGGGAGTCACCCACGCCCTTTAAGGCAGTGGGGGAGTGTGTGCCAGACCCCGCGTCTGCGGCATGAACGGCCGGACAGGTCCTAACGGCTGTTGACCCAGCCTGTCGCGGTCAGCACCTCGCCCGCGATGTCGGCGACGGAGCGCCCGTCGGTCACCACCGGCACGGTGTCCACGGGCGCCCGCTCGTCCAACAGCCGTGACTTACGCGCACTGTTGGCCAACTCCCGCGCCAACTCCCTCCCGTTCAGTCGCTCGGCCGCGGTCTCGTCGGAGGCGGTCGGCAGCACCCGTACGATCCGCACGTCCGCCCCATCGCCCGACGGAACTGCCCGGCCACCTCGGCGAGCACACTCACCGTGTTCGTGTACACGAGCCGCCGGTACCCCAGTGCGGCGTAATTCCCCCACACGGCCGTCAAGTTGGCCTCACTGATCGCCGCCCGGCGTCCCCCGATGAGCAGCGCCTCCGCGTGATCCATACGAGCAGCGTGCCCAGCGATACTCGTGCGGGCGAACGATTTCGAGGAGGCGGGCCAGGTGGACGGATCGGTGCTCGGTGGTGGGGCGATCAACAAGGTCGTACGGGTCGGGGAGACCGTACGGCGCACTCCGGTCCCGCCCGAACGGTCCGCCTACGTAAGCAGGTTGCTCGCGCTGTTCGAGCGGCGCGGTTGGGCGGGGGCGCCGCGTTTCCTCGGCACGGACGAGGAGGGGCGGGAGGTGTTCCAGTACGTCGAGGGCCGGGCGGCCGTCAGCCCCGAGGAGGAGTCCGCCGCCCGCACCGACGACAGCCTGGTGCGCGTCGCGCGGCTCGTGCGTGCCTTCCACGACCTGACACGCGGGACACCCGAGGCCGGTGACCAGGACGTCGTCTGTCACAACGACCTGGCTCCCAAGAACACCGTCTACGACAGCGCGTGGCTCCCGCTGGCCTTCGTCGACTGGGACCTCGCCTCCCCCGGGGAGCGCGTCCACGACGTCGCCCACGTCTGCTGGCAGTACCTGGACCTCGGCCCCGGCATCACCGACGTGCCCGGGACCGCCCGCCGGATCGCGCTGCTCTGCGAGGCGTACGGCCTCGACGATGCCGACCGGCTCCTCGACACGGTCCTGTGGTGGCAGGACCGGTGTTGGCGAGGCATCGAGGCCGGTGCCGAGCGCGGCGAACGGGGCATGGCGGGCCTGCGGGCGAGCGGCGTCGTGGACGCGGTCCGGGACGCGCACGACTGGGTGGCCGCGCACCGGCGCGAACTGGGCGCCTTCCTGGACTGAGGCGCCGTACACGAGCGCACAACGGACGAATCCGCCTACCTTGACATGCAGGCAACTGCCTGCATAACGTTGAGTGTGCGATCCGAACACGACTCAGGGATGGACGCGGTCTTCAAGGCACTGGCCGACGAGACCCGCAGGCGCCTGCTGGACCGACTGCACGAGCACAACGGGCAGACGCTCGGGGAGCTTTGCGGGCGCATCGACATGACCCGCCAGTCGGTGACGCAGCATCTGGCCGTCCTGGAGTCCGCCAACCTGGTCAGCACGGTGCGGCGCGGGCGGGAGAAGCTGCACTACCTCAACCCGGTCCCGCTGCACGAGATCCAGGAGCGCTGGATCGACAAGTTCGAGCGCCCCCGACTGCGCGCGCTCGGGGCCCTGAAGCGAAGAGCCGAGGAAGCCATGACCGACAAGCCGACATTCGTCTACGTCACCTACATCGCGAGCACCCCCGAGAAGGTCTGGGACGCGCTCACCGACGCCGATCTGACCGCCGCCTACTGGGGCCACAGCAACGTGTCCGACTGGCGGCCGGGCTCCCGCTGGGAACACGTGCGCACGGACGGCTCCGGCATCGCCGACGTCGTCGGCACCGTGGTCGAGAGCGACCGCCCGACCCGCCTCGTGACCACGTGGACCTCACCGGAGAACGAGGGCCGGGAGGACACGTACTCCCGGGTCACCTACGACATCCGGCGGCACGAGGACATCGTGCGCCTCACCGTCACCCATGAGGACCTCGCCGACGAGGGCGAGCTGTCCGACGTGTCCGGCGGCTGGCCGGCCGTGCTGTCCAACCTGAAGTCGGTCCTCGAAACCGGCAGCCCCCTCCCGCAGTCGCCCTGGCTGGTGCCGGGCGGCCACTGAAGGGAGCGTGCCTTCCTTGCGGGGTCCTCGCTGTGGCTTCCGGGTCTTCTCTACGGCTTGGGAGTGCTCCGCGCCGCCGTACCGGCACACACCAGGCCCAGGAGCACGGCCAGTCCGCCGATGATGACGTTGTTCAGGATGACGCCCTTGTCGGGGCTGCTGCCGACGATCCACGGCGAGACGATCATCCAGACACCCAGGGCGCTCATCGCCCAGCTGAGGCCGTACATGCGCTCCGGTGCCCTGGTGAACCCGAGGGCCAGCAGGCCGATCGCGATGCCGACGATCAGGTTGTGCGGCACGAGCGCCGGCTGGCTCGTCGTGTAGTGGAGTATCCACGGGGATACGGCGCAGTACAGACCGAGCAGGAACACCGGTCCGTCCACGAGCGCCACATCGCGTCCACCGAGCATGCGGGCGTAGCGTGCCTGCATTTCGGAGACATCAGGGTGGCTCGTTATGTCACCTCTGGTGTGCGAGACGTTGGCCATGATGCGTCTCCTTTGACTTACTGGCCCGACCGCGTCTGGTGCGGTATGCGGTAAGAGCCGCTTCTCCCCATTCTGCTCTTATTTCTCCTTTATGTGTAGTTGTCGGGCTGTTCGTCGTCCCGGCGCCGTCCGGCCGCCGTAGTACTTGGCATGTAGGCGTCGATCGCGGGCAGGTGAACGAGTACGACGGTTCCCCCGGGGAGCCGAAGGTCGATGCTGGAGGTGTCTGCGGACATGGGCGCGAAGGTGTTGGAGCGGTTTCCGGCGGGGGCTCCGCGCGGATCATGGCCTGCCGAGGAGTTCGCGGCCCGGCGCCGTGCCGAGGGTGAGCCTGCCAGGGTCGTCATGGACCTGAAGTCGGACGCGTTCCTTGTGGTGGTTCCGACGGGCGACGAGGACTGACCGTACGATCCGCAAGGTCAGGTGTCGGTCCGCTCAGCTCCCGGGCCCGTCGCAGGAACGCCTCGTGCAGATCCCCGGCCGCCTGCGGTACGGACTCCGCGCGGCGGCGGCGCAGCATCAGCAGGACGCGGGCCGTGTCGCCGGCTATCGGCCGGTAGGTGATCGCGCCGAGCCGCTCCAGCGGGTCCCCGACCACGCTGAAGTCGGGCAGAACCGTCGCCCCCAGCCCCTCCGCGACCATGAGCTTGCCCATCTCGGCGCCGTCGGTCGAGTACGCGAAGGCCGGGCCCCGACCGTCCAACAGCCGGTGGACATAGCGGTGCATCACATAGCCGGAACGCATACCGATCAGTGGCTCGGTGAGTAGGTCGTCCACACTGACCGTCGGCCGGGACGCCAGCGGACTGTCCGGACGCACGCACACCACCGGCAGCCCGGACAGCAGCTCGGTCGACTCGAAGTCGGCAGGCATGTCGTCACCGTCCAGATGATTGACCAGCCCGAGATCGAACCCGCCCTCCGTCAGCGCCCGGTGGATGTCCGTCTGCTGAGCGCCGACCACCTCGACCTGGGTCAGCGGATGCGAGGCACGGAAGTCCCGCACGACGGGAAGCAGCAACGGCACGGTCGCCGCGTTGACCGTGCCCACCCGCACCATGCGACTGATCCGGTGCTGCTCGCCGGCCGCCGCGCGCAGCCGGTCCACCGCGTCCAGCACATCGACGATCTTCGGCAGCAGCTCCCGTCCCTCCGCGCTCATCGTCGCCCCGGACCGCTTGCGCTCCAGGAGGTCGACGCCGAGTTCGCGTTCGAGGTTCCGTACGGTCTCGCTCAACGCGGGCTGCGACAGGCGCAGTTCCTCGGCGGCCCGGCGCAGGGAGCCGAGCCGGGTCACGGCCGCTATGTATTCCAGCTGTTCGGTCCGCATGCCCGCAGAATGCGGCCGATTTCCCGGGCCGTTCAAGGGTTTCCCTGTCACACCTTCGTGAAATTCAATGGTCCGCGATACGAGACCGGTCGGGTTTTCCTTGACGGTCCTCGCCGACGGCTGCCACGATCGACAGCATGAAGATGCGACTGGACCTCACGCGGCGACGCCATGTCGACCTCGCGCGCGTCTCCAGCGCCTCCTGTTGCACCGCGGCCTGATCCCCGTCACCTCCGTCCTGTGATCCGCCGCTCCCTTTTCGCTCCCGCCTGAAATTCGCCGGATTTCGCCCCGGCCGGATTCGGCGCGCCCGAAAACGCATTCCGCAACAGGAGTTCCGCATGCCCGCAGAGCCCGTGAAATTCGCCTACTGGGTCCCCAACGTCAGCGGGGGACTCGTCACCAGCAAGATCGAGCAACGCACCGACTGGGGCTACGAGTACAACCGCGAACTCGCCGTCCTCGCCGAGAACAACGGCTTCGAGTACGCGCTCAGCCAGGTCCGGTACATGGCCAGCTACGGCGCCGAGTTCCAGCACGAGTCGACCAGCTTCAGCCTCGCCCTCCTCCTCGCCACCCAGCGCCTGAAGGTGATCGCCGCCGTCCACCCCGGCCTGTGGCACCCGGGCGTCCTCGCCAAACTCGGCGCCACCGCCGACCACTTGTCGAACGGCCGCTTCGCCGTCAACGTCGTCTCCGGCTGGTTCAAGGGCGAGTTCACCGCGCTCGGCGAGCCCTGGCTGGAGCACGACGAGCGCTACCGCCGCTCCGAGGAGTTCATCCAGGCCCTGCGCCAGATCTGGACCGAGGACCACACCGAACTCGCCGGTGACTTCTACCGGTTGCGCGACTTCTCCCTCAAGCCCAAGCCCCTCAACACCGCCGAACGACCCCACCCGGAAATCTTCCAGGGCGGCAACTCGACAGCGGCCCGCGCGATGGCCGGCCGCGTCTCCGACTGGTACTTCTCCAACGGCAAGGACTTCGACGGCGTCACCGAACAGCTCGCCGACGTACGCCACTCGGCCGCCCAAGTCGGCCGCACGGCACCGAAGTTCGGCCTCAACGGCTTCCTCATCGCCCGCGACACCGAGGCCGAGGCCCGCGACACACTCCGCGAGATCGTCGCCAAGGCCGACCGCGAGGCCGTCGAGGGCTTCGGGGCCGCGGTGAAACAGGCCGGACAGTCCTCGGCCGACGGCAAGGGCATGTGGCAGGACTCCACGTTCGAAGACCTCGTGCAGTACAACGACGGCTTCCGTACGGGACTCATCGGCACCCCTGAGCAGATCGCCGAACGCATCGTCGCGTACCGGAAGTTGGGCGTCGACCTTCTCCTGCTCGGCTTCCTGCACTACCACGAGGAGGTGGAGTACTTCGGCAAGCGGGTGCTGCCGCTCGTGCGGGAACTGGAAGCCCAACTCCCGGACACCGAGCCCGAGCCCGTCTCTGTCCACGCCTGAGCGCCCCCACCGCGAAAGAGGTCGTCCGACATGAGCACCGTCACGCCCACCGACTGGGGGACCCGCCCGGCCCCGCAGTCCGCCCAGGACTGGATCGCCCGCGCCGCCGAGGTCGCCGGAGTCCTCGACACCGACGCCGCCGCCCGCGACCGGGCCGGCACCACCCCCTACGCCGAGGTCCAACTCCTCAAGGACTCCGGCCTCGTCACCCTGCTCGGCCCCACGGAGCACGGCGGCGGAGGCCAGGACTGGCCCACCGCCTACCGCGTCGTCCGCGAGATCGCCAAGGCCGACGGCTCCATCGGCCAACTCCTCGGCTACCACTACCTCTGGAACTGGGCCGCCCGCCTCGTCGGCACCCGCGAACAGTGGGAGCACGTCGAGGCCGAGGCCGCCCGTAACCGCTGGTTCTTCGGCGGTGCGGTCAACCCGCGCGACAAGGACGTCACCGTCACCGAGGACGGCGACGCCCTCGTCTTCACCGGCCGCAAGTCCTTCTCCACCGGCAGCAAGGTCTCCGACGTCACCGTCCTCGAAGGCGTCCTGGAAGGCACCGACCAGCACGTCTTCGCCATCGTCCCCTCCGACAGCGAGGGCCTGACCTTCCTCGACGACTGGGACAACATCGGCCAGCGGCTCACCGAGAGCGGCGGCGTCATCCTCGACGGCGTCCGCACCCCGTGGTCCTCGGCGGCCGGTTACGTCGACAAGGAATTCCGGCCGCGCACGTACAACACGCTCAACGTCCCCACCATCCAACTCGTCTTCGTCAACTTCTACTTGGGCATCGCGGCCGGCGCCCTGGAGACGGCCGCCACCTACACCCGCACCAAGGCCCGCTCCTGGCTGCACGGCGGCTACGAGCGCGCGGTCGACGAGCCGTACGTCATCGACACCTACGGCGACCTCACCGCCAAGCTCTGGGCGGTCGAGGCACTCGCCGACACCGTCGCCGCCGAGGGACAGAAACTGCACGACGACCCCGACGCCGTCACCGAGCAGACACGCGGCGACTTCGAGGTACGGGTCGCCGCCGTCAAGGCACGCGCGACCGACGTCGCCCTGGAGATCGGCAACCGCATCTTCGAGGTCACCGGCGCCCGCTCCACCTCCACCTCCGAGGGCCTCGACCGGTTCTGGCGCAACGTCCGCACCCACACCCTGCACGATCCGGTCGCCTACAAACGACGCGAGGTCGGCCGCTGGGTCCTGGAGGGCGAACTGCCCGAACCCACCTGGTACTCCTGACCCGCCAGCCCAGGGGCGGGGGCCCAGGTTGGGGCGCCCCCCCCCCCCCAAAGGGAGGGCACACCGAGGAAAAA
>NZ_JBFAJJ010000039.1:0-22452 GCF_040655155.1 Streptomyces sp. NPDC050508
TGTCCGTCCTCGGAACGGCGCGGAATCGGTCACTCAAGAATGTGGCGGTGTTGACGCGCCAACCGCTGCGGGCGGACACCCCCCGGCACGTCCCCTTGCCGCTGTACGCGGCCGGCGGCCCGTGCCGCCCAACTCCCTTGCCGGGATGATGATCCGGAAAAGTTGGGGCTGAGGCGGCGGGTGGGGCGAGGTAACTCCCCGATCTCTCGTACAGTTTGCGCCGTGGGATCTCTGCGCAATCCGGTCGGGCCGCTTCCCTCCTCCATCTATTGGCGACGGAGGGTCTTCATGGTGTCCGCGGTGGCCCTGTTGGCGCTGCTGATCACCTGGATCGTCACCTCGGGTGGCGGGGGCGGCAAGAACGGTGCGGACGGGGCCAAGAACGGTCAGACCCCGGCCCCTACGATCACTGCCGGTCCGTCGGGTACGGGGCCGGCGATCAGCCAACACCCCGGCGGGCGCGATGAGTCGAGCGGCGGAAGCTCCGGCGGTACCGGCACGAATACCAGTACCGGATCAACCGGATCGGGTGACGGTGACACCGGTGGGGTGGAGAGTGGGGGTGGCAGTGGGTCCGGTGGGGCCAACGGCGGTAGTAGTACGGGGACTACGGTTCCTGCTGACTCGACCCTGCCCAACTGCACTGCCGGTTCCGTGCAGTTGAGTCTGCGGAGTCTGCACAACTCTTACTCGCCGGGCCAGACGCCTACTTTTGTGCTCACCGCCAAGAACTCCTCCGGCAGTGACTGCAAGGTCGATCTCGGGCCCAAGAGTGCCGTGTTGACCATCACCGAGGCCGGGGGTGGCTCGGATTATTGGTCTTCTGCTGACTGTCCGAAGAGCTCCGGGAGTGTGTACTACCGGGTGTCCGCCGGGAGCAGCGTTGCTTACACCCTGAAGTGGGATCGCAAGCCGAGTGCGCCCGAGTGCGCTACGCCGCCTGCTGGTTCGGCCGGTGTCGGGACCTACCTGGTGGAGGCTCAGGCCTCCGGGTTCGCCAAGGCGCAGACCTCGTTCGTGCTGGCGAGTGACTGACGGGCGGCTTCCGTCAGACGTAGCGTTCCAGAATTGAGGATTCCGCGAGGCGCGAGAGGCCCTCTCGTACGCTTCTTGCCCTTGCCTCGCCTACGCCGTCCACCGTTTGAAGGTCGTCGACGCTTGCTGCCAGGAGTTTCTGGAGGCCACCGAAGTGCTCCACCAGGCGGTCGATGATCGCGCCGGGGAGGCGCGGGACCTTGGCCAGGAGGCGGAAGCCTCGGGGAGACACTGCTGAGTCGAGCGCCTCGGGGGAGCCGGTGTAGCCCAAGGCGCGGGCCACTGTGGGGAGTTCGAGGAGTTCCGCGTGGGAGAGGGCGTCGAGTTCGGCCAGGGCTTCGTTGACTGTGCGGGAGCGTTTGGCCGTGGGTTCGGGGACGTAGTCGCGTACTACGAGTTCGCGTTCCGGCTCCACGCCTGCGATCAACTCCTCCAGTTGGAGGGCGAGTAGGCGGCCGTCCGTGCCGAGTTCCAATACGTATTCGGCGATCTCGGTGGCGATCAGGCGGACCATTTCCAGGCGTTGGACCACCGCGGACACGTCGCGGACCGTGACGAGGTCCTCGATCTCCAGTGCTGACAACGTTCCCGCCACCTCGTCCAGGCGGAGCTTGTAGCGCTCCAGCGTTGCCAGGGCCTGGTTGGCGCGGGACAGGATCGCCGCCGAGTCCTCCAGGACGCGGCGCTGGCCGTCCACGTAGAGGGCGATCAGGCGCATGGACTGAGAGACCGAGACCACGGGGAAGGCGACCTGCTTGCTCACCCGGTCCGCCGTGCGGTGGCGGGTGCCTGTCTCCTCGGTGGGGATGTTCGGGTCGGGGACCAGTTGGACGCCCGCCCGGAGGATTTTGGAGAGGTCGGAGGATACGACGATGCCGCCGTCCAGTTTGCAGAGTTCCCGTAGGCGCGTGGCGGTGAACTCCACGTCCAGGATGAAACCGCCTGTGCACATGGCTTCGACTGTCTTGTCGGAGCCGAGCACGATGAGTCCGCCCGTGTTGCCGCGGAGGATTCGCTCCAGGCCGTCGCGCAGGGCCGTGCCGGGTGCCACGGCGCTCAGTGAGGCGCGCATCAGGCCATCGGCACCGGAGCTCCCGCCGGACTTTCCGGGAGCTGACGCCCGGTCGTTGGCTGCCACTGCACTCCTCGGGTCGCAGGTTCTTCGGGCGCTCCCGTTTCGCACACTTGGTTCGTACGGACGGGCGAGACCAGGGCAAAGTCTACCGGCGGTCCTCGCCCTCCCGTGGGGCCTCTCGCTTACGGGAGCGTGGAAGGACCCGGAGAGCGTCTCCTATGTCGGCGACTTCGATGACCTTCATGCCTGCCGGGATCTTGCCCGGGTCGCTGGGAACGAGGGCGTGCGTGAAGCCCAGACGGTGTGCTTCGGAGAGCCTGCGCTGGACGCCCGTGACCCGTCTGACCTCGCCCGCCAGGCCTACTTCGCCGATCGCGACCAGGTTCTTGGGGAGGGGGGTGTCGCTCGCCGCGGAGGCCAGGGCCAGGGCGATGGCCAGATCTGCTGCTGGTTCCGAGAGTTTTACTCCGCCTACTGTTGCCGAGTAGATGTCTCTTTTGCCCAGGGCGCTGATCCTGCCGCGTTGTTCCAGGACCGCGAGCATCATCGAGACTCGGGATGTCTCCAGGCCTGAAGTGGTGCGGCGGGGGGAGGGGATCTGGGAGTCGACCGTGAGGGCCTGGACCTCGGCCACCAAGGGGCGGCGGCCTTCCAGGGTGACCGTCAGGCACGTGCCCGGGACCGGCTCCGCGCGGCGGGTCAGGAACAGGCCGCTCGGGTCGGCCAGGCCCGTGATGCCCTCGTCGTGCAGCTCGAAGCAGCCGACCTCGTCGGTCGTGCCGTAGCGGTTCTTGACGCCCCGTACGAGGCGCAGGCGGGCGTGGCGGTCGCCCTCGAAGGAGAGCACCACGTCCACCAGGTGTTCCAGGAGGCGGGGGCCCGCGATTGCCCCGTCTTTTGTGACGTGGCCCACGAGGAGGGTGGACATGCCCCGCTCCTTGGAGGCGCGGATCAGGGCGCCGGCCACCTCGCGGACCTGGGCCATGCCGCCGGGTGCGCCGTCGATCTCCGGGGAGGCCACCGTCTGGACGGAGTCCAGGATGAGGAGGGAGGGCTTCACCGCGTCCAAGTGGCCCAGGATCGTGGCCAGATCGGTCTCGGCGGCGAGGTAGAGGTGGTCGTCGATCGCTTTGATGCGGTCGGCGCGGAGGCGGACCTGGCTCGCCGATTCCTCGCCTGTCACGTAGAGCGTGCGGTGCTCGTCGCTTGCGGACTTGGCTGCCACGTCCAGGAGGAGGGTCGACTTTCCTACGCCCGGTTCGCCTGCGACGAGGACGACCGCTCCGGGGACCAGGCCGCCGCCGAGCACCCGGTCCAGCTCGGGCACGCCGGTCGAGCGGGCGGTGGCCGTACGGCCGTCGACCTGGCCGATCGGTACCGCGGAGGTGGTCACGCGGCCGGGTGCTGTCGTACGGACGGCGGGCGCGCCGTACTCCTCGACCGTCCCCCACGCCTGGCACTCGGAGCAGCGGCCGAGCCACTTGGCCGTCTGCCAGCCGCATTCGGTGCAGCGGTAGGACGGACGGTCCTTGGTGGTTTTCGTACGGGCAGCCATGCGTGAACCGTAGCCGCCGCCACTGACAACCCGGCCGGCGGACGGGCCGTACCCCTTCGGTATTCGGCCACTCCCCGTCAGGAACGAGCCAGGGAAGCAGGGGTTCCTGTCCCCTATTGAGGGATCGTTTCACCCGTACGGATTAAAAGTGCTCAAGGGGGCGGAAGGGGGCATCACCAGCCGCCTACGGTCGCACGGGTGATGAGCAGCAGTCCGGAGACCTCGACCCGCACCACCGGCGCACACCGGGCGCATCGGGAGGCGCGCGACCGCGCTGCGGCGCGCACGCTGGCGCAGCGCCCGCCCGCGCGCTACGAGCCGTATCTGGACGGCCTGTTCACCTACTGCCTGTCCGTGCTCTGCGACCACGACGCGGCGACCGCCGCCCTGGGAGACGTGCTGGCGCTGGCCGAACGCCGGGGCGCGCGCGTGCCGGAGACGGCCGGTGACCGTCGGGCCTGGCTGTACGCACTGGCCCGCTGGGCGTGTCTGCGCAAGCTGGCCGAGGCCAAGCAGAAACGTCAGGGCACGCACGCGGTGGGGCGCAGCAGTGCGGTGGAGGAGCCGGCTGTATCCGAGGAGTTGAGGGAGCAGCGGGGGCGTGAACTCGCCCTGCTGGCCTGGCCGGAGGCCGCCGGGACCACCCCGGAGCAGCGCGAGGCGCTCGAACTCGCCGTGCGTCACCGGCTCGCCGTCCACGAGGTCGCCGCCGTCCTCGGCATGGACCTCGCCGCCGCCCGTGAGCTGCTGGCGTCCGCGGCCTGCGAGGTGGAACGCACGCGTGCCGCCCTCGCCGTCGTGGAGACCGGGAGCTGCCCGAGCGTCGCCCGCCTCACCGACGACCATCAGCTCGTCCTCAGCAGCGCCCTGCGCCGCGAACTGGTCCGGCACGTCGACGACTGCCCGCGCTGCCGCCGTACCGCCGAGCGCGCGGTCCCCGGCAGCTGGCCCGGCGCCAGTGTCACGCCCGCCGAACTGCCCGTCCTGGAGGCGCCCCGCGCGTCCCTGCACGTCGCGATGGCGCACCTCCCACGCGCGCGTGGGGCAGCCGCTCCGCGCTTCGACCGGCGCGGCTTCCCGATGGACCCCAAGGACCGCGCCGCCCGAAGAGACCGGCTACGCGCGCGTGCCGTCACGACGACCGTCGTCGCCACCGTCATCGCGGCGCCCGTCCTCGCCCTGTGGGCCGCCTACCGGGGCACACCGACCGCCGAGGGCGCCGACGGCCGGGCCGCCACCGCGAGCGAGCAGCACGGCCCCGGCAGCCTGGAGGGCGAGGTCGCGAGCGGCGGCTACGAGAACACCGGGAACGCCAGCACCAGCCCCCGGCCCGGCAAGAACGGCAAAAACGATGTCTCCGTAGAGGTCATCAGCGTCACCGGCGCCGGTCAGAAGGGAGCCGGACACCTCGCCGTCTCGGCCGCCAACAGCAGCGACACCACGCTCATCACCCTCACCGCGTCCGGCTCGGCCCCGGTCCGCTGGTCCGCGACCACCGCGGCGCCCTGGCTCTACCTCAGCCAGTCCTCGGGAACCCTCGCACCGGGGGAGTCGTTGACGATCAAGGTGTACGTCGACCATCTGCGCGAGCCCTCCGGCCACTGGACCGCGCGGGTGGGCGTCTCACCCGCCGGCGCCGTCGTCTCGATCGACGGCTACGGCACCGCGCCCGCCCCGACCGAGCCGAGCGACCCCACCTACCCCTCGCACCCGTCGGACCCCGACCCGCCCTCG
Source organism: Streptomyces sp. NPDC050508 (assembly GCF_040655155.1). Lineage (NCBI taxonomy): Bacteria > Bacillati > Actinomycetota > Actinomycetes > Kitasatosporales > Streptomycetaceae > Streptomyces > Streptomyces sp. NPDC050508. The sequence continues at coordinate 5,400 of NZ_JBFAJJ010000039.1, forward strand.
TCCGGCCCCGACCCGACGCCCACGAGCACGGCCCCCACCGACCCGACGCCGAGCGACCCGCCGCCCTCGTCCGCCGACCCGACCCCGACCCCGACGGGCTCGTCCCCCGCCGACCCGGGCGGCTCGACGCCGCCGCCCGAAGACGGCGGCGACCCGAGTTCGTCCTAGTCGCGGTCCCTCAGCCGACCGGGTCCGCCGGATGCGGTGCCAGCAGCGGGAGTTGCGAGGCCAGGCGCTCCTCGCACAGCTCGACCAGCCGGCCGTAGCCGGCCTTGCCCATCAGCTCGGTCAGCTCCGGGCCGTAGGACACGTACACCGGGTCGCCCGCGCCGTGCGCCGAGGTCGCCGACGTGCACCACCAGTGCAGGTCGTGGCCGCCGGGACCCCAGCCCCTGCGGTCGTACTCGCCGATCGACACCTGGAGCACGCGCGTGTCGTCCGGGCGGTCGATCCACTCGTACGTCCGCCGTACCGGCAGCTGCCAGCAGACGTCCGGCTTGGTCTCCAGGGGCTCGCGGCCCTCCTTCACGGCCAGGATGTGCAGCGAGCAGCCCGCGCCACCCGCGAAACCGGGGCGGTTCTGGAAGATGCACGAGCCCTTGTAGGGGCGGGTCTGGCGGTCGCCGTCCTCGTCCTCCGAGGTCCAGCCGTTCTTCGCGCCCTCGTCATGGTGCTGCCAGATGTCGGGCGTGAGCCTCGCCACATGCCCGGCGACCCGTTTCTCGTCGTCCTCGTCGGAGAAGTGCGCGCCCAGGGTGCAGCACCCGTCGTCAGCGCGGCCCGCCTGGATGCCCTGGCAGCCGCTTCCGAAGATGCAGTTCCAGCGAGAGGTCAGCCATGTCAGATCGCAGCGGAAGAGCTGTTCCTCGTCCGCCGGATCCGGGAACTCCACCCACGCGCGCGCGAAGTCGAGCCCCTTCTCGTCGCCTTTCAGGGCCTTCTTCGACATCTGCGACGTCTTCGGGGACCTCTGGGGCTTCGCCGACTTCACCGGCGAGGAATCGCCGAGTGATTTGGCCGCCTTGTCGTTCTTCGCCTTTTTCGTCTTTGGCACGGGTCCAGGGTAAGTCGCCCGGGGCGGCCCGAGACACCGCACCGGGGACCGAGATAGGTGCAGGTGGCAGTAGCGTTCCGTATATGAGACTCGGTGTCCTCGACGTGGGATCGAACACGGTGCATCTGCTGGTGGTGGACGCACACCCGGGCGCGCGCCCCCTGCCCGCGCACTCGCACAAGGTGGAACTGCGCCTTGCCCAACTCCTCGACGAGGACGGGGCTATCGGCCCCGAGGGGGTCGACAAACTCATCGGCGTCGTCCATGAGGCGCTCCAGGCAGCCGAGGACAAGGGCGTCGAGGAACTCCTCCCGTTCGCTACCTCCGCCGTCCGCGAGGCCAGCAACGCGGACGACGTCCTCGCGCGCGTGCAGGCCGAGACCGGCGTCGAACTGCAGGTCCTCACCGGCGCCGAGGAGGCTCGGCTGACCTTCCTCGCCGTCCGCCGCTGGTTCGGCTGGTCAGCGGGGAAGCTCCTCGTCCTCGACATCGGCGGCGGCTCCCTGGAGATCGCCTACGGCATCGACGAGGAGCCCGACGCGGTCGTGTCGCTGCCGCTCGGCGCGGGCCGCCTCACCGCCGGCTGGCTCCCCGGGGACCCGCCGGAACCGGACGCGATAAGGGCCCTGCGTCGCCATGTGCGCGCCCAGATCGCCCGTACGGTGGGGGAGTTCAGCCGTTTCGGCGCCCCCGACCACGTCGTCGCCACGTCGAAGACCTTCAAGCAGCTCGCCCGCCTGGCCGGCGCCGCCCGCTCCGCCGACGGCCTCTACGTCCAACGCGAACTGAAGCGCGAGTCCCTGGAGTCGTGGGTCCCGCGGCTGGGCGGCATGACCACCGTCCAGCGCGGCCTGCTGCCGGGCGTCTCCGAGGGCCGGGCCGAACAGCTGCTGGCCGGTGCGATGGTGGCCGAGGGCGCGATGGACCTCTTCGGCGTCGAGACCCTGGAGGTCTGCCCGTGGGCACTGCGCGAGGGCGTGATCTTGCGGCGGTTGGATCAGATGCCGTCTGCGTAGGGGGGCTGGATCGGATGCCGTCTGCGTAGGTGTGCGGGATCGGATGCCGGTGGGATAGGGGCGGTTGGGCGGTTCGGGTAGTGCGGTGGGGTGAGCGCGGGGTAGGTGCGGGGGTGTGGTGCACGCGTGCGTGGCCGTTGCCGGTGGCGTGAGCGTGCAGCGGTGGCGTGGGCGCGCGATTTTCCGTCGGGGTGTGCGTGTGCGGTCGTAGCGGAGGCGTGAGCGTGTTGTTGTGGTGCACGCGCGCCTGGTCGTGATGCAGCCGCGTGGCTGTCCGCGCGGGGCGGGGCGAACTCCTGGGCCCGCTCGGCCAGGCGGTGCACACGTGCGTGGCGATCCGTCGTGACATACGCGCGCGTGGCTGTCCGCCAGGTCCATCGGGCACACGCGTGTGGCCGTGCTGCACACGTGAGTGGTTGCCCGCGGCCGGGCCCTGATCACCTGTCCCCGGCCCGTCGTGCGCGGCCGTAGCGCACGCACGCGTGGCTGTCCGTGACGCATGACGCGAGTGCTGCTCATGACGTACGCGCGCGTGGTTGCCCGCGCCAGGCCTTGAACGACACGCACCACTGACATCGACACCGGCCGACGATCCCACTCCTACCGACCGCCCAGCCCGTCCAGCACCCGCCAACTCCGGTCCGCATCCATCAGCCCGTCCGGCGTTTGAGGACGAGGCCCCTTCAGGGCCGACGGGGGTCCGGGGGCAGAGCCCCCGGCAACGGCGCCGCAGACGAACGAAGCACCCGCAGACGCACCACAAAGAAGGCCCCCGCGGCGGACACCAGCCGAGCCGCACTGAACGCCCGCCCGGTACCCGACGTATCGAACCCGCATGAAGTATCGCCACAACGCGGCCCCGCGCCGCAGATGGCCGGTTGCCATACCCCGCACAGGGCGGGCACAGCAACCGGCTCCCCCACGCAAAGCGCCGCCCCGTAGTCTGTCCTCCGTGGCAGAACCAGTCGTGCGCATCCCGGATGCGAAGGTCGCGCTGTCCACGGCGTCCGTGTATCCGGAGTCGACGGCGACGGCCTTCGAGATCGCCGCACGCCTCGGCTACGACGGCGTCGAGGTCATGGTGTGGACCGACCCGGTCAGCCAGGACATCGACGCGCTGCGCCGGCTCAGCGACTACCACCAGGTGCCGATCCTCGCCGTGCACGCGCCCTGCCTGCTCATCACGCAGCGGGTGTGGTCGACCGACCCGTGGATCAAGCTCCAGCGCGCCCAGGTGGCCGCCGAGAAGCTCGGGGCGAGCACGGTCGTGGTGCATCCGCCGTTCCGTTGGCAGCGCCAGTACGCGCGGGATTTCGTCAGCGGTATCTGGCGGATGGCGAACGAGACGGATGTGCGGTTCGCCGTAGAGAACATGTATCCGTGGCGCTACCGCGACCGCGAGATGCTCGCCTACGCCCCCGACTGGGACGTGACGAACGAGGACTACCGGCACTTCACGATCGACCTCAGCCACACCGCGACCGCCCGCACCGACGCGACCGAGATGATCGACCGCATGGGCGACCGTCTCGGCCATGTCCATCTCGCGGACGGCAACGGCTCGAACAAGGACGAGCACCTCGTCCCCGGCCGCGGCACCCAGCCCTGCGCCGAGCTGCTGGAACGGCTCGCGACGACCGGCTTCGACGGCCATGTCGTCATCGAGGTCAACACCCGGCGCGCGATGTCCGGCGCCGAACGCGAGGCCGATCTGGCGGAGGCGCTCGCGTTCACGCGGCTGCATCTGGCCTCGGCCGTGAAGGTGCCCCGGCGGTGACCGACGCCACCGCCAAGCGCCGGGGCCGGCCCCCTCGTACGGAATCCGCCGACACCCGCGACCGCATCCTGGTCGCGGCCCGGGAGGAGTTCTCCGAACGGGGGTACGAGAAGACGTCCGTGCGGGGGATCGCGAAGGCCGCCGGGGTCGACTCGGCGCTCGTGCACCACTACTTCGGTACCAAGGAACAGGTCTTCGAGGCGGCCATCGAGGTCGCGTTCGCCCCAGCGACGAACGCGCCGGCGGCGGTCGCCGAGGGGCCGCTGGACGGCGTCGGCGAGCGGCTGACCCGCTTCATTTTCGGCGTCTGGGAGAACCCCGCCACCCGTAAGCCCTTGCTGGCGGTCGTCCGGTCCGCCGTCAACAACGAGGCCGCCGCGGCCGTCTTCCGCCGGCTCGTGGTCTCCCAGGTGCTGGGCCGGGTCGCCGCCCAGCTGGACCTCCCGGACGCGGAACTGCGCGCCGAGCTGGCGGCGGCACAGCTGGTCGGTACGGCGATGCTGCGGTACGTGATCAAGGTGGAACCGCTGGCCTCGGCGGACGTGGAGCAGATCATCGCGCGCGTGGCGCCGGTGGTGCAGGGGCATCTGACGGGGCCGTAGTCCTGCCTGTGTCGTGAGACATGTGTCCCGCGATGCGGACACCGTGTCCGACCCCTGGATGACCGGCGTACGCTCAATAGCAGCCAAATCTGTCTGAAGGAGCGAGCGACGATGCCCGAGCTGAGGTCCCGCACAGTCACCCACGGCCGCAACATGGCGGGCGCACGCGCCCTTATGCGCGCCTCCGGTGTACCCGGTGCGGACATCGGCCGGAAGCCGATCATCGCGGTGGCGAACAGCTTCACGGAGTTCGTGCCCGGCCACACCCACCTCCAGCCGGTCGGCCGGATCGTCAGCGAGGCGATCACCGCGGCCGGCGGCATCCCGCGCGAGTTCAACACGATCGCGGTCGACGACGGCATCGCGATGGGCCACGGCGGCATGCTCTACAGCCTGCCGTCCCGCGACCTGATCGCGGACAGCGTGGAGTACATGGTCGAGGCGCACTGCGCCGACGCCCTGATCTGCATCTCCAACTGCGACAAGATCACGCCCGGCATGCTCATGGCGGCGCTCCGCCTGAACATCCCGACGGTCTTCGTCTCCGGTGGTCCCATGGAGGCCGGGCGCGCCACTCTGCAGGACGGCACGGTCCGCACGCTGGACCTGATCGACGCGATGGTCGACGCCGCCAACGAGAGCATCTCCGACGCGGACGTCCTCAGCATCGAGGAGAACGCCTGTCCGACCTGCGGCTCCTGTTCCGGCATGTTCACCGCCAACTCGATGAACTGCCTGACCGAGGCCATCGGCCTGTCGCTGCCGGGCAACGGCTCGGTCCTCGCCACGCACACCGCCCGCAAGGGCCTGTACCAGGACGCGGCCCGCACGGTGATGGACATCACCCGCCGCTACTACGAGCAGGACGACGAGACGGTCCTGCCGCGTAACGTCGCCACCTTCGCGGCCTTCGAGAACGCCATGGCCCTCGACATCGCGATGGGCGGCTCCACCAACACGATCCTGCACCTGCTGGCCGCGGCGCAGGAGGGTGGCGTCCAGTTCGGCCTGGACGAGATCAACGCCGTCTCGCGCCGCGTGCCGTGCCTCGCGAAGGTCGCCCCGAACGTCGCGAAGAGCCGCACGTACTACATGGAGGACGTCCACCGCGCGGGCGGAATCCCGGCCCTGCTGGGCGAGTTGCACCGCGCGGGCCTTCTCAACGAGGACGTGCACTCCGTCCACAGCCCGTCCCTGGCGGACTGGCTGAAGACGTGGGACGTGCGCGGCGGCTCCCCGTCCCCGGAGGCGGTGGAACTGTGGCACGCGGCTCCCGGATGTGTGAGGTCGGCCGAGGCCTTCTCCCAGTCGGAACGCTGGGAGGCGCTGGACGAGGACGCGGCCGAGGGCTGCATCCGCTCCGCCGAGCACGCCTACTCCAAGGACGGCGGCCTGGCGGTCCTCAAGGGCAACCTGGCGGTCGACGGCTGCGTCGTGAAGACGGCAGGCGTGGATGAGTCCATCTGGACGTTCGAGGGCCCGGCGGTCGTCTGCGAGTCGCAGGAAGAAGCCGTCGAGAAGATCCTCAACAAGCAGGTGACGCACGGCGATGTCGTCGTCATCCGCTACGAGGGCCCCAAGGGCGGCCCCGGTATGCAGGAGATGCTCTACCCGACGTCCTTCCTCAAGGGCCGCGGCCTCGGCAAGACCTGCGCCCTGATCACCGACGGCCGCTTCTCCGGCGGCACTTCGGGCCTGTCCATCGGCCACGCGTCCCCGGAGGCGGCGTCCGGCGGCACCATCGCCCTCGTCGAGAACGGCGACCGCATCCGCATCGACATCCCGAACCGGACCATCGAACTCCTCGTGGACGACGCCGAGTTGGCGCGTCGCGATGCTGCGCTGGACGGTCGCTACGCCCCGAAGCAGCGCGAGCGCAAGGTGTCGGCCGCGCTGCGCGCGTACGCGGCGATGGCGACCAGTGCGGACCGGGGGGCTGTGCGGGATGTGAGCAAGCTGGGCTGACGTCCACCGCTTTGTGGGCCGCCTCCGTTCCGACGGGGGCGGCCCTTTTTTGCCTTCCTACGGCTACCAGGCCCCGGGCTTAAGGGAGTTGACGGCGAATACCGTGCCGTCGGGCGCGGCGGCGTACACGCGATCGTTCGCTACGACGGGTTCGGGCAGCGCCGCGCTGACCTGGTCCGAGTTGGAGTCGAGGCGGGCGGGCGTCTGCCCGACGAGCTTTCCCGCGCGGGCGTCCACGGCGAGCAACCGCCCGTCCGCGGAGGTGATGTACACCTGCCGTCCGTCCGTGACCGGTGTGGAACCCCGCACTACGGCCGTCTCCAGACTCCACAGCTGCTTCCGCGCGTCCATGTTCACGGCCACGAGCGATCCGCCCGCCCCCATGACGTAGACGACGTTCCCGCGCACGGTTCCGTGGCCCTGGTCGAGGGCCAGCGGCAGCGTCACGCGTCGCGAGGCTCCGGTGTCCGGGGTGTAGCGGACCACGGCCTTCGCGGACGCGTAAACCGTGTCGACCGAGAGGAGATACACGGATCCGCCCGCAGTACCGACGGGCTTCAACGTTCCCTTCAGCAGCGCGTCCCAGCGCACCGCGCCCGTGTCCGGATCGACCGCCGTCACCCGTGTGGTCGCCCCGTCGTCCGATGTGTTCGTCGCGTACGCCGACGGGTCCCCGGTGAACGAGGTGAAGTACGGCGCCTGTTGGCCCGGAATCCGATGGCTCCACCTCGTGGCGCCCGAAGCGCTGTCCACCGCCGTGACCGTCCCGTCCGCATGGGTGAGCAGGAGCATGCCGCCGGCGTCCGCCAGCCCGGTGTACGCGGGGACGGTCTTTTGCCAACGCGCCTTGCCCGAAGCCGGATCGAGCGCCTCCAGACGCCGGCCGCTGTCCAACGAGGGCTGCACCAGGCCGCTCGACAGGACCGGCGGCCCGCTCCGGTGCGTCGTGGCGACGGAGTGCCGCCACAGCACACGCCCGTCGGACGGATCCAGGGCGAACACCACCCCGGGCTGCGCACAGAGCAACTTCCCTGCCCCGTACGAGCATTGAGGCGTGCTCTTCTTGGAGACCGGGGTCGCCTGCCACCCGCCGAACCCGGCGCTGGACGTAGCGTGCGGGGTGGTGCCCTTCGGGGGAGTGTCGCCGGCATCGGACAACTGGAGCGAGGCGACCGTGCCGATCGCGGCCAGGCCGAGAGCGCCCGCCCCGAGAGCGATCCGTTTGCCGAGGCGCCGCCCGCGCCGCCGTTCGGGCTGTGCGGGCTCTTTCTTACGGGGCTCCGGCACTGGCGTGGCACCGGCCCGCTGTGCCGGTATGTACGCCTGCGTGTCGTACGAGGCCGACACCGACCGCAGTTCACGCATCAACTCGTCGGGCGTGGGCCGGTCCTCGGGCTCCTTGGCGAGGCAACGCAGTACCAGCGGGGCGAGGTTCTCCGGCAGTCCCGTCAAGTCCGGCTCGTCATGGACGACTTGGTAGGCGACGACGTACGGACTGTCGGAGTCGAACGGCCCGCGCCCCGTCGCCGCGTGCACGAGTACGGACCCGAGCGCGAAGATGTCCGCGGCGGGCCCGACCTCCCTGGGCCGCCGGAACTGCTCGGGTGCCATGAAGGGCGGCGTCCCGATCAACTTCCCGGTCTCGGTGTGCAGTTCGCTGTCCTTTGGCCGAGAAATGCCGAAGTCGATGACCTTCGGCCCGTCCTCGGCGAGCAGCACGTTGCTGGGCTTCAGATCCCGGTGCACGACGCCTACCCGATGGATGTCACGCAGTGCCTCGGCCAGCCCAGCCATCAGTCGGCGCAGCTCACCGGGCGCCATCGGCCCGTTCCGCTTCACGTGCTCGGAAAGGGTCGAACCGGGAATGAACAGGGTCGCCATCCAAGGCCGTTGGGCCTCGGGATCGGCATCGACCACCGGCGCGGTGAAGGCGCCGCTCACCCGTCTCGCGGCCGCCACCTCCTGCCGGAACCGCCCCCTGAACTCGGGATCCTGCGCGAACTCCGCGTGCACGACCTTCACGGCGAGTTTCATCCCGGAGGTGCTCTGTGCCAGATGCACCACGCCCATTCCGCCCGAGCCCAGGCATGACTCCAGGCGGTAGTGACCGGCGTACTCGGGAAGTTCCGCTTCCGCGCCCGCTCCGGTGTTGTGCTGTGGCGCCATGGAACCACCCCCGTGCTGATCGTTCGCGCGCGCGACGCACGGAGCCTAGTCGATGACCCGTACGGGACAGAGACGGCTTGCTGGCTTCCGCGTGCGAGTTGCGCACATGTGTTTCATGGCGTGTTTTAAGGGAATCATCGGGGCCCCATGGCAGTCATGGGGCTCAACGGGGGAGGTTTTTCATGTCTGTTGACCGCGCACCAGAAGCCGGGAGCAGCGAGACCGAGGCCGCCGCGACGGCAGCGGCTCTGCACTACTACTCGATCGCACCCAACACCCGCGTCAACGTCCGCAGCGGACCGGGCACCGGCTACACCATCGTCCGCGTCCTCGCCGAAGGCTCCCAGGTCCCGATCTACTGCCAGACGCCGGGCACCACGGTGACCGGCTACTACGGCACGACGAACATCTGGGACAACATCGACGACGGCGAGTACATATCCGACGCCTACGTGAACACGGGCAGCGACGGGTACGTCCGCCCGCACTGCTCCTGAGCCCACCGCCACTACCCAGGGAACACTCATGACATTCCGAAGACGCGCATCCGTCCTGCTCGCGGGCACGGCCGGAGCCCTTCTTCTCGTGATGGGCTCACCGGTCACCGCCAGCGCGGCGCAGACCTACACGACCGCCGACGTCCGCCTCAACATCCGCAGCGGCCCCGGCACGAGCTACAGCATCGTCGGCACCCTGCCGGGCAGCTCGCAAGTCCTGATCTACTGCCAGACACCGGGGACGACGGTCACGGGCACTTACGGCACCTCGAACATCTGGGACAACATCAGCAACGGCGAGTTCATCGCGGACGCGTACGTGAATACCGGCAGCGACGGCTACATAGCCTCCCGCTGCGCCTGACCTCACTACTCGGAGGCCACCTGATGGCATCGCTGAGACGCAGATCCGCACTCCTGACAGCCACCGCCGCCGGAGCCCTCCTCATGGTGCTGGGTTCGTCCACCACCGCGAGCGCCGCCACCACATACGCGATCGCGCCCGGCATCACTGTCAACGTCCGCACCGGACCCGGCACGACCTACACCATCGTCCGCGTCCTGCCCGAGGGCTCGAAGGTCCCGATCTACTGTCAGACGCCGGGCACGACAGTGTCGGGTTACTACGGCACGTCGAACATCTGGGACAACATCAGCAACGGCGAGTACATCGCCGACGCGTACGTGAACACGGGCAGCGACGGGTACGTGGCCTCGCGCTGCGGCTGAGCCCCGAAGGAGCCCGCGCCGGCCCTGGAGCCATAATCGTCCCGTGAGCGACGAAAACGGCACCCAGGACACCCCCGCGGGCTCCCCAGGCGGCACAGGCCCCCGCCCCGACCCCCTCCGCTTCTTCGGCACCACCTGGGTGAACCACGACAACGGCTACGCAGCGCGCCGCATCGCCACGGCGGCGGGCTCCCTCGCCACCGCCGTCGTCTCCTGCCTGGTCCTGCGCTTCGCCTACCAGGGCCTCCAGATCGCGGACGTCGGCAGCTTCGTCACCCTCCTCGTCATCGTGATGTTCGCGATCTGCAGCGCCCTCGCCTTCGGCCACACATGGGAAAGCTTCAACAAACGCCCCGACCCCGACCGCCAGGCCTCCCTCCGCGGCCTCCTGGCCATCGGCTTCGTAGGCTCACTGCTCGCCTACTTCTTCCGCACCTTCACCGAGGCCCCCGGCGAGAAACTCCACCGCCAGGAGTACGAGTCGGCCGTGGCCCAATACGAGAAGCGAACGACCCGCCGCACCGGCAACCCGTCGAAGAAGCGCCGCCGATCCTGATCGGGGGAGCGGCAACTCGTTGGCCGGGTCAGGGCGCGCGGGGACAACTGGTGAGGCACCAGGCACGAGGCATCAGGCCCCCACCCCCATTTCTCACCAAAATCCGCCTGCACCCTGCATCCACCTCGGCAACCATGACCGTATGACCACGTCCTCGAAGCCCCCCTCGCCCGCCGCCCGAGCCCACTCCTTCAACGCCGCCGCGGCCCAGTACGCCGAGAACCGCCCCTCCTACCCACCCGCCCTCTTCGACGCCATCGAGGACCTCGCGGGTCACCCCCTCGCCGGCGCCCGCGTCGCGGACATCGGCGCCGGTACCGGTATCGCGACCGCCCTCCTGCACGCCCGCGGCGCCGACGTGGTCGCGGTCGAGCCCGGCGACGGCATGACGGCCCAGTTCTGCCGAACGCTCCCCGACGTACCGATCGTTCGCGGCAACGGCAACGCCCTCCCTCTCGCCGACCACTCGATCGACTTCCTCACCTACGCCCAGGCCTGGCACTGGACGGACCCGTCCCAGTCGGTCCCGGAGGCGCTCCGCGTACTGCGCCCGGGCGGCGCGCTGACGCTGTGGTGGAACACCAACGCTCTCGACGTGCCGTGGATCGGCGAGCAGCGGGAACGCGTCCTGGAGTACTTCGCCATCGAGCGTCCCGTGGAGGTGGACGGCAACGGCGTGAGTTCCGCGCTCGCCGACCCCACCGGCCGACTCGACTTCACCCTCCGGACGATCCGCTGGAGCCGCCACATCCCGCTCGACACCCACCTGGCCAACATCGGCAGCCACTCGGCGTTCCTGGTCCACGACGAGGAGAGCACGGCTGCCTTCCTCGCCGAGGAGCGGAACCACCTGCGGACCGTCTTCCCGGACGGGATCGTGGAGGAGACGTACACGGTGAGGCTTCTCGTCGCCCTGGCGTCGTGACCTCCTGACAGCCACAGGCCACGTCCCCGCCCCGACCGCCACCACGCCATGTCCCCCCGACCGCCACCACGTCACGAACCCCCGACCGCCACCACCCCCACCCCGTCCCCGTCCTCATGCCCCCGCGCGGCGGCCCACCCCTCCAGAGCCGCCGCACACGCATGATCCACATGCCGCAACCCGCCCAACTCCAGCCGCACCACCCGGTCGTACGGCAACCCCTCCAACGCGTCCAACAGCTTCGGCAGCCGCAGAAACGTCGCGTGCCCCAGCACCCGTACGACGATCCCGGCCTCGCCCAGGTCCTCCGTCTCCACATGCACATGGCTGATGTCCCACGCGGTCTTCGCCACGGCCAACGCCAGCCCGACCAGCACCCCCTCGAACAGATGCCCCACCACGATCGCCACCGCGGTCACCCCGAGCACGACGACCTCACCCCGATGCCCGGCCCACAGCCCCCGCACCTGCCGCACCGGCACGAGCTTGCACCCGGCGTGCACGAGCAACCCCGCCAGCGCCGCCACCGGAACCAGCCCCAGCACCCCGGGCAACAAGGCCGTGAACACCAGCAGCCACCCGCCGTGCAGCACCCGCGACGCCTTGGTCCGCGCCCCCGCCTGGACGTTCGCCGCGCTCCGCACGATCACTGCGGTCATCGGCAACGCCCCGAGCACCCCGCACACGGCGTTCCCCACACCCTGCGCGATCAACTCCCGGTCGAAGTCCGTCCGCGGCCCCCCGTGCAGTCGGTCCACCGCCGCCGCGCTGAACAACGACTCCGCCGACGCGATCAGCGCGAACGCCACGACCGTCCCGATCACCCCCACTTCCGTAAGCCGCCCGAAATCCCCCCACTCCGGCACCCGCACGGCACCGACCAGCCCCCGCACCTCCACCCGCCGCACCGACAGATCGAACACCCCGGTCACCGCAGCCGCCGACCCCACCGCCACCAACGGCGCCGGCACCACCCGAGCCCCCCACCGCCACCGAGGCCACAGCAGCAGTACGGCAATGGTGGCACCGCCCACTGACAACGCCACCGGATCCACCACCCCCGGCAACGACACCAGCCCGGCGAACTTCCCTACCCCGCCCGTCGGCGCGGCCACATCACCGAGCGCGTACACCTGCCCGGCGACCAGCACGAGCCCGATCCCGGCGAGCATCCCCTGCACCACGGCCGCGGACACCGCCCGGAACCACCGCCCCAGCCGCAGCACCCCGAGCCCCAACTGCACGACCCCGGCGGCGAACACCAGCACCCCGAGCGCCTCGATCCCGTACGCCCGCACCGCCTCGTACACGAGCACGGTCAGCCCCGCCGCGGGACCTCTCACCCGCAGGCTGCTGCCGGGCAGCGCCCCGACGGCCAGCCCACCGACGATCGCGGTGACCAGCCCCAACTCGGCAGGCACCCCGGAGGCGATCGCCACACCCACACACAACGGGAGCGCGACAAGAAAGACGACGAGAGAAGCGAACAGATCGGCCTTGCTCACACCACAGCGCATGACAACGGCACCTCCGATTGCGAACGGGAGATGCGTGGGCGCCGCACCGGGGGAGGGCACGGCGAACTGAAATCCATTGTCGGGAAAGGGAGTTGGCCGCGCACCCGATCCGTGTTGCCACCCCGTGAACGCGGAAGCGCAGGTACCGGACCGCCCCCTCCGATCACGCCGCCACGCGCCTGCGCCGTCCCGCGCACCCGCTTGACGGGCATGCCGCGCGAGAGCATTATTCATCACATGATGAATTACATCGCCGACCCACCCGGCACGGGACCGGACCCCGCTGTCCACGCCGAAGCCCTCACCGTCGTCCGAGGCCCCCGCACCGTCCTGCGCGGCCTCGACTTCACCGTCCCGCACGGCCAGATCACCGGCCTGCTCGGCCCCTCCGGCTGCGGCAAGTCGACCCTCATGCGCTCGATCGTCGGCACCCAGGCCAAGGTCACCGGCACCCTGAACGTCCTCGGCCGCCCCGCCGGCCACCCCACCCTCCGCACCCGCATCGGCTACGTCACCCAAGCCCCCTCCGTCTACGACGACTTGACGGTTCGTCAGAACCTGGACTACTTCGCCGCGATCCTCGACCCCGGCCGAGCCGCCGCCACCCGCCGCCGCGACGACGTCACCCGGGCCATCACCGACGTGGACCTCACCACCCACGCCGACGCCCTCGCCGGCAACCTCTCCGGCGGCCAACGCAGCCGCGTCTCCCTCGCGGTCGCGCTCCTCGGCACCCCGGAACTCCTCGTCCTCGACGAACCCACCGTCGGCCTCGACCCCGTCCTCCGCCGCGACCTGTGGGCCCTCTTCCACGACATCGCCGCCTCCCGCGGCGCCACCCTCCTCATCTCCTCCCACGTCATGGACGAGGCCGAGCGCTGCCACCGCCTCCTCCTGATGCGCGAGGGCGAGATCCTCGCCGACGACACCCCGGACGCCCTCCGCGCCGACACCGGCTCCGACACGGTCGAAGCGGCCTTCCTGCACCTGGTCGACGAGGCCGTGGCAACCGGCCGCCAGAAGGAGACGACCCGATGAGCACGACCACGACCACGTCCGCTACGACGACCATCGCGCCCGCACCGACCAGCGCCCTCAGCGCCTCCCGCACCACCGCCACCGCGGCCCGTGTCCTGCGCCAGCTCCGCCACGACCCCCGCACGATCGCGCTGATGATCCTCGTCCCGTGCGTGATGCTCTTCCTGCTGCGCTACGTCTTCGACGGCAGCCCGCGCACCTTCGACAGCATCGGCGCCTCACTCCTCGGCATCTTCCCCCTCATCACGATGTTCCTGGTCACGTCCATCGCGACCCTGCGCGAACGCACCTCCGGCACCCTCGAACGCCTCCTCGCCATGCCCCTCGGCAAGGGCGACCTGATCGCCGGCTACGCCCTCGCCTTCGGCACCCTCGCGATCATCCAGTCCGCCCTGGCCACCGGACTCGCGGTCTGGTTCCTGGGCCTCGACGTCACCGGCAGCCCCTGGCTCCTCCTCCTGGTCGCCCTCCTCGACGCCCTGCTCGGCACCGCCCTCGGCCTCTTCGTCTCGGCCTTCGCCGCCTCCGAATTCCAGGCCGTCCAGTTCATGCCGGCGGTGATCTTCCCCCAACTCCTCCTCTGCGGCCTCTTCACCCCCCGCTCCAACATGCACCCCGCCCTGGAGGCCGTCTCCGACGTCCTGCCCATGTCGTACGCCGTCGACGGCATGAACGAGGTCCTCAAGCACACGGACATGACCGCGACTTTCGTGCGCGACGCCCTGATCGTGGCCGGCTGCGCCCTACTGGTGCTGTGCCTGGGCGCGGCCACCCTGAGGAGGCGTACGGCATAGAGGTGTTGTTCCGCCAGCCGGACAGCCACCACCCTCTGCCCACCGCCGGTGCGAGGATGACCCCATGACCCAGAAAGTCGCAGTCCTCGGCACCGGCAAGATCGGCGAAGCCCTGCTCAGCGGAATGATCCGAGCGGGCTGGGCCCCGGCCGACCTCCTGGTCACCGCCCGCCGCCCCGAGCGCGCCGAAGAACTCCGCACTCGCCACGGAGTCACCCCGGTCACCAACCCGGAGGCCGCGAAGACCGCCGACACCCTGATCCTCACGGTCAAGCCGCAGGACATGGGCACCCTTCTGGACGAGCTCGCCCCGCATCTCCCCGCCGACCGCCTGATCATCAGCGGCGCGGCGGGCATCCCCACCTCCTTCTTCGAGGAGCGCCTGGCCGCAGGCACCCCGGTCGTCCGTGTCATGACGAACACCCCCGCCCTCGTCGACGAGGCCATGTCCGTCATCTCCGCCGGCAGCCACGCCACCGAGGCTCACCTCGCCCACGCGGAGGAGATCTTCGGCGCCGTCGGCAAGACACTCCGCGTCCCCGAGTCCCAGCAGGACGCCTGCACCGCCCTCTCCGGCTCCGGCCCGGCGTACTTCTTCTACCTGGTCGAAGCCATGACGGACGCGGGCATCCTGCTCGGCCTGCCGCGCGACAAGGCCCACGACCTCATCGTCCAGTCCGCGATCGGCGCCGCCGTCATGCTCCGCGACAGCGGCGAGCACCCGGTCAAGCTCCGTGAGAACGTCACCTCGCCCGCCGGCACGACGATCAACGCCATCCGCGAACTTGAGAACCACGGCGTGCGCGCCGCACTCATCGCCGCACTGGAGGCCGCCCGCGACCGCAGCCGCGAACTGGCCTCCGGAAACAGCTAGTCGGCCAGGCGGCTACGCAGGCAGAAGCCCGATGGCCCGATACGCGGTATCGACCATCGGCTTCGCCATCTCTCTCGCCTTCTCCGCCCCATCCCGCAACACCCCCTCCACATACGCGGGATCCGCGCACAACTCCTTGTGCCTCTCCTGCACGGGCCTGAGGAGCTCGACCACCGCCTCCGCGGTGTCCTTCTTCAAAGTGCCGTACGACTCATATACACCGCTCAGGTCCTCGGGGTTCCCACCACCGCACGCGGCCAGGATCTCCAGCAGATTGGCCACCCCCGGCCGAGCCTCCCGGTCGTAGACGACCTCCGCCCCACTGTCGGTCACGGCCCGCATGACCTTCTTCCGTACGGCGTCCGGCTCGTCCAGCAGATAGACGATTCCCGGCCCGGCGTCGTCCGACTTCCCCATCTTCGAAGTCGGCTCCTGCAGGTTCATCACCCGCGCCGCCACCTCCGGCCGCGTGGCCCGAGGCACCACGAACGTGTGCCCGTACCGCTGGTTGAACCGCACCGCCAGATCCCGGGCCAGCTCCACATGCTGCGTCTGGTCGTCCCCGACCGGCACCTCGTCCGTCCCGTACGCCAGGATGTCCGCCGCCATCAGCACGGGATACGTCAGCAGCGACAGCCGCACACTCCCGCCCCGCTCCCGCTCGCGCGCGGCCTTCTCCTTGTACTGGATCATCCGCCGCATCTCACCGTCGGTGGCCACACACTCCATGACGTACGACAGCCGCGTGTGCTCGTCCACATGACTCTGTACGAACACGGTGCACAGCTCGGGATCCAGCCCCGCCGCCAGCAACAGCGTCGCCGCCTGCCGCGTCAGTCTGCGCACCCGCGCCGGATCGTGGTCCACGGTCAGCGCGTGCAGATCGACCACACAGAACAGCGCGTCGCCCTGCCGCTGATCCACGTCGACCCACCGCCGCACGGCACCCAGGTAGTTCCCCAGCGTCAGGTGCCCGGTCGGCTTGACCCCACTGAAGACCCGTGTCATCTCTCCACCTCCTGGTCGAGACCACCGCACCCGGCCGGCCGACTCTCTGGAGGGAGATACGAGAACGGCCGCCGAGGCGGCGGCCGTTGAGTACATACGTATGTACGGCCGCCGTCAGGCGGCCCACCACTGCTGGGTGCACGTATGCGTAGTCACGTCACACAGCGTACGCCTCTGCTGTGCCCTCCGGAGCGGAGTTGACACGCTCCCACCCCATACGTAGTGTTCTCCGAGTTGTCCGACGTGAGCGCCGACCCCGGTCGGTCCCCGGACAACCATTCCGCAAGCACCTACAAACAATCGACGATCCGTCGTCGCGTGTATTGGCATGCGTATTTGCAGAATGAGGAATCCGCGTTCGAAAGGACGAACCCCCGATTCGCTCGGGACTCAGGAATCCGCTAAAGTCTCACTCGTCGGAACGGCCCAACGGCCGGGATGGCAACCCCCGCTGACTGGGAGTCAGGCCCGAAAGGATCTGATAGAGTCGGAACCGCCGGAAAGGGAAACGCGAAAGCGGAAACCTGGAAAGCAC
>NZ_JBFAJJ010000040.1:0-18678 GCF_040655155.1 Streptomyces sp. NPDC050508
CGCAGGCCGTGCCGCAGCAGCAGGCCGGGCCGGCACGCGCCGGCCGAGAGGGAGCCGTAGGGGCGCGCCGGTGTCGAGAGCCCCAGCGCGCGGAGGCGCGCAGCGCCGAGCACGGTGGGGCACTCGACACCGGCTTAAGGCGCCCCGAAGGCGACCGAACCAAAGGAGGTACGCGACGGCGCCTACCCAACACCGGCCAAGGTGCCCGCCCCGAGGGCGACCGCCCCGTACCGGATAAGGCAGTCTTGTTCCGTGCCCGAACCCGAAACCACCAAACCCGCAGGCCCCCTGCCCCGCGCCCACTCGCACCCGGCAACCCTCAAGCGGCTGGAGCAGTCGTCCGGGAGTCTTGCCGCCCAGGCCATCGCGCGCATGGACGAGACGCTGCCGTGGTACCGGGCTATGCCACCGGAGAACCGTTCCTGGATCGGGCTGGTCGCGCAGGCCGGTATCGCCGCGTTCACCGAGTGGTTCCGGCATCCGGACGCGCCCCAGGCCATCTCCACCGATGTGTTCGGGACCGCGCCCCGTGAGCTGACCCGGGCCATCACTCTCCGCCAGACCGTCGAGATGGTGCGGACGACCATCGAGGTCATGGAGTCGGCCATCGACGAGGTGGCCGCGCCCGGTGACGAGTCCGTGCTGCGCGAGGCGCTTCTCGTGTACGCCCGGGAGATCGCCTTCGCGACCGCCCAGGTGTACGCGCAGGCCGCCGAGGCACGCGGTGCCTGGGACGCCCGGCTGGAGTCGCTCGTCGTGAACGCCGTGCTGAGCGGTGAGGCCGACGAGGGGGCCGTCTCGCGGGCCGCCGCGCTCGGGTGGAACTCGCCCGAGCATGTGTGTGTGGTGCTCGGTACCGCGCCCGACGGGGACAGTGAGCTGACCGTGGAAGCGATTCGGCGGGCTGCGCGCCACGCCAAGCTCCAGGTGTTGACCGGGGTGCTCGGGGACCGGCTCGTCGTCATCGCCGGTGGCGACGACAATCCGCTCGCCGTCGCCAAGTCGCTGATCGGCCCTTATGCGGCCGGACCCGTCGTGGCAGGGCCCATCGTGCCCGATCTCCTGGCCGCGACCCGGTCCGCGCAGGCCGCCGCCGCCGGGCTCAAGGCCTGTTCCGCCTGGCAGGACGCCCCGCGCCCGGTACTGGCGGACGACCTGCTTCCGGAACGCGCGATGGCCGGTGACCCGGGCGCCCGCGACCAGTTGGTGGAGGAGATCTACAGACCACTGGAGGAGGCCGGGTCCGCGCTCCTGGAGACGCTCAGCGTCTATCTGGAGCAGGCGAGTAGCCTCGAAGGTGCCGCGCGGATGCTGTTCGTCCATCCCAACACCGTGCGCTACCGGCTTCGACGTGTGACTGACGTCACCGGCTGGTCGCCGTCCGATGTACGTTCCGCGTTCACGCTGCGGATCGCGCTGATCCTGGGGCGTCTGGCCGATGGAGATCCCCAGAACTAGCCTTTTGTCGGAGCCCCACAAAACCCCCTCGTGTTCTTCGTCCCTGTCCCCACGGGCGGCCGTGCCCGTCCCCAAGAGAGAGTGTGAGAGTGCTCGTACTCGTCGCTCCCGGCCAGGGCGCCCAGACGCCCGGCTTCCTGACCCCCTGGCTCGACCTCCCCGGTGTCGAGGACCGTCTGCGTGCCCTCTCGGCCGCCATCGACCTCGACCTGGTGCACTACGGCACGGACGCCGACGCGGACGAGATCCGTGACACCGCCGTCGCCCAGCCGCTGCTCGTCGCCGCCGGACTGGTCTCCGCCGCGGCACTCGGTGACGTTGCGCCCGGCGCGGTCGCCGGTCACAGCGTCGGCGAGATCACCGCCGCCGTCCTCGCGGGCGTCCTGGACGACACGGCCGCCCTGACCCTCGTACGCAAGCGTGGTCTGGCGATGGCCGAGGCCTCCGCGATCACCGCGACCGGCATGTCGGCGCTGCTCGGCGGCGACCCCGACACGACGGTCCTGCACCTGGAGAAGCTGGGCCTGACCCCGGCGAACGTGAACGGCGCGGGCCAGATCGTGGCCGCCGGCACGCTGGAGCAGCTCGCCGCCCTGGAGGCCGACAAGCCCGAGGGCGTGCGACGGGTCGTGGCGCTGAAGGTGGCGGGCGCGTTCCACACCGAGCACATGGCGCCCGCGGTCGAGGTGCTCGCCGCAGCCGCCGAGCAACTGACGCCCGCCGACCCGCGGTTGACGTACATCTCGAACAAGGACGGCAAGGCGGTCGCGACGGGCGCCGAGGTGCTCGCCCGGCTGGTCGGCCAGGTCGCCAACCCGGTCCGCTGGGACCTGTGCATGGAGACCTTCAAGGAGCTCGGCGTCACCGCGCTCCTGGAGGTGTGCCCCGGCGGCACCCTGACCGGCCTCGCCAAACGTGCCCTGCCCGGCGTGAAGACGCTGGCCCTGAAGACACCCGACGACCTCGACGCGGCCCGCGAGCTCATCGCAGAGCACGCCAACGCCTGAAGAAGGAGCCGTAGGAACATGTCGACGAAGATCAAGCCGAGCAAGGGCGCACCGTACGCGCGGATCCTCGGTGTGGGCGGCTACCGTCCGGTCCGTGTCGTCCCGAACGAGGTGATCCTGGAGACGATCGACTCGTCCGACGAATGGATCCGCTCGCGCTCGGGCATCGAGACGCGGCACTGGGCGAACGACGAGGAGACCGTCGCCGCGATGTCCATCGAGGCGTCCGGCAAGGCGATCGCGGACGCGGGGATCACCGCGTCGCAGATCGGCGGCGTGATCGTGTCCACGGTCTCGCACTTCAAGCAGACCCCGGCCGTGGCGACGGAGATCGCCGACAAGCTCGGCACGAACAAGGCCGCCGCGTTCGACATCTCGGCGGGCTGCGCGGGCTTCGGCTACGGCCTGACCCTCGCCAAGGGCATGATCGTCGAGGGCAGCGCGGAGTACGTGCTGGTCATCGGCGTGGAGCGGCTGTCCGACCTGACCGACCTGGAGGACCGCGCGACGGCCTTCCTGTTCGGTGACGGCGCGGGCGCGGTCGTGGTCGGCCCCGCGAAGGAGCCGATGATCGGCCCGACCGTGTGGGGCTCGGAGGGCGACAAGTCCGACACGATCAAGCAGACCGTGCCGTGGACCGAGTACGACAGCACGGGCAAGTTCCCTGCGATCACGCAGGAGGGCCAGGCGGTGTTCCGCTGGGCCGTGTTCGAGATGGCGAAGGTCGCCCAGCAGGCGCTGGACGCGGCCGGGATCACCCCGGACGACCTGGATGTCTTCATTCCCCACCAGGCCAACGAGCGGATCATCGACTCGATGGTGAAGACCCTCAAACTGCCGGAGCACGTCACGGTCGCGCGTGACGTACGCACCACCGGCAACACCTCGGCCGCCTCGATTCCGCTCGCTATGGAGCGGCTTCTGGCGACCGGCGAGGCGAAGAGCGGCGACACCGCGCTCGTCATCGGCTTCGGGGCGGGTCTCGTGTACGCCGCGACGGTCGTTACCCTCCCCTAGGCACTCCGTGCCGGATCATCATCGGATCCGGCACGGGAAGCACCGCCACACCCTCTGGATCACAAAGAAGGAGCGCCTGACATGGCCGCCACTCAGGAAGAGATCGTCGCCGGTCTCGCCGACATCGTGAACGAGATCGCCGGCATCCCGGTTGAGGACGTCCAGCTGGACAAGTCCTTCACCGACGACCTGGACGTCGACTCGCTGTCCATGGTCGAGGTCGTCGTCGCCGCTGAAGAGCGCTTCGACGTCAAGATCCCCGACGAGGACGTCAAGAACCTCAAGACGGTCGGCGACGCGACCGACTACATCCTCAAGAACCAGGCCTGAGCCACCCCTTAGGCCCGGACCACCAGGCCCGAGCCACCCCATAGGCCCGGCTGCATGGCCCCGCCACCCGGCGGTGGCGCCGCTTAATCCTCGTACCGTTGGAGAGAGAATTCCCGTGAGCCCGACCAATCGCACCGTGGTCGTCACCGGTATCGGCGCAACCACACCGCTGGGTGGCGACGCAGCCTCGACCTGGGAAGGTCTGATCGCCGGCAAGTCCGGTGTGAAGGCCCTGGAGCAGGAGTGGGCCGCCGAGCAGGCGGTCCGTATCGCCGCGCCGGCCGCTGTGGACCCCTCCGAGGTCATCCCGCGTCCGCAGGCCCGCCGTCTCGACCGCTCGGCGCAGTTCGCGCTGATCGCGGCCAAGGAGGCGTGGGCCGACGCCGGTTTCACCGACAAGGCCGGCGAGGACCCGGCGGTCGACCCCGACCGCCTCGGCACCGTCATCGCCTCCGGTATCGGTGGTGTGACGACCCTGCTCGACCAGTACGACGTGCTGAAGGAGAAGGGCGTCCGCCGCGTCTCCCCGCACACCGTCCCCATGCTGATGCCGAACGGCCCGTCCGCCAACGTGGGTCTGCTCGTGGGCGCCCGTGCGGGCGTGCACACGCCGGTCTCCGCGTGCGCCTCCGGCGCCGAGGCCATCGGCTACGCCATCGAGATGATCCGCACCGGCCGCGCCGACGTCGTCGTCGCCGGTGGCACGGAGGCGGCCATCCACCCCCTCCCCATCGCCGCGTTCGGCAACATGATGGCGATGTCCAAGAACAACGACGACCCGCAGGGCGCCTCGCGTCCCTACGACACCGGCCGCGACGGCTTCGTCCTCGGCGAGGGCGCGGGCGTTCTCGTCCTGGAGTCCGCCGAGCACGCGGCGAAGCGCGGTGCCCGGGTGTACGCCGAGGCGGTCGGGCAGGGCATCTCCGCCGACGGCCACGACATCGTGCAGCCGGAGCCGGAGGGGCGTGGCATCTCCCAGGCCCTGCGGAACCTGATGGACAACACCGATCTCGACGCGGCGGAGATCGTGCACGTGAACGCGCACGCGACGTCCACGCCGGCCGGTGACGTGGCCGAACTGAAGGCACTGCGCAAGGTGTTCGGCGACGACGCCGACCACATGGCGGTCTCGGCGACGAAGTCGATGACCGGGCATCTGCTCGGTGGTGCGGGGGGTGTCGAGTCGGTGGCGACCGTGCTCGCGCTGTACAACCGGATCGCTCCGCCGACCATCAACGTCGAGAACCTCGACCCTGAGGCGGAGGCCAACGCGGATGTTGTCCGCGGTGAGGCTCGCAAGCTGCCGGTCGAGGGACGTATCGCCGCGCTGAACGACTCGTTCGGGTTCGGTGGGCACAACGTGGTGTTGGCGTTCCGGACGGTCTGAGAACTTCCTGTACGACGCTGAAGGGCCCCCACCGGTCGGTGGGGGCCCTTCGCACGTACGGAAAAGGAACTCGAAATCACACCACCTGGTGCAGCCAGCGCACCGGCGCGCCCTCACCCGCGTACCTGAACGGCTCCAACTCGTCGTCCCAGGGCTTGCCCAGCAGCTTGGCGATCTCCGCCTCCAGGTCCGTCTCGCCCTGTTGGGACCTCGTCAGGGCCGCGCGCAGGCGGTCCTCCGGGATCAGGATGTCGCCGTGGATGCCGGTTACGGCGTGGAAGATGCCGAGTTCGGGGGTGCAGCTGTAGCGCTCGCCCTCGGCGGTGGGGCTGGGCTCGGCGGTCACCTCGAAGCGGAGGAGGTGCCAGCCGCGGAGGGCCGACGCCAGCTTGGAGGCCGTGCCCACCTCTGCCTGCCAGGAGAATTCGGAGCGCCATGTTCCGGGGGCGGCGGGCTGGCGGATCCAGTCGAGGCTGACGCGTGTGCCGAGCACCCCGGCGACGGCCCACTCGACGTGCGGGCACAGCGCGCGCGGCGCGGAGTGCACGTACAGAACTCCACGTGTCGTCACCGGGACCTCCGGACAGAGCGGGGCATCTTGCTGACTGGCAAACGGCGGCGGCAGGGCAGCCACGTTGAGGGCGAGGCTACCGTGCGGCGGCGCGAGGAGTGTGACGTACCGTCCGTCCCGCTGCCAGGAAACCCCACCATTCACCCAGGGGGACGCTTGTACGGGGGTGAGCCGTTGCATCGCACGCGTGCGGGAACCCTCGCGCGTTGTTATGGGTTGAGATGTGACACGACACCAAGGGGCTGGACCAGGGCATGCGAATCCGACGTCACCGTTCACGGGCCCTGCTCGCCGTCACGGCCGCGGCCGTCCTGGGAGCCGCCGGCTGCGACTCCGGCGGCGGTGACTCCGCCGGCGCACACAGCAAGAGTGGTACGGCGGCCAAGGCGAAGCCCTCCCCCACCCCGGTGTGGGACCGCAGTCCGTCCTCGGTCGCGGCGGTCGGCGACTCCATCACCCGCGGCTTCGACGCCTGTACGGTCCTGTCGGACTGCCCGGAGGTGTCCTGGGCGACCGGCAGTTCGGCCTCGGTCGACAGCCTCGCCGTGCGGCTGCTGGGGAAGACGGGCGCGGCCGAGCGGAGTTGGAACTACGCGGAGACCGGGGCGCGAATGGCCGACCTGCCCGCGCAGATCGGTCAGGCGGTCGCGCGCAAGCCGCAGTTGGTGACCGTGATGGTGGGGGCGAACGACGCCTGTCGGGCCTCGACCTCGGCGATGACCTCCGTGGCCGACTTCCGGGCGGGCTTCGAGGAGTCGCTGAAGTCGCTGCGCCGGGCGCTGCCGAAGACGCAGGTCTACGTCGCGAGCGTGCCGAATCTCAAGCGGCTGTGGTCGCAGGGGCGGACGAACCCGCTGGGCAAGGCGGTGTGGAAGCTGGGGATCTGCCCCTCGATGCTGGCCGACGCGGACGCCCTGGACTCGGCGGCGACGGAGCGGCGGGACACGGTGCTGGACCGGGTGGAGGCGTACAACAAGGTCCTGGAGCAGGTGTGCGCGACGGACGAGCGGTGCCGTTTCGACGGGGGCGCGGTCTACGACTACCGCTTCGGCACGGACCAGTTGAGCCACTGGGACTGGTTCCATCCGAGTACGGACGGTCAGGCGCGGCTCGCCGAGATGGCGTACCGGCGCGTCACGGCGCGCACACCCGTGACCTAGGGTTTCCCTCATGAGTGAACTTTTCGGCACCCTTCCCGACGGCACCCCGGTGCACCGCTGGACCCTGGAGCGGGCGGGCGTCCGGGTGCGGGTGCTGTCGTACGGCGGGATCGTGCAGTCGGTGGAGGTGCCGGACCGGGACGGCCACGTGGTGGACGTGGTGCTCGGGTTCGCGGATCTGGACGGCTATCTCGCTCATCCCGAGCCGTATCTCGGGGCTCTGGTGGGGCGGTACGCGAACCGGATCGCGGGCGGCCGTTTCCCGCTGGACGGCGTCACCTACTCGCTGGCGCAGAACAACGCGCCCAACTCCCTGCACGGCGGCGAGCACGGCTTCGACAAGCGGCTGTGGGACGTCGAGCCGGTCGAGCACGGGCTGCGGCTCGGCCGGGTCAGCGCGCACGGCGAGGAGGGCTTCCCGGGGCGCCTCGACGTCTCGGTGACGTACACGCTGGACGAGTCGGGCGCGCTGCGCATCGCCTACGAGGCGACGACGGACGCGCCGACCCTCGTGAACCTCACGAACCACAGCTACTTCAACCTGAGCGGTTCCGGCAACGCGGGCGGTCATGAACTCCGGCTCGCCGCCTCGCGGTTCACGCCGGTCGACGGCGACCTGATCCCGACCGGCGCCCTGGACGACGTGACGGGCACCCGCTTCGACTTCCGTGAGCCGCGGAAGGTCGGCGCCGGCTACGACCACAACTTCGTGCTCGACAAGGGCCTGACGGCGGCGCCCGTCGAGATCGCCGAGCTGCACGACCCGGCGTCCGGGCGGGTGTTGACGGTGGCGACGACCGAGCCCGGCATCCAGCTGTACACCGCGGACCATCTGAGCGGCGGCCCGTTCTCCCCCGGCGACGGCATCGCCCTGGAGACCCAGCACTTCCCGGACTCCCCGAACCGCCCGGAGTTCCCGAGCACGCAGCTGCGCCCGGGCGGGGTCTACCGGTCGGAGACGGTGTACGGCTTCTCGGCCCGCTGATCGTGCCGGCCGGAAGGTGATGAGCCCCGGCCCAGGGGTCAGGTCCCGGGCCGGGGCTGTCTGTGGGGAGCTTGTCCCGGCTCAGACGTTAATCGTCGTGGCGACCCTGCGGTCCGTGATCGAGCGCCCCGCCTGGATCTCGTACGAACCCTTTACAACTGCCCACGAGTTCGCCGTCTCATCCCAGATCTCGAAAGCCCGTCGCGGAAGGTCGACGATCACCTCGACGCTCTCGCCGGGCCCGGCCTCGACCCCCGCGAAACCGGCCAGCCAGCGGGCGGGACGCTCCGGGTCGGCGTCGGCGGGGACATCGGCAGGGGCCAGATAGACCTGGACGACCTCACGGCCGTGCCGGGCACCGGAGTTGGTGACGCGGACGGTGACCGATGAGCTGTCGGCCTCGATCTCGTCGTAGGTCCAGTCGGTGTAGCCGAGGCCGTGTCCGAAGGCGTACGACGGGGTGCGGCCCTCTTTCTCCCAGGCCCGGTAGCCGATGAACACGCCCTCGGTGTACGGGAGTTCGCCGTCCTCGGGAACGACCTGGGTGACCGGGGCGTCGGTCAGGGAGCCCCAGGTGGTGGGGAGTCGGCCGCCTGGTTCGTGGGTGCCGGTGAGGACGTCGGCGAGGGCGGCGCCGGCCTCCTGGCCGGGGAACCAGCCGAGCAGGACGGCAGCGACCTCGTCGCGCCAGGGCAGTTCGACCGGGGAGCCGGAGTTGACGATCACGACGGTGTTCGGGTTGGCGGCGGCGACGGCGTGCACCAGGTCGTCCTGGCGGCCGGGGAGTCGGAGGTCCGTCCGGTCGTAGCCCTCGGACTCGACGCGTTCGGTGGTGGCGACCACGACGACGGCGGTGTCGGCGGTGCGCGCCAAGTCGACGGCCTCGGCAATGAGTTCGTCGGGGTCGCGCTGCGGTTCCTGGTGGACGAGGGTGAAGCCGATGACCTTGAGGTCGCGGTTCTCGGAGAAGCTCACGACGTAGGTCAGGGACACCTCGACCGGTGTGCCGGCGGTGAGTTGGACCTGGGCGCGGGGCTGCGGGGCGCCGAAGAAGGAGCTGAACGGGTCGTCCTTGAGGGGGCGTTGGACGTCGTCGTAGTACGTCGTGCCGTCGACGGTGAGGGTGAAGGCGCCCAGTCCCTTGATGCCGAAGGTGTGTTGGCCGGTCTCGCGCGGGGCGAAGGTGCCGGCGAGTTCGACGGTGCGGAGGGTGTCGTGGGTGACGCCCTCGGGAAGGTCGTCGCCCATCCACCGGAGCTGCCCGTTGGGCGCGGAGGCGGTGCCGATGACCCGGCCCGCCGCGTCCCGGCAGATGGCGCGCAGCTCGAACCCCTTGTCGGCGGCGGCGAGTTCGGTGTTCGGGTCGGCGCCGACGGCGTAAGTGAGGGTACCGTCGGGGAGGGCGGCGGTGAGGCCGTCGAGCGGGGAGACGATGTGGGGCGGGAAGACGATGGCGGAGCCCCCGCCGAGGACGCGGGCGTCGCGGGCGGCGGCGCCGAGGAGCGCGACGGTGCCGTTGGGCTTCAGCGGAAGAGCGTTGTCCTGGTTCCGCACAAGGACGAAGGAGCGGCGGGCGATCTCGCGGGCGAGAGCCTCGCCGTCGACAGGGGACGGGAGTTGGGCTTCCGCCACGACAGGTTCGGCGCCGTCCAGGATGCCGACGCGGGCGGCGAGCCGCAGCACGTTCCGTACGGCCGCGTCGACGGTGGCCTCCTCGACCTCGCCGTCGATGACGGCCTGCGCGAGGGCGTCGCCGTAGACGGTCTTCGGGCCGGGCATGGCGGCGTCGAGGCCGCCCTCGATGGCGCCGGTGGTGGAGCGGGCGGCGGTCCAGTCGGAGACGTTGAAGCCGTCGAAGCCCCATTCGCCGCGCAGGATGTCGTTCACGAGGTAGCGGTGCTCGGTCATCGTCGTGCCGTTGACCGTGTTGTAGGCGGTCATGATGCCCCAGGGGTGGGCGTTCTCGACGATGTGCTCGAAGGGGGCCAAGTACAGCTCGCGCAAGGCGCGTTGGGAAATGAGGTTGTCGACGGTGAAGCGGTCGGTCTCGGCGTCGTTGGCGACGAAGTGCTTGACGGTGGTGCCGATTCCGCCTTCCTGTACGCCTGTTACGTATCCGGCGCCGATCCGTCCGGTGAGGTACGGGTCCTCGCTGTACGCCTCGAAGTGCCGCCCGCCGAGCGGGGAGCGATGGAGATTGACGGTCGGCGCGAGGAGTACGTGGACACCCTTGCGGCGGGCCTCCTGGGCGAGCAACACGCCTGCACGGTGGGCGAGTTCGGGGTCCCAGGTGGCGGCGAGGGCGGTGGGCGACGGCAGCGCGATCGACGGGTCGTCGGCGGTCCAGCGCACACCCCGGACGCCGATCGGGCCGTCGGACATGACGAGGGACCGCAGGCCGATCTCCGGAAGGGCGGGCAGGGACCACATGTCCTGCCCGGCGAGCAGTCGCGCCTTCGCCTCCAGGTCGAGCTTGCCGAGGGCCGCCTCCACGGCTGCTTCACGGGCCTCGTCGGCCGGGGTGCGGGTTCCCGCCATCGCTGTGCCTCCTCGTTGAGTCCGTACCGTGCGATGCCTCCATCGTGCATCGGTTACCTGTAGAGCGGTAGGTTTCGTAACCTTGCTGTTATGTGAACTGTCGTCGGGTGTCGTACGGTGACGCCATGAACGCCACGAACTCCAGGACCCGGCACGAGGAGCGGCGCGCCGAGATCGTGCGGGCGGCCCTGGAGGTGATCGCCGAGCGCGGCTACCGGGGCGCGAGCCTGGCGGCGGTGGCGGAGCGGGTCGGGCTGACCCAGCAGGGGCTGCTGCACTACTTCCCGACGAAGGACGCGCTGCTCGTCGCCGTCCTTGAGGAACGGGACCAGTGGGACGCGGTACCGGACAGCCGCTGGCGGATCGACCTGCTCGCCTCGCTGGTCGAGTACAACGCGATGCGGCCCGGGATCATCCAGACCTTCTCCGCGCTGCTCGGCGAGAGCATCACGGAGGGGCATCCGGCGCGCGCCTACTTCGCCGAGCGGTACGTCCGGGTACGGGCGAGCATGGCGGGCGTGCTGCGCGCCGAGTACGGCGACCGGCTGCCGAACGGCCTCACGCCCGAGCGCACGGCTCCGCTGCTGGTCGCGGTGATGGACGGGTTGCAGTACCAGTGGCTGCTGGACCCGGAGTCGGTGGACATGCCGGGGGCGTTCCGGGACTTCCTGGCGCTGCTGGGCGAGGGCTGAGGTCCCGTGAACTCCCCGAACTCCCTTGCTACTGCCGCCAGATGACAGCGAGCGTCTTGCTCACCACACACACCAGGGCGAAGACGAGAGCCCAGTCGTAGGCCCCGGCGAGGGCCAGTGCGACGGCTCCGGCACCGAACCACACCACCTCGAACCCGACACGGCCGGCGCCACGCACCTTGTACCTGGCCTTCGGGGAACCGCACAGCCCCCACAGCACGGCGAGCACGACCGGCCCACCGAGCCCGAGCAGCCAGGTCAACGGGGTCGCGATGTCCCGCGTGAACCCCCAGTAGCCGACGGCCACGAGGGCGCCGAGCTCGATGGCGAAGAGGACACCCAGGTTCGCTGCCTTCGCTGTCTTCGCTGCGGTCATGGACGGCAGTATCACCCGGAGGCGATCACTCCGTCGCGGGGACGGCGGCCACGACTTCGATCTCGATCAGCGCCTCCGGCCGGAGGAGGTGGGGCGGATCGGTTCGTCCGTCGCACCCGTGGCGTAGACCACTCCCGTCACGCGATACTGCGGCCGTCCGGCACCGCACCGCACCCCACTGCGACGGAAGGCCCCAACCACCTTGAACGTCATACGAGTTCGGACCAGCGTCCTCGGACTGGCCCTGCTGGCCGGTTTCTCCGCCCCCAGTACCGGGGCGGTGGCCGACACCGCTCTGTCCCCGACCGTCGAGGAGCAACGGCTCGACAAGGAGGTCCCCCAGGAGATCCTCGAACACTCCGGATTCGACACCGTGGCCCCGGAGTTCACCCAGGCACTCGAAGCCGCGCACAGCTACGCGCAGGCCCGGCGCGTCGTCGTACGTGAGGGAACCGCGCTGTGGCAGCGGGCCGTTGACCGGGCGCAGGGGCGGGGGCCCGCGGGCGGTGATCTCAGTCGGGACGACGATCGGCCGTTGTACTGGGCGCGGTTGGGGATGACGCGGGAAGTGCGGTCCTGGGAGCCCGGGTTCGGGATCACGGACGGTCAACGGGCCGCGCTGCTCTCCGAGTTGGAGATGACTTCGCGCGGGCAGAGCAGTATCCGGTATCCGCACGAGAAGGGGCTCAAGCGGATCCTGGTGACCGGGTTCGACCCGTTCACGCTGGACCAGGACATCCGGATCTCCAATCCGTCCGGGGCGACCGCGCTCGCTCTCGATGGCACGGTGATCCAGACGGCGGACGGTCCGGCGCGGATCGAGACGGCCATGTTCCCGGTGCGGTGGGCGGACTTCGCGGAGGGGACCGTGGAGCGGACGCTGCGGTCGTATCTGCCGAAGGTGGATCTGTTCACGACCGTGAGCCAGGGGCGGGTGGGCCGTTTCGACGTCGAGCGGACCAACGGGGCCTGGCGGGGCGGATATCCGGACAACGACAACATCTCGCGGACGGAGACCGTGCCGGTCACCGACCCGGCCTCGCAGCCCCAGTGGACGTCGACGACCCTGCCGTACAAGGACATTGTGGCCGCGAACACCGGGCGATTCCCCGTCTACGACCACACAGAGGTCACCGAGATCCCGGCAGGCGGGACCACTCCGGTCGTACGGCCCGACGGACCGACCTCGGGGTCCACGGCCCGCGCCGGGGGCGGCGGCAACTACCTCTCCAACGAGATCGCCTACCGGGCGACCCTGCTACGGGACCGGCTCGGGCTGCACGATTCGCTGCCCGGTGGTCATATCCACACGCCGGTACTGCAGTTCGGGACCGGGAACACCGACCCGGCGACGGGGACGATCACCGATCCTGAGTTCGTCCGGAACCGGGTGGACATCATCGCGCAGGTCAGGGCGATGGTGACGGTGGCGATGGACGCCTCACTGGTCCACTGACTCCGGGTCGGCTTCCGCGTCGTCCCCCTCGGTCTCCTCCCCCAGCAGCTCCCGCGCCATCATCGTCGCCCCCGCCACCGCCCCCGGCATCAGGAACACCGCGACGAACGGGACCAGGAAGGAGAGGCCGAGGGGGGTGCCGAAGCCCCAGATGAGGGTTTTGCGGGAGCGGAGGAGAGTGAGGCGGGCGCGGAGGTCGATGCCTCGGCGCTGGAGGGCCACGGCCGTCAGCTCCTCCGTCAGGAAGAAGCCGGTGACGAAGAAGCCGATCACCGGGACGACCGTCTGACCGACGAACGGGAGGAAGCCGAGGGCGAAGAGCAGGACGCCCCACAGCAGCGCGCGGACCAGGATGCGGAGGCTGTCGCGGGCCGAGATCCACAGTTCGCGCCAGAGGGCGAGGCCCGATTCGGGGGCCGTGCCGTCGGAGGAGACGTCCCGGTCGACCTTCTCGGAGAGGGTCTCGTAGAACGGCTGGCCTATGAGGAGGGTGACGGCCGTGAAGGTCAACACCGAGAGCAGCAGGGCCAGTACGAACAGGACGACCGTGAGGAAGCCGCGGAACAGGCCCTGCCACGGGCTCGACCAGTCGTCCGCGAAGGGCGTCGTCCAGGCGACGAAGTCCTCGCCCCACAGCGCCAGCGCGACCAGCGCCGCCACGTACAGGACCAGCGTGATCAGACCGGGAATCAGCCCGAAACCGTAGTGCCTCCCATGCCGAGCCATCCAGCGCTGGCCCTTCAGGAGATAGCTGAATCCCGCCCCAAGATCATGCATGGGGTGAACTTTACTCAGCGTCGGCACTACGCGGTCGACACCGCCACGACGACCCCCTGGTCCGCCGCAGGCGACACCGCCGCCGTCACCCGTACCGCCGCCGCCCGGGCCACCCGGCCCGCCCTGAAGGCCGCAGCGAGGAGGACCGGCTGGATGTGCTCCAGGGTCGAGACGAACAGTTCCTCCCCGGCGATCAGCATCGGCCTCGCCGCCTTCGTGGTCGCCGCGGCGGCCTCCGTGAGGTCGGCGAGGGGCGGGAGGGTGGCCCGGAGCACGTTCACGCCCGCGGTCGCCGTCCGTTGTGCGAGGGCGACCTGGAGTGGCAGGAGTGGGGCCAGCGCGGCCGTCAACGCCTCGGCGATGCGCCGGAGTTCGGGGGACGCGTCGGCCAAGGTGTCGGCCAGCGCCCTGATCGGCGGGGTGAGGGCGAGCAGGATGCCGGCGGCAACGCCCGCCGCCGCGGGCAGCAGCGGGGAGGCCGCCTCCACCAGATCGCCGAGCGCTGCGGCGAACTCCTCGACCGCCGGTTCCACCGCGTCCAGGACGGGCAGCAGGCTGTCGCCGAGGACGGTGAGCAGGGCCTGCGCCGGTTCACTCACCGGGTGCACGGCCAGCGGTGCGCCGGTCGTGCCGAGCCTGGTCAGGGTGTCGACGATGCGGTAGAAGGCCTCCTGGGCCTGCGGCGACGCGCTCGCCTCGGCCAGTTCGGCGGTGGTCTCGCGCAGGACCCGGAGCGCCTCCGCGCCCGAACCGTCCCGTGGATCAAGGGTGTTGATCGCGATCCTGGTGATGTTCCCGGCCGTGTCCAGGAGTTGGCCGGTGATGTCGGTGGTGCTGCGTGCCATGCGCAGCACCTCGCCCCTGCTGGGGAGCGAAGGAATCGTTGCCATGGGGAACTCCTCGCCGTACGCAGTCGTCCGCAGTCGTCCTCAGCAGCCATGCGCAGCCGGCCGCACCCGCTGCCCGGTACCGGTGACCTGTGCTCAGCATGCCCGTTCCGCGGCCCGGCGAATGCGCCATCCGGGGCATCGACGACACCGACAACTTCCTGTGTGCCGTTGAGTCGAACAGGTGCGGCTCGCCGTACCGATCTCTGGAACCAAGAGGAGGTACGCGTGCGCACCATTGCCAGAGCCGTCCCCCCGAGACCCGTTCTGATCACCGCCGTCGTCCTGACCACCGCCGCCGGTTCGCTCCTGCTCCAGCCCCGCACCGCGGGCGCCGACCCCTACCCCGCGACCCGCGAGGGCTCCGCACCGGACCGGCGTGCCGCCCTCGCCCCCGCCGGTGCCGCCCGCCGCGCCCTCACGGCCACCGTCCCGCGCACCGATCCCCACCTCGGCTATCCCCGCCGCCAGGTCCTCTCCCCCGACCCGGTGAACCCCGCCGACGCGTCCCTGAAGCTCGGCCTGACCCCGTACCACGCCCTCGCTCCACGCCTGAACGCCCTTCAGCGGCTCGGCGACCGGGTGAGTGTCGAGGTCGCGGGCGTCTCGGCCGGCGGCCACCGGCTCTACCTCGTCACGGTCACCGCCCCGGAGACCGCCCACCAGGCCACCGCCCAGGAACGGATGCGCGCACTCATCGGGAACGCGCCCGCCACCGCCGCCAAGTCCCCCGAGATCAGGAGCACTTACAAGACCCCGGTCTTCTTCGACAACAACATCCACGGCGACGAGTGGGAGGGCACGGACGCCTCCCTCGCCCTCATCGAGCAGCTCGCCACCGCCAACGACACGAAGACCACAGACCTGTTGGCGCACAGCCGCCTCTACTTCAACATCACGGCGAACCCGGACGGCCGTATCGCCGGCACCCGCACCAACGCCAACGGCTTCGACCTGAACCGGGACATGGTCACCGCCTCGCAGCCCGAGACCCGCACGATCCGCCACCTCACCATCGCCGAACAGCCCGCCGTCATGCTCGACC
The DNA here is from genome assembly GCF_040655155.1 of Streptomyces sp. NPDC050508. Taxonomy (NCBI): domain Bacteria; kingdom Bacillati; phylum Actinomycetota; class Actinomycetes; order Kitasatosporales; family Streptomycetaceae; genus Streptomyces; species Streptomyces sp. NPDC050508. Next base: position 15,687 of record NZ_JBFAJJ010000040.1, read on the forward strand.
TGCACGGCTACGTCAACGGCACCCTCATCGAGCCGACCACTCCCCCGCACGGCGAGAACTACGAGTACGACCTCTTCCTCAAGAACACCTACGCCAACGCCCTGGGCATGGAGACCGCCGTCAACGACCTCGGCTACACACCGGCCAAGGACGAGGTCTCACCTCCCCAAATCCCCTTCCGCGACCAGGCGGAGGGCTGGGACGACTGGCCCCCGGTCTTCACCCCGCAGTACGCGGCCTTCCAGGGCGCGGTGGCCGCCCACACGGTCGAGATCCCGCTCCAGGTCAACAACTCGGCCTACGACACCCTCCCCACCGCCGAGCTGCGCCGCCGCGCCGCGATCAACGTGTCCGTCGCGGGCGCGGCGATGCGCGCCACCCTCAACTACGCCCGGTCCCACCGCAGTTCCCTCATCGCCGACCAGATCGAGATGTTCCGGCGGGGAGCGGCGGGCGCCGAGCAAGTACCGGTGTCGACACGGACCGTCCCGGGGGTCCCGGGCATCGGCCCGGAGGACGTCTACACAACCGAATTCCCCCGCGCCTACACCATTGCGGCCGACACCGCGGGCGCCCGCCTCGTCACCCATCTCCTCGCCAACGACATCCGCGTGCTACGCGCGGCGAACGGCTCGTACGTCGTCGACATGCACCAGCCCAAACGGGGCCTGGCGAACGCCCTGTTGGCCGACGGCCGTGACATCAGCGACAGGGTGACGGCCATGTACGACATCTCGGCCTGGAGCCTGGGCCGCCTGTGGGGCGCCACGGTCGAGACGGCACCCGACCTCCCCGGCACGCCCCTCACCCCTGTCTCCGCCCCCTCCCCCGTCGCCCGCGTAGCCCCGCACGGCGACCTCCGCCTCCGCCTCACGGACCCGGCCGAGTTCGCGGCCCTCAACTCCCTTCTCCAGCAAGGAGTTCCGGTACGGCGAACGGCGGACGGCAGCGCGATCGTGCCGAACACGACCGCGGCGCGGGCAAAGGCGACCACGGCGGCTCATGCATACGACGTGAAGTTCGAGGCCACCACTCTCGCCGGTGTCACTCCCCTCCTCCTCCCCCTCCACCGCGTCCGGGTCGCCGCCGCCGTCACCGCGGGCGAGCTGTTCGCGCTGCGGGAGATGAACTTCGAAGTGACACCCGTGTCGACGGACGTCCTGAACGCCGGGTTCGACTGGTCGAAAGCAGATGTGTTGTTCGTGTCGACGGGGCTGGAGTACGGAAACCTGACCCCGGCCGCCCGCAAAGCCCTCGGCACCTTCCTGTCGGCCGGCCACGGCCTAGTCGGACGGGGTGTCACCGGCGCCGCGCTGAGCACGGCGGCCGGACTACTGACCGCGAAGCCCGCCGAGGGCAACGAGGATGCCAACGGCGTCGTACGGGTGGTGAATTCAGGACCGGTAACGGCCGGAGCCCCACCCCACACCTTCGTCTACGCGCCGGTGTGGTTCACCGACCTCGGGCCCGGGGTGCGCGTGGAGCAGTCGTACGCGACCGGGAACCCGCTCGTCGCCGGGCACTGGCGGGCGCTGGCGGACGGCTCCGGCGGTCCTGTCGCCGCGGCGGGCCGGCCCTCGGTCATCAGTGGCCCGCACGCTGTCCTGTTCGGCACGGAGCCCCTCTTCCGGGATCACCCGAAGGGGGAACTCCCGCAGGTCGGACGGGCGTTGTTCACCATGGCACACGCGAGCAGCGGATCAGTTGAGGAGAGCGGATGACCCAGGAGATCCACGGCACCGTAGCCGAAGGCTTCGAGACGGTGCGGGAGAAGTTCGCCGCGTTCGTAGCAACTGAACGCACCGACTACGAGGGCCAGTTGTGTGCATACGTACACGGACGACGGGTCGTCGACCTGTGGGCGGCACCGCCCGGCGCCGACGGCGGCGACTCCCTCTATGGCCTGTTCTCGTCCACGCAGGGCGCCGCGCACCTCGTGGTGGCGCTGCTCGTGCAGGACGGCACGCTGGAGCTGGACCGCAAAGTGACGTACTACTGGCCGGAGTTCGCGTCCGAGGGCAAGGGCGCGCTCACGCTGCGCGAGTTGCTCGCACACCGGGCGGGTCTGGTCGGGACGGACTCGGGTTTCACACTCGACGAACTCTCCGACGACCGGGCGCTCGCCGAACGCCTCGCCGACCAACGGCCGTTCTGGCGCCCGGGCACGGCCTTCGGCTGTCACGCTCTGGTGATCGGCGCGTTGACCGGCGAGATCGTACGGCGGGCGACGGGCCGTTCGCTGCAGGAGGTGCACGAGGAGAGAGTGCGGGCACCGTACGGCCTGGACTTCTTCCTCGGCCTGCCGGCAGCGCACGAGCCCCGCTTCCGCACCACCCAGCCCCAGTTGCCGACCCCGGACCAACAGGCCGCGCGTACCGCGCAGCCGGCCGGACCGCACACTCTCGCTGCGATCGCGTTCAACGTGCACGCGACGACGCAGCCGACCGACCTGTCGTCGCTCCCGAACGAACGGGTGATCCGGGCGAAGGGTCCCGCGTCGATCGGCGGGGTGGGCTCGGCGCGTGGTCTCGCCGGGTTGTACGCGGCGGCGATCAGCGAAGTAGGCGACAGGTCCCCGCTGTTGAAGCCGGACACGGCGGCGGAGTTCGGTCAGCTGCATTCCGTCGGCTACGACGTGGTGGCCGCCACGCACAAGTCGTACGGCCTGGGTTTCCAGGCAACGGCGGACTCCTGGTACCCGTTCCTGGGCGCCGGGACGATCGGCCACAGCGGCGAGGCAGGCTCCCAGGCCTTCGCCGACCCCCGCAGCGGCCTGGCCTACGGCTACACCAGGCGCCGCTTCGCGTCCCCGGCCGGCCCGGCACAGGAAAACGCGGGGTTCGTGCAGGCGGTCCACAAGGCAACACTGGCAAGCTGAACAAACGGCGTGGGCCCTCGCCAAGGGCGAGGGCCCACCAAGTCCAACTGTCCCCACGCGCCGGCCGAGAGGGAGCCGTAGGGGCGCGCCGGTGTCGAGAGCCCCAGCGCGCGG
>NZ_JBFAJJ010000041.1:0-17965 GCF_040655155.1 Streptomyces sp. NPDC050508
GGCGTTTGAGGACGAGGCCCTTTCGGGGCCGAAGCGGGGGTCTGGGGGCGGCAGCCCCCAGGGATGGGACGGGTAGGGGCGGCGGGGGCGAAAAATCCCCGCGCCGCCCGCCCCCACTCACCCCAACCCGAAACTCAACCTCAGGTCGTCCGACGCCGCCGAGCACCAGGCCGACGCTCACTCGGCCGCGTGACCGGATCCCCGGCCTCCTGCGCCGCAGCTCTCCGCCGCAGCCCGAAGTTCGCCAACGCCTCGGCCAACTTGTGCACAGACGGCTCCGGAGCCATCACGTCCACCCGCAGCCCGTGCTCCTCGGCGGTCTTCGCCGTAGCGGGACCAATACACGCGATCACCGTCACGTTGTGCGGCTTCCCGGCGATACCCACCAGGTTCCGCACAGTGGACGACGACGTGAAGAGAACGGCGTCGAAGCCACCCCCCTTGATCGCCTCCCGCGTATCGGCGGGCGGCGGCGAGGCCCGCACGGTCCGGTAGGCGGTCACGTCATCCACCTCCCACCCGAGCTCGATCAGCCCGGCGACCAACGTCTCCGTGGCGATGTCCGCCCGCGGCAGGAACACCCGGTCGATCGGGTCGAAGACCGGGTCGTAGGGTGGCCAGTCCTCCAACAACCCGGCCGCGGACTGCTCCCCGCTCGGCACGAGATCCGGCTTCACACCAAAGGCAACCAGCGCCTTGGTGGTCTGCTCACCCACAGCAGCGACCTTGATCCCGGCGAACGCACGCGCGTCGAGCCCGTACTCCTCGAACTTCTCGCGTACGGCCTTGACCGCGTTGACCGAAGTGAAGGCGATCCACTCGTACCGGCCCGTCACCAGCCCCTTGACCGCCCGCTCCATCTGCTGGGGCGTGCGCGGCGGTTCGACGGCGATCGTCGGCACCTCGTGCGGAACGGCGCCGTACGACCGGAGTTGGTCGGAGAGCGAAGCCGCCTGCTCCTTCGTGCGCGGGACGAGGACCTTCCAGCCGAACAGCGGCTTGGACTCGAACCACGACAACTGGTCGCGCTGGGCGGCGGCGGAACGCTCACCGACCACGGCTATCACCGGCCGGCCACCCTCGGGCGAGGGCAGCACCTTCGCCTGCTTCAGCGTCTGCGCGATGGTGCCGAGCGTCGCGGACCAGGTCCGCTGACGAGTGGTCGTACCAGCCACTGTGACCGTCATCGGGGTGTCCGGCTTACGACCGGCAGCCACCAGCTCACCGGCGGCCGAAGCCACGGAGTCCAGCGACGTGGAAACCACCACCGTGCCGTCCGACGCCCCCACCTCCGTCCAGCACCGGTCCGACGCGGTACGGGCGTCCACGAACCGGACGTCCGCACCCTGCGCGTCCCGCAGCGGGACACCGGCGTACGCGGGCACGCCGACGGCCGCGGCGACACCGGGGACGACCTCGAAAGGCACACCCGCGGCGACGCAGGCGAGCATTTCCTCGGCGGCGTACGTATCTAGTCCCGGGTCCCCCGAGACCGCACGCACGACCCGCCTGCCGCCCCGTGCGGCCTCCATGACAAGATGTGCCGCATCCCGCACAGCGGGTAGGCCAACGGTTGTTGACGCACCGTCAACAACCGTTAGTTGAGGCGTGCCTGTGCCCGGGAGCGAGCCCGAAGAAGGACTCGGATCCGGATGCACGACGGCTACGCCGGCTCGGGCGTGCGGACGTACGACGTCGAGCACCTCGTGCTCGGCGACGAGAACGTCCGCGTTCGCCAGCGCCTCGACGGCGCGCAGTGTGAGCAGTCCCGGATCTCCGGGTCCGGCACCCAGGAAGGTGACGTGCCCGTGTTCAGGACCGGCGGCGGGAAGAGTGGTGGGGCTCACTTGGCTTGCTCCCCCATCAGACCGGCCGCGCCCTGGGCAAGCATCTCGGCGGCGAGTTCGCGACCGAGCGCCAGTGCTTGGTCATGTGTCTCGGGCACGGGACCGGTGGTGGACAGCTGCACCGTACGCGAACCGTCGGTCGTGCCGACTATTCCGCGCAGGCGCATTTCCTTGACAATCTGCCCGTCGGCCAGAAGGTCGGCCAGCGCGCCCACAGGGGCGGAGCAGCCGGCCTCCAGGGCGGCGAGCAGGGACCTTTCGGCGGTCACGGCGATCCGGGTGAACGGGTCGTCGAGTTCGCCGAGTGCCGCGATCAAGTCCGCGTTGTCCGCGGCACATTCGATCGCCAGGGCCCCCTGGCCGGGGGCGGGCAAAATCGTGTCGACCGACAGGAAGTCGGTCACTTCGTCGATCCGGCCGATCCGGCTCAGTCCGGCGGCGGCCAGGACCACGGCGTCCAGCTCACCGTCCCGCACGAAGCCGACGCGGGTGTCGATGTTCCCGCGGATCGGGACCGTCTCGATGTCGAGGCCGTGGCTGCGCGCGTACGCGTTCAGCTGGGCCGTGCGACGGGGGGAGCCCGTACCGATGCGCGCCCCGCGGGGCAGGTCGGTGAACTTCAGGGCGTCCCTGGCGACGATCACGTCCCGCGGGTCCTCCCGCTCCGGAACGGCGGCGAGCACCAGCTCCGCGGGCTGCGTGGTCGGCAGGTCCTTCAGCGAATGAACCGCGAAGTCGACCTCACCGCCGAGCAGCGCGTCACGCAGCGCGGTCACGAAGACCCCCGTGCCGCCGATCTGGGCGAGGTGCTCGCGGGAGGTGTCGCCGTAGGTGGTGATCTCGACGAGCTCGACGGGCCGTCCGGTCACCTGGCTCACGGCGTCCGCCACCAGCCCGGACTGGGCCAGGGCGAGTCTGCTCCGCCTGGTCCCGAGCCTCAGTGGTGCCTTGCTACTCATGCTGGCCCTCGGTTCTTGCTGTTCTCAGGTTCGTCGTCGGCTCGTCGGGCCCGGGAGACGGAGGCCACCGTCTCCTGGTCGAGGTCGAACAGGGTGCGCAGCGCGTCCGCGTACCCGGCGCCGCCGGGCTCGGCCGCGAGCTGCTTGACCCGTACGGTCGGCGCGTGCAGCAGCTTGTCCACCACACGCCGCACGGTCTGGGTGATCTCCGCGCGGTGCTTGTCGTCGAGGCCGGGCAGCCGTCCGTCGAGCCGGGCGATCTCGCCCGCCACGACCTCGGCGGCCATGGCCCGCAGGGCGACCACGGTCGGCGTGATGTGCGCGGCCCGCTGGGCTGCCCCGAAGGCCGCGACCTCGTCGGAGACGATACGCCTGACCTGGTCCACGTCCGCCGCCATCGGAGCGTCCGCGGAGGCCTCGGCGAGCGACTCGATGTCCACGAGCAGCACCCCGGCCAGCCGGTGCACGGCGGCGTCGACGTCCCGCGGCATCGCGAGGTCGAGCAGCGACAGCGCGGGCGCGGGGCGCGGGATCTGCGCGACGGGCTCGGGCCTGCGGCGCTCGGGGATCCGGCCGACGGTCGCGGCCATGGTGGCGAGTTCGGTGATGAGTTCCGCCTCGGCCTCGGGCGTACGCCGGGCCGCCTCACGCCGGTCGACGGCCGTACCGCCTGCCCAGGCCGCGTGCTGCTCCAGCGTCGCCGCGTCCATCCCGGCCACGGCGGCCTCCCCCATCACGGAGAAGCCACTCGCCCCCTGCACCGCGGAAAGGTCCAGCGGACACCCGTCCTCGGTCCCGACGGACGTCGGCGGAAGCTCTTCGCGCACGACATCCGCTACGGCCGTACGACCGGCCGGGGCGTCCTGCGGCACCCGGCCCCCGACCGCCTCCGCGACCGTCTCGGCCGTGAGGACCAGCCCCGTCGCGCCCGTGCAGGACACGGCGACATCGGCACGTGTCAGCTCGAACGGCACCGAGTCCATCGGTACCGCGCGGGCGGACACGTCCGTCTCGGGGCTCTCGGTGATGATCTGGGCGAGGCGCTCGGCGCGGTCGGACGTGCGGTTGGCGACGACGATCTCGGCGACCCCGGCACGCGCGAGGGTCGCGGCGGCCAGCGACGACATGGAGCCGGCGCCGATGACCAGGGCCCGTTTCCCCTTCGCCCAGGCCTCCACCGGCCTGCCGGAGGACAGCTGCTGAAGGCCGAAGGTGACCAGGGACTGCCCGGCACGGTCGATGCCGGTCTCCGAGTGGGCGCGCTTGCCGACTCTCAGTGCCTGCTGGAACAGGTCGTTCAACAGCCGCCCGGCGGAGTGCAGTTCCTGCGCCTTGGCCAGCGAGTCCTTGATCTGGCCGAGGATCTGGCCCTCGCCGACCACCATCGAGTCGAGGCCGCAGGCCACCGAGAAGAGGTGGTGGACGGCCCGGTCCTCGTAGTGCACGTAGAGATAAGGAGTGAGCTCGTCCAGGCCGACGCCGCTGTGCTGGGCGAGCAGCGTGGACACCTCGGCGACGCCCGCGTGGAACTTGTCCACGTCGGCGTAGAGCTCGATGCGGTTGCAGGTGGCCAACACCGCGGCCTCGGCGGCCGGTTCGGCGGCGACCGTGTCCTGGAGCAGCTTGAACTGGGCGTCCGCGTTCAGCGTCGCCCGCTCCAGGACGCTGACCGGCGCGCTGCGGTGGCTCAGCCCGACGACGAGGAGACTCATGCCGGCATCACGGCGGGGACGTCCCCGTCAGGGCCCTGCTCGGCGGAGTCGCCACGGCGCGCGGCGGTCGGGTGGGCCGCCTCGTTGGCGGCCTCCTCGCCGGCCTTGCGCTGCTCGTGGAAGGCGAGGATCTGCAGCTCGATGGAGAGGTCGACCTTGCGGACGTCGACGCCGTCCGGGACGGTCAGCACGGTCGGCGCGAAGTTCAGGATGGACGTCACACCGGCGGCCACGAGCCGGTCACAGACCGGCTGGGCGGCACCGGCGGGGGTCGCGATGACGCCGATGGAGACGCCGTTGTCGCTGATGATCTTTTCCAGCTCGTCCGAGTGCTGCACCGGGATGCCCGCGACGGGCTTGCCGGCCATCGCCGGATCCGCGTCGATGAGGGCGGCGACCCGGAAGCCTCGGGAAGCGAACCCGCCGTAGTTGGCGAGCGCGGCGCCCAGGTTTCCGATACCGACGATCACGACCGGCCAGTCCTGGGTCAGGCCCAGCTCGCGGGAGATCTGGTAGACGAGGTACTCGACGTCGTAGCCCACACCGCGGGTGCCGTAGGAGCCGAGGTAGGAGAAGTCCTTGCGCAGCTTCGCGGAGTTGACCCCCGCGGCAGCCGCGAGCTCCTCGGAGGAGACCGTGGGTACCGAGCGCTCCGAAAGTCCGGTCAGCGCGCGGAGGTACAGCGGGAGACGGGCGACGGTGGCCTCGGGAATCCCTCGGCTACGGCTCGCCGGTCGGTGAGTTCGGCCAGTTGCCACGGTGCTCCTGCGGGTAGAGCGGGGCTGTGGGCGGTCACACGTACCCAGACCGCCCCGTCGAAAGCAGGCTATGTCTTTGTGAACGCGTGCACAAAGATGGTGTCCGATTTGCCCGGGCAACGTGACCGGGGTCACGCGCAGGCGTCCCAGGTGTATTCCAGGGGGCAAAACCGCCACACTCCTCGTAATTCCCGCCCCCGAGACCAAACCGCCGTCGATCCTAAGCGACGTTCGGGTGCGCGTTGAACTACTTGGTCAGTTCCCGGCGCAGCCGGCCCTCGTCCACCCGCCAGAAGGTGTGCTGTTTCCCATCGACGAGGACAACCGGAACCTGCTCCCAGTACTGGTCGTGCAGGTGCTGGTCCTCGGTGATGTCCTTCTGCTCCCAGGGGACCCCGAGGTCGGCACACACCTTCTCGACGACGAGCTGCGCGTCCTCGCACAGATGACAGCCTGGCTTCCCGATGAGGGTGACGAGATGACTCATGCACACCATTCTCACGCCGCCCGAGGACTTCTTTAACGGCCCGGTCGCGGAGAGTTCACAGCCTCCGAACCTCTCGGCTCCGGAACCACCGAACAAACTGGCTATGCTCACGACATGGCCGCTCTCGGATGGCTCACTCCCCGTAGGCGCTCCGCCACGGCGCGGAGCGTGTTGGCAGGCGAGGCCTCTGCGGAGGCAGCGCGCAAGTCGTCGCAGGACGTATCGGACATGCAGGACGCCGACACGCTCTCGGAAGACGCGCAGGAACCGGAGTTCCCCGTCCTCGGCGACGACAGAGCAGCCGCCTTCTTCGACCTCGACAACACCGTCATGCAGGGCGCGTCGATCTTCCACTTCGGCCGCGGCCTGCACAAACGGAAGTTCTTCGAGACCCGCGACCTCGTCAAGTTCGCCTGGCAGCAGGCCTGGTTCAGGCTCGCCGGCTCCGAGGACCCCGAACACATGCAGGAGGCGCGCGACTCCGCGCTGTCCATCGTCAAGGGCCACCGCGTCGCCGAACTCCAGTCGATCGGCGAGGAGATCTACGACGAGTACATGGCCGAGCGCATCTGGCCCGGCACCCGCGCCCTCGCCGAGGCACACCTGCACGCGGGCCAGAAGGTGTGGCTCGTCACAGCGGCCCCGGTGGAGATCGCCAACGTGATCGCCCGCCGCCTCGGCCTCACCGGCGCGCTCGGCACGGTCGCCGAGTCCGTCGACGGCGTCTACACCGGCAAGTTGGTCGGCGAACCCCTGCACGGCCCCGCGAAGGCGGAGGCGGTCAAGGCGCTCGCCGCGGCGGAGGGCCTGGACCTCTCCCGCTGCGCCGCGTACAGCGACTCGCACAACGACATCCCGATGCTCTCGCTGGTCGGCCACCCCTACGCCATCAACCCGGACTCCAAGCTGCGCAAGCACGCGCGCGAGCTGGACTGGCGGCTGCGCGACTACCGAACGGCCCGCAAGGCGGCCAAGGTCGGCATCCCCGCGGCGGCCGGCGTGGGCGCGGTGGCCGGCGGCACGGCCGCGGCGATCGCTTTGCATCGCCGACGCCGGTGACGCGGTAAACACACTCAATCCACGGGTCGTACCCGCGTAACCCCCTGTCCAGTCACGTTGGCTGCACACGGCCACAACACGCCCTGGTCTCTGACTGAATTCGGACTGTTCTGATCAACAACCGCTCACTCTGCGGTACTTGATCGGCCGTCAATCGGTTACGGAAGCGACGTAATCGATGATTTGAGCAACTGGGTGTAGCAGCGCCTGTACGAAGCGTTATTCTCCTCAGACGCAATCCGGCACCTCTCTGTCGCTACGACGGGTGAACGTTCCGGTACTGCACGTGATGGAAGCTCTGCCTCTGGGAGTCCCGTGTACCCACACGTCGGGGTTGACGCCTCGGGCCTGGCTACGCTGCGCGCAACGGTCCAAGACCTGTTGCGCGGCTTCGTCCCCACCGCGTACGCCGTCCCCGCCGCCTTCGCCACCACCGCACCCGTCGGTCCGTGCTACGCACTGGCCGACGGTGGCGCCGCGGTGGGCAGACGAGGGCGCTCGGCCGGCGCCGCCACCGCACGCCGTCCGGCCGCTGACAGCGACAGCGGCCGGATGATGGACCTCGTGGAGCGTGCCCAGGCCGGCGAAGCCGACGCCTTCGGCCGCCTCTACGACCAGTACAGCGACACTGTGTACCGGTACATCTACTACCGAGTGGGAGGCAAAGCCACCGCCGAGGACCTCACCAGCGAGACCTTTCTGCGCGCCCTGCGCCGCATCGGCACGTTCACCTATCAGGGGCGCGACTTCGGCGCCTGGCTGGTGACGATCGCCCGCAACCTGGTCGCCGACCACTTCAAGTCGAGCCGCTTCCGGCTGGAAGTGACCACCGGCGAGATGCTCGACGCCAACGAGGTCGCGCGCTCCCCCGAGGACTCCGTCCTGGAGTCCCTGTCGAACGCCGCCCTCCTCGACGCCGTACGACGGCTCAACCCCCAGCAGCAGGAGTGCGTCACGCTGCGCTTCCTCCAGGGCCTCTCCGTCGCGGAGACCGCCCGGGTGATGGGCAAGAACGAGGGTGCGATCAAGACCCTCCAGTACCGGGCCGTGCGCACTCTCGCCCGGCTCCTCCCGGACGACGCCCGCTGACGGCACACGCTCGGTAGCGCCCAACTCGCGCTCAGTGAAAGTCCGTTGAGTTCGCGGTCGGATCATCCGTCGTCCGTAACCCAAGTGCCGCGCCACTCGTTGTGCGGGATACAGGCTCCCTGTGGTCACACCCTGACCCTCTCCGATCACTCGATCGTGTGGATGTGGTCAGGCTGTGCAACCCTCAGGACCCCCTGGGGAGTCGACCGTCATGACGCGAGAGGAGGTGCCGCCAGTGATCGCGAACGTATCGGCGCACCGGCGGGCGAACGCCTTCGCCCAGGCCCTGGAAGAGGAGCAGTCCGACCGGGGCACGGCGGCCGAGCAGTCCGAAGGACCGGCACCGGCCCCGGCTGCTGCGGAACAGACCGAGCAGGGCCGCATGCTGGCCTTCGCCACCGGTCTCGGCGAGCTGCCCAAACCCGTACTGGACCCTGAGGTCAAGGTCGTCCAGCGGGCTCAGCTGGTCGCCGCGTTCGAGGCCATGCTGCAAGGAGGCGAGGCACCAGAACCTTCGGTACCGGAGCAGCGTTCCCACCGGTCCCGGGGTACGCACCGGGCCACCGGCCTGGGCAAGCTGCGACCGCGGTCCCGGCTCAGCAAGGGCCTCGCGGCCGGCGGCCTGAGTGTCGGGGTCGCCGCGGGAGCCTTCGGCGGAGTCGCCGCCGCCAGCTCGGACGCCCTGCCGGGCGACGGGCTGTACGGCCTGAAGCGCGGCATCGAGGACTTCAAGCTCAACTACCTGTCCGACGGCGCCGATCAGCGCGGTGTGGCCTACCTCGACCAGGCGTCCAACCGCCTGAGCGAGGCACGCCGGCTGATGGAGCGGGACCGTAGCGGCCACCTCGACCACGAGCAGCTCGGCGAGATCCGCCGCACGCTGTCCGGGATGACGCACGACGCGTCCGAGGGCCACCGCCTGCTGCACGAGGCGTACGAGCAGGACCCGAACTCGCTGGGCCCCATCCAGGCCCTCTCCGCGTTCTCCCGCTCGCACCGCGAGGCCTGGGGCGCGCTGCGCGACCGCCTGCCGGTCCAGCTCGGCGACGTCAGCGACCAGGTGTCGTCGGTCTTCGACGCCATAGACCAAGAGGTCGCCCCGCTGCAGTCCCTGCTCCCCCAGCCCCCGGCGACGACCCCCGGCACCGGCAGACACCGCGGTCCGGACACGACGTCCACCGGTGCGACGGGCTCACACCGCTCCACGGCACCGAGCACGACGGACGGCTCCGCGGAGACCGGCCACTCCAGCACACCCAGCGAGTCCGCCACCACCGGCGACGGCCTCCTCGGCGGCAACACGGGCGGCCTCCTGGACCCCCCGAAGTCCTCCGGCACGGAGTCGCCGTCCGCGAGCAAACCGTCGATCACCGAACCGGACGTCACGCTGCCACCGCTGTTGCCGGGCCTGCTGCCGGGCTTGGGCATCGACAGCGAGGACGCGAATTAGCTCCGCCTCGGCTGTACGGCGATGGGCGCCCCTCCAGGGAGGGGCGCCCATCGTCTTTAGGGGCGCGGGGCTGTATTGATTTGCGGCTACCGCCGCGTGGGCGCGACCAGCCCCCACCGGCCCGCAGCCAAGGAACTGCGGAACCAAAAAAACTAGAAAAACACCGACCGCCGCTGCACCAGCAACTTGTACAGCGTGTGCTGGATCTGCTCCCTCACCTGGTCCGTGAGGTTGAACATCAGCATCGGGTCCTCGGCCGCCTCCGGCGGGTAGCCGTCCGTGAGGATCGGCTCGCCGAACTGGATCGTCCACTTCGTGGGGAGCGGGATCGCGCCGAGCGGGCCCAGCCAGGGGAACGTCGGGGTGATCGGGAAGTACGGGAAGCCGAGAACGCGGGCCAGCGTCTTCGAGTTGCCGATCATCGGGTAGATCTCCTCCGCGCCCACGATCGAGCACGGGATGATCGGCGTGCCCTTGCGCAGCGCGGTCGAGACGAAGCCGCCGCGGCCGAAGCGCTGGAGTTTGTAGCGCTCGCTGAACGGCTTGCCGATGCCCTTGAAGCCCTCCGGCATCACACCGACCAACTCGCCACGGCCCAGGAGCCGTTCGGCGTCCTCGGCGCAGGCCAGGGTGTGACCGGCCTTGCGGGCGAGTTCGTTGACCACCGGCAGCATGAAGACGAGGTCCGCCGCGAGGAGCCGGAGGTGACGGCCCGCCGGGTGGTTGTCGTGGACGGCGATCTGCATCATCACGCCGTCCAGCGGCAGCGTCCCGGAGTGGTTGGCGACGATCAGCGCCCCGCCCTCGGCCGGGATGTTCTCGATGCCCTTCACCTCGACCCGGAAGTACTTCTCGTACAGCGGGCGCAGCGCCGGCATCAAGACCTCGTCGGTGAGCTCCTCGTCGTAGCCGAAGTCGTCGACGTCGTAGTCCCCGGTCAGCCGACGGCGCAGGAACGACAGGCCGTGGGCGACCCGGCGTTCCAGGCCACCCTGGCCGACCTCGTCGCCCGGTGCCTTCTCCGGCTCCTGTTCCACACGCGTCACAGGAACATCATCCTGCGCGAAGTCCCGGCCCGGCAGGGGCTGGACCTCACGGACCAGCGCGGGCTCGCCGTTCTTGCGCCGGTTCCCCGTGCTCCGGCGCCGCTGCGGCCGCTGAACACCGTTCGCGCGGGACCGGTCGTCGTCGAACGGAATGACCTTGGCATCCGCCATCGTTGATGCGCTCCTCAGTTGGCGCTCGGCGTCGGGGGGTGGCCACTGTCCGGCCGGGACAGCGCGGCGATCCGGTCGACGGCCCCCGCGAGGACCTCCGGCGGCAGCAGCCCCGGGCCCTGGCTGCGCGCGAAGTCCGCGAAGGTCTCGGCGGTCGTGTACTTCGGCTTGTACCCCAGCGTCTCGCGCATCTGGACCGTCGACACGACCCGGCCGTGGGTCAGCAACCGGATCTGTTCCGGGGAGAAGTCCGTCATCCCCAGCGTACGCACCAGGGAACCCGCCCAGGTGACCGCCGGCAGCAGCAGCGGCACGGTCGGGCGGCCCAGGCGCCGGGAGCACTGGGAGAGCAGCAGGACGCCGTCCCCGGCGATGTTGAAGGTGCCGCTGTTGAGCGTGCCCCGCTCCGGATCGTGCGAGGCGATCCGCAGCACCTCGATCATGTCGTCCTCGTGCACGAACTGCAGCCGCGGGTCGTACCCGAACACGGTCGGCAGGACCGGCAGCGAGAAGTACGACGCGAGCGGCGAATCCGCCGTAGGACCAAGGATGTTGGCGAACCGCAGCACGCACACCGCGACGTCGGGCCGGCGACGGGCGAAGCCGCGCACATACCCCTCGACCTCGACGGTGTCCTTCGCGAAGCCGCCGCTCGGCAGGGACTTCGGCGGGGTGCCCTCGGTGAAGACGGCCGGATCGCGCGGGGCGGAGCCGTAGACGTTCGTACTGGACTTCACCACCAGGCGCTTCACGACCGGCGACTTCTGGCAGGCGCCGAGGAGCTGCATGGTGCCGATGACGTTGGTCTCCTTGACCGTGGTCCGGCTGCCGCTGCCCAGGGCGGTGCCCGTCACGTCCATGTGGACGACCGTGTCGGCGCCGGACTCGGCGAGCACCCGCGCGATGGTGGGCTGCCGGATGTCGGCCTGGATGAACTCGGCGCCCCCCAGATGATGCCCGGGCTGGACCGCGTCCACGGCGATCACCCGGTCCACCTGTGGGTCACGCTGAATCCGTCGTACGAACCGGCCCCCCAACTGACGGGCCACTCCGGTCACGAGCACGACCTTCCCCAAGATCAGCGCCTTCCTTTTGCGTTACCCGTGTGCGGCCAACCTAGCGGTTCGGTGTTGCGCTGTGATGACCGCCCGACGCACGAAAGTCCGGAACATAACTGTGGCCCCCCACCGAAATGCGGTGGGGGGCCACAGGAGACGCTCTCGCGGCGCCGCGTCGCCTACTTCTTGTTACGACGCTGCACGCGCGTGCGCTTCAGCAGCTTGCGGTGCTTCTTCTTAGCCATCCGCTTGCGCCGCTTCTTGATAACAGAGCCCACGACTACCCTCGCTCACTTCTCATCACTCGGTGCTGGGCATCATGGGCCCATACGACCTACAAGGGGCCAGCCTACCCGTCCGAGCGCTGAGGTCGTAATCGAGGTATCGCCTCAGGCTGTCTCCACCCCCACATAACTCTCGCGAAGGTACTCGTGTACCGCTTGCTCGGGGACGCGGAAGGACCGCCCCACCCGGATAGCGGGCAGATGACCGCTGTGCACCAACCGGTACACGGTCATCTTCGACACTCGCATCACCGAGGCGACCTCCGCCACGGTAAGGAACTGAACCTCGTTCAGAGGCCTCTCGCCAGCTGCAGCCATGACACACCTGAACCTTCCGCACTCGACGGTCACCGGCTTCCCCTTCCGGTGACTCTTCGTCGTTGCGTGCTCACTCCCCAATGTAGGGGCGTGTGATGCGAGTGGGGAAGAGGTGCACCCATCGGCGGCCTACTGTGACAGACACGCTCGATTGAGTACGTAGCGGGTAAGCGGGCGGTAGTAAGCGGACCGCACGGCGTCATCAAGTGGAACTACGACGGACACCGACCCCTCGGCCTCCCCCACGAACAGTGCAGGGTCATCGGTGTCAGCCAGCCCAATGGCCTCAAACCCCAGCTGACCTGCTCCGCAGACCCATCCGTGGTCCCCGATCACCAGCTCCGGAAGCACCCCGCCGACCTCCGCCGCCGCACCCAGCACGGTACGAACCGGCAGCGGTGAGTGCGTGTGTGCGCCGGGCTCACAACCGGGGCGTTCGGGGCCCGGTTCGCGGACCAGCGCGACTCCTTGTACGTAGTCAAGGTTGTACGTGCGTAGACCGAACCGGGTCGTTATGTCGACAGAGTGACCCTGCGCGGGGGTGAGAACAGCACACCCTGCCGCCGACAAGGCGTCCGCCAACGCGGCGTAGAACCCGAGCAGTCGGTGCGGATGCCCGGTCCCGAGGAGCACCGCCCCGTTGCACTCCGCCACCGCACCCAACCGATCGGCAAAGGCATCCAGTGCAGCCAAAGTCCGCTCCGGATCGATCACATCATGCCCGGAAGTGTGGGTCGGGTCGGCCGAAACCCCACACTTGTCCGCCATCAACCCGATCAGGTCCCGCTGCCCCCAAGTCCACTCCGGATCAAGCCCGATCAGCACCCGGGGATCCCGAGCGGCGAAGGCCCGATAACTCCGCAGACTCTCCTCCCGCGAGGTGGCCACGGGCCCGGCCAGCCGGGCGGCGAGGAGATGGGCGCGGAGCGCGCCGGTGCTCAACACGGAAGCGATGCTGACGGACCGGGGGGCCGTCCACGACGGGAACCCCGGAAACACCGCGCGGTTGGCGTAACACCGGTGACAGGACAGTGACAAAAACAACCACAACTGTCGTACGCGTTCCCGGGTCTCACCTTGCGTGGACGGAACGACCAACCGTCCCAAGCAAGTTGACGAACACATCAACTGGGGGAACACCGTCATGATCAAGCTGTCCCGTCGCACCACGACCGCCGCCGCACTCACCGTCCTGGCCCTCGGCGGCACGGTAGCCGCCACGGCCCCGGCATCGGCAGCGACCTCCGCCACCGCCACCTACAACGGCGCCTGCGGCACCGGCTACAAGGTCATCGACTCCACGCCGGTCGGCAACGTCGGCAAGGTCTTCCTGACCTGGAACGAGTCCACCGGCAAGAACTGCGCCGTGACCATCCGCAACACCCCGGGCGCCAAGATCTACATGGGCGTCGAGCTCAACATCATCACCGACCACGAGAGCACCCCGGTCAGCGACACCGGCCAGTACACGTCGTACGCCGGCCCCGTCTACATGCCCGCCCGCGGCTACTGCACCGAGTGGTACGGCGTGATCGGCACAGCCACCGGCAGCGACTCCGGCCACTGCGGCTGACACACAAACGCCGGGGGCGACTTGACCGACCGCCCCCGGCAACCACTTCCCAGCGCAGGCCGGCACGATCAGCCCGTCCGGCGTTTGAGGACGAGGCCGTTCAGGCCGAAGCGGGGGTCTGGGGGCGGCAGCCCCCAGGGATGGGACGGGTAGGGGCGGCGGGGGCGAAAAAATCCCCGCGACACCCACCCGCACACACAACCACCGAAGACCTACGCCAACAGCCCCCGCAACGGAAACACCGCCCGCCGAGTCGCCACAACAGCCTGGTCAAGACGGTCGGCGGGGTCATACCCCGACTCCCAGTCGGCGTAGACCACAGGCCACCGCCCATCCGTCATCCGCTGCGGCCCCAACTGCCGCGTCCGAGCAAACACTTCCTGCCGCCACCCCTCAGGAATCACCGCCTCCGGCAAGATCTCCCGCCCCGCAGCGATAGCAACAAGATGCGTCCACGACCGCGGCACGACCTCCACCACGGCATAACCACCCCCACCGAGCGCAACCCACTTCCCCTCGGCGTACTCGTGCGCCAACTCATGACACGCGACCTGCACAGCCCGCTGCGCGTCCAGCGACACGGCGAGATGAGCAAGCGGATCCTCGAAGTGCGTGTCGGCCCCGTGCTGAGTCACCAGCACCTGCGGCCGAAAGTCCGCGATCAACTCCGGCACAACGGCATGAAACGCCCGCAACCACCCCGCGTCCCCGGTCCCGGCCGGCAACGCCACATTGACCGCAGACCCCTCCCCCCGCCCCGCCCCGGTCTCCTCCGGCCACCCGGTCTGCGGAAACAACGTCCGCGGATGCTCATGCAGGGAGATCGTCAGCACCCGGGGGTCCTCCCAGAACGCCGCCTGGACCCCGTCCCCGTGATGCACGTCCACATCGACATACGCGACCCGCTCGGCCCCGAGCTCCAACAGCCGGGCAATAGCGATCGACGCATCGTTGTAGATACAGAACCCGGAAGCAGCCCCCGGCATAGCGTGATGTAGCCCACCCGCGAAATTCACGGCATGCAGCACATCCCCGCCCCACACAGCCTCGGCAGCCCCCACCGACTGCCCGGCGATAAGAGCCGACACCTCATGCATCCCCGCAAAGGCGGGATCATCCATCGTCCCCAGCCCATACGCCCCGTCCGCCGCATCCGGATCAGCAGAAGCGGCCTTCACCGCCTCGACATAGTCCTCCCGGTGAACCAGCCGCAACGTCGAATCGCCAGCGGGCTTGGCCGCCACCACGTC
This sequence comes from Streptomyces sp. NPDC050508, assembly GCF_040655155.1. Taxonomy (NCBI): domain Bacteria; kingdom Bacillati; phylum Actinomycetota; class Actinomycetes; order Kitasatosporales; family Streptomycetaceae; genus Streptomyces; species Streptomyces sp. NPDC050508. The sequence continues at coordinate 15,062 of NZ_JBFAJJ010000041.1, forward strand.
CACGACCTCATCCAGCCCGAAGGCGTCGACGAGTCTCCGGGTCAGGGCGAGCCGGACCGGGTCCATCGGATGGTCCCGGCCGAAGTCATAGCCCGTTACTGCCTCGTCCCACATCAGCTGTGCGCGCCCGCTCATGCCCGTCACCGTACCGGCCCGCCTGCGGCGCGAACGAGCGGGCGTACACCAACGTCACCAGCACCAACACCATCGGCACGAGCATCGCCCCGCGATAACTCCAGGCGTCACCCAACGCCCCCACCAACGGCGAACCGATCAGAAACCCCACGTAATTGAACACATTGAGCCGAGCAATGGCCGTATCCGAAGCCCCCGGGAACAACCGCCCGGCCGCCGCGAAGGTCTGCGGCACCAACACACACAGCCCGAGCCCCAACAAGGTGAACCCAAGCATCCCGACCCCGGCCCCCGGCGCCACGGCCACCACAGCGAACCCCACCGCAGCCACCACAGCCCCCAGCCGTACGACGGCCACGGCCCCGAACCGCCGCACCCCAAGATCCCCGATCCCCCGCCCGACCAGGCACATCACCATGTAGACGTTGTACGGAACGGTCGCGACCTGCTCGGAACTCCCCAGCACGTCCTTCAGGTACTTCGCACTCCAGTTGGAGACGGTCGAGTCCCCGATATACGCGAAGGTCATCACCAGACACAACGGCAGCAGCAACTTGAAGACGAGCGGCCCGGCCTCCGCACCCTGGCCCTCGCCCTCCTCACCGGGCGCACCCCCGTCGACGTACCACCGACTCCCCACAAAGGCAGCCGGCAACAACACGGCCGCAACCGGCAGGTACGACACCCACAACGCGAGATGCCAGTGCGCCCCCGCCCAGGCCAGCGAGGCCCCCACGATCCCGCCCAGGCTGTACGCGGCATGGAAGCTGAGCATGATGCTGCGCCCGTACGTCCGCTGCAGACTCACCCCGAGCATGTTCATCGAGGCGTCCAGCGCACCCACACCGAGCCCGAACGCACCGAGCGCGACCGCCAGTTCGGCCATGCTGTCGCCCGACCCGACCCCGAGCAGCGCCAGGAGGACAACGGGCTGGGACCAGCGCAACAGCACACTGGGCCGTATTCGCTTCACCAGCTGCTCGGTGGTCACGCTGCCGACCCCGGCGAGGATCGGTACGGCGGCCAGGAAGACGGGCAGCAGCCCGTCCGAGACCCCGTACCGGTCCTGGATCGCCGGGATGCGTGTCACGAGCAGCGCGAAGGTGGCGCCCTGAGCGAAGAAGCTGAACGCCAAAGAGGCCCTACCGCGCCGCAGCACATCTGTCATGGCGGCGAGCGTAAGGGCCCCGGCGTACTCGTGGGTAGATCCAGCCAAAGATGAATTCGGCTCAGCTTTACCGAGCGGCGACCAGCGAGGGAACAACCGCAGGTGCGGGGCCGTCCCCGGCCTCCAGCTCAACGGCGATCATCTCCGCCATCGGCCCGACGGCAAGACCACCACTGACGACAGCCGTCACGGTCATCGTGCCGATCATGACGACCGTGCCCAACCACACCATGGTGTCCACGGGCACCGTGTACGCCCCGACCACCCGGGCGACACACTCTCCGAGCAGCGCGACACCCCACACCAGCGAGAAGCGCCGCTCGGCCCGCTGAAAGGCCGCCGACCCGCCCAGCAGCCGCTCGAAGACGGCCTCCCGGTCCGCGTCGCCCTTCACGAGGAAGGGCTTCATCCCGGCGGTCATCATCGGCCGGCCCATAGCCACGGACACCAGCACCCCGATCCCGATGACACTGCTGACCCCGCTGTCCTTGGCGAGCATCAACCGCGGGTCACCGGCGACGAGGCTGAGCAACAGCCCGACGACGTTCACGAAGAGGATCAGCGCCGCGAAGGCATTGACCTTCCGCTCCACGACGACACCCCACCCGGTCCGCAGCGCCGGCAGCACGCTGCTCCACCCCAGCGCCGCCATGGTGCTCATCCCGAACCCGCTCTTGAGCAGGTAGTACGACCCGATCGGCACCGCCACATCCATGAGAAGCGGCGCGAGGTTCTGCTTCCTGGAGCCCGTGTTCGTCGTCATGCAGTCAGCTTGCCGCCGACGCCCCCACCGCCAGTAGAAACGAACGTCCACAGCTGGACATGACAAATGTCAGTCCAGCTGGTCGACCAACTCCCGCATATCACCGAAGAGTCGAGTCGCCCCGGAAAGCCGCTCCACAGGCGTCATGGCGGCGAACCCGTACACATCCATTCCGGCCGCGACAGCGGCCTGCACCCCCAGCGGACTGTCTTCTACGACCACACACTTCTCCGGTACGACACCCATCCGCTCGGCCGCGTAGAGGAACAGATCCGGAGCGGGCTTCCCCCGCCCCACGTCCTCGGAGCTGAAGACCCACTCCTCCTCGAACCACTCGTCCAGCCCCGTCGTCCGATGCCCCACCCGAATCCGCTCATGACTCCCGGACGACGCCACGCAGTACGGCACCCCGTCCGCGACCAGCCTCTCCAGCACGTCGACGGCCCCGGCGACCGGCTTCAACTCCCGCTCGAACGCGGCGAACACGCGCGCGTGAAAGACATCGTCGAAGTCGTCCGGCAACCGCTGCCCGGTCCGCTCCTCGACGAGATCGTGCACGCGGTGCATCGCGGCGCCCATGTAGTCACGGAGGGACTCCTCGTAGGAGGTCGGGTGCCCGAGTTCCGTGAGATAGCCGGCCAGGAGCCTGTTGGAGATCGGCTCACTGTCGACGAGGACACCGTCATTGTCGAAGATCACGAGGTCATAGCGCATACTGCTGACCCTAAACGCAGAAAACCCCTGTACCGAATAAACGGTACAGGGGTTTTCGCAATATTTGTTCGGCGGCGTCCTACTCTCCCACAGGGTCCCCCCTGCAGTACCATCGGCGCTGTAA
>NZ_JBFAJJ010000042.1:0-14414 GCF_040655155.1 Streptomyces sp. NPDC050508
AAACGCCCGGTTACATTCCGAACCCGGAAGCTAAGCCTTACAGCGCCGATGGTACTGCAGGGGGGACCCTGTGGGAGAGTAGGACGCCGCCGAACTCCTTTTAGAGCTCTGGCTCTTGGGCATGCAGCCCAAGAGCCAGAGCTTTTTTGCGTTGGGGTAAGGTCAGGGGGCATCGTCGGCACGTTTTCCCACAGGAGGCCCCCGGGTGGAGGTCCAGGAGACCCGCGTCCAGACAGACCGGGTGCTCACCATCCCGAACATCCTCAGCATGGCGCGCCTGGTCGGTGTGCCCATCTTCCTGTGGTTGATCCTCAGGCCCGAGTTCGGAGGCCCCAAGAGCGACGGTTGGGCGCTCCTGGTGCTGATGCTGAGCGGGATCAGCGACTACTTGGACGGTAAGCTCGCGCGGCGCTGGAACCAGATCAGCAGCCTTGGCCGGCTCCTTGATCCCGCCGCGGACCGGCTCTACATTCTCTCGACTCTCGTCGGCCTCACCTGGCGCGAGATTCTGCCAATCTGGTTGACCGCCGCACTGTTGGCGCGCGAGCTGGTTCTGCTGGTGGTGGTGGCTATCCTCAGGCGCCACGGGTATCCGCCGCTGCAGGTGAACTTCCTGGGCAAGGCCGCCACGTTCAACCTGATGTACGCCTTCCCGTTGCTGTTGCTCAGTGACGGAAGTGGATGGCTCCCCTCACTCGCTGCTATTTTCGGCTGGGCGTTCGCAGGATGGGGTACAACGCTCTACTGGTGGGCAGGAGTCCTCTACCTGGTACAAGTCCGCCGCCTACTGCGTGCGGACGCCATGGCCGACTGACCTTGCCGATTGGGCGGTAACAGTCGCTCGATGGCCCGTTGCGCAAAAGTGCGGGACAATCTGGACTGGTGAAGTCGGCTAGACCGTCGTCTCTCAGAGGAGGACGCTTCCGACATGAAGGCCGTCGTGATGGCTGGAGGCGAAGGCACCCGCCTTCGCCCCATGACCTCAAGCATGCCCAAGCCACTGTTGCCCGTGGTCAATCGACCGATCATGGAACACGTGCTGAGGCTGCTCAAAAGGCATGGGCTCAATGAGACCGTAGTCACCGTGCAGTTCCTGGCCTCTCTGGTCAAGAACTACTTCGGTGACGGCGAAGAGCTCGGCATGGAGCTCTCGTATGCCAATGAGGAGAAGCCACTCGGTACCGCCGGAAGCGTCAAGAACGCCGAAGAGGCGTTGAAGGACGATGCCTTCCTCGTTATCTCCGGTGATGCCCTGACCGACTTCGACCTCACCGAACTGATCAGTTTCCACAAGGAAAAGGGTGCGCTGGTCACCGTCTGTCTGACCAGGGTGCCCAATCCGCTGGAATTCGGTATCACCATCGTCGACGAAGAAGGAAAGGTCGAGCGTTTCCTTGAGAAGCCGACCTGGGGCCAGGTCTTCTCGGACACGGTGAACACGGGCATCTATGTGATGGAGCCGGAGGTCTTCGACTATGTCGAGGCCGACGTTCCCGTCGACTGGTCCGGCGATGTCTTCCCGCAGCTGATGAAGGAGGGCAAGCCGGTCTACGGCTTTGTCGCCGAGGGCTACTGGGAGGACGTCGGCACTCACGAGAGCTATGTGAAGGCGCAGGCCGATGTCCTGGAGGGCAAGGTCGACGTCGAGATCGACGGCTTTGAGCTGTCGCCGGGCGTATGGGTGGCCGAGGGTGCGGAGGTGCACCCCGACGCGGTTCTCCGTGGGCCGCTGTACATCGGTGACTACGCCAAGGTCGAGGCCGGCGCGGAAATCCGTGAGCACACCGTCATCGGTTCCAACGTCGTCGTGAAGACCGGGGCTTTTCTGCACAGGGCCGTCGTCCACGACAACGTGTACGTCGGGCAGCACAGCAATCTGCGGGGCTGTGTCGTCGGAAAGAACACCGACATCATGCGTGCGGCCCGGATCGAGGACGGCGCGGTCATCGGTGACGAGTGCCTGATCGGTGAAGAATCGATCGTGCAGGGCAATGTGCGGGTCTACCCGTTCAAGACGATCGAAGCCGGCGCCTTCGTCAACACGTCGGTCATCTGGGAGAACAGAGGACAGGCGCACCTCTTCGGCGCGCGCGGAGTGTCCGGGATCCTGAACGTGGAGATCACGCCGGAGCTCGTCGTCCGCCTCGCCGGCGCCTACGCCACGACCCTCAAGAAGGGGTCCACGGTCACCACGGCCCGCGACCACTCCCGAGGTGCGCGTGCGCTCAAGCGGGCGGTCATCTCCGCGTTGCAGACCAGCGCCATCGACGTACGAGATCTGGAGAACGTACCTCTCCCCGTGGCCCGGCAGCAGACCGCGCGGGGCAGTGCCGGCGGGATCATGATCCGGACCACACCCGGGGTGCCGGACTCCGTCGACATCATGTTCTTCGACAGCCAGGGCGCCGACCTCTCGCAGGGGAGTCAGCGCAAGCTGGACCGGGTGTTCGCTCGGCAGGAGTACCGGCGTGCGTTCCCCGGTGAGATCGGGGACCTGCACTTCCCGGCCAGCGTCTTCGACTCGTACACCGGGTCCTTGTTGCGGAATGTCGACACGACCGGGATCGCCGACTCCGGCCTGAAGGTCGTGGTGGACGCGTCGAACGGAAGCGCCGGGCTCGTACTGCCCAGCCTGCTCGGCAAGCTCGGTGTGGACTCGCTGACGATCAATCCAGGTCTCGACGAGTCCAGGCCGACGGAGACCGCGGACACGCGGCGGTCGGGGCTGGTGCGGCTGGGCGAGATCGTGGCCTCCGCGCGGGCCGCGTTCGGAGTGCGGTTCGACCCGGTCGGTGAGCGGTTGTCGCTCGTCGACGAGAAGGGGCGGATCGTCGAGGACGACCGGGCTCTGCTCGTGATGCTCGACCTGGTGGCTGCGGAACGGCGTAGCGGGCGGGTGGCGCTCCCGGTGACCACCACGAGGATCGCCGAGCAGGTGGCGGCCTATCACGGGACCCAGGTCGAGTGGACGACCACCTCGCCGGACGACCTGACCAGGGTCGGGCGCGATGAGACGACCATCTTCGGTGGGGACGGCAAGGCCGGGTTCATCATCCCGGAGTTCAGCAGCGTCTTCGACGGTGCCGCCGCCTTCGTACGGCTCATCGGGCTGGTGGCGCGGACGCAGCTGACGCTGAGCCAGATCGACGCCCGGATTCCGCGGGCGCATGTCCTGAAGCGGGACCTGGCTACTCCCTGGGCCGTCAAGGGACTTGTGATGCGCCGGGTAGTGGAAGCGGCCGGCGATCGTTTTGTCGATACGACGGACGGTGTGCGGGTCGTGGAGACCGACGGGCGCTGGGTGATGGTGCTGCCCGATCCCGCCGAGGCGGTCACGCATCTGTGGGCCGAAGGGCCCGACGACGCCTCCGCGCAGGCCCTGTTGGACGAGTGGTCGGCGGTCGTGGACAGCGCCGGACGGTAAAACACGGAGCACGCGCGCGTGCCGGACATGTGTCCCCAAGGGGGCCTGTCCGGCACGCCGGTGGGGCCATTCGGAGGTACAGGCCACCACGTGCGACGATGTGCGGCATGCCGCAGCAGCCCCCCGTTCGGAGCACACCCACGCGCCCTGCGCGCCCGGACGCGTCCATGTCGCTGCTCACCAACGTCATGGACCACAGCCTCGACGACGGTTACGCCGAGGCCGCCGAGCGGAAGAAGGCCGCGGGCACGAGCGGCATGCCGAAGACCCTCCGGGCGAAGCTCGGGCTCGCCGCCGGTCTGGTGCTGGCGGCCCTCGTCGTGACCGTCGGAGCGGCCCAGGCGCGGGTGGCCGCCCCGGTGGTGGCCAAGGAGCGCCAGGAGCTGATCGACCGTATCGACAAGGAGACCACGTCGGCGGACAAGCTGGAAGGCGCCGTCGACAAGCTCCGGGACGATGTGAGCGCGCGGCAGCGGGCCGCCCTGAAGACGAGCGGCGGCAGCGGGCAGGCCGACCTGGTGAGCATGTTGTCCGGTGCCACCGCGGTGCACGGCCCCGGGGTGAAGCTCGTCGTCGACGACGCGAAGGAAGCCAGCAGCAGCGGAGGCGACAACCCGCGTGAGACCGCTGACTTCTCCGACACCGGGCGGGTACGCGACCGCGACATGCAACGCGTCGTCAACGGACTGTGGGCGGCAGGCGCCGAGGCGATCTCCATCAACGGGCAGCGGCTGACGGCGCTGTCGGCGATCAGGGCCGCGGGTGACGCGATACTGGTCGACAACAAGCCACTGGTGCCGCCCTATACGGTGCTCGCGGTGGGGGACGGCCAACGGCTGAGCACCAGGTTCCAGAACGGTGCCGACGGGCTCTATCTGCACGCCCTGGAAGACAACTACGGCATCAGGGCGACCATCGCCGTGGAGAGTGATCTCCGGCTGCCCGCCGCGCCGAGTGTGATCGTACGTACAGCACAGCCGAGAACTGAGAAGGGCACATCGTGATCGCCGTACTGGGCCTCATCGTGGGAGTGGTGGCCGGAATCCTGGTCCGGCCTGAGGTGCCGGTGGTCGTCGAGCCGTATCTGCCGATCGCCGTGGTCGCGGCGCTCGACGCCGTCTTCGGTGGTCTTCGGGCCATGCTCGACGGCATCTTCGACGACAAGGTCTTCGTGGTGTCGTTCCTGTCGAACGTGGTCGTGGCCGCGCTGATCGTGTTCCTGGGCGACAAGTTGGGCGTCGGCGCCCAGCTGTCCACGGGTGTGGTGGTCGTCCTCGGCATCCGTATCTTCTCCAACGCCGCTGCCATTCGCCGGCACGTCTTCCGGGCGTGAGGTCGATGAGCCGCGAGGACGAGCAGCCGGAGAACAGGCTGCGCAGGGAACTGCCTGAAGAGGTGTCGGGGTCTGCTCCTGAGGAGGCGTCGGTCCCCGAGGAGAAGCCGGGGCCCACCGTGACCGGTCGGCAGCGGCTGGTGCAGGGGTTGTGGCCGCCGCGGGTGAGCCGGGCCCAACTCATCGTCGCCGTGCTGCTGTTCGGCCTCGGCTTCGGGCTGGCCGTGCAGGTCGCGTCGAACAGCAACAGCGACAGCGCGCTGCGTGGGGCACGGCAGGAAGATCTTGTGCGCATTCTCGATGAACTGGACGACCGCACTCAGCGTCTTGAGGACGAGAAGCAGGGTCTGCAGAAACAGCGCGACGAGCTGGAGAACAGCTCCGACCAGGCCGAGGAGGCCCGTAAGCAGACGGCCGAGAAGGAGAAGCAACTCGGCATTCTGGCGGGCACCGTGGCCGCGCAGGGACCCGGCATCACGATGACCATCGATGACACGAAGGGAACGGTCGAGGCGGACATGTTGCTCGATGCGGTCCAGGAGTTGCGCGCGGCCGGCGCGGAGGCGATCCAGGTGAACGGTGTACGGGTCGTCGCCGGCACGTATCTGACGGACTCCGGCAAGAGCGTGAGCGTCGACGGGAACAAGATCAACGCGCCCTATCGTTTCAAGGTCATCGGCAAGCCGCAGGATCTCGAACCGGCGCTCAACATCCCTGGAGGCGTGGTGCAGACTCTTGAGAAGGAGCAGGCCACCGTTACCGTCGGGCGGTCGAGCAAGATCGTCGTGGATGCCTTGCGGGCGGCGAAGCAGCCTGACTACGCTCGGTCGTCCTCCCGGTGAACCGGGGGTGCATGGGGACCGTCCGGCGAGGGCATGAGGTTGCGGGGGGTCGACGCACCGATTGGGTGGTGCGTGGTGGAAACTGTCTGGTGGATACGGACGTTGTGAGGATGTCCGGGTCAACCGGTGTGTTCAATCAGGGTTCGTCCTGCCCCACGGGCGGGTCTGTTTCGGTCAAGGGGAATCGCCCGTGAAGTTGTTTGCGAAGTTGTTCGGCAAGAGTGCGAAAGAGAGCAGCGACAATCAGACCGCTCGCCATCGCGCACAACCGGACGCAGAAGGCCAGCGCCCGCTGTTCCGCGACCAGGTCGGCGGCCAGGGCGCGCCGTCGGTTGACCCTGCGCAGTCCGGCGACATAGGTTTCGGGCAACCGTCAACCTCAAGTACGGGTGGAGGGTTTTCCCCTATGTCGGCCCTGGTGTGTACGAGGTGCGGTAGCCGCAACGCGGAGAACAGCCGCTTCTGTTCCAACTGTGGTGCGCCGCTGCGGCCCGGTGTGACCCCGGAGCGTCCGTCCGAGACGACCTCCACGATTTCCATCTCCGGTCTTGAGGCCTACGACGCCGAAGTGACCGGTCAGACGCAGATGCCCACGCTTTCCCCGGAGGCGCAGGCGGCCGTCGACGCGCTGCCGTTGGGTTCGGCGCTGTTGGTGGTGCGTCGCGGACCGAACTCGGGCAGCCGCTTCCTGCTGGACGGCGAGCTGACCACGGCCGGCCGTCATCCGCAGAGCGATATCTTCCTGGACGACGTGACGGTCTCGCGCCGCCATGTGGAGTTCCGGCGCTCTCCTGACGGCTCGTTCACGGTCGCCGACGTCGGCAGTCTGAACGGCACGTACGTCAACCGCGAGCGCATCGACTCGGTCTCGCTGGCGAACGGTGACGAGGTGCAGATCGGCAAGTACCGGCTGGTGTTCTACGCGAGCCAGCGGGGCTACTGACCCTCCCTCGGACTGTGTCCGGGGGGATTCCCCAGGAAGGTCCATGCTTCAAACACCGAGCGGCGGTGCCGGGCACGGTACCGCCGCCGCGGACACTGGGCTGATGAGCATCGGCACGGTGCTGACCGTGCTGCGCGACGAGTTCCCCGAAGTCACCATCTCCAAGATCCGTTTCCTGGAGTCGGAGGGGCTCATCGAGCCGCAGCGGACCCCTTCCGGGTACCGCAAGTTCAGCCCCGCCGACGTCGAGCGCCTCGGCCATGTCCTGAGGATGCAGCGGGACCACTATCTGCCGCTCAAGGTGATCCGCGAGCACCTCGACGCCATGGAGCGCGGGGAGGCAGCGCCCCTGCCCACCGTGGGGCGTCAACGGGACGGCGAGGTCGTCCTGGAGACCGTCGAGGGACCTACGGCGGCCCGGATCGGGCGGGCCGAGCTGATGGCCGCCGCCGGGATCGGCGAGCAGGAGCTCGACGAGTGGGAGTCGTACGGACTCATCGCCCCGCTGCCGGACGGGGTTTATGACGCGGAAGCCGTCACCGTGGCCGGACTTGTCCTTGAGTTGGGGCGGTTCGGGATCGAACCGCGGCACCTGCGGGTGATGAAGGCGGCTGCGGACCGTGAAGCCGGGCTCGTCGACCAGGTGGTGGCCCCGCTGAAGCGCCACCGCAATCCGCAGACCAGGGCCCACGCGGAGGCCCGTACGAAGGAGCTGGCGGGGCTCACGGTGAAGCTGCACGCGGCTCTGGTGCAGACCGCGCTCGGTGTGCGCCTGCCCTGAGACGGGCGGGCTCGCGGCTGCCGGATCGGGCACCCGTTCCCGGCCCGACTACCCAAACGTCCCGGGCACGGCCTAGGGTTGCTGTGTGAACGAGCTCGATGTCGTAGGTGTCCGGGTCGAAATGCCCTCCAACCAACCGATCGTGCTCCTGCGTGAAGTGGGAGGCGACCGCTACCTCCCCATCTGGATCGGGCCCGGGGAGGCGACGGCGATCGCCTTCGCGCAGCAGGGCATGGCCCCCGCACGACCGCTGACCCACGACCTGTTCAAGGACGTGCTGGAGGCCGTCGGTCAGGAGCTGACCGAAGTGCGCATCACCGATCTGCGGGAGGGGGTCTTCTACGCGGAGCTGGTGTTCGCCAGCGGCGTCGAGGTGAGCGCCCGCCCGTCCGACGCCATAGCGCTGGCGCTGCGCACCGGGACGCCGATCTACGGCAGTGACGGTGTACTCGACGACGCGGGCATCGCGATCCCGGACGAGCAGGAGGACGAGGTGGAGAAGTTCCGCGAGTTCCTCGACCAGATCTCACCCGAGGACTTCGGCACCAACAGCCAGTGAGATCGGGGGCCGGCAGAGAAATGCTGGCATTTGCCACCGGCGTGTGAGAGCGTCCTGCGGCTCCCCGCGAGCGCATTCGGCTAGCCTTTCCCCGCGGTGGGACACGGGAAACCACTCCTTGGGTGATTATCACTCGGCGTGCCGAGTGTGGCGATCGTTGACGCACCCCTGGTGACTGCCTACCGTCGAGAAGGCAGGTCAAGGACGGAGGTCGGCGTGAGAAGCAGCGGCGACGGTACGGCTGGGGGTGCCCCGGAACGCAGTTTCGGGGACAGTGGCCCGTACCCGCTTCATGGCAGTGCGGCCGATCACGCTCCACATCGACCCACTGCCGTGCCGAGCAGCGGAGGGGCGACGTCCATGGCGTCCGAGCAGATCGGCTACCGGGGCCCGACGGCCTGTGCGGCGGCCGGGATCACCTATCGGCAACTGGACTACTGGGCGCGCACCGGGCTCGTGGAGCCCAGCGTGCGGCCCGCACACGGGTCGGGGACGCAGCGGCTCTACAGCTTCCGCGACGTCGTCGTCCTGAAGATCGTCAAGCGGTTCCTCGACACGGGCGTGTCGCTGCAGAACATCCGCAGCGCCGTCCTGCACCTGCGGGAGTGCGACTTCCGGGACCTGGAGCGCATGACGCTGATGAGCGACGGCGCCACGGTCTACGAGTGCACGTCGCCGGACGACGTCCACGCGCTGCTCCAGGGCGGCCAGGGCGTCTTCGGGATCGCCGTGGGTGTGGTGTGGCGGGATGTCGAGAGTGCCCTGTCGCAGTTGCACGGGGAGCGCATCGACACCGGCGAGACGCTGGTCGGGTCCAACCCCGCCGACGAGCTCGCGAGGCGGCGCAACCGGGCTGTCTGAGGGCCCGGCGGGAGCCGTAGCGGGGCATTGTCAGTGGCGTAGGGCAGCATCGGAGATGTGAGAACCGCGCCCACGATCCTGCATCTCGACATGGATGCCTTCTTCGCCTCGGCGGAGCAGGCATCCAAGCCGAGCCTGCGCGGGAAGGCCGTCGTCGTGGGCGGGCTCGGGCCGCGCGGGGTGGTGGCCACCGCGTCGTACGAGGCACGGGTCTTCGGGGTGAACTCGGCGATGCCCATGGCCCAGGCGCGCCGGCTCGCTCCGAATGCCGCGTATCTCGTGCCGCGCTTCGGGTTCTACCGGACCATCAGCGAGCAGGTGATGGCGCTGCTGCGGGCCCTGTCGCCGCTGGTGGAGCCACTGAGCCTGGACGAGGCGTTCGTGGACCTGGAGGCCGGGGGAGCCGCCTGGGACGCCGATTCGGCGCAGTTGACCGGGGCGCGGCTGCGGGCCGACATACGGGCGGTCACGGGGCTCACGGGCTCGGTGGGCCTGGCCGCCTCCAAGATGATCGCGAAGATCGCCTCCGAGCGTGCCAAGCCCGACGGGCTGGTGCTGATCGAGCCAGGGACCGAGCGGGCCCTGCTCGGGCCGCTGTCCGTGCGCACGCTGCCGGGGGTCGGACCGGCGACGGGCGATCATCTGCGGCGGGCCGGGATCACCACGGTCGACGAGATCGCCGAGGCGGGCGAGGACGAACTCGTACGGCTGGTGGGCAAGGCCCACGGGCATGCGCTGTACGCCATGGCGCTGGCGCACGACGAACGGCCCGTGGTGGCCGAGCGGGAAACCAAGTCGGTGTCCGTCGAGGACACGTACGACGTGGACATCCATGACCGGATCCGGGTGGGGTTGGAAGTGCAGCGGCTCGCCGACCGGTGCGTGCGGCGGCTGCGGGCGGCCGGACTGTCGGGGCGGACCATCGTGCTGAAGGTCCGGCGGTACGACTTCTCCACGCTGACCCGCTCCGAGACGCTGCGTGGGCCCACCGACGACCCGGGGGTGGTGCGGGAGGCGGCGGCGCGGTTGCTGGACTCCGTGGACACCACGGGCGGGGTACGGCTGCTCGGGGTGGGTGTCTCCGGGCTGGCCGACTACACGCAGGAGGACCTGTTCGCGCAGGCGGCGGGGGAGCCTGACCTTCTTGAGGAGGAGCACACGGAGGTGGAGCGGGGCGAGGAGCCGGCAGCGCCCGTGGAGCGGCGCTGGCCCGCTGGGCACGATGTGCATCACGCAGGGTTCGGGCACGGGTGGGTGCAGGGGAGCGGGCTGGGGCGGGTCACCGTGCGGTTTGAGACGCCTGTGGATCCGGGGCCCGGACGGGTGCGGACGTTTCGGACCGACGATCCGGAGTTGGAGGCGGCGGAGCCGTTGCCGTTGGTGGCGCGGGGTTCGGGTGACTTGCCTGCGGTGCCGGTGCCGGTGGCGGTGCGAGGGCCCGTTGAGTGGCCCGGTGAGCCGTCGGCGTCGGTCGTGCGGAGTCCTGACGTGCCGCCCGCAGTGCCGGTGCCCTTGGAGAGCCGGGGATCCGTCGAGCCGTCTGTTGAGCCGCTGCCGGTTGTGGCGCCAGGCCCGGACGACTCGTAGGACGCGCCGCTGCTGTCGATTGGGCGGGGTTCCGGTGTCGGGCCTGTTGAGTCGCTGTCGTCGGGTGTGCCGAGCCTCGGCGATCCGCAGGCCCAGCTGCTGCCATCGGACGTGTGGTGTTCCGGCGTCACGCCTACCGAGCCGACGCCCTCGGCCGCGCCCGACCCCGGTAGCTCCTCCGTCGCGTCTCAGCCCCGGCGATTCGGAAGCCCGGCGACGACCCGGCCGTTGAAGCGGCTCAGGTATCGTCCGAGCCTGCCAGTTTGCCGAAGTTGTGGTCTGGGAGGGAAGGCGGTGGGGCCACGTCGAGGCCGTAGTGGTGGTAGAGCTGGAGTTCCTGGTCGGGGGAGAGGTGGCGGCCTACTCCGAAGTCGGGGGCGTCCTTGATCAGGGAGCGGTCGAAGGGGATGTGCAGGGTGCCCTCGATCAGTTCGCTGGGCTCCAGGGGGACGAAGGCGTCTCTGGAGAACAGGCCGGTGCGTATGGCCGCCCACTCCGGTTCGCCGGTCGCGTCGTCGAGGTAGACCTCGTCGATCGTGCCGATCTTGGTGCCGGTGCGGTCGAACGCCTTGCGGCCGATCAGGTTGCGCGGATCGATATCGGTCTGCACGGGCCCTCCTCCTGGTCGCAACTCATCCGTAGACACTACAAAAGAGCACATTCAGGCTCGTGGCCACTCGAAAGCTGGGCTCCAGCGCTCGCTGGTAGGCTGGCGAGCGGCTGCTGACCCCGCGCGGGAGAGTCCTCCAGACTTCATCGGAGGCGCCGAAGGAGCAAATCCTCCCCGGAATCTCTCAGGCTCACGTACCGCACGGACGAGGTCACTCTGGAAAGCAGGGCGCGTGTCGCCGACGGTGTCGGCGGTTTGCTCCCTCACCGACGGTGAAAGCCGGTGACCTTCGGGTGGCCGGTGAAGCTCTCAGGTTGAGATGACAGAGGGGGAGGCCGTCCGGCACCCCGCTGTCGTGGTGCCCTCGAAGGTCGTGTCCGACCAGGAGGCCTCCCTAATGACTGCCCCTCGCACTTCGCTCTCCGAGCTCGAACAGGGCATCCCGTTCGAGCAGCGTCACATCGGTCCCGACCAGGAGGCGCGGGCCAAGATGCTCGCGCAGGTCGGCTACGGCTCGCTCGACGAGCTCACGGCCGCCGCGGTTCCGGATGTGATCAAGAACGCCGACTCTCTGGACCTGCCTGGCGCCCGTACCGAGGCCGAAGTGCTGGCCGAGCTGCGTTCCCTGGCAGACCGCAACGAGGTCCTCGGTTCCATGATCGGGCTCGGGTACTACGGGACCTTCACCCCGCCCGTGATCCTGCGCAACGTGATGGAGAACCCGGCTTGGTACACGGCCTACACGCCGTATCAGCCGGAGATCTCCCAGGGGCGGCTCGAAGCCCTTCTCAACTTCCAGACGATGGTTGCCGATCTGACCGGACTGCCGACCTCCGGTGCCTCCCTGCTCGACGAGGGGACGGCCGCCGCGGAGGCGGTGGCGCTGTCTCGGCGTATGGGGAAGAACAAGAAGGGGCTCTTCCTGGTCGACGCGGACGCGTTGCCGCAGACCATCGCCGTGATCGAGACGCGTGCCGAGCCGGCCGGTGTCGAGGTCGTCGTCGCCGACCTCAGCGAGGGCATCCCGGCCGAGATCGCCGAGCGTGAGATCAACGGCGTGCTCGTGCAGTACCCGGGTGCCTCCGGTGCCGTACGCGACATCAAGCCGTTGATCGAGCAGGCGCACGCCCTCGGTGCGCTCGTCACCGTCGCCGCCGATCTGCTCGCGCTGGCGCTGTTGAAGTCGCCGGGTGAGTTGGGGGCGGACATCGCGGTCGGTACGACGCAGCGGTTCGGGGTGCCGATGGGCTTCGGCGGGCCGCACGCCGGATACATGGCCGTGCACGAGAAGTTCGCGCGCAGCCTGCCCGGGCGGCTCGTGGGCGTCTCCGTCGACGCCGACGGACACAAGGCCTACCGCCTCGCCCTCCAGACCCGCGAGCAGCACATCCGTCGCGAGAAGGCCACCAGCAACATCTGTACCGCGCAGGTGCTGCTTGCGGTGATGGCCGGCATGTACGCCGTCTACCACGGACCCGAGGGGCTCAAGGGCATCGCTCGGCGGACGCATCGGTACGCCACCATCCTTGCTGCGGGGCTGAAGTCCGGCGGCGTGGAGGTCGTGCACGGTGGTTACTTCGACACGCTGACCGTGCGCGTTCCGGGGCGGGCCGCCGAGGTCGTCGCCGCTGCCCGCGAGGACGGGGTCAACCTGCACCTCGTGGACGTCGACCAGGTGTCGATCGCCTGCGACGAGACCACCACGCGTGCCCAACTGGCCGCCGTATGGACCGCGTTCGGGGTGGAGGGTGATATCGAGGCACTCGATACGAGTGCCGATGACACGTTGCCCGCCGGGCTGCTGCGCACCGATGCCTATCTCACGCACCCTGTCTTCCGGGACCACCGTTCCGAGACCGCGATGCTGCGGTACCTGCGTCGGCTCGCCGACCGGGACTACGCGCTCGACCGCGGCATGATCCCGCTCGGCTCCTGCACCATGAAGCTCAACGCGACCACCGAGATGGAGCCGGTCACCTGGCCCGAGTTCGGGCAGCTGCACCCCTTCGCGCCCGCCGAGCAGGCGCAGGGATACCTCACGCTCATCCAGGAGTTGGAGGAGCGGCTCGCCGAGGTCACCGGGTACGACAAGGTGTCGTTGCAGCCCAACGCCGGTTCGCAGGGGGAGTTGGCCGGGCTGCTCGCCGTACGCGGGTATCACCGGGCCAATGGCGATGAGCAGCGGACCGTGTGTCTGATTCCGTCGTCCGCGCACGGCACCAATGCCGCGAGTGCCGTGATGGCCGGGATGAAGGTCGTCGTCGTGAAGACCGCCGAGGACGGTGAGATCGACGTCGAGGATCTGCGGGCCAAGATCGAGCAGTACCGCGACGAGTTGTCGGTGTTGATGATCACTTACCCGTCCACACATGGTGTGTTCGAGGAGCACGTCGCCGACATCTGCGCGCAGGTTCATGAGGCGGGCGGGCAGGTCTACGTCGACGGTGCCAACCTCAACGCCCTTGTGGGGCTTGCCAAGCCGGGGCACTTCGGTGGGGACGTCTCGCATCTGAATCTGCACAAGACGTTCTGCATTCCGCACGGTGGTGGTGGTCCGGGGGTCGGGCCGGTGGGGGTGCGTGCGCATCTCGCGCCGTATCTGCCGAACCACCCGTTGCAGCCTGCGGCCGGGCCGGAGACCGGAGTTGGGCCGATCTCGGCTGCTCCGTGGGGCTCGGCCGGGATTCTGCCGATCTCGTGGGCTTACGTCCGGCTCATGGGTGGCGAGGGGCTGAAGCGGGCCACGCAGGTGGCGGTGCTCAGCGCCAACTACATTGCCAAGCGGCTCGAACCGCACTACCCGGTGCTCTACACCGGGCCCGGTGGGCTCGTCGCGCACGAGTGCATCATCGATCTGCGGCCGATCAGCAAGGCGACCGGTGTCAGCGTCGACGACATCGCCAAGCGGCTCATCGACTACGGCTTCCACGCGCCGACGATGTCGTTCCCGGTGGCCGGCACGCTGATGATCGAGCCGACCGAGTCCGAGGACCTGATCGAACTGGACCGGTTCTGCGAGGCGATGATCGCGATTCGCGGGGAGATCGAGAAGGTCGGCGCGGGTGAGTGGCCGGGCGAGGACAACCCGCTGCGCAACGCTCCGCACACCGCTGCCGCGCTCGGTGGGGAGTGGGAGCACGCGTATACGCGTGAGGAGGCTGTCTTCCCGGCCGGGGTGTCCGTTGCCGACAAGTACTGGCCGCCGGTGCGGCGGATCGACCAGGCCTTTGGGGACCGGAACCTGGTGTGCTCGTGCCCGCCGTTGGACGCGTACGAGGACTGAGCGTTCTGCTGGAAGTGCTGCGAGGTGTCGTCTTTCGGGTGCGGCACCGTCGTGGCTGGTCGCGCAGTTCCCCGCGCCCCTTCGGGGGCGCGGGGGCGACCTAGTGCTGTGACCGTGTTGGTTCGCCGGGTTGGTCAGGCTGCGGTGGTGAGGGGGCGTCCGCCCCAGCGGATGCCTTTCTCGCTGCGGAT
>NZ_JBFAJJ010000043.1:0-6512 GCF_040655155.1 Streptomyces sp. NPDC050508
GGGTGATCTTGGTCGAGAAACCGTCTACCAGGAGCTTCGTCGTTGCGCAGGACAGTCCAACTCGCGGTCAGGCACCGCAGCTTGAAAAGGGCTCAGTGAAGCGGCCCACCGCGGCAAGGCCTCGGCGGGCCGCTTCGGCGGCACCGCTATGTCATTGTGCTTCTCGTGGTGGACGACTGCAGCACGGTGCACTCGGAATCCCACCAGGGAAGGTCTTTGCGTACCTCGTTCAGAGTGCGCTCAGAATAGTCCGGTGGAGCTTCCGGGGTTCCGTCGACATCGAGGAGGTGGAAGTCCGCTGCCTTGCCGCTGACGGAAAGTTCACCGTCCGGGAAAAGGCCTATGCGCATCTGCCATAGGCGCCGGGACGTCGCGGGAGCGCTCGACATGATCGTGAAGGCGATCAGCGTGCGCTCGAGCGGCTCTTTGCTCCATTGGAAGGAGTGCAGTCCGCGTACCACAAGCAGCGCAGCGTTCCCTGTGCGGTATTGCAGGGCTGTACGCATGTCCAGGAGCAGCCCGGCACGGCCGGTCAGGGGACACATTCTGCAGTCGAGGAGGCCGACTTCCTGCAGGGCGTCGGACTCTTGCAGGGGGTCCCAGTCGATGGGGTCCGCTGATACGCCGTCGGCGGCGCCAGTGAAGAGGTCTTCGATACGGGTCATGGGATGGGGATGTGGTTGTAGGGGTCAGCGTTTGAGATGCCGACTTTACCCGTAATTGGGTTCATAGATTGGCCGTCAGCGTTCATGTAGATCACGTATCCGTTGGGATACTGGTACTTGCCCTTAGTGACGGGATCCATGATGGTCTTGGTGTCTTGGGCGTAGGCGATGGAGGTGATGACGCCGGTGGTGTCGTAGCCGGTGGTGCGGGTGATGCCGCCGGGCAGGGAGGCGGTCTTCTCCCGGCCCGCCGCGTCCAGGCCGAAGGTGACTTGCTCGGTGCCGGACGTGACCGAGGTGAGGATGTCCGAGGTGTCGTAGCCGTAGGTGGTGCTGGTCCCGGCCGCGGTCATCGTGGTGCGCCGGTCGCCGGCGTCGTAGCCGTAGTTGACCGTGCCGGTGGGGCCGGTGGGGCCGGTGGTGGAGATCAGGCGGTCGTAGGCGTCGTAGGTGAAGGCCTGGTTGCCGGCCTGGCTGTCGGTGATGTGCTGGGGCAGGTCGTTGGCGTCATAGGTGTAGGTGACGGTGGATTCCGCCATGGTGAGTGGGACCGGCGCGGGCAGCCAGGCTCCCGGCACTGGGAGCGGCGCTTGTGCCGGCGCAGCTCCTGCCTGCTCTCGCCGTACGGCAGATCGCGGGGCCGGGTCACCGCCGAGCCCTTCAGGCTGGTGGCGAACACCCCGCAGTCCGGGGACGGCCGGGCCCTTTCATCGGCCGTGGCCAGGTAGACCCGGTGTGTCCCGTCCGCCAGTTGCTCGACCCGGACGACGGACACCCCGTCGAGGCCGAGCAGCAACGTCGAATGGTTGAGCAAGCCCGCGGCTCCTGCATGATCGTTCTGCGTAGGGAACAGAAATGATCACGCAGGACGACGGGCACCTTGCGTCCAGGGCCAAGCCGTTCGACCCAACACCGAGCGTGATGCCGCGTCAGCAAGCCGAACCAGCGCACCGCTCAACTCTGACGCCCCCCTGACGGTTCTGGGTGGCTTCCCGCTGCTTCCACGGCACCAGCGCCCCTGCGGCCGAGACCTGGGCCGGCGCCAACGCAGTCGTCCTGCACGGCGGCACGGCCGCGCCGAAGCTGTCCCGCCCAACCGTCACACTGCTGCGGATCCCGGCAGGTCAGTGCCGGTGCCGTCCCGCAATTCCGACTCGCTGTGGACGCGGGCCGGGCCGGAGCCCAAAGATCACCTGCAGCGCTGCTTCCGACTGGCACCGCCCAAACGCTGGACCGTTGGCTCCGGCAGGACTCGCATGCCGCGTCGCCCAGCGGCTCCCGCGTTGCTTACCGCAACCAGGCGTCAAGGATTGGAACATGTCATGAACCTGTTTGACCACGGTCGTCAATTGTCGCGACGCAGGCTGCTGACCCTCGCCGGCGGCGCCGCGGTGGCCACGGCGGCCGGCATCGGATTCGCCCAGTCGGCGTCCGCGGCGTCCGCGGCGCCCTCGGCGCCCTCGGCGACCGGTTACGGGATCGACTACTCCGACGCGTCGCTCACCGCCGGTTCGGTCGCCACGGCGGGCTACGGCTTCGTGTGCCGTTACCTCAGCTGGCTGCCGAACCCGAAGGTCCTCACCCTGTCGGAGGCTCAGGCCCTGACCGCCGCAGATCTGGGCATCGTCTCCAACTGGGAGTCCGACGGGCTGCAGTCCTGGCAGAGCGGCGTCCCCTCCGACCCCCACGCTCAGGGGGCCGGGCATGCCACTGAGGCGCAGCGGCAAGCGCTGGCCAACGGGATGCCGTCGTCGCGGCCGATCTACTTCAGCGTCGACTTCGACCTTCAGCCCTCGATGTATACCGCGCTCAACTCCTACTTCGACGGCGTCGCCTCGGTGATCGGCCGGTCCCGGACCGGTGCGTACGGCGGCTACCACGTGATCAAGGAACTCTTCGACAACGGGAAAATAGCCTGGGGCTGGCAGACGTACGCGTGGTCCGGCGGGAACTGGGACAGCCGCGCGCAGTTGCGGCAGGTCCAGAACGGCATCACGGTCGCCGGGCACGACGCCGACCTGGACCAGGCGATGGCCGCCGACTTCGGGCAGTGGGGCGGCACAGGCGGCGGCGGTACCGGTGTCATCCTGCCGTCATGGCCGAACATCACCGACGGCATGACGGGGCCCAGCGTGCAGGCGGCGCAGTACCTGCTGCGCTATCACGGTGCCTCGATCACCGCCGACGGCCAGTTCGGGGCGGGCACCCTCGCCGCGACCAAGAGTTTCCAGTCCGCGCACGGCCTTGGTGTGGATGGCCAGATAGGCCCGCAGACCTGGTCGGCGCTGATTGTCCAGGTACAGGAGGGCTCCAGCGGCGACGATGTCCGGGCCGCCCAGGTGGAGTTGAACCGGTTCGGCTACGGCCTCACTGTCGACGGCAGCTTCGGTTCCGGCACCACCAGCGCCGCCCGGGCCTTCCAGTCCGCGCACGGCCTGGGCGTGGACGGTCAGGTGGGACCGCAGACCTGGCAGATGCTCGTGGGTACCGGGACCGGCGCCACGGGCGGTGGCACCGTCACGCCGCCCTGGCCGAATGTCATCTCCGGCGACACCGGGAACAACGTGCTGGCCGCCCAGAACCTGCTGCGTTACCACGGTGCCTCGATCACCGCCGACGGCCAGTTCGGGCCGGCCACCCTCGCCGCGACCAAGAGCTTCCAGTCCGCCCACGGCCTCAGCGCGGATGGCCAGATAGGCCCGCAGACCTGGTCGGCGCTGATTGTCCTGATACAGGAGGGCTCCAGCGGCGACGATGTCCGGGCCGCCCAGGTGGAACTGAATAAGTTCGGCTACGGCCTTACTGTCGACGGCGGCTTCGGTTCCGGGACCGTCAGCGCCGCCCGGGCTTTCCAGTCCGCGCACGGTCTGGGCGTGGACGGTCAGGTGGGACCGCAGACCTGGCAGATGCTTGTCGGCAGCTGACCGCCCAGCCCCTCCGGCGGCGAGTGTGCGGGGCGAGGTGGCCGCCACGGCCCGTTCGCCCTGCGCTCGCTCGCCGCTCAAGGAGGCTGCGGACGGCTGTGGAGTCCTGGACACCGGCGGCGGCTGTCCGCCCAGCAGTTGATGCCGGCCTGGGCGAGAGCGTCGATGATGCCGTGCTGCATCTGTGCATGAGTATGGCTGTGATCGCCGCCCACGCCCGCCCGAGACACCAGGAAGGAAAGGCAGGTGAAGCAGGACTTCGGCAGCAGTAGTCAACGCGGTTCCGCTTCGGTGGTGTGCGATCGCCGCGTGAACGAACGTCAGCGGTGCCTTCAGCGTCTCCATAACGGTCGGCAAGGACCGACCGCGCGTGAAGCGCCGATCAGTACGAGGAGACGCCGATGGCCCAACCTCCGTGCCGCCGCCGTGGCCGCACCACGCTGTCGGCCGTCTGCCTGGCCCTCGTTGCCGCCGGAGCCGCCGGCTGCTCCGGGCCGGACATCCGCAGTGGCGCGCCCCCGCTGAAGCTGTGCGGGATCACGTTCTGGAGCGGCGCCGAGGGGATCGGCAGGGTGTCTTTGAGCAGATCCACCCGGGGCATGCCCGCCGCTCCGGCCGCCTCCCGGCTTCCCGTCCGCACCGCCCGGCACGACGGCGGTCCGCCGCCCCGCGTCGTCTCCGTCTCCACCGACTGCTCCCACGGCCGTACGGTCGTCGTCTCTCCCGCCGCCTCCGTACGGGTGCGCACGGTCGCCAAGGACGCCGCCGGCCGCGTTGTCGCGCTCTCCCTCGTCCCGGCGAAGCCCGGCACCTCGGTCGAGGTCCACGTCTACGCCTACGACGGCACGCGCCCGACCGGTCACGTCACCATCGCCGTGCCCTGACCGACCGGGACCGCGCCGCGGCCGTCGAACGTGGCGCGGCCTGCGTTCGGCACAGACGCGCCCGGACCATGCCGCCCTACGAGGGGTGGTCACATCCCGATCCAGCCGGACCGCCTCCGGCTCCATCAAGGGCCCCTGACCTGCCAGGATATGGCCGCAGGGTTCGGCATGGATGTGGTGCCGGCGCGGGTGGAGGCACTGCGGTCGAAGGCGAAACGCCTGGTCTCGCGTGGCTGGCTGGCCGGCCGAGCCTGCGCCGGGCCGGTTCACGCTCGCGCAGGGTGTGGCCGGGCCAGGCGGCGCGTCATGAACAGCGTCATCGACCAGCAGACCGGTGGTGCGCCGCTCATAGGCGCGTGCCAGGCGGCGTGCCTGAGCCGACTTCTGCGCCCTGCTGTCACGGCGAACCGCAGGTGTGCGCGGCTGGGTACGGTGCCCAGTCCGGCCGGCGCCCGTTCTCAACGCGGCGCAGCCGGCCCTGCGGCGCGCCGGCCAGCACAGTGATCGAGGCCATGATTCTGCTGGCCGCCGGGCAATACGTCGAGCGTGTTAGTTGACGGCGCGGTCGTGTCGCACCCTTGAACGCCTTGCCGGGTGCGGCGTTATGGCACCGCGCGAAGCTGTGCGGCCTCGTGGCGGAGCGCCTTCACGGTGGCCGTCACCTCGGGAGAGCGGTTGCGGACCGTGACGGCGACAGTGGCTCGGCCGAGCCAGGCAGGGTCGTCGACGCGGACGGTGCGGACGCCGGTGGGGACCGCCGCGGCGGCCAGTTCGGGCAGTACGGCAACGCCGAGACCGGCGGCGACAAACCCCAGGCGAGTGGGCCATTCGCGGGCGGCGTAGGCGATCTGCGGGTGGTCGAGGGTTGGCCAGGCGCCGAACTGGGGGTCGTCGCGGAGTCCCTTGCCGACGATCCAGGCTTCGTCCCTCAGCTCGGTCACCGGGATGGTTCCACGGCCGGCGAACCGGTGGTTCGCGGGCACGGCGAGCAGGAGACGGCCGTCCAGAAGCAGGTCGCGGGGCAGTCCCTCGAAATCGTAGGCGGGCAGGTCCGGCCCCACACCGATCACTGCGACGTCGAGGCGGTGAGCGCGGAGTTGGCGAAGCTGCGTGGGCGAGGATGCCTCGCCGAACTCGACGATCAGACCCGGGTGGTCGTTTCGGAGGCGGGCCAGGGCTCTGGGGACGAGCACGGCGGCGGCCGAGGGGAACGCTGCGATGACGACTCGTCCGGTGAGGTGGTCCTGCAGCCCGGCGAGGTCTGTGCTGACGGCATCGATCTCGTTGAGGGCCGTCGCAGCTCGGCGGGCGAGCATCGTGCCCGCAGGGGAGGGAGCAACCCCGCGGGCGCCCCGGACGAACAGCGGTGCGCCCGCGGCGGCTTCCATCGCCGCCACCTGACGGGACACCGCTGACTGCGTGTATCCGAGCGCGTCGGCCGCGGCGGTAAACGATCCGGTGTCGACTACGGCCTGAATGACGCGCAGGCCGGTGAGGGTGAAGTCGGCCATGCCGTCATCCTGACACATTCCGGAGCCGCATGTCTCCTATGCGAGACCCTCGCTGGTGGAATGTCTCGGTCAGCAACACGATGGAGTGGCAACAGCAAGCGATCCACCGATAGGGAGCACCAATCATGGCGAAGACGTGGTTCATCACGGGCAGTTCGAGGGGGTTCGGCCGCGAGTGGGCGGAGGCGGCGCTCGAACGCGGCGATCACGTCGTGGCGACGGCTCGGGACGACGGCCGGCTGACTCCTTTGGTCGAGCGGTACGGGGATGCGGTATTGCCGGTCCGGCTCGACGTCACCGACCGTGCCGCGGTGCATGCGGCCGTGCAGCGTGCCCACTCGCATTTCGGTTCGCTGGACATCGCAGTCAACAACGCGGGCTACGGGCATTTCGGCATGGTTGAGGAGATTGACGAGGACGAGCTCCGGGCTCAGACACGGCAGCTGTAGATCCAGTGTCTGTGCTGGTCAGGTGTTGCCGGGGCGGGTGCGGGCATGAGTACGGCCACCGTGATCATGAACGTTTGTG
>NZ_JBFAJJ010000044.1:0-1886 GCF_040655155.1 Streptomyces sp. NPDC050508
GGATGGGTAGGGGAGCGTCGTGTGCCGGGTGAAGCCGCAGCGGAAGCTAGTGGTGGACGGTTCACGAGTGAGAATGCAGGCATGAGTAGCGATACACACGTGAGAAACGTGTGCGCCGATTGACTAAGGGTTCCTGGGTCAAGCTGATCTGCCCAGGGTAAGTCGGGACCTAAGGCGAGGCCGACAGGCGTAGTCGATGGATAACCGGTTGATATTCCGGTACCCGCTGTGAAGCGTCAAACATTGAACCAGGCGATGCTAAGTCCGTGAAGCCGTTCCGGACCCTTCGGGGAATGGAAAGTGGTGGAGCCGACGGACCAGACCTGCAGTAGGTGAGTGATGGGGTGACGCAGGAAGGTAGTCCATCCCGGGCGGTGGTTGTCCCGGGGTAAGGGTGTAGGACGTGGTCTAGGCAAATCCGGATCACACATAGTCTGAGACCTGATGCCGAGCCGATTGTGGTGAAGTGGATGATCCTATGCTGTCGAGAAAAGCCTCTAGCGAGTTTCATGGCGGCCCGTACCCTAAACCGACTCAGGTGGTCAGGTAGAGAATACCGAGGCGTTCGGGTGAACTATGGTTAAGGAACTCGGCAAAATGCCCCCGTAACTTCGGGAGAAGGGGGGCCATCACTGGTGAAGGAATTTACTTCCTGAGCTGGGGGTGGCCGCAGAGACCAGCGAGAAGCGACTGTTTACTAAAAACACAGGTCCGTGCGAAGCCGTAAGGCGATGTATACGGACTGACGCCTGCCCGGTGCTGGAACGTTAAGGGGACCGGTTAGTCACTCTTCGGGGTGGCGAAGCTGAGAACTTAAGCGCCAGTAAACGGCGGTGGTAACTATAACCATCCTAAGGTAGCGAAATTCCTTGTCGGGTAAGTTCCGACCTGCACGAATGGCGTAACGACTTCTCGACTGTCTCAACCATAGGCCCGGTGAAATTGCACTACGAGTAAAGATGCTCGTTTCGCGCAGCAGGACGGAAAGACCCCGGGACCTTTACTACAGTTTGATATTGGTGTTCGGTTCGGCTTGTGTAGGATAGCTGGGAGACTGTGAACTCTGGACGCCAGTTCAGGGGGAGTCGTCGTTGAAATACCAGTCTGGTCGTGCTGGATGTCTAACCTGGGTCCGTGATCCGGATCAGGGACAGTGTCTGATGGGTAGTTTAACTGGGGCGGTTGCCTCCTAAAGAGTAACGGAGGCGCCCAAAGGTTCCCTCAGCCTGGTTGGCAATCAGGTGTTGAGTGTAAGTGCACAAGGGAGCTTGACTGTGAGACCGACGGGTCGAGCAGGGACGAAAGTCGGGACTAGTGATCCGGCGGTGGCTTGTGGAAGCGCCGTCGCTCAACGGATAAAAGGTACCCCGGGGATAACAGGCTGATCTTCCCCAAGAGTCCATATCGACGGGATGGTTTGGCACCTCGATGTCGGCTCGTCGCATCCTGGGGCTGGAGTCGGTCCCAAGGGTTGGGCTGTTCGCCCATTAAAGCGGTACGCGAGCTGGGTTTAGAACGTCGTGAGACAGTTCGGTCCCTATCCGCTGCGCGCGCAGGAACATTGAGAAGGGCTGTCCCTAGTACGAGAGGACCGGGACGGACGAACCTCTGGTGTGCCAGTTGTTCTGCCAAGGGCATGGCTGGTTGGCTACGTTCGGGAGGGATAACCGCTGAAAGCATCTAAGCGGGAAGCCTGCTTCGAGATGAGTGTTCCCACCCCCTTGAGGGGTTAAGGCTCCCAGTAGACGACTGGGTTGATAGGCCGGATCTGGAAGGCGGGTAACCGCTGGAGGTGACCGGTACTAATAGGCCGAGGGCTTGTCCTCAGTTGCTCGCGTCCACTGTGTTGGTTCTGAAACCACGAACAACCCCATTGCCATGGTCAC
>NZ_JBFAJJ010000046.1:0-1466 GCF_040655155.1 Streptomyces sp. NPDC050508
CACGGCAGCTGTAGTTCTTGATCACGGTTGGTCGTGACGGTGGTGTCGTTGCTGGTGGCAGGCGGTCGCGACGGCTTGGTGATGGCGCCGCCAGGCGGTCCAGTGCAGGACGTGCTCGCGGTCGCGGACGGGTGGCGGCAGCACGAGGGCTCGCAGGAGCCGGATGAGCTCGGGGCAGCTCAGCGGGACGAGCGCCGGCTCGTCCTCGGCAGCGTCGTGGACGGCGGTGGCCGTGAGGGCAAGGACGGCGGCGGCGATCAGGGAGAACAGCGACCAGCGCATCCAGGAGTTCCAGCAGGTCACCTGCCCCTGGTCGAGTCCCGTGAAGCCCTTGGCGAGTTGGAAGGTCTCCTCGATCCGCCACCTGCGACAGATCACTTCCACCAGCGTGCCGAGCGAGACGTCGCCGGGTGCCCAGCAGCGGAAGTAGGACACCTCACCGGTGTAGCGGTGCCGCCGCGCGACCAGCACACTCGTCCCGGCTTCCTTCTCGTTCCGGTTCTCGTCGGGAGCGTCGTCGGGGCGGACATCGAGCCAGGCCCAGTCGTATTCGCGGGTGGCCTTGGCGCCGTGTCCGGTCTGCCGGCGCATCCACTGCCCGGGCCGCACCTTGTTGATCATTTTGCGGGCCTCCCACCGGCGTCCGGTCCCGTCGATGACCTGGTAGGTGGCGGCGATGCCAACGGTGTAGCCGAGCCCCAGCGCCCGTACGCCCCGGCGTAGTTCGCGCCCGCAGTACACCTCGTCGCCCGCGAACCAGCGGGCCTTCAGCCCGGCGGCGAACGCGTCGGTGACCATGGCCAGCGCCTGCTGCGGCTTCGTCGCGAAGGCGATCTCCTCCGGCACTCCGGCGACCTCACGGCGTTCCTCGTCCGCAGCCCAGTCCGCCGGGAGATACAGGGCCCGATTGATGATCACCTTCGTCGTCGCGGTGACCGCCGCCAGGTGCACCGCCACCTGGCACAGTCCGACACCGCCGATTGCACCGGAGTATTGCCGGCCGGCGCCCACGCAGTCCGTGGACGACTTCGCATCCCCCGTCTCGTCCGCCACCAACACCACGCTCTGACCGGCGAGTTCATCGATCACGAGGCAGGCGATCTCCTGCCGGGCCCGCTCATGGTCGAAGCGGGCGCGCGAGAGCAGGTGCTGCAGCCGGTGCGGGCCCGGATGTCCCAGAACCTGCGCGAGCGTCCAGCAGTTCCGCGTGTCCACCTCCAGCAACAGCCCCGCGACCAACTCCGCCGCCGTCGCCCGGGCTTCACGTCGCGCGAAGCAGCCCGCGACCGCCCGCATCGCCCTCCCGAACGCCTCGCCCCACGCCTGCTCGGCTATCGTTGCTTCCACGGCCACCGCGTCTTGATACGTCGTCACAAACGTTCATGATCACGGTGGCCGTACTCATGCCCGCACCCGCCCCGGCAACACCTGACCAGCACAGACACTGGATCTACAGCTGCCGTGTC
>NZ_JBFAJJ010000047.1:0-1349 GCF_040655155.1 Streptomyces sp. NPDC050508
GGGGCCTCCCCCTGAGTGGTGGACACGCTGATACTGGATCTGCTTGATCCGGAGGAAGCGAGAAGACCGCCGATGGCGATGAAGGACTACTCGGACGAGTTCAAGGCCGATGCCGTGGCCCTGTACGAGTCCACGCCCGGGGCGACCTACAAGAGCATCGCCGCCGACCTGGGCGTCAACCGGGCGACTTTGCGTGAGTGGGTGCTGCGGGACCGTGAACGCCGTGGCGTCACCGCCGCGGCTGCGAAGCCGGCCGCCCAGCCCCGGGAGGCGGTGCCGTCCGCTGATCCGGACGAGCGGGTCCGGCAGCTGGAGGCGAGGGTGGCCGAGCTCGAGGCGAATGAGCGCAAGCTCGCCACCGAGCGGGACATCCTCCGCAAGGCGGCCAAGTATTTCGCCGGAGAGACGAACTGGTGATCAGCCGCTTCCAGTTCGTTGACGACCACCGGGACACCTACGAGGTGAAGCGGCTCTGCCAGGTCCTGGACGTGAACCGGTCCAGCTACTACAAGTGGCTCGCGGGCGCCGAGGCCCGTGCCGCCCGGCAGCACCAGGACCGGGTCCTGGCCGAGGAGATCCGCGAGGTCCACAGCGAGTCCGGCGGCGCCTACGGCTCCCCGCGCGTGACCGCCGAACTCCGCGGGAAAGGGCGGCTGGTCAACGAAAAACGGGTCGCCCGGATCATGCGGACGTTCTCCATCACCGGCATCCGCCTGCGCAGACGCGTGCGCACCACGATCCCGGACCCGGCAGTCTCACCGGTTGCGGACCTGTTCCAGCGGGACTTCACCGCCACCGAACCCGGCCTGAAATACATGGGCGACATCACGTATCTCCCGCTCGCAGGCGGGGAGTTCCTCTATCTCGCGACCGTGCTGGACTGCTTCAGCCGCAAGGTCGTCGGCTGGTCCATCGCCGACCACATGCGCACCGACCTGGTCGCCGACGCGCTGCGGATGGCAGCCTCGACCCGCGGCAGTCTGGAGGGCGCCGTGTTCCACTCCGACCACGGGGCCCAGTACGGATCCCGGGCCTTCGCCGGCCTCTGCAACCAGCTCGGGATCACCCGGTCGATGGGCGCGGTCGGCACCAGCGCCGACAACGCGGCCTGCGAAAGCTTCCACGCTTCGCTGAAACGCGAGACCCTCCAGGGCGCCCACGACTACGGTGACGCCGCCACCTGCCGCAGGACCGTCTTCGCCTGGCTGACCCGCTACAACACCCGCCGCCGGCACTCCGCCAACGGCCACCTCAGCCCCAACGAATACGAACGCCGACACCACACCGCTAAACTCACGCTCGCCGCGTGATCAATAACCGCGTGCCCACCTTCACGGGGGAAGGCCCGT
>NZ_JBFAJJ010000048.1:0-1300 GCF_040655155.1 Streptomyces sp. NPDC050508
TCCGAGTAGTCCTTCATCGCCATCGGCGGTCTTCTCGCTTCCTCCGGATCAAGCAGATCCAGTATCAGCGTGTCCACCACTCAGGGGGAGGCCCCCACCACTGGCGGCGGGGTGCATCTGGCTCTTGACGCTCTGGCTGATCGTGGAGGATCGGGTCCCGACGCGGGAGCAAGCGCATGGGGTGTGGGCGTCGTTGTACCGCCTCGGCGGCTTAATGGGCCCCGGCGCATTGCTGGCGTCCGCAGCCTTCGCCGCGTACTTCATCGGCGCCATGTTGATGGTCCGAGTCGCCACGGTGAACGGGCAGGAAGCACGGAAGACGGCGCGACTGAGGAACATTCAGATGGCTCTCACGCCTCGCGTGTCGAAGCTCGCGTTCGATGACCTGGTCAGCTTCCTGCAAGGGCAAGGGCGAGTACCTGTACCGAAGCCAAATGAGATCAGAGATCCTCGGCGTGTGCAGGGCGAGCGTGGTCTGGTCAACCTTCTAGCACGTGATGTGCTTGGCGAGACCAGGCAGCTTCGTATCAAACTGCTGATCGCCAACTACGACTTGTTCAACGAGTACGACCGAGGCGTGGGCGAGGCAGAGTTCCGCCGGTCGTGCCTTTCCGGCTCTACATCGCCGGGGTGGGGAGCGAGCGGATAGCCAACGACGTCATCATCCAGGCTGTAGTGGCGGGACTCCTGGAGCCCGCCACCTTGACCGGAGCCGCAGGACTGCCGGCAGTTCCCGCGGAGCGGGGCCAGTAGCGTCGCGAGAGGCCGGCACACTTGCGACACGACGAAGCCCCGGATCTCTCCGGGGCTCGTGTGAGGAGTAATTGTCAAGACCTGTGGATGGCCGCTCGACGGATGTTCCGTCTTCCCTGTTGGATCGACGTGTTGAAGCGGATCGAGCAGGGGTGGATGCGTGCCGGCCCGGCGTACACGGCGATAGCCGAGGCGATGGTGGTCGCCTATCCGGGCCAGGAGATGCGGTACGCCGGCCAAGGCGAGCCCATCCCGCTGTGCGACACCCTCGCATCGCTGTATCCGCACGCGGAGATCCTGCTGATCGGCCTGAGTGAGCCGGAGGCCGGGATCCACGCCGTCGACGAGAGGTCTCCCCCGGTGAACTGGAGCGGCTGTTCCTGTACAACTACCCGGCCTGTGGAACCGGGCGGCTCGGCTCACTGAGGGTCTCATGACGTCCGCCGGTCCTGACCTAGTGTCCTGAGTCGTTAATTCGTGTGCAGTATGCGGCGAGGGTGTCGAGTATGTCGTCGGCGGTCTTCGTCCAGACGAACGGCTTGGGGTT
>NZ_JBFAJJ010000049.1:0-1136 GCF_040655155.1 Streptomyces sp. NPDC050508
CTAGTGTCCTGAGTCGTTAATTCGTGTGCAGTATGCGGCGAGGGTGTCGAGTATGTCGTCGGCGGTCTTCGTCCAGACGAACGGCTTGGGGTTCTTGTTCCACTCGTTGATCCAGCCGCGGATGTCGCGTTCGAGTTCGATGACGCTGCGGTGTGCCGAGCGGCGGAGTTTGCGGCAGGTCAGCTCGGCGAACCAGCGTTCGACGAGGTTGAGCCAGGACGCCGAGGTGGGGGTGAAGTGCAGGTGGAAGCGGGGGTGTCGGAGCAGCCACTTCTTGACCGGCTCGGTCTTGTGGGTGGCGTAGTTGTCCAGGATCAGGTGGAGTTCGAGGTTCTTGGGGACGGCGGCGTCGATGACCTTCAGGAAGCGGAGGAACTCCTGGTGGCGGTGGCGGCGGTAGTGCTGGGCGATGACCGAGCCGGAGGCGATGTCCAGGGCGGCGAACAGGCTGGTCGTGCCGTGCCGGACGTAGTCGTGGGTCATCTTCGCCGGCGTGGTCGGTGCCATCGGCAGCACCGGTTGAGTTCGGTCCAGGGCCTGTATCTGCGACTTCTCGTCCACCGCGAGGACCAGGGCGTTCTCCGGCGGAGACAGGTAAATGCCCACCACGTCACGGACCTTGGTCACGAACTGCGGGTCGGTCGACAGCTTCCACGTCTCCACGATGTGCGGCTTGAGGCCGAACGCCCGCCAGATCCGCGAGACGGCCGACTGCGACATGCCCGCTGCCCCGGCCATCGAGCGCGTCGACCAGTGCGAATCACCCGTCGGTGGCGCCTGGCCGAGCGTCGTGGCGACCAGGGCTTCGACCTGCTCGTCCGTGATCTTCCGCGGGGCTCCCGGACGCGGCCGGTCCACCAGACCTTCCAGCCGGTCCGCGGCGAACCGGGACCGCCACTTACGCACCGTCTCCCGCGAGACACCCAGGTCATCCGCGACCTGCGCGTTCGGCAGGCCCTCCGCGCACGCCAGCACGATCCTCGACCGCATTACCAGGGCCTGAGAGGCGGTCTGCTTGCGCAACCAGCCCCGCAGCACCCGGCGTTCGTGATCGGACAACTCCAGCGGCAACGGCTTCGGGCCAGGCATCAACCCACCCTACAACCGCAAGCGAACTAACGACTCAGGACACTAGC
>NZ_JBFAJJ010000050.1:0-1009 GCF_040655155.1 Streptomyces sp. NPDC050508
GGCCGAAGTGGGCCTCGATGGGGTTTGCCCAGGAGGCGTAGGTCGGGGTGAAGCACAGCTCGACCTTGTTCTTCTTCGCCCAGCGGCGGATGTCGGTGCCCTTGTGGGCGGACAGGTTGTCCATGATCACGTAGATCGGGGCGCCGTCCGGGCGGGCAGCGCGGATCGATTTCAGCGCGGCCAATGTGTTCATGGCGCCCTTCTTGCGGCGGTTCACGCCCCATAACGTGTCGTCGCCGACCGAGTAGCAGCCGTGGAAATACCGGACTCCGTGGGTGCGGTGGTAGGTGGCCGGCAGCCGGTCGGGCCGGGTCTGTTCGGCCCAGCAGTTGCCGCCGGTGGGCCGGATCCCGAGCGGGCCGAACTCGTCGAAGGCGAAGACCCGGTCCGGGAAGCGGTCCAGGACGTGCTCGATGCGGTCGAGCTTGGGGTCGCGCTCGGGGTCCGGGGACTCCTTCCAGGTCTTGGTGCGCTGGAAGGTGATGCCGCGGCGGGCGAGCAGGCACCGTAATGCCTCGCGGCCGATGCGGATCACCCGGCCGTGGACTTTGCGCAGGTAGGCGACGAGCTTGCGCAGTGACCAGCGGGTGAAGGGCTGGCCGAGCTTGACCGGGCGGGTGGTGGCCGTCGCGATGACGAAGTCCTCGTCGTCATCGCTGAGTTGGCGGGGACGGCCTCCCGCCCATTGAGGGTCCAGGCAGGCCAGGCCGATCTCGTTGAAGCGGTGGATCACATCCCGGACGGTGTCCTCGTCGGCCGCCACGAGTTGGGCGATCACCGGCACCCGGTTCCCGCCGGCCGAGGCCAGCAGCATCATCGCGCGCCGGTAGCGCACCGTGCTGGTGCTGCCGCGGCGCACGATCTGCTGCAGCTTCTGCCCCTCCTGGTCGGTCAGTCTGCGCACACGCACAGGCTCGGCCACCGCACCTCCAGCGATCGGATCGGACGTCACCGCACATCCAACCGCCACGACCACCAACCCGGCCAACCGATGCGGTCACAGCACTAG